>JBFXEJ010000001.1:0-149846 GCA_050180235.1 Desulfococcaceae bacterium
GATTTTTGTTCATATATAATAAATACAGACAGTTATACTATACATCCATGATACTGTTCATGCTGATTTTATGTAATATATTGATTTATAAATTAAAAAAATCAGCATAAAAAGTTCCACTACCCAAGAAAGAAAGATATGCACACATGGAAATGAAACCTGTAAAAGCGTTGACAGGAACGATAAAACATTTTCCCGGTTTGTATCTGCACATTCTACTGACCGAGGAAGATGGCGTTATTGTGGCCCGATGTCTGGATTTTTCCGTTTCAAGTCATGGGGAAAATCAAGAAGACGCACTTGCCTCACTCAGTGAATGTATAACAGATTATCTGAATTATGCCATCAGTCAAGGGGCATTTGACGAAATCATTGATCCGGATGATCAGTATTTTTGGAATGTTTTCCGGGTACAGAAGTTAAAAGAGGAATCTGCAATCATCAGGAAAAATGTTTCTGCTGTAAAAAAGACAGGCATACCGGAGATATGTTATGCCTAACGCTTTGGAATTGAGAAGAGTTACAGAAATTCTAAAAGAGTATGGAATAGAATTTGATGCCAAAAGCGGAGGAAGACACTCCGGAAAATTCTTCAAAGGAAACAAATCCTTTCCGGTTGCAAAACAATGATTCTTCCCTATGCACTGAAAGGACTGATCAAAAAATTCGATCTTCCTGAAAATATATTCCAGAGATAGACGGGCAGTTCGTAGGGTGGGTGAAGCTTTAGCGTAACCCACCATTATTGAACAATATAACCCACTGTTTTTGAATTGTGTCCGGTTGGCGGGTTACGCTTACGCTGCACCCGCCCTACGAACTGAAGGAGTGAATCTGGATATGACATCCGATGGCAAAATTGCAGGTATTGAAATTCTTGATGCTTCCAGAAAACTGACGATTAAGACAATTTTATCCTACAGTCTGGAACTGGATAAAAATATTTTTGTGCAGAATGCGGCCTGAACCGGTAATGAACTCCGATGAAAAAAATTCTGAATTATTTTGGTTCTTTCAGGCACGAACTTTGATAAGGAAATTTTAGTTAAGATACAGTTCCATTCTGAATATGAACAAAGGCAAAATGAAATGAGAGTATATCTTGATAATTGCTGTTTCAACAGACCGTTTGATGATCAGTCGCTGTTAAGCATACGACTGGAAACAGAAGCAAAAATGGGTATTCAGGAGAAAATCAAATCCGGACATTTTTCCTTGGGCTGGTCTTATATTCTTGATTTTGAAAACAATGCCAATCCTTTTCCGGAAAAACGGGTTGAGATTCAAAAATGGAAACAACTGGCTGATTCCTTTACTAATGAAACAGAGGATATTCTGCTAAAAATGAATGAATTAAAAACTATCGGGTTAAAACCTCTTGACGCTTTGCATGTTGCATGTGCTGTTTCATTGCAATGCCAATATTTTTTAACAGTAGATAAAGGTATTTTGAAGAAAACGGCAGAATGTTCAGAAATAAAAATAACAAATCCTGTAAATTTTATAATTGAGCGGGAGGCCAAACAATGAGAACGGATTCTGAAATAAAGATGTCGGGTTTTGAAATATTAAGCCGCAACCTCGGAATGATTGAAACTGAAAGGTTTATCGTTCTTATTCAAAGAGAAAAATTTGATTATACAAAATGGAGAGAGAATCTTTTTAAGGGATTGAGTGGAGAGGAAATAAGCAAAAAGGCAATGGAGTTTCAAAACACATTGGAAAAAGCCTGACCATGTGCTGAAGAGGATGAACTCTGCGCTGATCCATTCCCTCTTAATTTTTATTATTTTAATATAATAAAAACAAAGATTTATATAACTAAAAAATTATGAAAAACTGTTGTTCCAAACGCGAAAATTCTGCCATGACAAAGCAGGATAAGGGAGATAAGGTGACAGATGAAAATTCAGAAAAAATCTGAAAACATGGCGCAGGCAGCCATAGCGGAATATATCAAAAATCTTTCGGAAGAATATGCCAAAGGCAATACAACCGAACACAGTTTCCGGCATATATTAATGGCAACATTGAACGGGATATATCAGGCCAATGACAGAAAAATTGCCATTACCAATGAACCGAAAAAACAGACCTTCGGTGCACCGGATTATATTCTGAAAAACCATCTCGGCCTGACCATCGGCTGCATTGAGGCCAAAGATCTTATAATTGATTTGGATGATTTTGAACTGCACGGCAAAAACAAAGATCAGTTCAAACGCTATTCTGAGGCCGAACCGAATTTTATTCTGACCAACAATCTTGAATTCCGTTTTTATCGGGAAGGCAAAAGAATAAACACGATTACAGCCGGGAGATTGGAGAAAAACAAAAAATCAGGGAAAAATGAAATTGTTCCTGATCTCAGCCAGTTTAAAGACCTGTATGAGCAGTTCATTGATTTTGCTGATTTCAAAGGCATCACCCTGAAATCACCCGATGATCTGGCCCGGAAAATGGCAAAAAAAGCCCGGCGCATTGCTGATGTGTTTTCTCAGGTGCTGTCGGATGAGGCTGAAAGCACACTCAAGGAACAGTATCAGGCATTTAAAAATGTTCTGGTGCATGACATGACTTTGGAACAGTTTGCTGATATTTATGCACAAACCGTCACTTACGGTCTGTTTTCAGCACGGCTGCATGACCCGACTATCAGCAATTTTTCCCGGTTTGAAGCCCAGAATCTTATCCCCAAAACCAATCCCTTTTTGCGCCAGATTTACAGTTATGTCGCGGGTGTGGATATGGATGAGCGCATTGAATGGGTTGTTGATGATTTATGCGAAATTTTCTGCGCCACTGATGTCAGATCTTTGCTACAGAATTTTGGCAAAGAATCGGGCAGGGACGATCTCTTTATTCATTTTTATGAAACATTTCTGGCAGAATATGATCCATCCTTACGGAAAGCCAGAGGCGTCTGGTTCACACCGAAGCAGGTCGTGTCTTTTATTGTGCGGGCAGTGGATGATTTGCTGATTTCACATTTCGGATTAAGTGAGGGACTGGCAGACGCAGGCAAAACAGAAATTAACGGGAAAAAGCTGCATCGGGTGCAGGTTCTGGATGTTGCCGCAGGCACAGGAACCTTTCTGGCTGAAGTGATTCGGCAGATTCATACGCGTTTTGCAGATCAGGCCGGGCTTTGGAGCGAGTATGTGGAATCTGATTTGATTCCCCGTCTGCACGGTTTTGAACTGCTGATGGCAAGTTACACAGTCTGCCACACCAAACTTGCCATGATGCTGGAGCAGAACGGTTATTTTCCCACAGGCAAAAATGCGCCGCGCCTTTCTGTGTATCTGACAAACAGTTTGGAAGAATATCATCCTGATACCAATACCTTATTTGCCCAGTTTTTGGGAAAAGAGGCAAATGCGGCAAACACGGTGAAGCGGGACAGTCCGATTATGGTGGCAATGGGCAATCCGCCTTACAGCGGGGAAAGTGCAAACAAAGGCGAATGGATTACGGCTTTGATGGAAGATTACAAAAAAGAACCCGGCGGAAAGGAAAAACTGAAAGAAAGAAATTCCAAATGGATTAATGATGATTATGTGAAATTTATCCGCATGGGCCAGTATTATATTGAAAAAAACGGCACAGGAATACTGGCTTACATCACCAATCACGGTTATCTGGATAATCCCACATTCCGGGGAATGCGCTGGAATCTGCTGAAAACCTTTGATGAGATTTATATTGTTGATCTGCACGGAAACAGCAAAAAGAAAGAGGTTTGCCCGGACGGCAGCAAAGATGAAAATGTCTTTGACATTCAGCAGGGCGTTTCCATCAATGTTTTTGTAAAAACAGGGAAAAAAAAATCTGACAAAATGGGCAGGGTTTTTCATTTTAATTTGTATGGCAAACGGGAAATGAAATATGATTTTCTTTTAAATAATCCTATTCAACAAATTGATTTCAAAGAATTAAAAAATATTGCACCTAATTATTTTTTCGTACAAAAAGATTTTGATGTAAAGCAAGAATATGATACTGGCTTTCCTGTTAGCACTTTATTTCCTGTAAATGGTGTTGGTATAACAACTGCACATGATGAATTTGTAATTGATTATGATAAAAATCTGTTAATTCAACGCTATAATGATTTTAAAAATGCTGAACCAGATATTGATAAACTGCATAATATTTTTAATGTAAAAAAGAAAGCAGGATGGAATATTTTGGATGGGTGGCAGAATTTACAAAATGAAACTGATTTAACCCAATTTATCAAGCCGCTTGCTTATCGTCCTTTTGACAACAGATATATTTTTTATGAAAAAAAATTGGTTTGGCGGATAGTCGGCAAAGTCATGCTGCATTTTCTTAAAGGCGAAAATGTTGGGTTAAACTGGATCAGACCAATGAGTTCAAATTATGAATTCAGTATTTTTATATCAAAACATATTACTGATCAATGTTCAGCAGGAAATAAAAGTGCCGGTTCTGGTATTTCATACTTGGCTCCTCTCTATGTTTATCCGGAAAAAGATGCACTGCAATCAAAAGATGCCGAACAGAAAAAAACTCCCAACCTGAACATGGAAATCGTTCAGCAGATTGCAGATAAACTCAATCTCACATTCACGCCTGAAAAAGAGGAAACCGAAAACACATTTGCACCCATTGACATTTTGGATTATATTTACGGCGTGCTGCACTCACCGTCATACAGAGAAAAATACAAAGAATTTCTGAAAATTGACTTTCCCCGTGTTCCCTACCCGGAAAATGCTGATATTTTCAGCATCTATGTCAAAGCAGGCAGTGATTTGCGCTCCCTGCACCTGATGGAAAGTAACAAACTCAAAAAACTCATCACCAAATACCCTGTGCATGGTGACAATATCATCACACAGATAAAAAACAGGCCCATGCCAAATGGCAAACTGCGTGTTTATATCAATGATACCCAATACTTTGACGAAGTGCCACCGGAAGCATGGGAATTTTACATCGGCGGTTATCAGCCCGCACAGAAATGGCTTAAAGACCGCAAAGGGAGAAAACTCAGCGCGCAGGAAAATATGCACTGGCAGAAAATTATTGTGGCACTTTATGAAACACAGCGTCTGATGCAGACGCTGAGATAATAACTTAAGGCTATTTACAAAAATGAATATACCGCCAAAGTATCAAAAGCTTCCGGCTTTTGCCCTGTGCCTGTGAACTGAACCGGGATATTTATTTTCAGAAATCACATTAGATAATCATGAATTTATTCCCCGCCTGAAAGGGGCAGTGGTGTTAGGTGATTTCCATTAATGATTATACCGTTTTTCGTAGGGCGGGCACGGCTTTTTGTGCCCGCCCTACAATGATGGTACATTTTTTGGTAGTGGGTCAGACGGTCTCCCCTCCCTTGAGGGAGGGGCAGGGGAGGGTGAAAACATCAGTTTGTTACAGGATATTATTTTTACCCCTCCCCTAACCCCTCCCACAAGGGGAGGGGGATTTTCAACGGATTTGACCCACTACCCATTTTTTCATGGAAATCGTCTTAACAGCCCTGCCTTTCAGGATGGGAATTGATACCATAAAATCTAAATTGGTTATGCAGTAGTACAGTCTCTGAATTCTTTGCAGCCAAAACGCAAAAAAATTTGACAACTGATCGTATATACGAGGAAAATTATGAAAAATATGCTGGTGACAGGCGGATGCGGATTTATCGGGGCCAATTTTGTCCGGTATCTGCTTTCTGCGGATGATTTTGACGGACGGGTAATCAACGCTGACAAACTGACCTATGCGGGAAATCCGGAAAGTCTGGAAGACATCAAGGATTTGTTTTCAGACAGTTATCAGTTTGTCCGGGCTGATATCTGTGATTCTGGGGCAATGGAAAGAATCATTTTGGAATATGAAATTGACAGCATCTGCCATTTTGCAGCCGAATCCCATGTGGATAGATCCATTGCGGAGCCTGAGTCCTTTGTTCAGACCAATATTGTGGGAACCTTCCGGCTTCTGGAACTGTGCAGAAAATACAAAGATCGCATACAGATTTTCCACCATGTGAGCACGGATGAGGTTTTCGGAAGTCTTGGAAATGATGGAGCTTTCACCGAAACTACGCCTTATGATCCCAGCAGCCCCTATTCAGCGTCCAAAGCAGCTTCGGATCATCTGGTGCGGGCCTGGCACAAAACCTACGGCATCCCGGTTACACTTTCCAACTGCTCCAACAATTACGGACCTTACCAGTTCCCGGAAAAACTCATTCCCCTGATGATACTCAACGCGCTGGATGAAAAACCTCTGCCGGTTTACGGTCAGGGCCTGAATGTGCGGGACTGGCTGTATGTGGAAGATCACTGCCGTGCGATTCTGACCATCATGCAGAAAGGGAAAAAAGGGGAAACCTATAATGTGGGCGGACGGTGTGAAAAACAGAATATTGAAGTGGTGAAAACCATCTGCGGAATTCTGGATGATATAAGACCTTTGCCGGGCAGCAGAACGCGGCGGGAATTAATCAGTTTTGTGAAAGATCGGCCCGGCCATGATCTGCGCTATGCCATTGACTGCTCCAAACTGGAGCGGGAACTGGGATGGCGGCCTGCGGAATCCTTTGAAACCGGCATCCGCAAAACCGTGCTCTGGTTTCTGGAAAATCAGGAATGGGTGAACAGGGTGCGATCCGGGGAATATCTTTCGTGGATCAGGCGGCAGTATTCAATAGACCTCTTGCAAAAGTGGGAATTGCTCTCTTGATTTTATTGGATAAAAATTGACTTTGGAAAGAGGTCTAATGTAACTGGAGCAGGAAACATCTGCCTATGGTGGTTTCCGGAAAAGAATATACCGCCAAAGTATCAAAAGCTTCCAGCTTTTGCCCTGTGCCTGTGAACTGAACCGGGATATTTATTTTCAGAAATCACCTATTCTTTTTCTGATGCCGTGGGATAGCCGTTTTTCTCCCAGACATCAAGCCCACCTTCCAGAATGAACACCCTTTCATGTCCGCGTTTTGCCAGTTCCGCAGCAACGGTACTGTCATAATGTCGGCTGATATTCCGGCCATATACAATGATTTCATGATCCGGCGCCGCATCAGCAAAGTGCATCATGTAAAGAAAATCAAAAAGTGCGGGGGGAATGTTCACCGCCCCCGGTATATGCTTCTGCTGATAGAATTCAGCAGGCCGGGCATCCACAAGCATGACCTGCCCTTTGTCAATCCGGGATTTTGCAGGAAGCAGGGGAATGGACGCGGACGGGGGAGCAGACCATGAGGGGGGAATAATGCGGATGCCGGCGGGATTGGCCAGATTGAAGAACAGCCCCAGCGCAAGCCCCATGAACAGTATCAGGATCAGATCCCTGACAGACACGCGGTCAGCACGTTCCACCTCCCGCCGGATAAGGGATTTGATCCCCTCCTTTGTCCGCTCCAGAATTTCGATTTTGTTTCTGCTGAGCCTCAGTTCACCTACTGTCCGGTTCAGATCCGCATTCTGCTGTGCAAGATTTTCATTGAGTCTGCGTATGGTTTCAAAGGAACGGGTGTTTTCCGCAAAAGCCATGAAGATACGAATCAGCGCTGCCAAAAGTTCCTGCTCTTCCTGTGTATATGCCTCCCCTGTGATTTTTTCCCCCAGTCCGGCCAGCCCAATGGCGGATTCATCCACAGCGAAAAGCAGACCGATGACCGCATCAGCCGGGCACAGCGGCGCAGTGAGCAGAGAACGGCTGCTGATGATATCCGCGCTCATATTTCCCATATGCCTCAGACTGGCGGCTTCCCTGAGTCTGCGGACAGTTTCTTCTGTGTCTTTTTGCATATGTGAATCAAAGGCTTGTGCTGCGGATCGCTCCCGCCCCATTCCGCGCACTGCCATCTGAACCTGCATTTCTGCTGTGTCCGCAATGAAAATATAGGCATGGTTCGGGCTGAAAATTCCTGTCAGCATCATCAGAAAGGTATCCAGCACCCGTGCAGTGTCCCGGATGCCGCTGAGTTCACGGGATACCTCATGCAGATTTTTGAGATGGAAAAGCTGCCGATCCAGCATTTCACGGGCAAGAGCAGCCTCCCGGCGGGCTTCTCCGGTTTCCTGATCTTTCCGGGCCAGCGCCTTTTCCAGTTCCCTGCATTCGGCAAGACTGCGGATCCGTGCTGTGGCAAACAGCAGATTCCGGATCATGTCTTTGAGAAATCCGGTATCCTCATCTGTGAACATGTCATAAAGCAGAGGTGCTGAGAATCCTGCCAGACCGGAATATCCTGTATCATCAGACCATTGCAGCAGCATACAGAGTCCGCGTGGCAGAACGGGATCGCCTGCGGTTTTTTCTGCCGGAACAATACGCACATCCGCCCATAAGGGGCCATCTTCACGGACATCTTCGGAAAAATACCGCTCCAGCATGTCAGGAACAAATTCCCGCATACGGCTGGTTTCTGATTCCGGAAAACCCCGGAAAAGCAAAGTGCTGCTGAGGGTTCTGCGATCAATGAGAAATAAAAATCCTGCTGTCAGTCCCAATGTTCCCAGAATCGGGAGAAGACAGACCCGGAGCGCAGATTCTGTTTCCTCCTGAGCGCGCATTTCCCGCTTGGCTTCGCATAAGGCACTGCGCAGGAATATATTTCTGTCTTTGTCAGTCATCAGTTTTACTGAACCATTTCTTTGATCATGGAAAAAAATTTGTCAAAATCCGTGATCATGCCCAGATGCGCGTAGACAATTTTGCGATCTTTTGTAACAAGCATGGTAAAAGGTGTTTGGGGTTCGCCAAGTGCTTTGTGTATGTCAAATTTGGGATCAGTGATAACCGGGTAGTTGAGTTTGAACTGTTTTTTCAGATAGGCCACCTCTTTTTCCGTATTTCCTGCACAAATGGAAACAATGCGCACTTTTTCAGACATACTTCTGTCTTTTTCAATTCTGCTGAAAAACTGAGTCATTTTGGGGAACTGCTTATGGCATACCGGGCAGTAAACTCCGACAATTTCCAGCACGATGATGTCAGCTTTGATTTGATCAAAAGTAAAAACCGGATCATTGCCGATTCCCAGATACGTGCGTTCCTCTTCGGCTTTCGGCGCGGTCATGGAAAATTCCGGCAGTTTGGAGCCTTTTTCCGGCAAAGTGCCGGAAAAGGCGGGTGCGGAACCTGCTGCTGTCAGTATTGCAAAAATCCACAAAATCAGTAACAGTTGATATAATTTTCTGTTCATTGTAACCTCCATCTGTCAGGCATGATTAAAAAAATAAACCAGAATATAGTGCATTGTTTCAACTTAAATTGTGGGAATATTCCGGGTTGTCGGATTACGCATGTGCTAATCCGACCTACAATTTTAAGTGAAATGATGCAATAGTATTTTCCTCAACTTTTGTCTTTTATGAACAGCAGATGCAGGTGCAAAAAACCGCTCCGCTTAATTTTTGCACTCCTCCATCCGGTTTTGCAGAGGACAAAAGTTGTTAAAATAACTGTAAGTTTTCAGTTTCTTTATGGTCAGCACAAACATCTGCTTTTTAATCTTATACCAATTCTCCATTGAAAATATACTTATGATTCGGTTTCCCACAGAGGACACAGAGAGAAAAAAAACCACAGAGAACACAGAGGAACTAACTCACATTATTGTATAAATTCAATAGCGAATTGGTATTATCAGACTTTACAGAAATTAAAACCGGCTGTTTTATTTTAACCGCGAATCACACAAAATATTCGTGCAATTCGTGTAATTCGCGGCTAATTTTTCAGAAAAATTTCAATTCCTCTGATGTATGGTTTACTTTCCCAGAGCTGCCATCGCGTCCGCCTCTGTTTTGTACACATCCGCAAAACGGGTGATGCCCACCATATCAAAAATTTTGACATAATTTTCAGAAATTCCGCTGATGCCCACCTGCTGATTCTGTTTTTTGCTTTCCGAGAGCAGTTGAATCAGCACTGCAATGCCAGCGCCGTTGACAGACGAGGTTTCCTCAAAAACAAGCAGCAGATTTTTCATTTCCCCTGAAGCAGCCGAATGATAGGCATCCATGAGAATCTGTTCGGAACGGGAGGTGACATTTCCCCGGATTTCCAGAATCGTCACATTGCCGGAATGGCGCACCAGCACCTCATTGTCTTTCCCGGCTGTCTGTTTCAGACGCTCTTCCGCGCGTGCCAGCGCCGCATCCAGCGCTGACCGGTGAATGGGTTTGTTGATAAAATCCGTGGCATTGAGATTGAGTGCCTTGACAGCCAGATCCATGTCGCCGTGTCCGGTCATGACAATCACTTCTGTGAGGGGATTTAGCTGTTTGAGGCGTTTGAGAACCTCCAGCCCGTCCATGCCCGGCATTTTGATGTCTGTGAATACAATGGACGGAGACTGCTTTTCCGCAATATCCAGTCCGGCCCGGCCGTTTTCCGCAAGCAGAACCTCGTAACCGTATGCCCTAAGAAACAGACGGAACATGTTCAGATTGCCGGTTTCATCATCTATGACCAGTACTTTTTTCAATGAAATTCTCCCTCAGAAGAAACAGTCTTTTCAGCCAGTTGACAAAAATATCCGCAATTTCAGCATCCGGTTTCAAAGCATGGGAAGTTATGGACTGACCAGGCGTTTTTCCGGGTTCATCCTGCCATGCCAGATAGGTGTGGATAAGTGCTTTGCTGAGATGTACATGTTTAAAAAAAGTAAGCCCTTTGCTTAGCGCTGTTTCCAGACAGTCAGAAACAGCCTTCATCGTTGCTTTATCAGCCATTTTCATCAGAAAATCCTCCAGCATTCCACTGTCTTTGTTGTTTGGCATCAGCCAGATTCCAATTCTTGGTTTTCCTGAATTTTCAGGCAAAACCGTACCATGCAGATCTGGGGTAGCCGGAAAAGTGTACTTGTGTTCTGCAATTTTTCCCTGAATCTGAAACCATCTTCCCCTTATATCCGGATGATCCGCATCCATTACAATTCCAATGGTTTTTGGCGGATCAGGCTGGAGAATCAAAGCATTTAAGCGTCTGAGAATCCCAACGTCACTTTCACAGTCAAAAATACCGAAAGATTCCGGCAAAGAATGGTATCTGCAAAGTGCCAGAACAGCATGACAGTCATTTTTCCCTTCCACAAGCAAAACCTGCTCCCCTTTGTATTTGCAAACAGTCTGCATTACCTGACCTCAACATCCGAAGCAATGGCATCGGAAAGTGATTCACATGAATAAGCGGTTATTTTTGAACCAAAATCATGGGCAGATGCAAGTCTGTAAAAAGCACAAAGGGACGGATTTGATTTCCATACTTCATAGAAACCTGTAATGCAATCCCTGCTGTGGGTGGTCGCTATCACCTGCACATTGAGTTTTTCAGCCAGTCTGACAATGCTTTCCCATAATTTGGGCTGAACTTTCCAGTGAATACCGTTTTCAAATTCATCTATCAGCAGAAAGCCGTTTTTTGCATTTACCAAAGCCAGAATTATATGAAAAAGTCTTGTTATCCCATCCCCCATTGTTTTAAGAGGAAGTCTTTCATTCATGCCTTTGCATCGGACAATGGGGATACGCTTTCTGCTTCTGAATCTGTCAGAAGCGTCTCCGACCAGAGCAATGCCCGCAATATTCGGATCAATAAGTCTGAGGCAGGATACGACTTCCTCCTCCAAATCTGTAAGATTGATATTATCCCATAAAACAGAAATCTTATCATCATCAATATTCCGTGTCGGAACAATCTGAAAATGATAATTGAAATCCTTTGGCTGAGAATGAACAGTCTTTCTGTGAAAAGGAGAATTCAGAGAAATATAATAACACCGTTCACCTCCCTGTACAGATTCCAGGGCTGTCTGAATGTCCATCAGTTCGTTTTTCATTGATTCCTGATCGACCGGAACCCTTATCCTTCTGCCTTCTTCGTCCTCTGTCACCTGAAACGCACCGGCTTTGATATACAGCCGTTTCGATTTATCTTCCACAGGGCCGATTTCAATGGGATTGCCGCCAATATCCGGCAGGTGATAACCGTGAAACAGGTATCCCAAAGGCTCATTGATATCCCGGACAGTATTCTGATTCTGTTCAGCGATGACACTTTCCCACTGCTCATCTCTGGAAGACACAATGCCATATAAAGTTGCCGGATGTCCTTTTGCAGCATACACCTGAACCGCTTCCAGAAAACAGCTTTTCCCGGAATTGTTTTTGCCCACAAGCAGATTGACGCGACGCAGGCTGTTTATCTCTAACTGACTGAATATACGGAAATTGGATATAAATAAGGATGTAAGCATGTCTGCTCCGTTCAATCAATAATTTTTTAAAATAAAGCCAATAACCTGTGAAACAGGATTCATACCGATTCCCTATTGAAATTATAGCGATTTGCTATTGATTTGATCCCATATTCAGTTTTTCCGCTGTTCCGTCTGTGCAAAAAACCGCTCCGCTTAATTTTTGCACTCCTCCGGATTTGCTGTTGGGTCTGGGTAGTGGTGCAAATCTGTTGATCCAAAAATTCCCCTCCCCTGGTGGGAGGGGGATAATCAGTGATGTTTTCACCCTCCCCCCTGCCCCTCCCTCAAGGGAGGGGAGACCTTATCAACGGATTTGACCCACTACCTTGGGTCTATGCAAAAAACCGCTCCGCTCAATTTTTGCACTCCTCCGGATTTGTATTCCGGATTGTATAAAACCAATAGAAAATCGGTATCACACATCTGCTCTGGGGAAGGACAGATATATCTCTGTTCCCTCTCCTTCGGTGCTTTGAATGTCAATGCTTCCGCAGTAATCCCCCACAATGCCGGAGGCAATGGAAAGCCCCAGTCCCATGCCCTCGCCCATTTTTTTGGTTGTGAAGAATGACTCAAATATACGCTGGCGCAGGGCTTCCGGAATACCTGTGCCGCTGTCGCGGACACTCACCTTCACCCGGTCGTTTTCTGTATATGAACGGATGCGGATGACCCGGTTTTCAATATCTGTGCTGTCATCAGATTTCTGGTTGATAGCATCCCGCGCATTGGTGACCAGATTGAAAATCACCTGCTCAATGCGGTTATTGTGGGCCAGAATGGGGGGAACAGATTCATCCAGATCCATCTGCACATCAATATTCTGCAGACGGAGCTGTCTTCCCACAATATCCAGAACTCCCCGGATGGGCGTGTTGATAAATATTTTTTCTTTGGAAAAATCGGCCTTGCGTCCGAAGTCTCTGAGATGGTTGATAATATCTGCTGCCCGATCCACCTGCCCGCTGATTTCACCGGATACTTCGTACAAATCCTGATCTGCAATATTTCTTCCCCCTTCAATCATCATTTTCAGGAATTCACTGCCCATTTTGATGGCATTGAGGGGCTGGTTAAGTTCATGCGCAATACCGGCTGACATTTCCCCCAGCGTGGTCATCTTGCTGGCCTGAATGAGCTGGGTGTCTTTTTCTATCATTTCAGTAATATCAGTCGTGCCTACTATAAAAGCGTCCCGTTCCTGATACCGGGCCGGGGCCGCATGAATATTGACATAAAAGGATTCATTTCCTTTTTTGAAATGCTGCACCTTTGGATTGACAATCCTGGATTTCTGCCAGTTTTCCTCATCAGGATCAGACATGTCTGCATTCCCGTATTCAAAAGGCCCCAGATCTGTGAAGGATCTGCCGATAAGTTCCTTTTTGGTATAACCGTAGGCGGCCTCCGCGCTGGGGTTGGCATCCAGAATTTCCAGAGTTTTGCGATCCAGCACAAAAACCGGATTGGGACCGCTGTGAAAAAGGGATCGGTATTTTCCTTCCGACTCTTTGAGTTTCACCTGGGACTGTTTGATGCGGTTGGTCATATTGATAAAGGAATTGGCAAGCTGCCGCACTTCATCCCGCACACCTTTTTTATACACAGCGCACTTATAGCATTCACTGATTTTTTCTCCAAAGGAACACCTGTCGCTCAGGCTGCATGGGGTTCCGTCCACATACCAGCATGGAATGTCAGTATTGCCGTATGCAGGGCAGGTTTGTGTTTTGCAGTTTTTCATTTCCCAGCACCGGATGTCACTGCCCAGATCCGGACTGATGTCGAAATTGCCCCGGCTGATTTCATCGGAAATTTTGGTCAGAGCGGTAATGGGCCGGGTGATGTATTTGGCCAGATAATGGCTGATTATGAAAAAAATGACTGTTACAATGGAAACAAATCCCACAAAGGTGGTGCGCAGTTTGCCGATGAGCTGGTCAATATGGTTTTTGTCTATTCCCACATGAACAGTTCCCACCTGATAGATCCCCTCATTGACCGGAACAGCCACATCATAGGCCCTGTACTTTCTGGTCCTCAGCAGGCGGATGCTGTGCGGTGCTTCAGGGGCAATGGGATTTGCCAGATCATAACCTTCAGGAAATGTTTCGGTAAAAGTATGGGACAGAATCTCATTCTGTTTGTCCAGGACAAAAATATAGAGAACCAGCGCCTTGCGTTCCCCCAGACGCGCATCAAACAGCATACTGGTCAGTTCCGGCAGATTCCGTGTGATAAGATATTCCCTGCAGTTTTCAGCAATATTGTAGGCAATGCCCAGGCCCCTGCGCTCCAGTTCAGAGGTCAGACTGGAAATCAGTATCCACCGTGTAAACAGGGCTATCACCAGACTGATCAGCAGAATCACTGCCAGTGTGGAAAAAAATATCTTGTTTTTAAGGCTGAGGTTTCTGAGTTTTTCCATTTTATCCCCGTCATAGTGATTGGTTCATTGTCAGAATTCTGTATTAAGAAATTCCCTGACGCTCTCAGTCACTCATCAGTTGAATTTTCCCGTCCTGTATACGGGTATAATACACCCGTTCCAGGCCCTGATGATCTTCCGGACTGAAATACAGTGTGTTTTCAATTCCCAAATCATAATTCTGTATGGATTCGATGGCATCAATGAATTTTTCCCTGTTCAGATCTTTTCCCGCCCGCTGCAGTCCTTCCACCAGCACTCTGGCATTGAGATAGCCTTCCAGACCCACAAAAGAGGGCGGATTATCCGGATCATAACGGGCCTGCAATTCGCAGTATTCCCGTACTCCCCACAATTTTTCGTGAATTTCAGATAACTGAGGAGAAGGCACCACCTGGGTGATGATAACGCCGTCTCCGTCTTTTCCCAGTTTCTGTGCCAGTTCCTCGGCGCCCACAAAGGAAACCGAACAGAAAACAGGGTTGAAATTTGCGGCCCTGGACATCCTGATAAACTCAGCACAGGGATCATAGGTTCCAATCATCACCACTGCCTCAGCTTCGGAGACTGAGATTTTTTCAAATCCCTCCTCAATGGCAATGGTTCCTCTTGTGTATGTGCCATTGGTTACAGGCAGCAGACCGTATTTTTTCAAAGCCAGTTCCGTGCCTTTGAGTCCCTCAAAACCGAATGCATCATACTGGTAAAAAACAGCAATTTTTTTCAGACCGAGTTTTTCCACCAGATATTTCACAGAAGCATCTGTTTCCTGATAATAGGAGGCCCGGACATTGATCAGATAACGCTGAAGGGGTTTCCGAAGCTCATTGGCTCCGGTGAACATGCCCACCAGCGGAATCCGGGCTTCATCCACCAGGGGAATGATCTTGACCGTGGTAGGGGTTCCCACATAGCAGAACAGGGCGAAGACCTGATCTTCAACAATGAGCTTCTGGGTATTGTAAACGCACCGGGGCGGATCATACTGGTCATCATAGGATATTATTTCGATCTTTCTGCCATGTACCCCGCCCTGTTCATTGACATGCCGGATATAGGACATGGCACCGTTCAGGGTCTGGGTTCCCAGATATCCGGCATGGCCGCCCAAAGCCAGGGAACTGCCGATGCGGATTTCTTTATCACTGACACCGGGAACACGATCCGCACCCGGATCAGTATCCCTGCTTCTGTCACAGGAAACAAGAAGAAGCGTCAGAAATGCAATTGCCAGATAGTTGAATGATTTTCTTTTCATACTCTCACACCGTCCAGTTTTCCAGCAGAAAATCCGGAAAAACCTCTTCAAGCTGCTCAAAAATTCTGTTCATTGCTTACAAAAACAGCATGTTAAGAAACTGCTGAACCCGCGATCATAAAATCAATGTCATGCCGCCTGGCGGCATTTTTTTGTAAAAGGAAGCGGTGGATTTTTTTGCAACTGTCTGAAAATCCCCCTTTACAAAAGGCCGAAACAGTTGCTTGCGGAATTCACATTCTTTATTTCAGGCTCACCCTTTCCTCACTGTGGGAATCCACATTGACCATCAGTCCGTCCTGAACCGGAGTGACTGACACAGCAGCAGCCTGTCCGTTTTTCAGATCAAACACCACCCGGAGTTTGTCCGGATGCTGACCGATGCGGATGGCTCCGATACAGTCATTTTCAATCGTGCGTACCTTACTGCCCCGGCTTGTCCATTTTCCGGGCAGATCCACCACCAGACGCCTGGGTTCCCGCAGTTGAAAAGCTTTGAAATCCCTTATGGTACGGTCAGAAATCAGTGCCACATGCAGTTGTCCTCTTTCCATGCACATCTGAATATCCCTTAGCAGCCGGGAGTCTTTCCTGTCCTGCAAAATGCCGGTTCTGTCCCATGCCGGTTTTGGGGGGGAATCCTTTGAAGTTCCGTTGGATACCACCACAATAACCCTCCGGTTTTTGATTCTTCCCTCCTCTGTACTGTTGTCCGCAATGGGCCGGGTGAGACCAAAACCAAAGGTTCTGATCCGGGATGATTCAATGCCGAAATTTTTTACCAGATAAGATTTCACGCTTTCCGCACGGCGCCAGGAAAGATTGAAATTATAACGGGCAGTTCCGATATTGCAGGTATGGCCTTCAATATCAGCACAGGTTTGGGGATAGGATTTCATGAAATCAGCCAGTTTTTTGATATGGGAATGATATTCAGGTCTGATGTCGGATTTGTCAAGATCAAACTGAAGCTTCATATCAATGGACACTTTTTCCTTTACCGGCCCTGGCTGGAATTCATCAATGCCAACCACCTTGTCCTGTTCAGGTTCAGGTTCGGCTTTCGCGGCAGGGGCTGGTGCGGGCTTTGGCTCTGCAACTTTTTTTCCACCCCCGAACTGAAAGGTCAGACCCACACTTACAGAGGCATTGTTTCTGGAATCCTCAAGATCATAAACATGCCGGGCATCTCCGCGCAGAGCTATATTGTCGGTGACATAATATTTCAGCCCTCCGCCATAGTTTACAGTAGCGTATTCCTCTTTGAGATGATCCCCGTCCAGAACCACACCGCCTGCACCTGCCGCGATATAGGGAACCAGTTTTTTGTCCGGCCGGAAATGATACAGGGCATCCAGATGCATGATATATCCGTCAGCACGATCCCGTTCGCAGCAGCATTTTTCATAGGTGAAATATTCATGTTTGAACTGTCCGTAATTCATCATTATTTCAGTGGCCCAGTTGTCCGTGAAACTGTAGGCCGCGCCCAGTCCTCCAATGGCCTCTTTTTCAATATCCTGCTGATTGTCAAAAAAATACACACCGCCCATAGGGCTGACACTGACAGCACCGGCCTTTTCTCCGGAATGGGCATTCAGGGGCAGGAACCAAATCACAGTGAAAATGGAAATAAGAACATGCTTAACTGTATTTTTCATTTTTTTACCTCCCCGATTAAGGTGAGGGCAGAAGAATCTGCCATGCCTGCGGAACTGATAAAGCATCCTCCGCTTCCGCCGCCGCAGTCACCACCTGCGCAGGGCGGTTCTGAAACAGTAATATTTTTGATCACTGTTCCAGAAGATCCGGCTCCGTCCCGAACTGTCAGACGCACGGAATAGGTGCCGCTTTCGGCAAAGCTGAATACCGGATTCTGCAAACTGCTGTTTCCCTCTCCGCCAAAATCCCAGACCCATGAAACAATGTCTCCGCTTTTGGATGCAGACTGATCCTTAAACTGTATTGTATCTCCGGCCTCAGGAGAGGCGGGTGTCAGTATGAAAGCCGCTTCCGGAGCCAGAGAATCATTTACCGCGATGTTTACCGTATCCGAATCACTGACCTCTGAGCTGTCTGTCACAGTCAGTTCAAAAACCAGAACAGCACCTTCGGGCCCGGCTGCGGGTGCTGTGAATACCGGTCTTGCTGTATTGGCATTGAAAAGAGACACATTACTTCCTGAAATCTGGCGCCAGGAATAATCAAGTTTTCCGTCCGAAGTCAAAGCTGCGGAACCTGAACCGTCAAGGGTCACGGAATCAAGTTCATTCACACTCTGATCCGGCCCTGCTTCGGCCACCGGCGGCTGAATGTCAGTTGTCACCTCAGTCACATCAATCAGATAGGGATCGGCCGCGGACGCACTCTCAGCATACCCGCCGAACGTGTCCCATGCTGATATATAATACTGAATTCCGGCAGTCGTAACCTGCTCCGCAGGAATCACGGCCTTATATAAATTCGCGCCTGCATTTGTCATAGGGACAGAAGTATAGGTATCTGTTCCCGGAATGCGGCAGTAAAGAAGAACCCGGTCGACATTGTCTCCTGTATCCGGATCATCGGCCTGAGCGTAAATGCTCACAGGCTGGTTTGCCATACATTCCGAAACCGGTGTATGCATTATCACCGGAGGACGGTTCTGAAATACTGTTATCTGATGCGGGGCAGAAGCTGAAGCGCTGGAAACGCATATCTGACGGGAATTGCAGGCTGTGATATAATATTCCACTCCGGCTGATGTCACCTGATTTGCAGGAATTTCCCCTGCATAGGCATCTGCTCCGGTATTTGTCATGATGCTCTGTGTATAAGACGAATCCGTTCCCGGTATGCGGAAAAAAAGTAAAACCTGCGTGATGCTGTCGTCCGGGTCACTGACCTGTGCTGTGACCGGAATGGTCTGATTTTCCTGCCATTGTGCAACCGGTGTATGGGTTATGGCCGGCGGACTGACATCCGGACTTCCGGGCACGGTATAAACTCCTGAACCTCTGCTGTTTTCCGCCACAACAGCCACTGTCCGATCCGTACCGTCCAAAGACGGATTGTGTGTGGTATAGCAAAGGGTGTACTGGCCCCGGAGGCTTTGGGCAATATCTGCATAGATTTCCCCCATATCAGCAAATGTCGGAGCCTCCCGGTAATATCCTCCGGTTGATTCTGCTATGATGCGAAGCTGTGATCCCATTATGCTTTGCAGACCAATTGTGTAAACCGGTATTCCCAGATTCTTTGCTTTCTGTATGACGGTATTGATACTGTAATGGCAGTCATCATTGCTGTCTCCGTCCGTGAAAACAATCACACCTTTGGGAAAAGGTTCCTGGCTGATGCTGTCAAGTCCGTTGGCAATGCCGTCATACATGGCTGTGCGGTCAATGACTGTCAAAGCCTGAACAGCCTCGGCAATATCTGTAACACCGTTCTGATTGCTGTCTTTGGCCACTTCCGTTACAGGAATGACAATCCCCCCCTGGTCGCATCCGGAAAAAGTCACAAGAGAGGCCCTGTCTCCGGGCTGTGCATTGTTCAGAAAACCCACAGCCGCTGTTTTGGCATCCGGCAGACGGTTTTCCCTTTCCATGCTTCCGCTGATGTCAAATACCAGAGAGAAAGAAATTTTCGTGCCTTCGTCCCCTTCCTCAAAACAGGTTAGTATCTGGGATGTGGAAACCGTGTCTGTCTCTGACTGCTCACTGACAGCAAAATCCGCGGCTGTCAGTCCGGAAACCGGATTGCCGCTGCTGTCTGAAACTGTGACATGCAGAACAATATCCGGAAATTCATCGGAAAGAATGCTCACGGCAGTATTGCCGTCACTCTGCCTGAAAAGTTTCGTGTCCGGTGATTCCTGAGATTTCAGACTCGGAACTGTCCGGCTCTCTGCTTCAGAGTCCGCTGCCCGGAGATTTGTACCTGACAGCAGACAGATCATTATCCATGCAAGAAAAATTTTTTTCATGTTCCCTCCTGAGATTTCCGTTTCAGATTCTTTGCATTCCGCTTTTAAGGTGATTTCCATTAATGATTATACCAATTCGCTATTGAATTTATACAATAGACCTCTTTCCAAAGTCAATTTTTATCCAATAAAATCAAGGGAGCAATTCCCACTTTTGCAAGAGGTCTAATAATGTGAGTTGATTCCTCTGTGTTCTCTGTGGTTTTTTCTCTCTGTGTCCTCTGTGGGAAACCGAATCATAAGTATATTTTCAATGGAGAATTGGTATTATACCAAATCTCTATTGAATTTATACAATAAAAAATTTTTTTCTGTTTAATTACAAAAAGTTGCTATTTTTAAAAGCATGTCTTCACTGGCGATTCGGTATTATACCGTTTTTCGCAGGGCGGGCACGGCTTTTTGTGCCCGCCGTCCTGCTGAAACTGTGGGCACAAAAAGCCGTGCCCACCCTGCAATGATGGTACATTTTTTCATGGAAATCGCCTAAATACGTTTTGTGGAAATACTGAATAATCAGACAGATTTCATCTTTCCCGGATCTTCTGTGCCATAACAATACCATATCCCCGCAGTTTTTTCACTTAAAGGATGTGTCTAACAGCTCAGGGCCAGCGACCATCTTTCCAGAATACCGGGGCCTTCGGATTCGCAGTCAATAATCTCCAGCCGCCATTCCCCCTGCATTTCCTGACCTGCCCGAACCATTGCGGCCAGGCCCTCATGATTATGGATATCGTATGTCCGCCGTACATCAGCCTTGATTTTCCCATCACCAAAAGGTTTGAGCACCACACTGCGGCCGGATGGAGCGATCAGGCTGATCTGCAAATCCCCGATGCAGTGATGGGTCACTGCCGCATAAACCTTTATATTGTCAGCCATTCCTTCCTGATTTATGGGAATGGCACTGCTGATGCCGTTCCAGTCTGCCACCGGAATTTTCAGGCCGGAAACAGCCTCGGTCTGGATGATTCTGTCCGTGGGGGTGTATTCTATAAGCAGGCTCCAGAAATTGAGTTTCCCGGTGTCATTGGCGGCCATATCTCTGATACACAGGGTCCAGTCTCCGTACATGGCTTTGCCCTTCAGTCCGGCCAGCACGCCTTCGGCATCATAAGTGAGCTGCAGGTCGCTCTGTTCACTCCAGTCGCGGTTGTGCAGCATAATTCTGAGGCCCGGCGGGGTTTTCAGGAAAACTTCGAGATCTCCGATAAAGGCATGATGGATGTCCACTGTCAGCAGAATATCCTCAATATTTCCCTTTCTGTCTATGTGAATCACACTGGAAAGCCCATCGGCATCATCATCCGGAATCAGCATGTCCGGAAAAATCTCACGGACAATGAGCGGTGCGGCTGAGATGTCTGTTTCGCCCCTGTCTCCCACCACTCCGGTTTTAAAACGGATCACTTCTCCGGGTTCGCTGATGTCAATGATGTTAAATCCGGTTTCTGTGCCGTCCCAGGCTTTGGACGATGGAATGGTATCCGCGGAAACGGCCACTCCGTCTGTTTTTCCGAACAAATCAAAACGTCCTCCTGTGTTGCGTCCGGTTTCCAGATGCAGACTGCCGTCAGCCTGGAGCAGAACGCAGCGGGGATGCAGATCCGGTGTGCCGCCGTTCCATCCGTTTCTTCCCATAGTATCACAGTGATAAACGGCCAGACCGCTGGCAGGCAGATACGCGTCCATTTTCATCCGGGTCCGGTTTTCCACCAGAAAGTATTCATTGGGCCGATCTGTCTCATAACGGAATACCGAATGGTAATCCCCGTGACTGACTTCAAACATATCCGGATGACTGAGCAGTATTTCCCGATTGCACCATCCCACAAGATCCCGCAGATAGGCGCATAGGGGGGCCGGGGTTCTGCCGTAATTGAGCCGCTGTCCCAGGGCCATAAGGCAGTAAGCTCCCAGTCCGGGACTGATATCCGCATCACCCGTGCTGAGTCCGTAGTCATACATATCAGGAAATCCGCAGAGCATATGAGCGGTTTCATGACAGATGGTTCCGATGCTCAGGTCAACAGGATAACGCCCCAGACCGGCAAGCATATACCGGCTGAAGGTGTAGCCGTTATGGATGACAGGATTTGCAAAACTCCGGTTCTGGGGCCACAGTCTGTTTTTGTACAGACTTCTCCCCGCGTAGAGAAAGGTGACAGCATCAATGATTTTTTCACCTGAAGAGTCAAATTCCGAGAGATCAACGAGAAATTCGCTGATGGCAAGTGCCAGCGCCTCTTCGGCCAGGGAATGGGCTATATAATATCCCCGTTTCCGGCTCAGGGTGACCGGGCCGACCACGAAACTGCTGTAATCAAGCTTTCCTCCGGATACGGTAAGAAAATAATCCCGGACAGAACAGTAATTCCGGTTGATTCTGCAGGTGTCGGTATGGAGCAGTTCCTCAGTATTTGCCAAACTGACACGGGTTTTCACATCCCTGAAATTGACAATGACCGTCAGCCCTTTGACCTTTCCCTTTGTAATCCTGCGGCCCGGAAGCAATCCGCCGTCCGTGCACCGGGTTCCGGCAATGCCGGGAGTGGGCAGGGGAGGGGGGTAAATATCCCGGTGCCGCATCAGGAATTTTGCATTCCGGATATCCTTGTTTTCCTGAATATGCCGCTTCAGGCCGCGGGGGTGACATCGGCTGAGCGGAACACCGCCGGAGATCAGATTGCCGTTTACCGGTTCCGCATAGCAGTATTTTCCCACCTCCGGATCATATACCACTGTGTAACCGGTTTCGCTTTCATACCGGGCATAGAATTCATCCCCGAATACCCGCAGCCTGATATCCGGGCCCTTTTCCTGCGGAAAATAACGTATTTCACCAAAAATAGCGCTCATGACATGCCTCCGGCGGTTGTTTTCTTTTATTACAGTCACCATGCCTGGGTTCTTCTGACGATATCCCTTTTTTCATGCTTTGGAAATGCTCAGAATTGTCTGAATATCGAGTTCCAGAAACAGGTCGTAGATGGCGGGTGATACTTTTTCAATGCGCACCTTTCCGCCCGAAGATGCCAGAGTCTGGTAGAAAAGAATAAGCAGACCAATGCCGGAACTGCCGATATAGTTCACCTCTCCCAAATCCAGCACCAGTTCCCTGATCGCTTTTTTATCCCCAAGTTCCTGAAAATGCCTGCTGAGTAAGGCGGCACCTTTTTCATCAACATCCCCGTGCAGAACAAAGTGCACACGGTCATTTTTCTGTGTCACCGATATTTCCATTTACTGATTCTCCGTTTTTCTTCAATGACATTAAGTTAGGAACAGATTATTTTGACTTCTCCGGTCTGACAAAATCATATGGGCAGAAAACGGATATGCCCATTTTTCCAGCGATGCAGCAGATACTGCCAGCCCCGGCATTTGTTTTTTTATTAAAAATATTTGGTAGTGGGTCAAATCCGTTGATAAGGTCTCCCCTCCCTTGAGGGAGGGGCAGGGGGAGGGTGAAAACATCACTGATTATCCCCCTCCCCTGACCCCTCCCACCAGGGGAGGGGAATTTTTGGATCAACAGATTTGCACCACTACCAAATATTTAATATTTTCAAATTAGTATTACCAATATTCTGCGGCAGATGCAAACCTTTGTTTGACGGACTGCATTTTTTATGGATATACAGAAATATAATTCTGATTCACATTTTGGAAAACTTATATTATAAATCCTGAAAAAGTCAATCCTGATGAATCAGCAAAAAGTCCCAGATTCAGTTTTCCCGTGTTCCAGACTAAGTCTGAATACATTATTTTCAGGATGTTACGGACTCAGACTTTCGCAGGGGAATATGATTTCTGATTTTTTGCGGGATCATCAGATTTGGGGACAGAAAAATTCTGTTTTTCCGAATTACTGCGTCCGGAAAAAAAATCATCCGGACAGGTGAATTTTCAGAAAAGGAGAGGATATGGATAAAAAACTGTTAGTTATGGCTGTTCTGATTATTGCGCTGATGGTTACGGTGATTTCAGTGGAAATTATTGGGAAGCCGCACCGGCCCCATCCCGTGCCTGCCCGGAAGACCGATCTGAACGGCAGAAAGGTGACGGTGATGACCAATCATCCCCATCTGCGGGCTGCGGATTTTGCTGCCGAATGGTTCCATGAGGAAAGCGGGGCCATTGTCCGCAACATTGTTGTGGATTACACGGAAATGCTCTCATATGCCATAAAAGATGCTTATTCGGATGACCCACAACTGGATGTAATCATGTTCTGGTATGTGGATGTGGGGTGTCTGGCAGAAAAGGGCGTGCTGAGAGATTTGACCGGCTTTATTGAGAAAAACCGGCAAATCCTTCAGCCTGCCGATTTTATTTTCAGCCTTTACGATCCTTATACCCTATATAAGGGAAAACGCTGGGCCCTTCCCTATGACGGCGACAGCCATGTTCTGTTTTACCGCAAATCCCTTTTGCAGAAATACGGTTTTTCTCCGCCCGAAACATGGGATGAGTTTAGTGTGATTGCCAGAACGGTTACTGAAAAGGAGAGGAACAACGGCATTTACGGAACAGCCATCATGGCCCAGCCGGCTGCGATGATTCTTGTTTCCAGTTTTGTGAACAGGCTGGGCGGTTTCGGCGGCAGAATGCTGGATGAAAACAGCCGTCCGGTAATCAACAGTGACGAGGCTGTGGCAGCACTTTCCGCCATGCTCGAACAGTCCGCATATGCTTTGCCCACCCCTATGGAAACAGACTGGGAAGTTGCACGGGATGCGTTTCTTTCCGGAAAAATCGCGATGGCGGATCAGTGGACAGACATCGGCATCATGGCTGAGGACCCGGAGCAGTCTGTGATCCGGGGTGACTGGGGTGCGGTGCAGATGCCCAAAGGAAGCGGGGAAAAAGCCCGGCATTCCCCCGCGCTCAACTCAGGATTCAGTCTGGGGGTTTCTGCAAAGGCAAAAGACCCGGAAGCCGCGCAGGCCTATCTGCTGTTTATCTCCCGGCCCGATATCACCATGCGCCTGAACCTGGTCAACGGCGGCATTGATCCGGTGCGGATTTCTGTTTTAAATTCAAATGAATACAAAAAATTTAATCCGGAACTGAGTGTCGCTGTACGGGCATCTCTGAAGAGTGCCACAGCCTGGCCCTGCATTCCGCAGACCCATGAACTTCTGGATATTCTGACCCTAAATATCCGCCTGACTCTGGAGGGGCGGAAAAGTCCGCGGGAGGCTTTGGATGACACACAGAAACAATGGACAGAGATTATCGGCTGAGAAGATATGAAACAGAGATTTCCCGGACTGCTGTTCTGGCACAAGATACTGCTGCTGCTGTCTGCGGCTATTATTGTGCTGACCCTGGGCATCGCCTTTGCCATCCGCAGCACGCTGGATGAGGCAGAAAAGGAGATGGGACGGGAGAGCCGCGCTATACTTTCCCGGCAGACAGAAAACTTTATTGAAAAAAACGTCCGGGGTCAGGTGGTCACACTGGATGTGCAACTGAACCGGGCAAAAGCGGCAGCCCGTTACGGAGCCATGTATCTGGAAAAATATCTGAAACACTGTGAACCCGGCCGGATGTTTCCGGAAAAACTGCTGCCCGCGCTGTTTGCAGACATGAATTTCTGCTCCATGAGCTGGTTTGCCCCCCTTGCCGGAAATATCAGAATTTATCCTGCCCCGGACAGTCCGGAATCTCTGCCGGATGCTCTGACATTCATTTCCTCTCCTTTTTTCCCGAAAAATGTCTCTGAACCGGCATTGGTTTCAGACGCCATCCTGGGAGAAGTGCGCAATGTGCAGGCTGTGTGGAGTGAAGTCCATGTCAATCCCTTTTCCCTTTCCTATGATCTGGTCATTGACGCTGTTGCGCCTGTTTTCTCAAACGGCAGGATTCACGGTTATATGGGTATCAGCATTTCTCTGGTCAGTCTGATCACACAGTTCAACCATTTCCAGGCCATCCGCTCCAGTTACACTTTTCTCATGGATTCCCGGCTCCAACTCATCGGGGCATCTCCCCATGCACGGGTGGAACTTTCTTCGCCGGAAGCCTATGCCCCCAGGGGCATTATTGATCTGAGCCTCTCCATCAGCCCGGAACTGGATACCGTGCTAAGACGCATGGCTTTGGGGGAATCCTCCATACAGCAGGTTTCTATCCGCGGTGAACCCAAATATTTTGCCTACCACAGCCTGAAATCCGCTGACTGGCATTTTGCCCTGGTGGTTCCGGTGGAAATGGCCACAGCCGCTTCCGCCCAACTGGTGCGTGTGGTGGAAAACAGCACCCGGCAGGCCCTGGAGCGTATGCTGTACTGGGCAGGAGTTCTGCTCTTTTTTTCTCTTCTGGCCGGATTTCTTCTGGCCAGGCAGGTAACGGCCCCCATCCGGGAGCTTTCACTGGCGGCAAAAAATATTGCATCCGGCAATTTCTCAGCCCGGGTCAGTGTCCGAAGCCGGGATGAAATGAACACCTTTGCCCGTGCCTTCAATGCCATGACCGGCCGGATAGAAGACATGATTCTTGATCTCAGCCGCATCAATACAGAACTCAGCAGAAAAAACACTCAACTCGCGGAAAGTGAGGAACGCTACCGCCTGCTGGTGGAAACCATGAACGAGGGGCTGGCTGTTCTGGATGAAAATACTGTAATGATTTATGTGAATGAAAAACTCTGCCGCATGCTAGGCCGGCCGCGGGAAGAAATCACAGGTTCGCCCATCTCCCGTTATTTTGATGGGGAAAACCTGCGGATTTATCAGCAGGAAAGGGAAAAGCGGAAAAAAGGCGATTCATCCTCCTATGAAATTGCATGGCGCAGAAAAGACGGCCAGGCTATGCCCACCATCATATCACCGGTTCCAATTTTTGACGCGGAGGGAAATTTCAAAGGCAGTTTCGGCGTTATCACCGATATCCGCAGGATCAGGCAGGCAGAGGAGGAAGTGCGGAAAAGCGAGGAGCGTTTCCGCTCTCTTTCCGAAAGTTCCCCGGATATTATCTTCACACTTGCCGCAGACAGCACATTTACCTATCTGAATCCGGCTTTTGAAGCTCTGCTGGGTTATGACAGGGAAACCGCAATGGGAAAGGAACTTGCGGAATTTGTCAAAAGCGGTGAAAGCAGCATACAGGCCATCCGCAGTATATCGCAGCAGAAAAAAACCGTCAGGGATCTGGGACTGACCATGATACACCGGGACGGGTCCCTGCGCATCTTTCATCTGAGCGCGGCACCCAATGTCAATTCTGCCGGAGAGGTGACAGGTATTGTGGGAATCTGCAAAGACATGACCGAATACCGCAGAATGGAAAACCAGTTGCACCAGGCCCTGAAAATGGAGGCTATCGGTACACTGGCCGGAGGCATTGCCCATGATTTCAACAATCTGCTCACCGGAATACTGGGAAACATCTCCCTGATGCTTCTGGACACAGCAGAAGATCATCCGCACCGTGAAAAACTCAAACATATGGAGGAATATGTGCAAAGCGGCGCCGGTCTGACCCGGCAACTGCTGGGTTTTGCCAGAGGTGGCAAATATGAGATCAAAGCCACGGATATCAATGAACTGATCCGGAAGAGCGCAGAGATGTTCGGCAGAACCCGCAAACAGATACAGATTCATTTTCAGATGGAAAAGAACGTTGCAGCAGTTGAGGTGGATCGGGGACAGATGGAGCAGGTGCTGCTCAATCTCTTTGTCAACGCCTGGCATGCAATGCCGGAAGGCGGTGATCTTTTCCTGTCCACGGAAAATGTCATTCTGGAAAAAAAATATGTGGAAACCTATCAGATTTCCCCCGGCGCGTATGTGAAAATTTCTGTCACCGATACCGGGGTGGGCATGGACAAATCCGTGATGCAGCGGGTGTTTGAACCTTTTTTCACCACCCGGAAAATGGGCAGGGGCACAGGGCTGGGTCTGGCTTCGGTTTACGGAATTGTCAAAAACCACGGGGGAATTATCCATGTTTACAGCGAGCCGGGAAAAGGCAGCACTTTTACGATTTTTTTGCCGGTATCAGAAAAATTAATAGTCAGGGAAATTCAGACAGACACCGGGATTTCCCGCGGAAAAGAAACCCTGCTGCTGATTGATGACGAGGAAATGATTGTTGATGTGGGAACCCATCTGCTGCGGGAACTGGGATATACTGTGCTCAGCGCACAGAGCGGTCAGGAGGCTCTGAACATCTTTCGCAGGGAGCAGGAACGGATTCATATGGTGATTCTGGATATGATTATGCCGGAAATGGGCGGGGGAAAGGTATTTGACGGTCTGAAGGAAATCCGGCCGGATGTTAAAGTTCTTCTGTCCAGCGGATACAGCATCAACGGAAAGGCAGCCGAAATTATGGCAAGGGGTTGCAAAGGATTTATCCAGAAACCCTTTACCCTGAAACAGTTGGCCGACAAAGTGAGGGAAGTGCTGGATTCCGGAAAATCTTAAATCTGATACCAATTCTCCATTGAAAATATACTTATGATTCGGTTTCCCACAGAGAACACAGAGAGAAAAAACCACAGAGAACACAGAGGAATCAACTCACATTATTGTATAAATTCAATAGCGAATTGGTATTATACAATCCGGAATGCAAATCCGGAGGAGTGCAAAAATTAAGCGGAGCGGTTTTTTGCACACGCCCAACTGCGGAAAAATTGATAATATTCTATTAAATCAATGGTTAATCGGTATGAGAGGAGCTGCAATGCCACTGCGTCAGAAGCCTGAAATTCCCGATAAAAGTTTGGCAATCTTAACTAATTCAGAAAACAGTGTAAAATATTCAGTCTGGCACTCCGGAAATTTTTTAATCCAATGGCACTGATCCGGCCTGTCTGCAATCAGATAAGCAGGCAAACAAAAGTTTTCGTGTATTCAAAAAACCGGTTTTTTCCAAAAAATCCGGTTTTTCTGAAAATTTTATGCCCGAAAATTTATGGAACATTACTTATCAGGAAAAAAGGAGTACAAAGCAATGAAAAAACGCATTTTGTACGCGAATGCCAATTACGAGGAAATCGTAAATGACAACGGTTATTTTGTGGACAAAACACATTATATTGCAAAACTGGAAACTGTGGGAAACCCGGTTTTCCTGCGTCCCCGGCGTTTCGGCAAATCCCTGTGGTGCCGGATTCTGGAATGTTATTACAATATCAGGCAGAAAGATGATTTTGAAAGGCTGTTCGGCCATACCTACATCGGAAAAAATCCCACACCGCTACGGAATTCGTTTTTTGTGCTGCATCTGGATTTTTCCCTTGTGAAACCGGACGGAACAATTGCGGAAATTGAGCAGAGTTTCAATCATACCTGCAACCTGTGCATGAAAATGATGCTCGGACTGTCCAAAGCATGGTTTCAGGAAAAAATACAGACAGATCTGAAAGCAGATGCTTCCGCAAATCTTGAGAGTATAACAAAGTTTATCGGAGAAAACAGTCTTCCTTCCCTGTATGTCATCATTGATGAATACGACAATTTTGCCAACCAACTGATTGTCAGCAATAAAGATCATCTGTACCGTGAACTGACACGGGATGACAGTTTTTTCAAAACCTTTTTCAAGACCCTGAAAGAGGGGCGGAAAACCGGCGCGGTCGCGAATGTGTTCATCACAGGCGTTCTGCCGATCACCATTGATGACATGGCATCGGGATTCAATATAGCCCGTTTCCTCACGCTGCATCCGCAGTTTGAAAATATGCTCGGATTCACACAGGCTGAGACAGACAGACTGGTCAGTGAAATCTATCAGGACTATGAACTTGATCCGCTGGGCCGCAGAGAGGTGAATGAGATCATCAGAATCCATTACAACGGGTATCATTTTGTGAATCCCCAGGGCGAGGCGGTTTACAACCCGACCATTCTGATGAATTTTCTTGTGGAATTCTGTGAAAACAGGGTTATTCCCGAATTTCTGACAGACATGAATCTGCGCACGGATATTATGTGGGTCAGACGGATTACAGGCGCAAATCCGCAGAACACAGAGGAATTTGTGAACAGACTGACAGCAGAAAACACTGTTCCATATGACAGAAATTTTCTCACCGCCAAATTCAGCATGTTCCAGTTTTTTGAAAAAGGCTTTTATCCGATCTCCTTTTTTTATCTGGGAATGCTGACCCGGCAGGATGACTTTTACCTGAAACTTCCGAACCTGAACATGCGCCAGATTTTTGCGGAATATTTCAATGAGATTCACCGCATTGATGTTTCCACAAAATACGCGGAGATGATGCAGGGATTTGTGAACACCCTGAATCTGCCCCGGCTGTTTGCGGATTACTGGGAACTGTACGTCTCCCAACTGCCGGAGGCCATCTTTCAGCAGGTGAATGAGAATTTCTACCGCACCACCTTTTTTGAACTGTGCAGCCGTTATCTTTCCCGATGGTTCATATGGAATGTGGAAAGATCCTATCCCAAAGGGAAAACCGATCTGGAGTTTGTGGGAAAATATCACGAAGAATTCGCGGGTGTGAGAATTGTGATCGAATTCAAATATTATTCCAATGCGGAACTGAAAAAAATGAAAACCACTGTGAAAAAATTCAGATTGCGAAAAGAGGACACTGTTCAGATTGCGGGATACACAGAGGGACTGAAACAGGAATATCCCGAAGCAAAGGTTTCGCAGTATGTGATTTACTGTTTCGGAAATCAGGGGTTCCGGGTGTTTGAAGTGAAATCTCTTCCGGAAAAGACAGATTTGACAGTGGAGATGCAAAACGGCTGACAGTCTCTATTTAACCGCAGAGCAGCGCAGCGTTTTCACAGAGTGACACAGAGTTTTTTCTGCTGTGAAATTCGGGTTTAATACCGATTCGCCATTGATTTTATACAATGCGGAATGCAAATACGGAGGAGTGCAAAAATTAAGCGGAGCGGTTTTTTGCACACGCTCAAATGCGGAAAAACTGACAATACTGTATCAAATCAATGGAAAATTGGTATAAAGTTTTCCGGAAAAACCGGATTTTTTGAATACACGAAAACTTTTGTTTGCCTGCTTATTCTGTTTTTGTTTACAATATCCTGTTTTGATACTATTTGTTACAGAAAAACAGGAGTACCAGTCTTGTTTCAGACTGAAATTTTATTTTAATTTATCAAATTAAATTCAGCAGGTTCACTTGATACCAGAAAGGGCTTGAAATGGAAAATTCATCATTATCAGATTTGCTGCATGAGGCATCCGTTTATTTGGTGCGGTATTTGGAAAAAATTCTTCCGGGGCTTTTCAATGACTGGTGGAAAGATGGAGTAATGAATACGCTGTCCTATCAGCAGCAGAGACGGCTTGAACAGCAGGGCATAAACGCACTCGGCGGTTTGGATCTGGCTGCATTGCTTCGGGTACTGGATCAGAACTGGTATAACATTTCATCAAAAATGAATTATTCTCCTGAAACCCGGCATTTTGTGAAAGAAATGCAGACTGTCCGCAACCGCTGGGCGCATGTGGGAGCAGAAGGATTCAATGCTGAGGATATTTACCGGGATATGGATACATTGCAAAGGTTTTCGGAAGTAATGGAAGCAGATGATGGATTTATTGAAAATATAAGAAAAATCAAGAAAAATCTGATTGTTGAGAATACAGTATCCTCTCATGGGAAAACAGGTTCAGATCATTCTGAGTTTACTGTCGGGCAAATTGTCTGCTTAAAAGCTGATCCTTCTGTCACCGGAGCAGTGATCGGTGTTTTACCGGGGCAGCCGGAAAACCGGTATATTGTATTTCAGAATGGTAAACAGATTCCCTGCTATGCTTCCCAACTGAAGGCAGAAGAAAAAACAGGGATTGAATTGACCTCACTTGCAGAATTTCATGCGCATCTGAGCGCGCTGCAGATTCGTCATCCAAGTCTTTCTGCTCTGTATTCTCTGAATTCTGCCAGAATCAGTTTTATTCCCTACCAGTTCCGTCCGGTTTTGAAATTTATCCGGGCTGAAAGACCGCGTATGCTGATTGCGGACAGTTTGGGGATCGGAAAAACCATTGAAGCTGGGCTGATTCTTCGGGAACTTCAGGCCCGCCGGGACATCAAATCTGTTTTGATTATCTGTACAAAACCGCTGATTGTGGAACGCAAATGGGAAATTGAAATGAAGCGTTTTGATGAACGCTTTATCCCATTGGATGGAAAAACGCTCCGTTATTGCATACGTGAACATGATTTGGGCGGTGTATGGCCGGATCAGTATCAAAAAATCATGCTGCCCTATTCGCTGCTGGATGAAGATTTGCTGAAGGGCAGGAAAAACGGAAAGGGATTGCTGGAGTTGGACCCGCCCCCGCGTTTTGACCTGGTGATAGTGGATGAAGCGCACCATATCCGAAACCCTGAAACTTTTTCACATAAAGGTGTCCGCTTTTTCTGCGATCATGCGGAAGCTGTATTGTTTCTGACAGCAACGCCTGTTCAGTTGGGAAGCAATGATCTGTTTGTATTACTGAATATGCTGCGTCCGGATTTGATTATAGATGAAAAAAGTTTTGAACATATGGCCGCACCGAATCCCCATATCAACCGGGCCATTGATTATGCACGGTCACAGATTCCGGACTGGCAGGACAAAATGAAATCAGAACTGAATCAGGCTGCGCAGACCCCCTGGGGAAAATCCATCTTTCCGAACAAACCTGAGTATTGTCAGATTGATTCTCTGCTGAAAAAAAACAGTATGTCCGATGCGGAAAGAATTTCCTGTATCAGTGCAATGGAAAGGCTTTATACGTTTTCAGACATGCTCAACCGAACCCGGAGATGCGATATAGGAAATTTTACCATCCGCAAGCCGCAGACGGTTCTTGCTGAATTTACACCGCAGCAGCGGCAGCTTCATGATGATCTGATGCAGGTGCAGGCAGATATTCTTTCCCGTTTGCACGGGGATAAAAACATAATATTCATGATGACGACCATACGGCGGCAGGCAGCGAGTTGTCTTTTCGGACTTATCCCCATGCTGGAGGATATTTTAACTCGGAAAATGGATGATCTGGCTTTGCATGAAGCGAATGATACCGGTAATATGCCGGAAGGCACAGACATCGGCAAACCCGGGGAAAGGATTCTTGAACAGATTCTGAATGTTTTATCCCAGTCAGAAAAATTGGATTCGCATGATCCGAAACTGGAGCAGTTGCGGACAATTATCAAAGACAAACAAAATATGCCGAATAACAAAATCATGGTATTCAGCAGCTTCCGGCATACACTGGCTTATCTGCTGGCAAATCTGAAAACAGACGAATTCCGGGTGGCGGTAATTCACGGCGGTGTCGCTGATGAAGAACGTCTGGCCCTGCGCAAACGCTTTGAACTTGAGAGAAATCAGGAAGAAGCCATTGATGTGATGCTGTTTTCCGAGGTCGGATGTGAAGGGCTGGATTATCAGTTCTGTGATTGTATGGTAAATTATGATATTCCCTGGAATCCCATGAAAATTGACCAGAGAATCGGCAGGATTGATCGGCAGGGGCAGCGCAGTGAAACCGTGGCGATTTATAATTTTATCACACCGGGAACAGTGGATGCGGATATTTATCGGCGGTGTCTGGAACGCATCGGTGTATTTCAGAGAGCTTTGGGCGGAAATGAGGAAATTTTGGGTAACATCGCCAAAGAACTGAAAGATGTGGCTGAAAGTTTTTCTCTGACTCAGGAAGAACAGGATGAAAAATTCCGCAGGATAGCTGATAACAATATCCGCCTGATTCAGGAACAGGAAGCATTGGAAGAAAGACAGGCTGAACTTTTCGGTTTGCGGGTTGATACTGACCGGTATCGCCAGGAAGTTGAAAAGGCTTCAAGTTACTGGCTGTCTCCGTCATCTGTTCACAATCTGCTTTCCCTGTATCTGAAAAATATATTGGGTCAGGAACAGGATTGTATTTTAGGAGAAAAAGAGGTAAAAACGCTGAGATTGTCTCAGGAAGTCCGTGACCGCTTATTGCGGGATTTTCAATTATTGCAGCGGCAGAGTTCCGAAATATACCGGAATTGGGAAAAATGGCTCAAGGGCAGTCATCGGAATCTGAAAATCACGTTTGATGCAAAATGTGCTTCGGAAAATCCCGATGCGGTTTTTCTTATGCCGGTTCATCCCCTTATCCGGCAGGCAGCAGCGGGATTTGAGAAAGATGATGCAGTTATTACCGCATTTTCAGTGGCAGCCAGGGAAATACTTTCGGGAGATTATCCTTTTGCCATTTATCAATGGCGGTTTTTCGGCATTCGGGATGATCTTGTGCTGCAGGCTGTCTGCAATGATCCGGATATAAGCAGCCGTTTTTTCGATCTTCTTGAAAAAGGTCGGTCTTTGAACATTGAAAAGGAAAAAATACCGGGTACGGAAGTTTTTGATTCTCTGGATGTCCGGCATTATGAATTATGGGTAAAAGCCAAAGAGGATCATATTGCGCAGACCCGGCAGATTGCAAATTACCGAAAGGAAAGCCTGAATACCAGTCATAAAGCCCGTTTGAATCTGATCAGAGAACAGTTTTCACAGGCCACAAATGAAAAAATCCGGAAAATGCGTCAGGCTCAGATGGATAACGCAGAAGCGGATTATGGCCGCCGGATTCAGGAGATTGATGCGGCAATAGCAAAAGCGGATATAGTTGCGTCTGTGGTGGGTTTTGGGATTATCAGGATTACAGAGGAGAATAAAAATGTCCAGTAATTATAATCAAATCAGGAAAGATAATATAAAAGAATATGGGGAGGGAACACGTCATCTGGCTTTTTTTGACAGACTTTATTCAGACAGAACCCATTTTATCTTTGAATTGCTTCAAAATGCTGAGGATGCCGGAGCAAAAAAAATCCGATTTGGTCTTTTCCAAAACAGATTAGAAATCATGCACGATGGACGTTTATTTAATGAAAAGGATGTCCGTGGCGTTTGCGGAGTTGGTGAAAGCACTAAATCTGACGATTTGACGCAGATCGGGAAATTCGGTATCGGTTTCAAATCGGTCTATGCCTTTACCCTGTCTCCGGAAATTCATTGTGGGGATGAACATTTTAAAATCGAAAGCTATGTGAGACCTTATTTGATAGAGTCTAAAACTGCTATTGATGCTTCATGGACTACGCTTTTTATCATTCCTTTTGATCGGGCAGATATTCCCGCTTCAACCGCTTTTCATGAAATCGGAAACAGGTTAAAATCATTAAATGTTTATACGCTTCTTTTTCTTAGAAACATAGAGGAAATCGCTTGGCATATCGAAAATGAATCAGAAGGCGTCTATTTGCGGGAAATAGAGAAAAATGAGAATTATCGTCGTGTAAGTTTGTTGGGTCAGGATGGCAATGAGATTGAAGAAGATTGGCTTGTTTTTGAACGCCCGATCAAACTTCATGAAATAAATCGGTCAGTCTGTGTTGAAGTGGCCTATAAAATTGTTACTGATGAAAAAGGAACGCAGCATATTGAAAAAGTACTGGAATCACCGTTGATCGTATTTTTCCCTACAGACAAACAGACACATCTCGGATTTCTGATTCAGGGGCCGTACAGAACAACACCGGCGCGTGATAATATTCCCCCAAATGATGAATGGAACAAAAGACTTGTTCAGGAGACAGCAGAACTAGTAGTGGATTCACTCTTTATAATAAAAGAATTGGGATTACTGAATGTTACGTTTCTCCAAACCCTTCCGATTCGTTCTGAAAATTTCAGAGTGGACAGCATGTTTCGCCCTGTTTATGATACCATTCGCGCTGCGTTTCTTAAACAACCTCTTTTGCCTACTCAGGATGGTTTTTTTGTTCCAGCCTATCAAGCCAAAATTGCTGAGTCTAAAGATTTACGGAATCTGCTATCCTCTGAAAACCTTCAGATAATATTAAATAATGATACTTATTCTGATGTTCGTTGGCTACATGAAAACATTACTAACCGGAATACTGTTGATTATCTAAAAAATGAACTTAAAATTGAGGAGATAACTTCTGAATCTTTTGTGCGAAAAATAACATCAAAATTCATTGAGATCCAGACAGATGAATGGATTATAAAATTTTATTCATATCTCATTGATGATCGTGAATCGCTTTGGCGAAGACCACATTGGAATGGTGATAAAAGCGAAATTTTACGTTATAACCGTCCTATTATCCGTCTTAATAATGGAAAACACATTTCACCATTCAATAAAACTGAAACAGGGGAATTGCCTAATGCATGTATACCATCTGGCGATGAAACCGATTTTGATTTTCCCATCGTTAAAATTGAAATTGCTCAAAATAAACAAGCGTTAGAGTTTCTAAAAAAAGTCGGCTTGACCGAACCGGACGTGGTTGATGAAGTTATTGATAAAATATTACCTGCCTACACAACAGGTAATAATATTTCAGATGAAGATCATAAACGTGATATTTTTAAAATTTTCAAAGCATTAAAAATAAATTCTGAAGAAAAAAAACAACGTCTTATTGTAGCAATCAAAAATACCTCATGTCTTTATGCGGTTAATGCTGGAACTGGTGAACAGAGACTCAAAAAATCTATCGAAATATACTTTCAATCACCCCAATTAAATGAGTATTTCAGCAATAATTCATCAGCTTGGCTACTTGATTCAAGATACCATCCTGATATTGATGAATTATATTCACTATTGAATATTCATGGTAAGCCTAAATTATCCCATGAAAATCCAAACTATGCTAACCATGTTATAATTACAAAATTTCGGGGGCGACATGAACGAGGAATAGACGGCTTCGATCCAGATTGCTCTATGGACGGAATTGAACATGTATTAAAATCCATTAGTCGCTCCAAATCAGCTTATATTTGGAACAATTCGTTAAAATTTTCGAAATATATCAAAGGAAAAATTGAATCTTCCTCAAGACAGAATTTTAAAGAAAGCAAAATCCATCAGGCATTTTCAAAATTTGGAAACCTTTTAATTAACAATGCTTGGCTCCCAGACCGCAACGGTAATTTCCATATCCCTTCCGAACTTTCCCTTTCCGACCTTCCGGATGAATTTGAAACTGAAAGCATTGAATCCCGAAAACTTGCTGAAATATTAGGCCTTAAAAAAGATATTGAGCAGGAATTTCTTTCTCAACTTCCTGAAGAAAAGCGAAAAAAAATCGAACTGATTGAACAAATTCCTCTGGAAAAACTGGAAGAATTGGCAACATCTTTGAAAAGACCTTCTTTCCCGGAAAAATCTGTATCCAATCCCGAACGCCGAAGCAGGAAAGTGGAGGAGTATGTTCAATCCGCTATTCCCAAAGAGTCTGAAATACGAAAACGGGCTGTCCGTATCTCAGAGCATGAAGCGAAAGAATTGGCGAAAACATCTTTAAGGATTCTTTACACGAATGATAATGACCAGATGATTTGCCAAATATGTAAACAAGAAATGCCATTCAAATATTCCAATGGAGACTATTATTTTGAAACAGTTCAATGTATCCGGAATGTGGGGTATGAATATGATGTAAATTATCTCGCACTTTGTCCCACCTGTTCAGCGAAATATCGTTGTGTAAGAGAAACCGATGATGAAAATATCAAGAAAAGATTTGTTAATGATGGGGAATTAGAAATTCCTGTTATCTTGGCGGGAAAAAATGAAACAATACAGTTTGTAGAACAACATTTCCACGATTTGAAAATCGTGCTGAAAAATGAGTAAAGGAGAAAAAGACATGAGGAAAAAAACTGATGAGTTTTCAATCAAAACTGAAATCTTTTCCATTGGTGGTAAGCAAGTGCGTGTTAATGAAAAGATTAATGGCCTTGTTATTGATGATTCTGTTACACGAGAGAACCCGTGCAGGCCAAAATATTCAGGTGGTTGAAGCCCTCAACTACCATTTTAAAGCAAAATTTCAGGATGAAATTGAAAGGAAGGTGAAGCAAGAGAGGACTAATGCTGCTAAAGGAATGATAGATGAGGGAATGTCAAAAGATGCCATAGTCCGGATTCTTTTGAGAAGTTTCCAATGTACGCAGGATGAAGCTGAGGATTATTATAATATTGCATCTGATGAGAGATAGTTTTTTAATGCCAAAAAATCTAATAATCCGAGGTTATTCCCATGAAAAAACGTATCCTGTACGCGAATGCCAATTACGAGGAAATCGTAAATGACAACGGTTATTTTGTGGATAAAACCCACTATATTGAAAAACTGGAAACTGTGGGAAACCCGGTTTTCCTGCGTCCCCGGCGTTTCGGCAAATCCCTGTGGTGCAGGATTCTGGAATGTTATTACAACATTGGCCAGAAGGATGATTTTGAAAGGCTGTTCGGCCATACATATATCGGAAAAAATCCCACACCTCTGCGGAACTCGTTTTTTGTGCTGCATCTGGATTTTTCCACTGTTGATCCTTCCGGTGACATTGCGGATATTGAAAGAAGTTTCAATTTTATATGCAACTCCCGTCTGGAAAACTTTATAAACCGTTATGATGAATGGTTTAATAATAAATTTCAAATAGTTAATAATATTCCTGCCGCCAACAGTCTTGCGGCTGTTCTTGATCTGATTTCGGATTCCGGTATGCCCCGTCTGTATGTCATCATTGATGAATACGACAATTTTGCCAACCAACTGATTACAGCCGGCAGGGATCATCTGTACCGTAAACTGACAGGGGAAGACAGTTTTCTGAAAACCTTTTTCAAAACTTTGAAAGAGGGACGCAAAACCGGGGCGGTAAACAATGTTTTCATCACCGGTGTTCTGCCGGTTGCCATAGATGATCTCGCGTCGGGCTTCAATATTGGCACTTTTATCACACTGGACAGGGAATTTGAAAACATGATGGGATTCACACAGTCTGAAGCGGATCATCTGCTGGATGAAATTTACCGGGATTATGAAATAGATCCGTCCTCACGCGGGGAGGTTGGGCAGGTCATCAGAACCCAGTATGACGGATACCATTTTGTCAGTGTCCGGAACGAGCCTGTGTATAATTCCACAATGCTGCTGTATTTTCTCCGTGACTTCTGCCGCTTCGGGCAGATTCCCAAACATCTGACAGATCCGAATCTGAAAACAGACATTTCATGGGTGCGGAGACTTACAGGCTCCAATCCGCAGTACACCGAGGAATTTGTGAATCATCTGATGATGGACAATGCGATCCGGTATGATGACATGTTTCTTGTGCAGAAATTTGATATGAACCAGTTTTTTGAAAAAAGTTTTTTCCCGGTATCCTTTTTTTATCTGGGCATGCTTACAAGAAAGGATGACTTTTACCTGAAACTTCCGAACCTGAACATGCGCCAGATTTTTGCTGAATATTTCAATGAGATTCACCGCATTGACGTATCCACAAAATATGCGGAAATGATGCAGGGATTTGTGAACACCCTGAATCTGCCCCGGCTGTTTGCGGATTACTGGGAACTGTATGTTTCGCAACTGCCGGAGGCCATCTTTCAGCAGGTGAATGAAAACTTTTACCGCACCACATTTTTTGAACTGTGCAGCCGTTATCTTTCCCGGTGGTTCATATGGAATGTGGAAAGATCCTATCCCAAAGGGAAAACCGATCTGGAATTTGTGGGCAAATACCATGAAGAATTCGCGGGTGTGAGAATTGTGATCGAATTCAAATATTTTTCCAACGCGGAACTGAAAAAAATGAAAACCACTGTGAAAAAATTCCGTCTGAGAAAAGAAGACACGGTTCAGATTGCGGGATACACTGAGGGGCTGAAACAGGAATATCCGGAAGCAAAGGTTTCGCAGTATGTGATTTAGTGCTTTGGCAGTCAGTGGTTTAAAGTGTTTGAAATCAAATGACATTTTTATGGGAGAAACATATGTCCCGGTATATTCAGAATCAGAGACTTTTCAGCGGCACTTACTTTAACCGCGTGATTTCGGATGTTTCCTTTCCGAGAAAGCGGGAACTTCCCCCGGACGGAAGGGAAAAACTGAAAACCCTGCTGGAAATCTGGCGGGAAGTGCGGCCCAGAATGGTGCGGGATCTGCCGGAATCCGAACCGCTTCCGGTTCCTTATGCAGGGCTATCCCCGCTGCTGGCCCCCCTGAAAAATGTTTCAGAGGAAAGCGTGAAAACAGATTTCATTCTTCCTGTGCTGGAAAAAGTGCTGGATTACAGTTGCGACAAGGAAAAATCCCTTTGCCTTGACGGGCTGCCGGAAAAAGAACGCAACAGAAAAAAGAATGACCGTCCGGATCTGATTGTGTTCCGGGAGAAACAACTGCACAATGCGGCTGTGCGGAATGCCGCGAAAAAGAAAAAAACAGCAGATGCCCTTTCTTTCTGCCGGGATGCGGATTTCATACTGGATGTCAAGAAATTCTCCAAAGGCATCGGCGCGGATGAGGACAGGGAAAAAGGCAGAGACACCAGTGCTGCGGAAGATATAGACCAGGTGGAACGCTATACTCGCGGATGCGGAAAAACCTGGGGCATTCTCACAAACGGAAGATCATGGCGGCTCATGCGCAAAGGGAAAGTGCAGGAGCATCTGCGCTTTGATCTTGTCCTGTTTCTGGAAGATCTGAACATGCGGGAAGATGCTGTGCAGAAAGGCAGAGGGAAAGAATCAGGTTTCAGCGATGCGGATATGGAAACCTTTGCCCTGTTTTTCCATCTTTTCGGCCATCCCGCAGTGGGGGGCGGTTATCTGAATCTGCTTTACAGTGAGGGAGAGGCCAGCAGCCGCCGGGTGAAAGACATTCTCCGGGACAATGCCCACACTGCCGTGCAGATCATAGCGGAAAGCTTCTGGAAGTTTCCGGGAAATGCTTATCCTGAAAAACCGTGTCAGGATGTGCTGGATCATCTTCGGGAACTTTCCCTTACTTTTTTATACCGTCTGCTCTTTATCCTCAAAGCCGAGGCACAGGGACTGCTGCCCATGCGCACGGAACAGGGGGCGGAAACCCTGTATGCCTCGGAAATTTCCACATGGGCGGTTTTCAGCAGTCTGAAAAACAAATCAGAGGAAAATCTCAGAAGCATCAGCACGGGTTTTGACAGACTCCGCAGGCTGTTTGAACTGATCAATTCCGGCGGTGAATATGAGGTTCCCGCGTATGACGGCGGTCTTTTTGACCCGGAGATTCATGCGGGACTGGAAAAACTGCGTCTCAATGATGATGCCCTGTATGCTGTTCTGAACAGACTGATTTATCTGGATAAATCAGAACCTGTTCCCTATGCGGATCTGGATGTGCGCGACTTCGGGGATATTTACGAAGGGCTTTTGGAACAGCGTCTGATTCTGGAAAGGATCGGAAAGGAATACCGCATTTCCCTGCGGAACAGAAAAGGCGAACGCAAGGCCAGCGGTTCCTGGTTCACCCCGGATTCCCTGGTGGATCATATTGTCAGGGAAACCCTGAATCCCCTGCTGGAAAAATGCAGGGGGAATCCCCATAAAATTCTCAGCCTTAAAATCCTTGATCCCGCTATGGGCAGCGGTCATTTTCTGGTCAAAGTTGTGGATGTGACGGCCTGGCATCTCACCCTGAACTGCGCTCCTGTGGACAAAGGGATTCCGGATGATAACGGCCCTGCGGAATTTTCCTACTGGAAGCGCAAAGTGGTGGAACACTGCATTTACGGGGTGGATGTGAATCCGATGGCCGTGGAACTTGCCAAAGTGTCCCTGTGGCTCCATTCTGCCAGCCTGTGCAAACCTTTGTCTTTTCTGGATCATCATCTGAAATGCGGCAACAGTCTGGTGGGTGCTGACCTGCGGCAGGTATCCGGGCCGGGTCTGGAAAGCAGGGAACTGAAATCCGGTACGGAATGGGTTCCCCGCGTAAAACAGGAAATGCAGGAAGATGCCAAGTCTTCGGAAAAAAAAGGAAAAAAAATCCGGATCGGCCAGCTTCTGCTTCCCCTTCCCATTGATACGGGACTGTTTTCCGGCATACTTGAAAGCGTCAGGGAAATTCTGCGCCGTCCCAGCAACACGCCGCAGCAGGTGAAATCCAAACACAGGGATTATCTGATGTCAGTGAACAGCAGACTGGAGGCACACAGAATTCTCTGTGATCTCTGGTGTGCGCAGTGGTTTCTGTCCGAACCGGACAAAGAAGGCATTTCTGTTTATGAAAGCCCCGGAGGTCTGTATGCGCGTGTCAAAAAAATCTGCGGCATCACCGATGAAAGCAGACGCATGTCTGAAGTGGAAAAACTGAAAAAACATGCCTTTGTGAAAAAGATCGAAAGAGCCAGACAGGAAGGATACGGCCCCCGCCCCATGCGTTTTTTTCACTGGCAACTGGAATTTCCCGAAGCAGCTTTCACACAGGATGGGGAACTCAAAGAGAATTTCGGATTTGACGCAGTTGTGGGCAATCCGCCCTGGGACAAAATCAAACCCGCAAAACGGGATTTTTACGGGCAGTTCAGCGAAGAAGTGGCAAACCGTCAGGGAACTTCCCTCAATGCCCTGATTGCAGAAATGGAAAAGGAAAATCCGCAGCTCGCGGAAGATTGGCAGAAATATGAAAAAATGATCAACTGCATGACAGCCTTCCTCAGTCAGTGCGGAGCCTATGAATTTCAGACAGCAGATGTGGAAGGCAGAAAAACCGGGGGCGATCCGGATCTGTTCCGCTATTTCACCGAAAGAGCCGGACACTTTGTCCGCAAAAGCGGACGTGCCGGGCTTGTGGTTCCCTGTACACTCTGGCAGGGGCATGGCTGCACAGGACTGCGGCGCCGGCTCTTTGAACGCTGCACCATGCAAAGCATTTACACCTTTGAAAATTACCGGAAATGGGCATTTGGCATTCATTCCAGTTTCAAATTTTCCACATTTGTGTTTTCCGCAGAATCTCCGCCGGCAAACCACAGTTTTCCTGCGGCTTTCATGCTGAGGGATACAAGGGTTCCTGAGAAATGCTTTCAGGAGCCTCTGGTAAGTCTTTCATATGATTATGTGAAATCTGTCAGTCCCACGTCACTGGCCCTGATTGACATCCGATCAGAAGCAGAGGCCAGGTTTATCCAAAAAATCCATAAAAATTATCCTGTTCTGGGATCTCCGGAAAGCGGATGGAATGCTGTTTACAGAACAGAACTGCACATGACAGCGGATTCCTGGCGTTTCAAAACAAGGGAATGGATGAAAGAGCGGGGATTCACGCAGGTTCTGCCGGAGCATCTGCCTGACAGCGGTGAATGCGGGGCCGCAGATACGGAACAGACCGTGAAAAACAATGGAAAAGAATTCAGATCTGTTTACAGACGTGAACTGGATATGAGCAATGATTCCTGGCGATTCAAGACAAGGGAATGGATGAAAGAGCGGGGATTCACGCAGATTCTGCCTGTTCATGGAGAGGATGGCGCATGGATGCAGAAAAAAAACGGGCCGGTTACGGCAAAACTGCCTGAACATCTGTCTGAAGGCGGTGAATACTGGGTTTCTGCTGATGCGGACTGGTACAGGGAAAGAGGATACAGGGAACAGAAAGCGGAGATCAGCGGAAAGGAATACAGTTTTTTCATTCACCCTGAAGATGCGGCCGGGGAAAAAAGCAGAAAATCTGATCCCAAAAAAGACTTCCGCCGGATTTTCCCGGCTGAATATTATACTGCTCTGTATGAAGGCCGTATGGTGCATATCTTTGATCATTCCCAAAAAAGGTATCTCCGGGGCCAGGGCCGGAAGGCCGTATGGGAGGATATTCCGGTCTCCGAAAAAATGCTGCAGCCCAGGGTTTTTTTCTGCAAAACTGAAACCGGCAAAGAAACAAAATCCCGGATCGGTTTCTGCGACATCACCGGAGCAACCAATGAGAGAAGCATTCTGGCTGCCATGCTCGGCCCGGACAGCATGGGCGGCAACAAAGTGCCGTGTCTGATGATGGATTCCACTGAAAAATCGCTGGTTCTGCTGGCTGTCCTGTGTTCCTTCTGCGGTGATGCCCTGATCCGGCTGCGGATCAGCACCAATCTGACATGGAATTTTCTTTCAAATCTGGCAGTTCCAAAATATACAGATATTCCGCAGGATACCAGAGAGACAATCTGTCAACTGGCCGCAAAACTCAACTGCACCACACCGGAACTGGCTGAAGTATGGAATGAGGTGTTTCCGGACAGTCCCTGGTCTTACGCATCTGCGGAACGGGATTTGTGGAAACGTGCTGAAATCCGTGCCAAACTGGATTCCATTATTGCGGAACTCTACGGACTGACTGTGGAGGAATATGCTGTAATCCTTACCGGATTTCCTCTTCTGGATAGGGATCAGCCGCCCCTGGCCGGAGATTATTTTCTCACCGAAGGAAATGAGGATTCCAAAAACAGAGGGGAAGAAAACAAAGGCAGGATTGAGACAGAATGGGGAATCTTTGAACGCAGACCCCGCAGTTTCATTACCCGTGATTTTGCCCTGCTGACGTATATGAAACACAAAAATTATCCGCTGCCCCGGAAACTGGATGAATGGTACAGGGACAAAGCAGGTTTTGACCCTGAGGGCTTTCTCTCCCGCTTCCGCATCGGTGAAATCAAAGATCTCATGGAACGGGTGGAAACAGCCAGAAAGCTCGGCGCAGTTCCCTATATTCCCACTGCACGGGGGGAATCCCAAAACAGTAAAGAGGATGAAACCGAAAATGGGGAATAAAGCAGGGATGAACCGGAACAGAAAGGAGTACAGAGCAATGAAAAAACGCATCCTTTACGCAAATGCCAATTACGAGGAAATCATAAGCAAAAACGGTTACTTTGTTGACAAAACCCGTTATATTGAAAAAATGGAGAATATTGAAAACCCTGTTTTTCTGCGTCCCCGGCGATTCGGCAAATCCCTGTGGTGCCGGATTCTGGAATGCTATTACAACATCGGTCAGAAAGATGATTTTGAAAGGCTGTTCGGTCATACGTATATCGGAAAGAATCCCACGCCGCTGCGCAATTCCTTTTTTGTGCTGCATCTGGATTTTTCCACGGTTGATCCCACAGATGATATTGCAGACATTGAAAAAAATTTCAATCATACATGCAATACGGAACTGGAAAGTGTTGTCAGACGGTATACTGAATGGTTTCAGGATAAGACTGCAGTCAGCCGTGAAAATCAGGCTGCCCAGAATCTGAAAGATATTCTCAGAATTATATCAGATTCCGGTATGCCCTCTCTGTATGTCATCATTGATGAATACGACAACTTTGCCAACCAACTGATTGTCAGCAATAAAGATCATCTGTACCGTGAACTGACACGGGATGACAGTTTTTTCAAAACTTTTTTCAAGACCCTGAAAGAGGGCAGAAAAACCGGAGCGGTCGCGAATGTGTTCATCACAGGTGTTCTGCCCATCACCATTGATGACATGGCATCAGGATTCAATATTGCCAATTTCATCACACTGGACCCGGAATTTGAAAACATGCTCGGATTCACGCAGAGAGAGGCCGATCATCTGCTGGATGAAATATACAGAGACTATGAATTTGATCCGGCCACCCGCAGGGAGGTGGATGAGATCATAAAATCCCATTACAACGGATACCGTTTTGTCCGCACACAGGGGGAGCCGCTTTACAACTCCACGATTCTGATGTATTTTCTGCAGTATTTCACCCGGCACAGACAGATTCCCGAATTTCTGACAGATATGAATCTGCGCACGGATATTATGTGGGTGAGACGGATTACCGGAGCGAATCCGCAGAACACAGAGGAGTTTGTGAACAGACTGACAGCAGAAAACACTGTTCCCTATGACAGAAATTTTCTCACCGCCAAATTCAGCATGTTCCAGTTTTTTGAAAAAGGCTTTTATCCGATCTCCTTTTTTTATCTGGGAATGCTCACAAGAAAGGATGACTTTTACCTGAAACTTCCGAATTTGAACATGCGCCAGATTTTTGTGGAATATTTCAATGAGATTCACCGCATTGATGTTTCCACCAAATATGCGGAGATGATGCAGGGATTTGTGAACACCCTGAATCTGCCGCAGTTGTTTGCGGATTACTGGGAACTGTATGTTTCCCAACTGCCGGAAGCCATCTTCCAGCAGGTGAATGAAAACTTTTACCGCACCACTTTTTTTGAACTGTGCAGCCGCTATCTTTCCAGATGGTTCATATGGAATGTGGAAAGATCGTATCCCAAAGGAAAGACTGACCTGGAGTTTGTGGGCAAGTATCATGAAGAATTCGCGGGTGTGAGAATTGTGATCGAATTCAAATATTTTTCCAATGCGGAACTGAAAAAAATGAAAACCACTGTGAAAAAATTCCGTCTGAGAAAAGAAGACACTGTTCAGATAGCCGGATACACGGAGGGACTGAAACAGGAATATCCCGAAGCAAAGGTTTCGCAGTATGTGATTTACTGTTTCGGGAATCAGGGATTTAAGGTGTTTGAAACCGGATCATGAGAATATTGAAGCACAATCAGTGAGTTCCTGATTTTTGAAAGAGCTGTTTAATATGAGTTAAAATGCCGCTGACATCTGTATGCCGCTTTTTTTTGCCCTTTCCATAAATATATTCCGGTTCTGCTGATAGAGCAGCTCCTCACAGCAAAAAAACACTATGGACATTTTGATACAAAAAGGGTAAATGTAACAGTTTTCCGGACTGAAACAGTCCTATACACAAATGCTTCCATTATGGAGATAATCAGGAGAAATAACAATGAATCTGAAAGAGTACTGTCCGGATAAGGTCGTAAGCGCGGAAACGGCCATTTCCAGAATAAAAAGGGGAAGCCGCGTTTTCATCGGCACAGGCTGCGGAGAGCCCCAGCATCTGATCCATACTATGGTTGCGGATATGAATATGCAGGATATTCTGATATACCAGATGCTTTCCTCCACTTTTGCCCAGTATGTCGAGGATGATTCCTTTCAAAGGCGTTTTTCCCTTAAACTGTTCTTTATCAGCCGGGCCATGCGCAAGGCGGCTTCTGAAGGGAAAACAGATTATATTCCCACCTATCTTTCGCAGATACCCACGCTTTTTTACAGCCGCCGTATTGGTCTGGACGCTGCTCTGATTCAGGTCAGTCCGCCGGACAGTTTCGGTTACTGCAGTCTGGGTGTGTCGGTTGACATTACCCGTGCAGGCATGGACAGCGCGAAACTGGTCATAGCGCAGGTCAATCCCCGTATGCCCAAAACCTGGGGTGACAGTTTTGTCCATGTGGATGAAATTGATTATTTTGTCATGCACGAGGAGCCCATTGTGGAATCTCCCGCGCTGTGGAAGGAAAATGAAGTCACGCGGCGAATCGGCATGTATATCGCCCAGGTGGTGGATGACGGAGCCACCATTCAGGTGGGATTCGGTTATCTTCCCAATGTGATTATGCAGTATCTGGATAAAAAAAAGGATTTGGGCATTCATACCCAGGTTATCACCAACGGGCTGCTGCCCCTGCTGAAAAAAAAGGTCATTACCAACAAAAAGAAAACCCTGATTCCGGGCAGGGTGGTGGCTTCCCTGTGCATGGGAAATCAGGAACTTTATGATTATGTTCACAACAACCCCATGTTTTATTTCCGATCATCAGATTATGTCAATGATCCCACAGTGATTGCAAGAAATGACAATCTGATTTCCATCAGTTCCGCGCTGGAAGTGGATCTCACCGGTCAGGTCTGTTCAGATTCAATGGGCAATCTGTTTTACAGCGGCATCGGAGATCAGGTGGACTTTCTGCGGGGAAGTGCCATGTCCAAAGGCGGTTTTTCCATTGTGGCCCTGCCTTCCACAGCCCAGAACGGCAAAGTCTCGCGCATTGTGTCCAATCTCAGTCCGGGCGCAGGAGTTGCAACCACCCGTGCAGACGTGGATATTGTCATCACAGAATACGGCATTGCCGAGCTGCAGGGGAAGAGCATTTATCAGCGGGTTATGGAACTAGCGCAGATAGCGCATCCCAAATTCCGGGAGGAACTCATTGAATCTGCCAAGCAGAGGGGTTATATTTTCGGGGATCAGCTTCCGCCATCCACCGAGGATCTGATCTTTCTGGAAGGCTACAAAACCACAGTGGAACTGAAAAACGGAAAAACCGCGCTGTTCCGTCCCATTTTCCCGTCTGATGAATTCGCGTACAGGAATTTTTTCTATTCTCTGCAGGAAAAAACCATCTATTTCCGTTTTTTCTACAAAATGAAGATATTTTCCCATGAAGTGCTGCAGCGTCAGTACGCGAATGTGGATTATACGCGCAATATGTCTCTGATTGGTCTGGTGCAGCGCAAACGGCATCAGGAAATCATTGCCATTGGCTCTTATGCCGAGGGAGAGGACAACCGCGCGGAAGTGGCCTTTGTGGTGCGGGAAGATTACCAGGGACAGGGGATTGCCTCCTATCTGCTGGAGCAGTTGGAATTTATCGCGCAGCAGAACGATTATAAAGGATTTTATGCAACAACCCTGCGGGAAAATGCCGGTATGATAAGAGTTTTCAAAAAACGCTATCCCAATGCCAAAGTCACATACAGCGGCAGTGAACTCATGCTGTATATGGATTTTGATGATCCGGACAAACCTGAAACAAAGGCAAGGGAACCGCAGATATAATGGTGAATGCTGATGGGTGTGAGTGAAAAAATCCCCTCTTGAGAGGCAGGGCTGTTAAGTTCTTTAAGAAATCCCCTCTTGAGAGGGGCAGGGGTGTGTTCGTTTGAATATCGGAAGCAGAGACTGGAATCATCTGATTGTAAAAGGCTGCGGAGAGTTCGGGATTGGCATCAGTCCTGAAAAATGCGGACTGATGGCACGTCATGCGGCTGATTTGCTGGCATGGAACAGAAAAATGAATCTGACTGCCATTACAGAACCGGAAGATATGGCAGTCAAGCATTATATGGATTCCCTGATTCCAGCTCGTTTCATTCCGGCAGGATCAAAACTGCTGGACATCGGCTCCGGCGCGGGTTTTCCGGGAATTCCCCTGAAAATTTTTGATTCCTCTCTGATTTTGACCATGCTGGATTCGGTACGCAAAAAAGTCAGTTTTCTGCAATATGCCATCAGCAGTCTTTCATTGAAAGATACTGATGCTGTTCATGGCCGTGCAGAAGACTTTGGCAAACAGGCCGTATATGCACATGCCTTTGACGCGGTCATCTGCCGGGCTTTGTCAGATTTGGGGAAATTTGCAAAACTGGCTCTGCCTTTTCTCAAACCCGAAGGCAGGATGATTGCAATGAAGGGAAAAATTTCTGAAGAGGAAATCGCTCCTGTAAGAGAACAACTGTCTGTGGATGTGGAAAAATACAATCTCCCGGTATCAGGCGCAGAAAGGACTTTGCTGATAATGCGGTCAAAGTAGAACAAGCTTCCAGCTTGTTCTCTGTTTGATGAACGAACAAAGTAGAACAAGCTTCCAGCTTGTTCTGCTGCTGATAAACAAACTGGAAGTTTGTTCTACTTTTATGAAAGGACACCCCATGCAATACACCCTGCGTCTGACCCAGCACAGCACCGGAGAAGACCGGTACAAAGTCCACATTGCTTTAACCGGCGGTGAGGTTGAGAAAACCGCTCAGTCCGAGTTTTCCTTTTCCCTCAGTGCGAAGGATCAGGAAAGCATCCGCTGGTATCTGGAGGATTATCCCCTGTACCGCTTTGACCCTGCGCCCGCGATTGCGGATCGCACGGAAAAGCGCATGGCCGACATTGGCCGGGATTTGTTCCGGCAGGTGTTTCAGTCTGATGAGGATGCGCGGGATTTGTGGGCAGAAATGCGAAAGCATCTGTCTGAAACCCGCGTGGAGATTGTCACGGGCGTGCGGGAGGCTGCTGCCATTCCCTGGGAACTGCTCCGTGATCCCAAAACCGATATTTTCCTGGCCCTGCGCGCGGGAGCCTTTGTCCATGCCAATCTCAATCCCGCGCAGCCTTTTCAGATGCCCAAAAGCAAATCCGGCCCCATCCGCATTCTGCTGGTCATCTGCCGTCCGGGCGGACAGGATGATGTGCCTTTCCGATCTGTTGCTTCCAAATTAATCAAAGGTTTGGCAGACGCGGACAGGGAAATGCTGCAACTGGATGTGCTGCGTCCCCCCACCTTTGACAGTCTCAGCAGACGGCTTCGCGCAGCAAAAGATCAGGGAAAGCCCTATCATGCGGTTCATTTTGACGGACACGGCGCGTTTGCGGATATGGACAGCGTAATTGCGGCCATGAAGGAAAAAGAGGAAAAACGGGAATCTGCCATGCAGCGGCTGCTTCAGGAGATCGGAATTGTGAATTCCCAACGCTTTGACGCGGACACGGTTTATCCCAAGACGAAGCGTAGCGGAAGGCACGGGTATCTCTGCTTTGAAAATCCGGAACAGCCTGAAAATCTGCATTTTGCGGATGGCGAGGACATGGGCAATCTGCTTTCCGCAGCCGGTGTGCCGGTTCTGGTGCTGAACGCGTGCCGCAGTGCCCATGCCGAAGCCCCGGAAAAACCCAAAGAAGAGCCGGACGCGGGCGCAACGGCGCAGCGGGATCAGATTCGGGCCTTCGGTTCTCTGGCACAGGAAATCGTGAATGCAGGCACTGCCGGAGTGGTTGCCATGCGGTACAATGTGTATGTGGACACCGCAGCCCGGTTTGTGGCCGATCTCTATGCTTCCCTGATTGCGGGAAATCCCCTGGGACACGCGGTTACGCAGGGAAGAAAATTTCTGGCCGACAATCCTGTGCGGGAAATCTCCGGTGATTCCATTGCCATGCAGGACTGGTGCGTTCCGGTGGTGTATGAAGCCGGGACCCTGTCCCTGTTTCCCAAAAGCAAAGAAAAAAAGCTGAACATCAGCCTGTCCCCCACCAATGCCGTGCCCGCGCGCGGTCATCTTGATCCGGATTTGCCCCTTGCACCGGATGCGGGATTCTGGGGACGGGATGAAACCCTGCTGGCAATGGACAGGGCTTTTGACACAGACAAAGTGATTCTGCTTCATGCCTATGCAGGTTCCGGCAAGACTGCGGCAGCAGCGGAATTTGCCCGCTGGTACAGCCTGACCGGCGGCGTGGAAGGGCCTGTGCTGTTCACCTCTTTTGAGCAGTACCGCCCCCTGGCCCGTGTGCTGGACAAATTCGGGCAGGTGTTCAGCGGAACGTTGGAAAATGCCGGAATCAACTGGCTGGCTTTGGATGATGCGGATCGCAAATCCATTGCTTTGCAGGTTTTTCAGCAGATTCCGCTGTTGTGGATTTGGGACAATGTGGAGCCCGTTACCGGTTTTCCCGCTGGAACCGGTTCCGCATGGAAACCCGAAGAGCAGAAAGATTTGGCCGATTTTCTCCGTCAGGCCGCAGACAGCAAAGCCAGATTTCTGCTCACATCCCGCAGAGAGGAAAAAGCCTGGCTGCGTGATTTTCCCCGGCGCATCACCCTGCCTGCCATGCCCATGCACGAGCGGGAGCAGATGGCACGGGGACTGGCAAAAAAACAGGGAAAACCTTTTCATGACCTCAAAGCATGGCGTCCCCTGCTGCGCTTCACAGACGGCAATCCCCTGACCCTGACCGTGCTGGTGGGGCAGGCATTGAGAGACGGACTGGAAAACGAAGAGCAGATCAAAGCCTTTACGGAAAAACTGCAAAAAGGCGAAACCGCATTTGATGACGATGAAAAACAGGGCAGAAGCAAATCTCTGGCCGCGTCTCTCAATTACGGGTTTGAACATGCGTTTACAGAAGAGGAACGGAAGATACTGGCTCTGCTGTATTTTTTTCAGGGGTTTGTGGATGTAAAAGTTTTGATGGCGATGGGCAATCCTAAACTGGATTCCGCTCTTCCCGAACTCCGGGGCATGAGCCGTGAAAATTTTGAGATTCTGCTGAACCGGGCAGCCGAAGTGGGACTGCTCACGGCTTACGGTAGCGGCTATTACAGCATTCACCCCGCGCTGCCCTGGTTTTTCAAAAGCCTCTTTGAAGGCTTTTATCCTCCTACTCTCAATTTAGGAGAGGAACAGAGTGAGGAAAAATCATTTTCAGAACAGGCAACGCAGGCATTTGTTAATGCGATGGGGGCAATGGGGAATTATTATAATGGTCAATATAGTGATGGGAACCGGAATGTCATACACATCCTGTACAAAGAGGAAGCCAACCTCTTACATGGCCTACGAATGTCGCGTGTAAAAGGGTGGTGGATTCGGACTACAAATATTATGCAGGGTTTAAGATGTCTTTATGATCAAGTTGGAAAACGAACAGAATGGAAGCGTTTAGTAGAAGAAATTGTACCTGATTATATTGATATAACTACTGATGCCCCCCTTCCCGGAAGGGAAGAGAAATGGGGGTTGATAATGGAATATCGCGTTCGGATGGCAATGGAAGAATATGATTGGTATGAGGCTGAACGGCTACAAACGGCTTGTGTAGAATTTTCTCGTAAAAAGGCAGCTCAATACCTGCAAATACCCTCGGAAAATATAGAATCATCTGGAAAGAATATTCTTCATTCACTATCAGCTTCTCTGAATCTTTTAAGTGGTATCCAACGTAAAATGGGCAAAGCGAATTGTGTTGATAACGATAAAGAAGCTTTTTCAATTTTAACTCATTCCGGAGATAATGCGGGAGCTGCGGTTTGTGCATTAAACATCGGTGAAGCTTATCAGGAAATTCCCGCCATCAGAAATCTGGAAGAGGTTGAAAAATGGTACAAGCGAAGCATAGGACTGAGGAATAAAAAAGATCATAACGGGAAGGGAAATTGTCTAATTCACTTGGGCTTATTGGCTTATAAACGATTTGAGGAAGTCCAGAAAGGTATTAAACCGAAAGAAATTATGATTGATCATCTCATAAATGCTCTGAATTATTGTCATAACGCTCTGAAAATAATACATCCAAATGCAGTAAATCTTTTGATGTCAGCGCATAATACGCTTGGGTTGATTTATGATAAGACAGGCAACAATGATCAGTCTGTTTCCCATTACATGAAATCTATCCAGTTTGCAGAAATAGCAGAAAATTATTACGATGCTGGTTTTACACGATATAATATTGCCGTTACCCTCATGCAATCCGGTCGCATTGCTGACGCGCTGGACTATGCCCGCGCTGCCCTGCGCAATTTTGAAACCTACGGCAACCGGGCAGCGGCTGATATTGAAAATGCGAAGGGGTTGATAGCACATTTGGAGGCGTTGTGATGGGTTGTCTGAAGCGGGATTCAATTGTCTGAACCATGATTCACATGATTAAAGGATTTGCATGATTTTTCCATAATCATGATAATCCTTTAATCCTTTAATCAAGGTTCAGACAGGGGGATTGTCTGAACCGGGATTCAATTGTCTGAACCCTGATTCACATGATTAAAGGATTTTCAGGATTTTTCCTAATCATGATAATATCTTAATCCTTTAATCATGGTTCAGACAGGGGGATTCATCTCGTTCCCACGCTCCGCGTGGGAATGCAGATTTGGACGCTCCGCGTCCGTCCGCTGTGCATTGGAGACGCAGAGCGTCCCGAAGGCATTCCCACGCGAAGCGTGGGAACGAGTGCGAATCTCAATGTTAGGTTACGCTTGGTTATTGAGCTTGCCGAAATACGCTAACCTAATCTATGATTAAAATGAAAGGCAAATACAATGCAGACACTTACAATTCAATCCGATCACATCACCCTTCCTGTTGAAATATTTCAACGGCTGAAAGGGAAAAAAGTTGAATTTGTTGAATATCATGAAGGTGTTTTCATAAAACCCGTAAGCGATATTGCCGGAAAAACCATACCGGTTTTTCTGCAAAACCATATGGAAGAGGATGAATTATTGCAGGAAATCGCAGTATTGCTTTATCAGAAAGACAAAATGACACTGGGACAGGCAAGCCGCCTTGCCCGGATGAGTCAGATACAGTTTCAGCGTATGATTGCAGACAGACAGATTCCGGTTCATTATGATACTGCTGATTTTGAATCTGATATAAAAACCCTGCAGAAAACAGGCAGGATATGATTATCGTCAGCAACACTTCCCCGATCATCAATCTTGCTGCAATCCGGCAAATGGATTTATTGAAACAGCTTTATGAAAAGATCATTATTCCCCAGGCAGTATTTGAAGAAATTGCCATTATCGGAGAAGGACAGGCCGGTTCTGAGGAAGTGAAAACATCTGACTGGATTGAGACAAGGCATCTTACTGACCGTTTAATGGCGGATTCATTGCAATCGGAATTGGATTTGGGTGAAGCTGAAGCAATTGCCCTTGCACTTGAAATCAAAGCTGATATGATTCTGATGGATGAGCGCAGAGGAAGGCTGACAGGTTCCCGTCTGGGGATTCATTGTCTTGGACTTATGGGAATACTGACAGAGGCAAAACATAAAAAACTGGTTCATTCTGTAAAGCCGGTTATGGATTGTCTGATAAAAGATGCCGGATTTTGGATTGACCGAAAATTATATCAATATGTTTTGCAGGTAAACGGAGAATAAGAAAATCTGGCTTTTCATCTCGATTCGCAGGGCGGATTAGCGTATTTCGGCAAGCTCAATAACCGAGCGTAATCCGACACAATCTGTCTGAACCCTGATTCACATGATTAAAGGATTTGCAGGATTTTTCCCTAATCATGATAATCCCTTAATCCTTTAATCATGGTTCAGACAGGGGGGATTGTCTGAACTGTGATTCAATTGTCTGAACCATGATTCACATGATTAAAGGATTTGCAGGATTTTTCCCTAATCATGATAATCCGTTAATCATATTCGTAGGTCGGATTAGCGTAAGGTGATTTCCATTAATGATTATACCGTTTTTCGTAGGGCGGGCACGGCTTTTTGTGCCCGCCGTCCTGCTGAAACGGTGGGCACAAAAAGCCGTGCCCGCCCTACAATGATGGTACATTTTTTCATGGAAATCACCTAAGCGTAACCCGACACAATACAGAGGATGTCGGGTTACGGCCTTCGGCCTAATCCGGCCTGCGATAAATCCACAGAGTATTTTTTTACCACAGGACTAATGATATGCCACAGGTAGCAATAAAAGGAATCTTTCAGGACGGCATAATTATCCCGACCGAAGAAGTCCCGTTCCATGAAAACATGAATGTCATTATTGTTTTTACAGACAGATATAATGACGATGAAAGCCGTTATTATCAGAAAGACTGGCAGATGGCCGAAAAACAGGCATCTGAGGATTACAGAACCGGCAACATAAAATCCGCAAAAACGATTGATCAGATGTTCGATGAAATCGCCCTTACAGGGTTAAGGAGCTGTATCAAAATAAATTGTTCCAAACCCTAATGGTTTTTGGACAAAAAATCTGTACGGGTTATTTTTTTATAAACCCTGAGACTTTAATAAACAATCAGGAGAATTTCCATGACCGCATCAAACTGGTTTGACGACATGCCTGTAATTGGCGCACTGCCCCCGGAAAAAGCCGCGCAGAAACTCCGGGAACTGGATGAACCCGAACTGGCAGACAGACTTGAACAGAAACAAAACTTCAAAAGTCCCGGACACCAAACCTTTGGGAAAAAATGGTGGTGGCCTTTTCAGGACAAACCCTGGCAGCACACGGCTCATGCGTTCGGTCATATTGCTCCGGCAGAACCCGGAAACCAGATGCTGCCCATTCATCATGCCGGGAATATCAAAGCACAGGAAAACCTGAAAAACGCGCAGATCAAAATCACTCTGGACTGTCTTCGGGTGGCGGGATATCCGGGAAGAGGCACTCATCATGTTCTGTTTGATTTCTACGCGCAGAATCAGATTACAGGAAAAAATGTGGAGCATCTGCATTTCAATGCCACATACCGGGCAAGGGAAGGGGAACGTGCCGCAATTCTGGGGTATCCGGTTTTTCTCGGTCTGAACGTGGGAGCGGAAGGCGTGATGTTCAAATGCTATACCGTGAATGTGAAAAACGAATCTGATGAGGTATTGCTGAAATTTCTGGATTCGGATGTGTTCAAAGCCGGTCTTAAACTGGCAAAAACCGCACAGCCCGCGATTGCGCCCCTTTCGGAAATGGCTCTTGGCCTGACACGGAGCATTGCGGAACGGAATAAAAATGCACCTGTTCAGAATTTCTGCATGGGACTGGATTTTTCCGCCATTCCCACACACGCTCGCCTGGCCGAAGGTTCCTATATCGCGGTTCAGATTCCTGAATCTCTGCAAACCATGTGGGACTGGCAGGATTGGGTGTATCATCCCGGCAACGGGCAGATTGTGAACAAAGCAGAACCCGAAAAACTGATTCCCCATAATTATCTGGTCTTCAGCGTAAGCCGGTATGAGGGATAAACCAACAATGAAAAGGGAGCGGAGCTTCGTCAGTTTGTAAGAAAAAGAGCCGGTAATCGCTGCGAATACTGCCTGATTCCGGAAGAGATTTCTTTCGCTGCTTTTGAATTTGACCATATTATACCAATTCTCCATTGAATTGATACAATATTTATTGTCAGTTTTTCCCCGGTTCCGCGTGTGCAAAAAACCGCTCCGCTCAATTTTTGCACTCCTCCGGATTGTGTGCAAAAAACCGCTCTGCTCAATTTTTGCACTCCTCCGGATTGTGTGCAAAAAACCGCTCCGCTTAATTTTTGCCCTCCTCCGGATTGTATAAAACCAATGGCGAACCGGTATTATTGCCGTAAAACACGGCGGGCTGAGTGAAGAAAACAATCGCATTTTTATTCCCTCTCAAGAGGGGATTGCTTCACTAACCCGACCTGTGATAATTTGTTTGATGGAGACAACACACATTTATGGATAAACAGATATTCAGATCCAACTGTCTGCTGGTGCTGACAGCATTCATATGGGGACTGGCTTTTGTGGCCCAGCGCGCGGGCATGGAACATGTCGGCCCTTTCACTTACAATGGAATCCGTTTCGCGCTGGGCAGTCTTTCCCTGATGCCCCTGCTTTTCATTATCCGCAGGCAGGAAAAAAAATACAGTTTCAGTCTTCCTGATACCAAAAGTGTTTTTCTCAGCGGACTGATGCTCGGACTTTTGCTGTTCACAGCAGCATCCCTGCAGCAGGTGGGAATGGTCTACACAACAGCAGGCAACGCTGGTTTTATCACCGGCCTGTATGTGGTGCTGGTTCCCATACTCGGCCTGTTCTGGAAGCAGCGTCCGGATTCCGGCACATGGATTGGTGCGGGACTGTCCGCTGTGGGACTGTATTTTCTCAGTGTCACTGACAGTTTCACCATTGCTTTCGGAGATCTGCTGGAACTTGGGGGCGCAGTTTTCTGGGCAGGCCATGTGCTGCTGATAGCCTGGCTTTCACCCAAAATCAATCCCATCAAACTGTCTTTTGTCCAGTTTGTGATATGCTCGGTTCTGAGTCTGATTACAGCCTTTATATTTGAAGAAATAAAACTGCAGGGAATTCTGGATGCCGCAGTTCCCATTCTCTACGGCGGATTCTGCTCGGTCGGCATTGCCTACACCCTGCAGGTTGTGGCACAGAAATATGCAAAACCTTCACATGCAGCCATTATTCTGAGCATGGAATCCCCGTTTGCTGCGCTGGGCGGATGGATTATATTAAATGAAATCCTTACACGCAGATCCTTTTTCGGATGTGCGCTTATGATGGCCGGAATGCTGATTTCCCAGCTTTGGCCTTATGTATCCCGTTCATTTTCCCGGAAATCCGAATCAATTTTTCAGGATAATTCAAATTGATAAATCAATATGTTACATGGTCAGAATTTGAGACTGTTTTTAAGCAGCTGATATTGCAAAGCAGGTTTAATACCAATTCGCTGTTGGAATATCGTCAGTTTTTCAAAATTTCCGCGTGTGCAAAAAACCGCTCCGCTTAATTTTTGCACTCCTCCGGATCAGACTGAAACCGGGGGAGGACAGATTTGACAATTTTTGAAAACTTGTCAAATCTTATAAGATACAACGCTCAAACGGATTAATACCAAATGACAGACAACTCAACTCCCATGATTCGCCAGTATATGGCTGTGAAAAAGCAGTATCCTGACGCGCTGCTTTTTTACCGCATGGGCGATTTTTATGAAATGTTTTTTGAAGATGCCAAAGTTGCATCCCGCATTCTGGAAATCACCCTGACCTCGCGCAACAAAAATGAGGACAAGGCCATTCCCATGTGCGGAGTTCCCTACCGGGCTGTGCAGGGTTATATTGCCAAAATCATTGCAAAAGGCATGAAGGTTGCCATCTGCGATCAGGTGGAAGATGCCGCGGTTGCCAAAGGTCTGGTGAAACGGGAAGTGGTTCGGGTTATCACGCCCGGCATGATTATTGAAAACGAATTTCTGGACGCGAAAACAGAAAATTACATCCTTGCCATAACAAAAATTCGGAACAGTTTCGGGCTTGCCTGTCTGGATATTTCCACAGGAACCTTCCGGGTCTGCGAATCGGAAAATGCAGACAATGTGAAAGATGAAATTCTGCGCATTTCCCCCAGTGAAGTATTGGTTCCGGATTCTTTTCACCATGATCCGGACTGCTCCGCGATTGCGGACAGCATTTCCGGAAAAGCCGTAACCTACCTTGCAGACAGATATTTTGATTATGCAGATGCAAGGGAAAGGCTGATTGCACAGTTCAAAACCCTTTCTCTGGAAGGTTTTGGATGTGAACATCTCAAAGCAGGAACCGGCGCGGCCGGTGCTGTGCTGTATTATGTGACTGAAACACAGAAACAGAAGATTGATCATCTGCGAGGACTGGAAACTTATCATATCCATCAGTATCTTGCTGTGGATGAGGCCAGTTGCCTGAATCTGGAAATCATGCAGAATCTCAGAAACGGAAACCGGCTGGGTACGCTGCTGGATGTGATGGATCAGACTGTAACATCAATGGGCGGCAGACGCTTTCGGCACTGGCTGCGCTATCCGCTGCTCAATGCCGGGGAAATCCAAACCCGTCTGGACGCTGTGCAGGAAGCATTTGAAAATATGGGAATCTGCCGGGAAGTAAGGGAATTTCTCGGATCTGTGTATGATCTGGAACGTCTGGGAACCCGGATTCTCATGGGACATGCCAGTGCGCGGGATATGATTGCTTTGAAAAAATCCCTTTTCACTTTGCCGGAAATTGCCAATGCAGTTTCCTCTTTCAAAAATCCTTTGTACGCGTGGACAGAAGATCTGGTTCCTCTGCGTCAACTGGCTGATCTGATAGAAAAAACTATCCGTGAGGATGCGCCTCCAACCATCACTGAGGGCGGAATCATCAAAACCGGGTACAATTCCGAACTGGATGAACTGATTCAAATCAGCAAAGACGGCAAAGGATGGCTGGCGCGATTGGAAGCACAGGAAAGAAGAGCAACCGGAATCGCATCTATTAAAGTCAGATATAACAAAGTGTTCGGTTATTATCTTGAAATTCCCAGAACCTATTCGGAAAAAGTTCCCGCGAATTATATCCGGAAACAGACATTGGTAAACGCAGAGCGGTATATAACCGATGAACTGAAAAAATTTGAAAGCAAGGTTCTCCATGCTGAAGATCGCAGAATCGCGCTGGAGTATGAAATTTTCAATGAAATCCGGGAGGCAGTGCGAAAAGAACATCCCCGTATCCATGCCGCAGCCCTGTTCATTGCCCGGCTAGACTGCCTGCTGAATCTGGCCCATATCGCGGAGCAGAACAATTACTGCCGCCCGGAAATCCGTACCGATGGGGAACTGCGCATTGAAGAGGGCAGGCATCCGGTGATTGAAAAAATGATTACCGCAGAAAGATTTTTTCCCAATACGCTGCACATGGACAGCAGCGAACATCAGGTGCTAATCATCACCGGCCCCAATATGGCAGGCAAATCCACAGTGTTACGACAGGCGGCTCTGCTGACCATTATGGCACAGGCAGGCTCCTTTGTTCCTGCTGCAAAAGCTGGCATCAGTCTCACAGACCGGATTTTCACCCGTGTGGGCGCGCTGGACAATCTTTCCCAGGGACAAAGCACTTTTATGGTGGAAATGCAGGAAACCGCCAATATTCTCAACAACGCGACTCCTGACAGCCTTGTGATTCTGGATGAAATCGGCAGAGGAACCAGCACCTTTGACGGCATGAGCATTGCCTGGGCAGTCGCTGAATATCTCCATGATCTCAAAGGCAAAGGAGTCAAAACCCTGTTTGCCACACATTACCATGAACTCACGGAACTGGCGCGTGAAAAAAAACGTGTCAAAAATTACAATATCGCGGTAAAAGAAATAAATGATGAGATTATCTTTCTGCGAAAACTGGTGGAAGGCGGCACAAACCGGAGTTACGGCATTCAGGTTGCACGTCTGGCCGGGATTCCGGACAGAGTGATAGATCGTGCCAAAAAGATTCTGGCAAAAATTGAAAGCAAAACAAACGGTGTGACAAAAACCCCATCCGGAATCCGTGAGGAAAAAGAGAGTTTCGGAAAAACCCGGATGCAGATGGATCTCTTCAACCCGGAACAGTATCTCACAGAAGAAATTGGAAAACTTGACATTTCCAATCTGAAACCGGTGGAAGCCCTGAATCTTCTTCACAGATTGCAGGAAAAAATAAGGTCAAATTAAACGAATAATTCCGGAAACTGAATGAACATTCAAAATATTATCAATGCAATACAGAACAGATAAACCATATCCAATCTGTCTGATTTATGGCTGTACCGAAAGCGGAAGGCACGTTCACAGCGTATGGGCTTATAATGCAGAAAAACAGAAAGATGTTCTGATTACTGTTTATGCTCCTGATCCGGGACGATGGATTGACTGGAAAAAAAGGAAAAAGATAGGAAAGATATGGATGAAAAATGTGCAGTTTGCGGCGGGCAACTGATTGAAAAGAAAGTTGAGAAACTTCTGCGGGGCGGAAAAAACATGGCTTGTTTAAATGTTATGGCCCAAGTATGCCTTCACTGCGGAGAACGTTTTTATACTCCTGAAATTATTGAGCAGTTTGAAAAAATAGAATCCGCACTTGAACGGGAAGAAACCCGGAATTTTCAGATGACAGGTCATGCGTTCCAAGTTGCATTTTGATTTTGCCGATAACATAATAACAGCTAAACAATGCGGTGGTTATGACGTTAGACAATTACCATGCCAAAATAGAATATGACGCTGAAATTGATATGTTCAGAGGGGAAATACTCGGACTTAACGGCGGAGCAGATTTTTATGGCCGTACTCCTGATGAACTCCGTGCAGAGTTCCGAAATTCTTTGAAAGTGTTCCTTGAAGTCTGTAAGTAGAAAGGCATTATACCAATTCGCCATTGATTTGATACAATCTGTACCTGTGCAAGATTTGACAACTTTCCAAAAGTTGTCAAATCTTGCAGATGACTGAACTGGTATTTTCATTTTCACAAATAGCATAAGAAAATATTTTTGGGGATTACTGTAGGTTGGGTTAAGGAACGAAACCCAACAAAATTAAAGTGTTGGGTTTCACTGCGTTCAACCCAGCCTACCCTAAAATAATTATCTTAAAAGCTATATAAGCAACTATTCAGGCTGATTGCGCCTGAAAGCATAACCGCATGGCTTATTGTTATGCAGTATGATTTCAGAATATCAGAGGAACTTTATCCTTATGCAAACACATATCAGACAAAAACTGTTCGGACATATTGATTTTCACAGCCTTGATCAAAATCCTGATTTTAAAGAAGACAGCGTGAGAGAAGTCATTATTCTTCCCATTATCAGGGAACTGGGCTATCAGGAGAGCGATATTGTCCGGAGCAAAACCCTAAAACATCCCTTTCTGAAAGTCGGCAGCAATAAAAAACTGCCCATCCGGCTTATACCGGATTATTGCCTCAAAGTTGCCAATAATTTTGCCTGGGTTCTGGATGCCAAATCTCCGGGACAGCAAATCAATGATAATGACCATATTGAACAGGTTTACAGCTATGCCGCGCATCCTGAAATCCGCAGCACGTATTTTGCCTTATGCAACGGTCTTGAATTTATTTTATACCGCAGAGATGCAGGCAATGAACCGGTGCTGCATTTCGCACTTGATGAGGTGGATTATCACTGGGAAAAACTCAGGATGTTTCTGTCTCCGGACAGCTTTCAGATTGGAAAACATTTCACTTACGGCACTGTAACCGGCACTGCCGGGGTATCAGGAGAATTTGACTACCAGAACCGTCCTCTGCCTGAAGAAATTCCGGTGAAAAAAAGAGCTGCAAGACGGCATTTCGGGGTTCATGGATATTTTACCAGACAAAGCTGGAATGTGGTTGCCGATTATATCAAAAATTACACAAAACCCGGTGATCTGGTGCTTGATCCTTTTGGCGGAAGCGGAGTAACCGCTATTGAAGCAATGATGAACAGCCGCAGAGCCATCAGCATTGATTTAAATCCAATGGCTGTGTTTATTGTGCAGGCTTTGACTGCGCCGGTTAAACCAAATGAGATGGATGAGGCATTTGAACGGGTCAAAACAGAATATCAGAAAAAAGAACCCGGCAGCGATGCGGAAATTGCCAAAGCCCTGCAAAAATATTGGTATCCCAGGGGAATCGCACTGCCGCAAGGCTCTGATGTGGAAACGGTTGAGCAGCTTTTCAGTCCCAAACAGTTGGCACAGCTTGCTTTTCTCAAATCTCTCATTTTGAAAGAAAAAAATGAGAATATCCGAAAATCTTTATTTCTTATGTTTTCAGGGCTTTTAACAAAATCAAATTTAACATATCATATTTCTTCCTATGTCAGAAAAGAGGGGGGAGGGGATGCAGCAGCATTCAGATACTATCGTTACAGACTTGCACCGAATCCCACTGATATTGATATCATCAAGTACTTTGAATTGAGATACAAAAAAGTCTGTGATGCCAAGAAAGAAATGGCATATTTCATCAACGAAAATACCATCAGCAATATTCAGATTATCAAAGGCACTGCCACTGATCTCAGACAGATTCCCAAAGAAAGCGTGGATTATATCTACACAGACCCGCCATATGGCAAAAAAATCCCCTATCTTGATTTATCAGTAATGTGGAACGCATGGCTTGGCCTTGATGTAAGCAGTCAGGATTATGAACTTGAGGCAATAGAAGGCGGCGAACATCAGAAAAGCAAAGAGGAATACAACAGACTGATTGCACAAAGCATCCGTGAAATGTACCGTGTCCTGAAATTTGACCGGTGGATGTCATTTGTGTTTGCGCACAAAGATCCGGAATTTTGGCATCTGATTGTGGAAACTGCTGAAAGCTGCGGATTTGAATATTTTGGAGCAGTTCCCCAGAAAAACGGGCAGACCAGTTTCAAGAAACGTCAGCATCCTTTTACTGTATTATCAGGCCAGTTGATTATCAATTTCCGCAAAGTCCGCAATCCCAAAGCCATTCTGAAAGCCAATTTGGGATCTGACATTGCCCAGATTGTCATGCAGACCATTGAAGGCATTGTTGCCAAAAACAATGGAGCAAGTCTTGAACAGATCAATGATGAACTGATTATCAAAGGTTTGGAACTGGGTTTTCTGGATCTGCTGAAAAAAGAATATTCGGATCTGACCAGACTGCTGCTGGATAATTTTGATTACAGCAAAGAAACACAGCAGTTTACCATTCGGGAAAACAGCCGGTTTCAGACCCATCTTGATGTGAAGCTCCGCATCCGCTATTATCTGATCAGTTATCTGAGAAGAGCAGAACGTGAAAACCGCCATCCCTGCTTTGATGAAATCATATTGTATATCATGCCCCTTCTCAAAAACGGAATTACGCCTGAAAATCAGACCATTCTGAGCGTGCTGGAAGACATTGGGGACCGCGCGGGACAGGATGAATGGAAACTGAAACAAAAAGGCCAGCACGGGCTTTTTTAGGATATGCGCAGGCGTGCAAAAGCTTTTTTTGCCCAACATAACCGGATATAAACGATAATCCGTTTATTTTGGTGTTATAAATCAAAGTCAGATGGAAAACAGGGAAATTAAATGAAGATCAGTATATCTAAAACTCCATCCCCCTCAATGGGGGAAGGCCGGTGTGGTGGTGAAAAATCAGACGGTTATCCCCATCACTACGGCCCTCTCCCACCGGGGGCGATGGGGAATTAAGGAATTTTTCGATCTGCTGAAGATTGAAAGTTTTATCTGGTACAGGGACATTGTGGATAAACTTATCTGGAAGAATGACATAAAAATTTGATAACATGGAAAAAAGCAACTGCCCGGAAGCAGCGGGATATGCTGATTTCAAAGTAAGAAGCTGTTTTAAAAATATCCGGGGGCAAAAAGTTTTGGGATGCTGCCAAATGCCAAAGCCTGATTTTGCCGTGTTCAAACGGACAATATCTCTTTTGCCATACTGATTTCTTCCCGAAGAAAGCAGCATGGCAATATTTTTAAAACAGCTTCTAAGGGCTGAAGGGAAAAGACCGGTTCCGTATGCAAACAGATAACAGTCCGGGTTGGTGGAAAAAAATGCCTGAATGACATCCGGGATTCTGTCCAAAACTGTCTTTTAAAGGATTGAATCCGAAAAAATGCAAATATACCGCCAAAAAGGAAATGGTGATAAAACACTTGAATCTGCCGGGGATTTATTTTATAATGATTTTCATAAAAAACTGATTCCCCATTACACAGCAAAAAATGGTATGCAAAAGTTTAACACCTTATTGTCAGGAATATGGAGAATCTGCCGAAGCCCGGTGCTGTGCAGGTGGCTGAACAGGTGTATAACCCGCTAATAAAAAGAGATAAGATTATGTATAAAAACAGATTGACTGTCTGTATGTTTCTGCTTGTTTCTTTAATACCTGCAGAATTTTCTTCCAATCTGCAGGCTGCTGCCGGAACCGAACAGCAGTATGCCAAAGCAGAATCCCATTACAGGAAATTTATTGATAATCCAGGCCGGACAAAATACCGGGATCAGTGGCTGGTCTGCATCGGGAAATATGAATCTGTTTACAAAGCTGATCCGTCCGGCGCTTTTGCCCCTGCCAGTCTGTATATGACAGGCAAGCTCTGGCTGGATTTGTACAGACGATCCGAAAAAAGTTCTGACCGGCAGGAGGGTGTGGATAAACTCAGACAAATGGTAAGCCGCTTTCCGGAAAGCAGTTACCGGAAAAACGCTGATAATTTGCTGAATAAATTATCAGAAGAAAAAAAAGGCATCGATCAGACGGCTCCGGATAAGATTCCGCATGTAACAGCCAGGACCGAAAAGAAAAAATCTGCCGAAGAAGCCGGAGATACTGAAACTGCGCCTAAAAATGTCCCGTTCAAAGGCAGAAAGCAGATGTTCAAAACATCCAAAGCTGCTTACAGATCCCTGGCTGCGCAGATACCTCCGGAAGATGAAATTTCCCGACTTTTGCAGAAAGAGGGCTCTTCATCCAAAAAATCAAATTCTTACAAAAACTTCAGTCCTGAACATAAAGCAGTCGGAGAAACTGTGCCGGTCGTGGCTAAAGGTGACGTAAAACTCTATTCCACCGAACCCACACTGGTCAACGGGCTGCGTTTCTGGTCAAATCCCAACTATACCCGGATTGTGGTGGATGGGGACAGGGACACAGATTTCACCCATGAACTGCTGCCTCCTTCCGTCAATACACCACAGAGGCTCTATATTGATTTTCAGAACAGCCTTCTGGGAAAAGACCTTCAGAAAGCTGTTCCCATTGATGACGATCTGCTCCGCGGTGCCCGTGCAGCACAGCATACAGTGAATTCCGTCCGGGTGGTCATTGATATTAAATCTTTTAAAACCTATAAAATATTTTCCCTGAAAAACCCTTTCCGCACCATTATTGATATATGGGGACAGGATGCCAGTATTACTGCTGCCAATCCCCGGACTGTCCCGGCTCCGGAATCCCGTCAGACAGCGGCTGCGGCCACTCAGCCCCGCCGGTCAGATTCCCAGTGGTCAGGAACTCTTTGGACAGAATTTCGCCAGACACCGGAACCCCGTCAGACAGAATCCCGCCAGCAGGAAGTCCGGCAGCAGAGTCCCCGGCAGGAGGAACCCCGTCGATCTGAACCGGATTCTTCCCCGCCATATTACGCTGCTGTGACAAAGGACACAAAAATCACCCCCCATGATCTGGCCAGACAACTGGCTTTGGGAGTGCGCAGGATTGTAATTGATCCCGGACATGGCGGCCATGATGTTGGCGCTCCCGGATTTCAGAAAGGGGTTTATGAAAAAGATGTGGTACTACAGATTTCTCTGCGGCTTGCGGAAAAAATCCGGAGGGAACTGGGGTGTGAAGTGATTATGACCCGCAGCACAGACCGCTTTCTTACTCTGGAGGAACGCACGGCCATTGCCAATACCCAAAATGCGGATCTTTTTGTCTCCGTGCACTGCAATGCATCCAAAAACCGCGGAGCTTACGGAATTGAAACCTATTTCCTCAACCTTGCCACTGATGATGACGCCATACTGGTCGCGGCCCGTGAAAATGCCACTTCCCGGAAAAATATCAGTGATCTGCAGACAATTCTGAGCGATCTGATGAAAAATTCCAAGATCAATGAATCCAGCAAACTCGCAACCCATGTGCAGAAATCCATGCACAGCAGACTGAGAGCCCACTTTGGCAATATAAAAAACAAAGGAGTCAAACAGGCGCCTTTTTACGTACTTCTCGGTGCGCAGATGCCGTCTATTCTGGTGGAAACCTCATTTATCAGCAACAAAAGGGAATGTGAGCGTCTCACCACAGCAGCGTATCAGGAGCATCTGGCCAATGCCATCCTCAACGGTATTGTAAAATATGTCACAGAAAACAGTCCCACCGCATTTATGAATGCCCCGGAGCGGAAAGGGAAGAGTTGAACAACCCCAAGTCAGGCAAGGAGAAAATCATGCAGTTCAATATTGTGAAAAAAGAAACCATAATACGCAATCCTCTTAAAGACAATGAGCGCAAAAGCATATCCAGTGAAATCCGGCAGGACCCTCTGACCGGAAGAACTTCCCGCATCTGCCATTTTATGAAACTTAAATGGCAAAAGCCGGATTTTGAAAAAATTGTGTCAGGCACTCAGGAGACCTGCCCTTTCTGTCCGGAAAAAATTATGAAAATCACGCCTCTTTTCCCAGAGGAAATTCTGCCGGAAGGGCGTATGATACGCGATGATATGGTGCTGTTTCCCAATATCGCACCATATGACAGCCTCAGTTCCGTTGCGGTGATGGGAAGCAGGCATTATATCCCCATGACGGAGATTGAACCCGGACGCATTGCCAAAGCCTTCAGGATGGTCATTGATTTTTTTGAAATTCTTGAAAAAATTAGACATCCGGAAGCCGTGTATCATATGATCAACTGGAACTATATGCCACCATCCGGCAGTTCCATCATCCATCCCCATCTGCAGGTATTTTCCTCTTCGGATGCTCCCAACCTGCTGCGGCAGGAACTGGAAGCCGCTCGAATCTACAAAGAGAAAAACAAAAGCAGTTACTGGGATGATCTGGTAAAAACCGAAACGGAAAATGGGGAGCGTTTTCTGGCAAAAACCGGAAGAATAACATGGTTAAGCAGTTTTGCTCCTCTGGGCGTGGCCGGGGATGTGCTCGGCGTAGTGGAAGGTATCTCTTCCATGACTGAACTCACGGACAGGGATCTTTCCGATATTGCCAAAGGACTGACAGCCGCGATGCGGGCATATGACAAGATGGGAATTTACAGCTTCAACATGAATTTCTATCCCGGTGCAAAAGGGGATGATTTCACCCGTCTGCATCTGGTTTTTTCCCCGCGCACTTTTTTCAATCAGGCTTTGGGATCCCCGGATGTGGGAGCAGGCCAGAAACTCTTCAATGAAAGCGTGTGCATGGCCCATCCCGAAGAGATCTGTACCATGCTGAAACCGGAATTCTGAAAAGAGAACGGATATTTTACAAATATGCCGAAAAAGAGTTGTACCGGACAATTATAATCAGCAAAACAAAGGAAAAAGGTATGAAAAAGTATGTTGCAGAGTTTTTTGGGACATTCTGGCTGGTTCTTGGCGGATGCGGAAGTGCGGTACTTGCTGCTGCATTTCCCAATGTGGGCATTGGCCTGCTTGGTGTTTCACTTGCCTTCGGACTGACTGTGCTGACGATGGCATTTGCCATCGGACACATATCCGGCTGTCATCTCAATCCGGCAGTTTCTGTCGGACTCTGGGCAGGCGGCCGTTTTCCGGCAAAAGATCTGCCGCCCTATATTGTTGCGCAGGTCATAGGCGGCATTGCGGCAGGTGGAGTTCTGTATCTCATCGCTTCCGGCAAAGCAGATTTTAATCTGTCCGCGGGCTTTGCCTCAAACGGCTACGGAGCCCATTCTCCGGGCGGATATTCCTTACTTGCGTCACTGGTGACAGAGATTGTTATGACAATGATGTTTCTGCTCGTCATCCTCGGTGCCACGGATAAACGGGCACCACAGGGTCTGGCACCTGTTGCTATCGGTCTTTGCCTTACTCTGATTCATCTGATCAGTATTCCTGTAACCAATACATCTGTCAACCCTGCACGCAGTACGGGTGTTGCTATTTTCGTAGGCGACTGGGCTGTTGCACAACTGTGGCTGTTTTGGGTGGCACCGATTGCCGGTGCCGTGCTTGGTGCAGCAATCTACAGGTATATTGGCAGTACGGAAAATTAAAACAATATCTTTAATTTCAGTTATACTTTCAAAGGTCGTAATCTGAGATTTTCTGCAGGGGTAAGCCACTGCTTACGCCTTACAGGGCAGCCGCAGGGCGGCCCCTGCAGCCAAAATCGCAAAACATGCTCTTAGTGAATAAGCCCAGGTATTCATATGATTGATACAGATATTGAAATTTCTGAACAGTATGAAATGGAAAACTTCAGAAAACAGACGGATGACAGCAAAAAGAAAACGGCATGGCTGATTATACTGATCATCCTGACACTCGTTATTCCTCCGGTTTCTGCTGAAACATCCAAACCGCCATCCCCTTTTTATCCCGGAGAAAAACTGATTTTTGCGCTTCGGTGGGGAGTTATCCATGCCGGAGAGGCCACTTTGGAGATTCTTCCCTTTGGGACAGTCAGCGGGGAACCGGCATGGCATTTTGTAATGACTGCAAAAACAAATTCCTTTATTGACACATTTTATAAGGTGAGGGATCAGATTGATTCCTATACTGATGATGGCCTGACCCGTTCCCTTCTTTACAAAAAAAAGCAGAGGGAAGGCAAAAGCAAACGGGATATTGCTGTCACCTTTGACTGGGAAAGCGGCAAAGCACATTATGTCAACAAAGGAAAGGCAAAACCGCCAATTTCTCTCATGCCCGGAACATTTGATCCCCTTGCAGCGTTTTATTTTTCCAGAATGACGGATTTCAAAACAGATACAGTGCTCAGACGTCCCATTACGGACGGTAAAAAAAATATCATGGGCCGGATCACTGTAAAAAAAAGGGAAACCATAAAAATCGGAGAAACTTCATACGACACTTTTCTGCTGGAGCCAGATCTTAAGGATGTCAGCGGTGTGTTTGAAAAAAGCAAAGATTCAAAGATTCATCTCTGGGTTACGGCTGATGAAAGGCGGATTCCGGTAAAAATCGCCAGCAAGGTGATTGTGGGCAGTTTTGTGGGAGAACTGGTTTCCGCCACATACGGAAAATCTCCGGAAGAGGGGAAGGAAAAAAAATGAGACAGGAAACTGCCAAAGTGCTGTGGAATACCATTGAATGTTCGGGCTATTTCCGGATGGGGCTTGCGGCTTCCTCTGTTTATGCGGAGGCCAAACCCGGCCAGTTTGTCATGATTCGCCCGTGTGATCAAATAGTTCCGCTTCTCCGCCGTCCCTTTTCCATACACCGTCTTATTGAGACAGATAAAGGAACCGGAGGCTTTGAAATCCTTTACAGGGTCGTGGGGGAAGGCACGGAAAAGCTTTCCATGTGCAGAAAAGGGGAGCGGCTGGATATTCTGGGGCCTTTGGGCAATTCTTTCCGCATTCCGGAAAATGCCCGCGGTTTTTTTATCGTCGCGGGCGGCATTGGTGTGGCTCCCATGTATTTTCTCACAGATTATCTCCGGAGGAAAGGCATTGATCTCTCAGAATGCAGGGTGTTCATCGGGGGCAGATCAAAAGATGATCTTCTGTGCATGAATGATTTTTTCAGTTCAGGGGTGCATACAGTGCATATTGCCACAGATGACGGAAGCGCGGGAAACAGGGAACTGGTCACCGGCCCTTTGGAAAGGGCTTTGCAGAAAATCCGTCCGGATATGATATATGCCTGCGGCCCCATTCCCATGTTAAAGGCTGTAGCGGAGATTTCTGAAAAAAACAGCCTGCCCTGTCAGGTCTCGGTTGAAACAATGATGGCCTGCGGCATGGGAGCGTGTCTGGGATGCGCTGTGCGGAAAAAAGATGATTCAAAAAAATATCTCCATGCCTGCACGGACGGGCCTGTGTTTGATGCGGAATTAATCGGATGGTGACAGCATATTTTTTCCGGCATTACCTGTGTGCGCATATCCTGGAACACAGGTTCCAGAATTATGCAAAAAACCTGTGTTCTGAAGATATGTCAAAAAAGTATGACAATTTTGGTTGACTTGCCTTTATACCTGTGCTAAACGACTCAAACTCAGAAGGGTAATGTCTGCCGGGCTAAGCAGACTGCCAGATAAAAGACAGATGAAAAAGATGGATGTAAAACAGTTAAAGGAACTTGCATATTTCAGCAGTATCGGGCTGTCTGTGGCACTTTCCATATTCATCGGGCTGGGTGTCGGTGTGTATCTGGACAGACGTTATGAAAGCACTCCCTGGTGCACCCTGATTTTTCTGGGGCTGGGGATTGCGGCAGGATACAGAAATATCGGTCTGGCAATAAAGAAAAGCAGAAAATACTGAAGGAGAGAGTTTTGAATATTCAGCAGCGGATTCTGACATTTGTGACAAAAACAAACTGGGTGCTGTTTGCACTGAGCAGTTTGGCCGGTCTGCTGCTGGCATCACCGGAATTCACAAAAGGTGTCATTTTCGGCGGTCTTATTGTGACAGTCAACTTTCATATGCTGCACAGAACCCTGAAAAATTCGCTGGAACCTTCCCATCTCACCTCCCATAACGTAATTCTGGCCAAATACTATCTTCGTTTTGTTATCAGCGGTATTATCATTTTTGTGCTTATTTACAGGCACATAGTGAATCCTATAGGGCTTTTTGTCGGTCTGTCGGTTGTGGTGGCAAGCATAATGCTTGCCACATTGCTGGAAATCAAAAATCTTTTTTTCAAGGAGGCGGTGTAAGGTGGAACATCCCTATCTGTTTTTTGTCAAACTGTTTGAATTAATGGGTCTGGGTCACTTCGCCCATGCGTATCCGCATGTCATATATTCATGGGTGGTGATACTGCTTCTCATCGGTCTCGGTTTGCTTGCATCAAAGGGAATCAGCATGATTCCCACGAAAATGCAGAATCTGTTTGAGATCATACTGGGCGGCATTGAGGATTTCATGGTGGATATTACCGGAGATGAGGGACGCTGGCTCTTTCCCCTTGTGGCCACAGTCTTCATCTATATCTTTGTCAGCAATCTTATCGGTCTGGTTCCCGGATTTTTTCCGCCCACAGCCAGTCTGAACACCACAGCATCCTGCGCTCTGGTGGTTGTCATCTTTACCCATATCATCGGGGTAAAATATCATGGCGTCAAATATATCAAACATTTTATGGGGCCTGTATGGTGGATGGTTCCCATCATCCTTCCCATTGAGGTGATCGGCCATGTGGCCCGTATCCTTTCCCTGTCTTTCCGTCTTTTCGGAAATATGATGGGACATGAACTGGTGCTTGGTATTCTTTTTGCACTGGCCGGACTTTTCTTTGCACCCCTGCCCATCATGGCTCTGGGCATCTTTGTTGCACTGGTGCAGGCATTTGTGTTCTTCCTGCTCTCCATCATGTATTTTACCGGAGCAATGGAACACGCACATTAATTTTTTTTACGGATGTATGCTTCGCTGTTAATGGGATAATGGAAGAAGCTGAATATCATCATCAAATCAAACTTATTTAAAGGAGGAAAGGTAAGAGAATGGAACAGTTTGCATTGCAGTTTTTTATCGCGTGTGTGACGGCTGCCGGTTTTGGAATTGCTGTGGCTGCTTTTGGCTGCGGTATTGCCCAGGGTCTGGGTCTGAAAGCCGCTGTTGAGGGTATTGCAAGAAATCCCGAATCTTCAGGCAAAGTCACAGTTACCCTGCTCATCGGTCTCGCTATGATTGAATCTCTGTGTATTTATGCACTGGTTATTGCGCTGATTCTTATCTACGCGCATCCGCAGGCTGCCGCTATTGCCGGTCTGTTTTCAAAAGCTCATTAATCTCTGAGCAGACAGGTCTGAATTGTCAGGGCTGCATCTGAAAGGATGCAGCCCTTTTTTTATCTTTAAATTCCGAAAATATGACAATGAATCTGAAATCTCAGGATGACAAAACTCCGGGCGGAGTGTATCTCTGCCAGGTGAATGAAAATATTTCCTGTGCCGCTTGCTGCGGACTGTATAATGTGGCAGATGCCTCACAGGAAGCCCTGAAAGAAATGCTCGCATTCCGATCCCGTGCATTTGCCACTGTTCCCCGTACTCCCGAAGGAATTATGGATTTTCAGGCAGAAATGGAATCCGTGGAATGTCAGGACAGACCCTATCCCGGATTTCACCACTGCCCATTTATCGGACTGATCGGAGAAAACCTGTCCCGCGCGGGCTGTCTGCTCCATCCCTTGGCACAAGGCAATGGCGGAGTTGATTTCAGGGGACTCAGCTATTATGGCGGCATGGCCTGCCGGAGCTATTTCTGCCCGGCCTGCAAAGAACTTCCTGAAAGATATAAAAAAATTGTTCGGTTATCTGCGGAAAACTGGTATATTTTCGGGCTGGTGGTGACAGAAGGGGAACTGCTGAAAGCATTTTTCCGGGAACTTGAAAACCGTATCGGACGGAACGTGAAAGTACAGGATTTCACCGCAAATCCGAAGCGGATGGAAGTGTTCCGGGAATTTTTGCATTACAGAATAAAATGGCCTTTCCGCTATCCGGGAAACACAAACCTCTGCAATTATTTTTTTGAAGACCGCTTGTACCGAAGAAGCCCTGTCAGTTATGCACTTGCAGGAGCGTCCTCTTCCCCTTATGATGTCATTTTCAGAGAACTGGAATCGCATTTCCCTTCTCCGGAGGCTTTGCAAAGAGCGGAAGAAATGCTCAATGATCTGTTCGGACGGTTAAGCAAATGAAAAAAATATCTTTTCAGCGCATACTGCAAACCCTGGGTTTCGGACTTTTCGCCATACTGCTCTGGCTCGCGGCTTTTCCCCTGACCGCCCCGCTTCCGGTGGATATGTTTCTGCGCATGGATCCCCTTGTTTTTGCGGGAACCTGCCTGAGTTCCCGAACCTTTGTCACCTCTCTGTGGACAGCCCTGCTGATTCTGGCACTCACGCCCATTATCGGACGATTTTTCTGCAGCACCCTCTGCCCTATGGGAACCACCATTGATATGGCAGACCGCCTTCTTCTGAGAAAAGCTCCGGCAGGTCTGCACAGCATCAGACACAGAAAAATAAAATACCTGTTTCTGACTCTGATTCTGGCCTCAGCGTTCATGGGTGTATCCTTTGTCTTTCTGGGCTCCCCGCTTTCCCTGATTACCCGTTTTTACGGTATGATCATTTATCCCATTCTCTGCCTGCTTGCAGATATGGGACTGCGCTCTGTGCGGCCCATTGCAAACAGCCTGGATATGACCGCCCTGGCCTACGCACAGACAGGTTCACCCCGTTTTGCCCTGCAATGGGTTACGGTATTCATTTTTGCGGGCATATTTGCCTGCGCGTTTGTTTCTCCCCGTTTCTGGTGCAGAAATCTCTGCCCGGCCGGAGCCATTTTTGCCCTGTTTTCTTTCAGACCTCTAATCCGGCGGCAGGTTTCGGAAGACTGCATTGACTGCGGAAAATGCAGGAAAAAATGCCCTATGGATGCCATTGCCGAAAATCCACTGATTACAATGCACAAAGAATGTATAGTCTGTCAGGAATGTGTCCGGATCTGCCCTGTGCAGGCTGTTTCCTTTTCATTTTCCGCATCCATCCATGATAATCCGGATTTGCCCCGGCAGATTCCTTCGGATTTTTCCCAAGACCGGAGAAAACTGATCGGAGCCGCTCTTTCAGGTGCGGGAATGGCTGCGGTTTCCATGACAGGTCTGAACTGGAGGAGCAGTGATATTGTTCCCGGCGAGATGCTTAATCCTGCGCTGATACGTCCGCCAGGTTCCCTGCCGGAAAAGGATTTTCTCAGCCGCTGCATACGCTGCGGCGAGTGCATGAAAGCCTGTCCCACAAACACTCTGCAGCCGGCCGGTCTTATTTCCGGATTTCACGGATTCTTCAGCCCGGTCATCACTCCCCGCCGGGGGCCATGTGAAGCCCAGTGCAATATATGCGGACAGGTCTGCCCGACCGGAGCCATTACTTCTCTGCCTTTGGAAGAAAAAATATGGGCCAAAGTCGGAACAGCACAGATTCTCCGGCACAAATGCCTGGCCTGGGAATTTGACCGCAAATGTCTGGTCTGCGATGAGGTCTGCCCCTATAATGCGATTGATTTGAAAACCCTGCCGGATCAGAAAGTGCCTGTTCCCTTTGTCAATGAAAGCAGATGCGCGGGCTGCGGTTTCTGTGAATTTCACTGCCCTGTGCAGGCCAAAGCCGCCATTGTCGTGGAACCGATGGAGGCCATACGCCTGAAAAGCGGATCATACAGTCAGAAAGGCCGGGATATCGGGCTGGATCTGCACATCCGCAAAAGCGGAGAGGAAGGAGAGTCTTCTTACGGAACAGGGACAGAGAATACTTTGCAAGGGGAGTCCGGACTTCCGCCTGGGTTTACGGAATAAAAAATTCTCTTTGGTAAGCCCCACCGTTTATTGGAAAAGAAAAAAACGCACAGCCACTAAACCTGCCATCGCAGCAAGTGTGATCAGCATCAGTTTCCGGTCAGAATGCGTCAGATTTCTTGCTTCCGGATACTTTGTCATAATATAACCCAAAAAAAACACTACGATGATCGGAAGTGCCGGCAGAAATATCCCCAGAAAACGGGCCAGAAAAATTCCCGCAATAAGCCCCATCACCGGCACAGGCAGATAAAAGGACAGCCGCCTGTTTTCCTTCATGCGGTTCAGACTGCGCCCTGTGATATTGTCGCTGATGCTGAATTTTGCAGAGTACGCTGCCAGAAAAGCAATGATGATCCAGTCAGCAAGACCAAAAAGCGGAACCAGATTCTCCAGACCGGGAACCGGAATTTTGAACAGAATGAAATCCCCGGCAGGAGCCGGGCCTTTCATTCCGGATCGGTAGTATTTTTCCAGGGTTTCCGCAATTTTTTTCGTAGGGCCGCCCGCGACACTGAATATGTCCACCAAAGCCATGACCAGACAGAGCGGAAGCAGTTCCGCAGGTCTTTTCAGGGGCGCAACAATCCAGGAACCCAGAAGACTGGCAAAGACCAGCAGATTGGCCGTACCTGCAATATAAATCAGGGGATGAATACTGCCGCTCACACGGGCAAATGCAAACAGTCCGGCGCTTATGGCAGTACACAGCAGCAGCAGTGCTTTGCGAAGCCGGTGATGGGGCCGGAGCAGCGGTTCGGCATATATCATGAACATGGCAGTGAGTCCGGATGCAAGGCACAGAAAAAAAAGAAGGGAAAAGGGGGAAAGCAGATGCTGGCTTTCTCTGTCCAAAGGAAGGAGATGACCGGTATGAAATACAAAAAGGGAAATACCGATCCAGATCAGATACATGCTCCCCAGAGTCTGGAAAATTTTCCGCAATGATGCGGGTTCAATATATATTTCTGCTGTTTTTTGCATTGGCCCGAATCCTGTCATCCCGGATCTTCGCTGATCAGGATAAACTTCATGTAACTCACCTAAGTTTCAGTTTTTCCCTCCGCACACTCCGCACAGTTCACAGCCTTGCTTCATTGGGCAGGGAGGAGACGGTCTGCTGTCCAATGCGCATTCATATTCCCTGCGGAGAAAGGATTTTTTCACGCCGTGATCAATGAAATCCCATGGAAAAATTTCATCAGCAGACCTTTCCCTGTAAACATAAAAATCCGTGTTCAGGGCGTATTCTTTCACGGTTTTTGCCCAGTTGCCCCTGTTTTCATGCAGATGAACCAGCATACGGGAAAGCCTGCGGTCGCCCCGTGAAAGAAGAGCCTGAAAATATGCCTGCCGGGGAGCATCATGGTCAAGCCGCACATTGGGAATTTTTTTCAGCACAGCCTTTATGATTTTCTGTTTATGCCGGATGCTCTGAATATCTTCCATAGCGGCCCATTGAAAAGGTGTAAGCGCTTTGGGAACAAAGGTATTCAGGCTGACAGTGACAGTCCCGATCCGGCCTTTGGCCCGGCTGGATTGCAGAAAACGCTCCCTGATTTTTCCGCACAGGTCTGATATTGCCAAAACATCTTCTTCTGTTTCTGTGGGCAGGCCGATCATAAAATAAAGTTTGATATTGGGAATGCCTTTGGCAACAAGAATTTCCGCTGCATTCAGAATATCTGCTTCGCAAAGTCCCTTGCTGATGACTTTGCGCATCCGTTCCGATCCGGCGTCCGGTGCAATGGTTGCTGTTTTCACTTTGCTTTGAAGCAGTGCTTCAAGCAGTTGGGGGGTGAGAGCGTCCGCGCGCAGGGAACTGAAGGAAATCCGTATGTCTCTGTCTGCATAATCAGCGCAGAGTCTCCCAATGCCCGGCAGATCCGAAACTGCCGCGCCCATCAGCCCGATTCTGTGCGTATGCCTGCTCCCCTCTTCCATGCACTCCTTCAGCAGCTCCACAGGCCGGAATCTGGGGGGACGATACACATAACCCGCACTGCAGAAACGGCAGCCGTGGGGACAGCCCCGGCCGGTTTCCACCAGCCAGGTCTGACTGAATGCAGTATCAGCCGTCAGCAGACTGCTGCAGGTTTTGGTGCGGGAAAGGTCTTTGACAAATACCCGTTTAATCTTTTGGGGAACATCGCAGATGGGATCAAATGCGGCCAGAGTGCTGTCTTCCCTGTATTCACAGCGGTAAAAGGCCGGAACATACAGACCGGGAATATTTTGCGCAAGAATTTTCAGCATCTCTTTCCGGTCAGTATCAGGATCAAAAGCCTGAAAAAAAGGCTCCAGCAGTTCCTCTGCCTCGCCCAGCAGAAAACAGTCTGCAAAATCGGCAATGGGTTCAGGATTCAGAAAACAGGCCACGCCTCCGGCCATAATCAGGGGATGGGTTTCACTGCGCTGTGCTGAATCAAAGGGAATTCCCGCGGATTTCAGCACGGTCAGCACATGGGGAAAATCGCTTTCAAAAGAAATGGAAAAGGCAATGACATGAAAATCAGAAAGGGGACTGCCGGATTCCACAGTGCGGATACGGGCCGGGGCTGAGAAAACAGAGTCAGGCACAAAGGCGCGTTCACAGACCGCATGCTCCATTTCATTAATCAGTCTGTAAACCGTCTGAAATCCCAGATTGGACATGCCCGTAAAATAGGTATTGGGATAAACCAGAGCCACACGGATAAGACTGTTCCGGTTTTTTCTTATAATACCGGTTTCGGAATGCCGGGAAGGGCTATGATGTGATTTGAATTTTTCCGCTTTCATTTTTTTACAGGCTGATTTAGGCGATTTCCATGAAAAAATGTACCATCATTGTAGGTTGGGCACGGCTTTCTGTGCCCGCCGTTTCAGAAGGACGGCGGGCACAAAAAGCCGTGCCCGCCCTGCGAAAAACGGTATAATCATTAATGGAAATCACCTTATGTGAATTATTTGAAACAATTGCCAGACTTCGTGAGACTTTGTGCCTTTGCGTCTTCGTGGCAGAGTGAAAACAGCCGGGGCTGCCAAAAAGCAGGTTCCTGCTTTTTGGAAAGACTGCGTAATATCAGGCTGCAATTTCGTCAGTTCATCCCCATTTAGGCCGCAGCAGTTTCAAATCTGCCCGAAATCCGCCTCCATTTGGACAAGAATGCCCGGCGTGATTTCATAATCCTCATCTCTTGGAAAGGAAAGCTGGGGCGCTATTTCCAGAGTAAGCCAGTCCCGCCAGATTCTCTGACGGTAACGGATACGGAGATTGGCCTCATCCAGCACATTTACAGGCCGGGTTTCAAAATTGCTGTTCATCTGGTATTCCAATGCCCGGCCCGGACTTAATGCCTGAAACAGATGAAAACCGAATGTGTATGAATATCCTTCTTCCTCTTCCTCCCATTTTCCGGATGCTGTGGCACGGAAAAAGAATTTTTCATTTACCGGCCTTTCCATGTCAAAAATGGATTTGGCATACCATCCTTCATCGGTATACCATCGGAAACGCTGGGTAAAACGGACTGCCCAGGGCTCGGAGATTTCCCTGTACCATCGGTAACGGGGGCCTGCAAAAAAAACCGGTTCATTATCCCGCCAGCGCAGCCCGGATTCAATTTTGATATTGTTGCGCGCTGTTGTTTTTGCAAAATACTGCAGAGCCAGGGTGACATGATTTTCATCAGCCTTGACAAATTCCCTTCTGGCATCCTTTGTGCTGTCTTTTGCATCTTCATAATCCTCATCCGCTGATGTGCCGCTGATTACCAAATGCCACCTGTTTTTGAGCTGGGGCAGTACCAGCCGCAGACTGACTCCTCCGCCAAAATCCGCTCCCTCATCAGAATCATAAAAGGAAGACAGCCTGACCTTTATACGGGTGCGGTTTTCTTCTGCCTCAAAGCGTTTATCCGCGAAAAAGGAATCCAGCCAGTTTGCCGTGGTGAGAATATATTCGGATATGGCTGCATGGACTTCATCAATTTCCTTTTCCAGATCTATCCGCTTTTCCCCGTCCGCATTTTTGTTTTGCGAAGCTGTTTCATCCTCCATGTCCGGCATATAGGGAGTTTCAGAGTCTTTTCCCTTTTCCGGCACAGATTCCGGTATAATGGCAATGTCTGCAATATATATCTTTTTTTCCGCTGGATGCGCAGACAGAAGCCCTGCGTGCAGAGCCATCATCATGACAGCAGAAACAATGATGGCATTTTTTATAAAAGCATATGTTCGCATGGTTTGGCTTTCCGCATCCTGAAAACCCTTAGGTGATTTCTGAAAATAAATATCCCGGTTCAGTTCACAGGCATAGGGCACAGGCCGGAAGTCTGTGCTGCTTTTCCAGGATATTCTTTTCTGTAAATCACCTTAGGTGATTTACATTAATGATTATACCGTTTTTCGTAGGGTGGGCACGGCTTTTTGTGCCCGCCGTTTCAGCAGGACGGCGGGCACAAAAAGCCGTGCCCACCCTGCAATGATGGTACATTTTTTCATGGAAATCGCCTTAGGGTTTTTGGACTTTTCCTTTTTTCAGTTTTTTGACTGACTTGGGTTCAGCAGGAAACTCCGCACTCCAGCCACCGCCCACGGCCTTGTAAATCCGGATCAGATTCTGGGTCACCAGCCCCTGACTGGCAGCCAGACTGTCCTGCTGTTCAAACAAAGTCCGTTCCATATCCAGCACATTCTGAAAATCCGTCAGCCCGGTTTTATAAAGACTCTGCACCAGTACCACAGATTTCTGAGCGGCCGCGACCGAGCGTTTCAGTGTGTCCAGACGGATACTTTCATTGGCATATGCTGCCAGACTGTTTTCCACATCTTCGAGCGCACTCAGAACTGTCTGTTCATACACGGCCAAAGACTGCTCGGTTCTGGCCTCTTCCGCCTGAATCTGGCTGCGAACCCGTCCCCCGTCAAACAGATTCCACCGGAAAGAGGGGGCCAAAGACCAGTATCGGCTGGCTGCATCAAAAAGTCCGGAACTTGCCTCAATGCCTATGGAACCGGAAAAAGTGAGTGTGGGATAAAGAGCGGCTGTGGCAACACCGATTCTGGCTGTCTGTGCGGCAAGCTGACGTTCTGCCTGCCGTATATCCGGTCTCTGACGCAGAAGATTGGCAGGAATCGGCACAAGAATCTCTTTGGGAGGTTTGGGAATGGAACCGGGTTTTGAGAGTTCACCGTGCAGAATCTCCGGTTCTTTGCCGATAAGAATTCCCAGGCGGTTGACGGACTGCACCAGTGCGGACTTCAGACTCGGAAGTGTTGATTCTGTCCGGGCAAGGTTCAGTTCAGCCTGGCGCACATCCAGTTCCGGTGCAATTCCTGCCTCAACACGGGCTTTGGTAATCCGCAGAGATTCCCTCTGGGCTTTGATATTGCTTTGGGCAAAGCGGATGCGATCCTGCAGGGTTCTCACATCCGTATAAACCGATGCCACTTCCGCGCAGACCCGCACCATGACATCCCGGTAATTCTCCACCGAGGCATGATACCCGGCCTCTGCTGATTCCACAGAGCGGCGTATCCTGCCCCAGAAATCCGCTTCCCAACTGCTGTCAAGTCCCAGACTGAAATAATTATCCGGATTGTCTGCCAAAGGTGATGTGAGATCTTCCCCGCGTCTGTGCCGCTGTGCTGACCCTTTTCCGTTCACATCCGGAAACTGTTCGCCTTTTGCATATCCAAGCAGGGCACGGGATTCGTTTATCCGGGCATATGCCTGTTTCAGATTCAGGCTGCCTTCTGCTGCCCGTTGCATCAGGCTGTCAAGCGCCGGATCATCAAACACCTTCCACCACTTTTCCGCTGCTGTCCCGCCTGCGCTCATTCCCCTGAACAGTTCCATATGCCACGCGTCCGGCATCTGTGTTTCAGGCGGAACATAATCCGGTCCTGCGCTTCTGCAGCTTTGCAACAGACATAGACACAGAAAAAGCGTAAGAACAGGCATCTTTCTGCTGAACCGGCACATCTCTGTTCCGAAAATCATACTATTTTTTTTCATCTGAATTTCTCCTGCTTTTGGCTGTCACGTTAGGTGATTTCCATTAATGATTATACCGTTTTTCGTAGGGTGGGCACGGCTTTTTGTGCCCGCCGTCCTGCTGAAACGGCGGGCACAAAAAGCCGTGCCCGCCCTGCAATGATGGTACATTTTTTCATGGAAATCGCTTTATCAGCAAATATCATCTGTGCTGTTTTTAAAACAAATCCAGACTTGCCTGACCTTCCTTTTTTATTTCCCACCTGTTATTTACGACTTCCGCTGCAACCTCTTTAAGAATTTTCAGTATGGTCTGGTTTTCAGGAGTTACACCGTTTTTTAAAAGCGGCATAATATCCAGTATAATGTCATCAGTTGTGGGTTTTACATTTTCAAATTCTTTGCGCTTCATGTATGACAGCAGAAAGTATTTTATCCGCAAATCAAGCGGGATTTTTGTTTTGAATTTCTGCTCTCTGCGAATGTGAAAGCATTTGTCTTTTTCATCATAATTGAACTGATCTATCAGCAGAGGTGTCAAATCCCTGTATTCACGGCTGAGAATATCAAGAAAACCGTATTCAAGACCTTTTATGATCAGTTCATTGTTTATATCTTCAAGACTTGCTCCGTTATTTCCGGCAATCACAGATTCAATTGTTTCAATTATCAAATCATATACATCACTTCCCAGTTTAAATTTCTGAATTGTCTTCGGAGTTTGCTTTTTTATGAAATTGATGATCAACTGCCCGGACAAAACCGAAAACGGGTTTTGACGTTTCTTGAAACTTGTCTGCCCGTTTTCCTGCTTTACTGCTCCCGCATATTCAAAACCGCATTTTTCAGCAGTATCAACGATAATATGCCAATAATGAGGGTCTTTGTGTGCAAAAACAAAGGACATCCAGCGGTCAAATTTCAGCACCCGGTACATTTCTCTGATGGATTTTGCCAGTAAACCGCTGTATTCATCTCTTGTTTTCCCAAGTCTGCCGCCTTCTATGACTTCTTTCTGTCTGTCATCATCACTCACTTCCAAATCCAGCCAGGCATTCCACATAACGGACAAATCCAGATAAGGGATTTTTGCACCATAAGGCGGATCAGTGTAAATATAATCAATGCTTTCATCTTCTATCTGGCTGAGATCGGTTGCAGTACCTTTTATTATTCTGATGTTTTTAACATTTTCTGCTTTGACAGATTGCGCTATCTCTTTTTTTGCATCCAAAACTCTTTTATACTTTTTCCTGAAATTCTCAAAAATATCTAATTGAGCAGGTTCATTTGCAATTCTGTATCTGTAATATGCAAATGCTCCTGAATTCGGCCCTCCGCTTTTCCCGGCATGAGTGGTTAAATTTGAGAGTGTTATTGCACTTGAAAACGCAAGAAGCAGAGTATTTTTAATTGCCCTGTTTTGAATTTTTCCAATCAAATGTTTCAAAAATGCCAACTGTGCAAGCTGCTCATCCGAAAACAAGTTATCAACTGTTTCAGCATCAGCCCCTTTCATGTTAATAGGTTCAGTCGGATATTCATATTTATTTTTCGACTCCTGTATTTCTTTTTTTGTTTTAGGACATTTTTTTAAAAAATGTTTTTCTATTTTTTCAAATTCATTTTGGAGATCATCGAATTTAACAGGCATGATAAGGCTGGTTACAATAAAAAGAGAGAGAGGATTTAAATCAATATGTATTGCTTTTCTCCCTAAAATCATTGCTTCAATTGCCGTGACCCCTGTACCGCCGAAAGGATCCAAAACCGTATCAGAGGGTTTGGTGAAATGTTTGATATAGTGCTGGAGTATATCCCAGCTTTGACGGGTGAAATACCCATGTACCCCAAAATGCCGTTTGGTGGCCTGTTTTTTTACATTTATTGTTTTTGGCAGTTTTATATCTCTGTAGGAAAATTTGTCTTTGCTTTCATACTGTTCATCTTTTTCCTTCAATATCTGCTTTTCCGCAAATCTGTCAGGAGCCAAAAGATTTTCAATTTCATCCCAATGCTTATCTATTTCAGACAGTTGAAAGAACAGCAAAGGTTCTTTTTTCTCTTTTGAATAGGCAACAAATTCCTTCCCGTTGCAAAGTGCAAAAATATCGGCCAGTATATCCGGATGTATGGCATAGGAATAAACCTGTTCAATATGATCACCTGTCAGTATGTTTTCCTCCGGTGCTTTTGCATCAAGAACCCAGGCATATTTCCCATTTATTTCAAAAAGATAATCCGGGATAATTTTTATTTCCCTTTTTTGGCTGCCGATTTTTACAAATGGATGAACCAGTGTTTTGCTGTATACGATCCGGTTATGCCCATATGCTTTGTACCCCAGTTTTTTTACAATCGGATTTATCAGTTCTTCTCTTACAGCATCCTCCTTAAACTCTCCTGAGCCAAGAATCTGAAAATCAAAATCCCCGAAAAAACTGTTCCCAATGCCTCTCATATATACGGAAATTCCTTTCTTAACAAATTTTTATAAGCAAATCTGATTCCCTGAATTTCAGATGAACGCCGGTGTTCTGCAAAAATTCATATTATACCAATTCCCCATTGGTTTGATCCAATATTAGACCTCTTTCCAAAGTCAATTTTTATCCAATAAAATCAATGGAGCAATTCCGACTTTTGCAAGAGGTCTATTGTCATTTTTTCCGCTGTTCCGTGTGTGCAAAAAACCGCTCCGCTTAATTTTTGCACTCCTCCGCGGATCAGGCATGATTGTATCAGGTCAATAGAGAACCGGTATTATACGCTACCGTCATGCCGACAAAAGTTTGTATCCGGAACCTGTTGAAATTAATGGATTCCGGCTTTAGCCGGAATAACGGTGAAAGGCCGTGGCTGAAAAGCAACTGCGTATTTCCTGTATTTATTGTTTATTTTTCCGTGAAAGGCCGGTCTCAGTCCATTTTTTCCCTGAAAACCGGAAATTTTACCGTAGTGCCAAAAAAAACGGAATGGGATTCATCTCCGGTTTCTATGGTGATTTTTATGGCTGAAGGTGTTGCATATCTGAATTCCTGGGAATCGGAATCCCAGTCTTCATGTTCCATGCCTTCCTCATCATAATAAATGAATTTCAGGGACTTGACATTATCGCACAGAACCGGATCTGCGGCTTTTTCCTCAAATCCCGCGGGAAATTTGGGATAGGGGGGAAGATTGTCAGAGCGTTTGAGCACATAACGCTTATCCTGAGTATCGCTGACATAATACACTATAGAGGCAATGCCGCTGCGCTCATCCTTTGTCAGAGACATATGCGCTGAAGAGGCAAAGCGGAAACGGGAAAAACTTCCGCTTCCGGTATAGAATGTGTCTCCAACCATGCGCCAGGGATCAGGGTCAGAATCAAATTTCGGTTTGGCATATCCGGGAGGAAGATCAACATATGCGGATTTCAGATCCTCGGTCATCCGTCCCAGGCAGTTGTTCATCATATCACAGACATCAATGCCTTCCTGAATGGCTCCTGCTTTTGAAAATACAGCCTGATAAGATCCGAAAATGGTTGTCACCACAATGGCAAAAATAAAAATGGAAATCAGAATCTCAAACAGGGTGAAACCGCTTTGGCAGGATTTCCGGAAACATTTGCAGCATACTCCCTTTTTCATCTCCCTGTCCTTATTTGTCTTCCGGCATAAGCCGGTATGTCCGGAAACTGTAATTGAATTCCCCCTCATTGAGAGTGACTCTCACATCAATGCGCTTGAGGTCTTTGGCAGCTTCGCCCAGTTCCTCGGATTCCACATCCTCCACTTCAACAGTCCAGGCATAACCGGGAAATTCATCTCCGTAATCTCCGGAAGAATTTCCCTGGAACTCATCGGGTTTTGTTTCCAGTTCAGCCATTGTGCGCTGGGCCAGCAGCGGCGCATTGGTGTAAAATCTGACAGAACCGCTCATGGAAATGGTCTGGGAGTGCAGACGGTATACGGCAGTAAGCACAATTGCCATAATGGAAACCGCAGCCATAACCTCCAGCAGGGTAAACCCTTTGTATTCAGTCTTCAAATCCCTTATATTCATCATATATCGCTATATTGGGAAGAAAAGGTTCTATCAGCAGAGATTTTATGTCCCCGTCACTGTTTTCCAGATGAATGATCACCTTGTCCGAATATCCTTTTGGGGAAAAGCGGATGAGGGCCTCTCCGTAGGAAACCCTTTCACCGTCCGGATATTCCACATCGCTGACATCCGTATCCTCCGGAAATTCATCTCCGCCCTCGGCTGCTGCCCCGGCATCCTCTTCAGACATGGTATCATTTGTGATCCACATTTTTCTGCTGTCCGGACTGATATGCAGGGTGTGCATGGTCCGGCTTCGGATGGCATTCTGCCTGAGCTGCTGCACCTGCATGATGATCCTGCGGGTCAGTTTCCGGGTTCCGTCTGTCAGAACTGATCCCTGAAAACGGGGAAGGGCAAAGGAAAGCATGACCCCGATCAGGGCAATGACGACAATCAGTTCAATAAGGGTATAGCCGCGGGAAAAACCGTGTGAAGAATTTCTTCGGAACAAAAGATTTAATCTATTTCCCAACTGTTGATATCCTTGTTGGCATCCTCGCCTTCGGGAACGCCGTCCGCACCATAGCAGATGATGTCAAAATCCCCGTGCATTCCAGGGCTGAGATACACATATTCAAAACCCCAGGGATCTTTGGGTACTTTGTTTTTTTCCAGATAACCGCCCTTGCGCCAGTTCTGGGCAGAGGAACCGGTGGATGGCTGCTCCACCAGAGCGAGCAGTCCCTGTTCTGTGGTGGGATATGATCCGTTATCCAGTTTATACAGTTTCAGAGCGGTTTCCAGACTGGCGATCTGGGTTGTGGCCTTCATCTGTTTGGCCTGATCCGGCCGTTCCATAATCCGCGGCACGATCAGCCCTGCAAGAATGCCCAGAATCACGATAACCACCATAAGTTCAATCAGGGTGAAACCCTGCTTGTCCAAAGTTCGCATCAGCAGTCTTCTTTTCATTTTTTTCCTCCGTTTAAAAAAATGTTTAATGCTCAATGGTGAATGTTTAATGAAAAATTATCAATTCATAATTACATCATTCACCATTCATAATTCACCATTCACCATTCATAATTCATCATTCACCATTACTTTATCAGTTCATTCATTTCAAATATGGGAAGGCATATGGACAGCACAATAAACCCGACAATAGCTGCCATCACCAGAATCATCATGGGTTCCAGCAGCGCAGTCATGCCCACCACTGCTGTTTCCACTTCGTTTTCATACACATCTGCAACTTTGTTGAGCATGGGCTCCAGTTCCCCGCTCTGTTCTCCCACCAGTATCATCTGAATGGAAAGCGGGGGAAAGACATCGGTTTCGGATAAGGAAATGCCCAGACCCTGTCCTTTGCCCACATCTTCGGATGCCTTGCTGATGGCATCACTCAGCAGCACATTGCCCACAATGTTTCTGACAATATCCAGGGCATTGAGCATGGTCACGCCGTTTTCAAGCAGAGAACCCAGGGTACGGGCAAAACGGGCCACAGCCAGTTTTCTGATCAGCCCGCCTGCAAGGGGCAGTTGCAGCATCAGACGATCCCACTGATACCTGCCTTTTTCCGTTTTTCTGAACTGGCCCAGCCCGATAAAAAATCCGGCAATCCCCAAAAGAAATGCCCACCAGTAGGTCTTGAAAAATTCGCTGATGGCAATGAGAAAACGGGTGGGAGCGGGAAGGGCCTTGTCCATATCGGAAAAAATCGTGGCAATGCTGGGAACAATAAAGGTCAGCAGAAAAAACAGCACCAGCACACCGATCACGGCCATCAGCACCGGATAGGCCAGAGCTGAGCGAATCCGGCTTCGGAGTGCCTGCTGTTTTTCCGTAATGTCGGCCAGCCGATCCAGCACAATTTCCAGAGTTCCGGAAGATTCCCCGGCTCTGACCATATTGATGAAAAGAGAGGAAAATACACCCGGAAATTTGGCCAAAGCCGCAGCAAAGGTATTGCCCTCCACAATGGTATCCTTGATCTGGGCCATCACCCTTTTGAATCCCTGGGGTTTGGTATAGGGAATCAGGGTATCCAGGGCGGAAACCAGGGGAAAGCCCGCGCCGGTCAGTGTGGACAACTGCCGGGTCATCAGAGCCACCTCCGCAGGCCGGACACGGGTGAATGAGCGGGAAAATCCGGAAAAACGCACAGATTTCCGCGCCGGGGCATCCTGGGTTTCTTTAATATCTGTGGGGAAAATCTTCGAAGATCTAAGTTTCTGCCGCGCTGCAAAAGCACTTTCAGCGTCAATAATGCCGGAAACCGACTTTCCTTTGAGATTCAATCCGCTGTATTCGTAAACTGGCATGGCTGTCTTTTAAAGTTTTTTCCGAAATTCTTCTGCATTAACGCATATAAAAATAATGCGGTTCAGGCATACTGCCTGCAAAAATCAGGTAGCTGCATATGTCAAAAGGAAATCATACCCTTATTCTGTCCTATTTTCAAGAGAATTATGGCATGAGTCCGGGATACGTCCATGTTTTTTCTTTTTCTGAAGGATTATTAATTATTATTTTCAGATAATTGTATAAAATTTCTGCCATCCTCTGCAAAGAATGGATAAATGTCGCTGCCCTTTCCACCTGAATTTTTTATCGGCAATATTTTTTACTGATTTTTTTGACATTTACCGTATTTTTTTATATAGGGAATTCCATGCAGACAAAAGAACATAAGGATATATTAAAATTTCCCATATAAAGCCTCCCGAAAATTCTGACAGTCCTTCGGGAGGCTTTCCCACCTTAGATTATGAGCGGTCTTCCGGAAAAAAACTTAGGTGATTTCCATTAAAGATTATACCGTTTTTCGTAGGGCGGGCACGGCTTTTTGTGCCCGCCGTCCTGCTGAAACAGTGGGCACAAAAAGCCGTGCCCACCCTACAATATGGTACATTTTTTCATGGAAATCGCCTTATTGTTGCCATATTCAAAGCAATGTAAAAGAAAACAGGCTGATGGCGGATTTCTGAACTTACTGTTTCCGCTGCCCTGTGAAAATTGTTTTCCGGAAGTCCCCATCCTCATCCACTGAAAAAGCCAAACCTGCCGAAATGCAGGCGCGGAAAGCCGCGGGTCTGACAAAGACAGCCGGGCTGCCAGTTAGGGGCAGTCCGGCTTTTTTATGTTCAGGCAGTGGTAAGTCCGGAATACAAAACCATATGCTATACCATTACCTGAAACATTTCGGTTGTAAAATACCGCATTCGAGATGCTTGTTTCAGCATTTTATAAAAATTTTTTAAGTATAGATATTGTTTAAACAGCCACAAATAACACGAATCTGCACGAATGCACAAAACATAATTCGTGTCATTCGTGAAATTCGTGGCTGTACCATCAAATTTTCTGAGTAATGGTATAAGTGGTCTGTCAAAAAAGTTCTTTCACATATTTTGTATCGTTGGGGCGGCATCCTGCCGACCGAACCGGCACAATTGACCAATATCATTCCAGCAGCACAGCCCGAACCGGTGAGGCTTCTCCTTTTTTTATTCTCAGGGGAAAACAGAAAAGGGTGTAATTTCCCGGCGGAACATCCCTCAGATTGATACCTTCCAGAATGAGAATGTCATTTCCCAGCAGTTTTCTGTGAACAGGACAGTCTTCATCCCCGTATTTTTCAATGGAAATATAATCAATGCCTGCCAGACGGATCTTTTTTTCAATACAGATATTTGCTGCTTCCGGTGACAGATGCACATAATTTTCAGAAAATATCCTGCTGACACACAGACCGCCTGCAGAATTGGATGTTTTGAAAAGAAGCGCAGAACCGGGGGAAATGTCCAAATGCGCTATGTCACCGGCTTTGACTGATATGCTGTCTTTGATTTCCGCAACCTGCGCAGGAAGGATAAAATCACTGACTGCATAATCATCCAAAGTTTTTCCGCCCGGTATAAAATGGGACGGCATATCAATATGCGTACCGGAATGTGCGCTCAGGCCCAGCCCGGAAAGCTCAAAGGGACTGTCTGCACCAATCCGGCAGATGATTTCTCTGCGGAAAGGCGGATCGCCCGGCCAATCCGGAGACTGTTCCCCAAGAATCACGCTGATGTCATATATATTTTGATATGTTTTTTGCATCAGACATCTCCTTAAATGATGATGTTTTTAATCTGCCACAAAGACGCAAAGGCACAAAGTCTCAAAAAGTTTGATATGCAATTATTTTTCAGATTTCATATAAAGCAATCCTGACAATGCGCGATAAAGAAAAGAATAAGACAAATCCTTTCCCAATGGAAGACCTGTAAATATTTTCATTGGCAGTTCACATACAAATCTTTTTCTTGACCAAATATCTTTTTTGGATTATTCGGAATAAAAAAACCGATCAGGAAAAAATTTTCTGAGTTATGAAACAGGCAAAGCCACCCAGACTCACTGGGTGGCTTTTTTTATTTTTGGGGGGACTTTAAATGAAAAAAATGGCTGACACACTTCTTGTTATTGATAATTACGATTCTTTCACGTATAATCTGGTTCAGATGTTCCGTCAGTATGAACTTGACATCCGGGTCTGCCGCAGTGATAAGATCAGTCTGGAAGAGACAGATGAGTTCAGTCCCGACTATATTCTTATCAGTCCGGGGCCGAAGGATCCTGCACATGCAGGCATTTCCATTCCCATAATTCAGGCTTTTTACAGAAAAACACCCATTATGGGCGTATGTCTGGGAATGCAGTGCATAAATGAGGCTTTTGGCGGGAAAACCGTGCGCGCACCGGTTCCCATGCACGGGAAAACCAGTCAGATCATGCACAGGAACGAGGGATTGTTTGCTTCAGTGAATTCCCCTTTCCTTGCGGCCCGTTATCATTCTCTGGCAGTGCAACTGCGGGGGAACGGAGAACTGACTGCCACTGCCTTCAGCACGGATGGCGTTATTATGGGACTTTCCCATACCAAATATCCCCTTCACGGAGTGCAGTTCCATCCGGAAAGTTTTCTGACAGAACACGGATTTGTGATGGTGGAAAATTTTCTGAAACTCGGACCGCTCAGGAGCAGATTTGCCTATGGAAGAAATTAAAAGAATTGCGGGAGAACTTACAGGGGTTCATACCGAACCCTTCATTCTAAGCGAACCCGTCATTGATCTGGCCTCCAGATTTGCACATATGCCCGGAACTGTGCTGCTTATGAGCGGAGGGGAATCAGACTGCGCCCGCTGTCATATTCTGGGCATCATGCCCTGGCTGAGTTTTTCCGGACGGGGGAACAAAATGCTGTTGGAAACCCCGCACACATCACTCCGCTTCAGTGCAGATCCTTTTGACACCCTTCGCGGAATTCTGCAAACCTTTGATCTGAAACATGGGGATTTCCCCGCGCCCATAGCCTCAGGACTCATGGGGTATCTGGCCTATGATCTGAAAGATGTTCTGGAAAAACTGCCCCGGACATCAGTGGATGATCTCTGTCTGCCCCATATCCGCTTTTATGCGCCATCTCTTGTGCTGATTCAGGATATAACGGACAGTACAGCGCGAATCTGCATACCGGAATTTGCCGGAAAGGATTCTGTAGAGAAAACGCTGGATGAGTTCCGTCAGATGCTCAGCAGCCCATGTCCCGAACCCAAACCCTTCAGCGGAGATACTACAGGTTTTCAGTCTGATTTCACCAGATCCCGTTATATGGAGGCCATCGGGCAGATCCGGGAATACATTGCAGCCGGTCATGTGTATCAGGTCAATATGTCCCAGCGTTTCCGCATGGGTTTCTCCGGGGATACCTTCACGCTGTTCCGGGAGCTTTGGGCAGCCAATCCCGCTCCTTTTTTCGCATATATCAACGCAGGTGATCATCAGATTGTCTCCACATCACCGGAGCGGTTTATTCTTCAGAAAGGCAGGCAGGTGGAAACCCGGCCCATCAAGGGAACCAGGCCCAGGGGAAAAACACAGGAGGAAGATGAAAAACTGGCACGGGAACTTCTGGAATCTCCCAAAGACGATGCAGAACTTTCCATGATTGTGGATCTGCTGCGCAATGACATCGGAAAGGTCTGTAGACCGGGATCGGTTCGTGTGACTGAACACAAACATCTGGAAAAATATAAAAATGTATTTCATCTGGTATCTGTGGCAGAGGGCGAACTGGATGCGGACAAAGACAGCACGGATCTGATCCGGGCCGCATTTCCCGGAGGCTCCATCACCGGATGCCCAAAAATCCGGTCTATGGAAATCATTGATGAAATGGAACCCCGGCGCAGGCACATTTATACCGGTTCCATAGGATACATCAGTTTTCACGATACCATGGATCTTTCCATTGCCATCCGCACAGCAACAGTTTATCATGGAAATATCATTTTTCCCGTAGGCGGAGGAATTGTTTTTGATTCTGATCCTGCGGATGAATATGAGGAAACCCTTCACAAAGGACAGACTCTGATGACTGTATTCAGCGGAAAGAAAAAAAAATCTGAGAAAATTCCCGCAGCCAAACCCGAAGCCCATGTCTGGATCAACGGACTTATCAGGTCTGTTAAAGACGCTGTGATTCCTGTATCCCATCCGGGTTTTCAGTACGGATACGGTTTTTTTGAAACCATCCGTGCAGAAAAAGGTGTATGCCGGTATCTGGACGAGCATATGCAGCGATTTGTGCGGACATGGAAGGAATTTCTTCCCGGAGAACCGCCTGATCTGAGCTGGGATGAGATCATCCGGCAGGTGCTTGAGGCCAGCGGTCTGGAAAATACCGTGGCCGCAGTCAAAATCATTGCTGCCAAAGGCGACCGGAATATTCCCCCTTACAATCACACCCTGCTGGTGCAGGCTCGCTCCTATACACACCGTCTTGCAGAAAAAAAGACAAACGGCCTGAAACTGCTGATCTATCCCCATCCCAGGCAGAGCCCTCTGGCAGATTACAAAACTTTGAATTATCTCTATTATATCCGTGCCGGTGAATGGGCCGCGGAGCAGGGGGCGGATGAGGCTCTGATCCTGAATCCGGACGGAAGCATATCAGAAAGCAATTCGGCCAATATTCTGCTGATTATGGGAGATCATACTGTGATTATTCCGGATTCTCCCCATGTGCTGCCCGGTATTATGGAACGGGAGGTCTGTGAATGGTTTACCCGCAAAGGCTGGCAGGTGGTCAGAAAATCTGTCACTCCGGACGGGTTAATCAAAGCCAATCAGGTTCTGCTGACCAATTCTCTTATGGGCGCGGTTCCGGTTCTCAGTCTTGATGGCTGTTCTGTGGGAAGCTCTGCCTCTGAACCTTCGGATTTGTGGGAAGCCATCAACCTGCAGGTGCTATGACTCTGCCATGCGGGCTGTGAAAGGATATTCTGTTATAAGTAGGTCAACGAAAGTTTTTGGGTATAAAAAAACGGAATTCACCCTCCCCCTGCCCCTCCCTCAAGGGAGGGGAGAAAATTTTATACCCGAAAATTTATGGAACCCTACTTACCAATTCGCCATTGATCTGATGCAATATGCACCTGTGCATGATTTGACAACTTTTCAGAAGTTGTCAAATCTGATCGGATCAAATCAGCGGAGAACCGAACCCAAAAAAAAGACAGAAAGGTAAAATAACAATGTATGCAATCAGATTTTTTTCACTTCTTGCAATATGTCTGTTTTACTCAGGATGCGCGGGACTGCATAAGATTCCGGATACAGATGATGCAAAACAGTCTGCTGTAATCACGGAAAAGGAAGCCGGGACAGATGCTGAGGATGAAAAAGGCATTACAGCGCTGATGCAGGCAGCCAGCGCAAATCAGACGGAAATCATTGCCAGTCTGCTGGAACAGGGTGCTGATCCGGAAGAAAAGGACAGAGAGGGAAAAACCGCCATAATGCACGCATTTGAAAGCGGAAATTTTGCTTCATTCAAACTTCTGCTGGAAAAAGGTGCTGTTTTCAAAACAGATGACATTTCTGTGAAAAATACGCACAAAAAAAAGCGGTTTGCCGATTTGGTGGCAGAATACCGCATGTACCAAAACATCATCCGCTCAGGAGAGAAAACACCGGTTCAGAACTTTGAAGCATTTTTTTCACAGTTTCCCAAAGGATATTATGCCTCTGAAGTTCAGGCCGTGTTTGAAGCAATGTTGCAGAAGGATTTCAGCAGCATTGGGAAGCCGCCTGATCCTGACAGACTGCTTGAGTTTACTGAAAAATATTCAGGCATGGGAAAACACTGTTATCTGATAACAGCAGATTCCCTTAATATCCGGAAAAGCGGTTCTGTATCCGGCAAACGTACAGGAAATTATCAGAGCGGGGATCGTGTCTGTGCTTTGGAAGAAAATACGGACTGGATACGGACTGACCGGGGATGGATCAGCAAAAAATACACCAGACAGATTCCCGTTAATATCCCCAAACTGCAGTCTTATCTGGACAAAGCCGCTGAAATGGCAGAGTCAGATTCTCCGCCATCTTCCCAAATCCCCCAAAAAACTGTCCAATCCCCGAAAAATATAACTGATCCCCTACAGGAAAAAGAGGAAAACACTGTCTCAGGGCAGGAAAAAATTTTTCCCCGGACTGAAGAAAACCGTGTCAGCGATTTTTCAACTGTCCGCAGTGAACTGGACGCTATTCTCAGCAATCCGGAACTGAAAACTTTGGAAGATTTTATCCGTAAATACAAAGACAGCCCTGCGTACCGTTCTCTGGTGGAGTCTGCCAGGGGAAAATACAAAGAACTGCTGCTGGCGCAGTGAGAAAAAGTCCTTTCACATATTCTGCATCGTAGGGGAGGCATCCCTGCCGCCCCGGAAACCGGCAGGATGCCGGTTTTACTGTGTATTAAAAAATTCATCTGACAGAGCAATGAGCCTGTCCGTTTATTTCAGTTTGCCGCGAAGATGCAAAGATTGCCAATACCACTCTTAACCCACCAGATATCCGGAGGCTTCATTATGAAAAAAAAACTGACAATCCATCCCCTGACAATTTCCCTCATTGCAATTATTGCTGTTGTTTTTGTTTTTCTGCTGCAGATTCCCTTTCTGCACCGAATTGAACTGGAAACCCTTGATCTCCGGTTTCATTTCCGGGGAGAGAAAAATACGGGCGGCAATATAGTTCTGGCTGTCGTGGATGAAAAAAGCATCAGTGAACAGGGCAAATGGATCTGGCCCAGAGCCAAATTTGCTGATCTGATTACCCGGCTTTCTGATGCGGGTGCAAAGGTGATAGCATTTGATATCGGTTTTCTGGAAGCAGACAGAAATGATCAGAACATCATAGAAACACTTGAAAAAATGGGACAGCATCTGAAATCATCCGGCATTTTGCTTCCTGAGACAGAAAACTTCATGGAAAAACTGAAAAATGAGGCCAATCAGGACAGGATACTCGCTGATGCCATCCGGAATGCAAAGGCAAAAATAGTTCTGGGCTATTTTTTCCATACCGGACTTTCCCCTTCTGAATATCCAGAGGAAGAAGATTTCATCATTCAGCAGGAAAATATTGCAGGATCAGAATACAAAATCAGAAAAATATCCGCTGATTTTAAGGGCGGCCACATGATTGAAGGAATTCTGCCCCAGTCCAATATCAAAATTATTTCAGAATCATCCCGGTATTCCGGTCATTTCAACATGGAACCGGATCAGGATGGCGTTATACGCTTCATTCCCCTTGCAGTCAGATTCAGGGATAATTTTTACGCGCCTTTGTCTCTGATGACTGCGGGTGCGTGGCTGGATGCTCCCGCGGGAATATCTGCTGACAGCAGCGGTGTCCGGTCTGTAAGGGTTGGCACTACGTCAGTTCCCACAGACAGCGAGGGAAGAATGTTCATCAATTACAGGGGGGGTGAAGGCACATTTCCCCATATTTCTGTAACAGATATTCTGCATGACCGTGTTCCGCCTGAAATGTTCCGGGATAAAATCGTCATGGTCGGAGTAACGGCCATCGGCATATACGATATGCGGGTGGTTCCTTTTGAAAATATCTTTCCCGGACTTGAAATACACGCCAATGCGGTGGACAATATTCTTACAAAGGATTTTCTGAAAAAACCTTATTGGATCCCTCTGTTTGATATTGCAGGGATTGTCTTTTCCGGGCTGCTGCTGGGAATACTGCTTCCCCGGATGGGAGTTGGCGCGGGCACTGTCACTGCTTCTGCTCTGTTTTCCGGATATATCATGCTGGCACAATATATGTTTTCCGCTTCGGGTCTGATTATAACCCTGATCTATCCGCTTTCGGTCATGCTGATATTGTACACAGGCATAACCGTATACCGTTTTTTCATGGAATCCCGGCAGAAAAAATTTATCAGAGATGCTTTTTCCCAGTATCTGGCTCCTTCTGTGGTCAGAAAACTCATTGAATCACCGGAAAATCTGCAACTTGGCGGGGAAGAGCGTCATATCACAGCATTTTTTTCAGATGTGCAGGGTTTTACCAGCATTTCCGAAAAACTGAGTCCCCCGGAAATCCGGGATCTGCTCAATGAATTTCTTACGGAAATGACAGACATTATCCTGAAATATGAAGGCACTGTGGACAAATTTGAGGGGGATGCCATCATCGCGTTTTTCGGCGCTCCCAATCAGCTTGAAAACCACGCAGAAGTGGCCTGCAGAGCCGGTATTGACATGCAGAAACGCCTCGCTGTTCTCCGGAAAAAATGGAGAGAGGATCAGAGACCGGAACTGAAAATGCGCATCGGCATGAATACAGGTATGGCTGTGGTGGGAAATATGGGATCTAAAAACCGTATGGATTACACAATGATCGGAGATACAGTCAACACTGCGGCCCGGCTGGAGGGAATGAACAAGGTGTATGGCACTTACACACTTATCAGTCAGTTTACATACAGCGGAGCGGGCGAGGAAATTCTGACCAGGGAACTGGATATGGTCAGTCTGGTGGGGAAAAAAGAGGCGCTGAGAGTTTATGAAGTGCTGGGATATACGGAAGATGCTGATGAAAACCTGAAAAAAACACTGGCTTTTTATGCAGACGGTCTTGCAGCCTACCGGGCAATGAAATGGGACTCTGCAATTGAATATTTTGAAAATGCCCTGAAGCTGAGACCGGATGATGTTCCGGGCCGGACCATGCTTGAACGCTGCAGAAATTTCCGTGAAAATCCGCCTGATGCCAACTGGGGCGGAATTTATGCGGCTTTGAGCAAATAATGTGGCTCTCAGCAACTCCTCTTCTGAAATGTCAGCAGTGGGACTTTTCATGCTGATAAAATTATGCTGTACTGCTCCCGGTTTCCTGTCAATGCTAATTAAGAGCTGATGTTACGCAGCCTTTCCAAAAATCAGGCAGTTATTCTCTTTGACCGTCATTCCGGCAAAAGCCGGAATCCGGTATTTTCAACGGCTTCCGGATACCGGTTTTCGCCGGTATGACGATCCGGCGTAACATCAGTTATCAGGTTGGCACTTTTTCAAAATACGATTCCCATTTCCGTCTTTTCTGCCAGGAAAGTCCTCGTTTCTCGTTCCCGCGTTTCGCGCCAATGCCATTAAGTTAAGGAATTTCCGGAGTGCCGAAATGAAGTGAAACGGAATTTTGGCCGGATTTTCCGGACTGTTTCAGTGTCCCAGACTTTCAGTCCGGGACTCCTTTGCCATTAAGTTAAGGCGATTTCCATGAAAAAATGTACCATCATTGCAGGGCGGGCACGGCTTTTTGTGCCCGCCGTTTCAGCAGGACGGCGGGCACAAAAAGCCGTGCCCACCTACTAAAAACGGTATAATCATTAATGGAAATCACCTAAGGAAAAGGCATTTCAGGGCTTTCCTGCATTGACGCGAAGCGTGTGAACGAGAATGCCATCCCCAGCGGGATTTGTTGACTTTTTGCAAAACCATCTGGTATGATGTGCCGGATATTCTGTTTTGGCACTTCCAGAATAAAATGCAAACAGGCAGGGAGGGCAAAAGCGCATTTCGGCAGGCTCAATAACAGGAGCGTTGCCCACCGTTCCGATGAAAAGAATTCGTAGGGCGGGTGAAGCGGAGCGTAACCCGCCGTTGGGATGCCGCAATTCCCCCGAAATGGCGGGTTCCGCTGCCGCTTCACCCACCCTGCAGAAATTGTTATGGATTTTGAACACATACATATTAATCAGGCAAAACAAAAAGGAGAAACACCATGAAAAAGATGAATTATGCGCTAAAGGTTCTGGCAGTTCTGGCTGCCGTTTTTGGGATTTTTGCACACAATGCGCTGGCCGATCAGATTACCATTGACCTGCCGCGTGTAAACGTAACCGTTACCAAAGATGCAGACGGTTTTGCCCAATTTACCGGGGAAGGCATTCAGTACCTCAGCCAGCCCGGCGAACCGGCCATTCCCTATCTGGTGGTCAAGGCATTGCTGCCGCCGGGTGCGGATCTTTCCACCCTTCAGGTGAATGTGGAACGGGCAGCCGTGACATCAGCGGCTGTGCAGAGTACCGAAGCATGGGAAATCCGGCCCATGCCTGTGCCCCAGGTGATTTCCGATCTGCCCCCACTCAATGCCAGCGGTGAAAATGAGGCTGTTTACAATACCAGCATCCGTTTTCCCTACAGCATTGTGGGAAGCATCAGCACCGGGGCATTTTGGGAATGGCAGTTGGCGGACATTCCCATTGCCCTGTATCACTGGAACCCTGTCACCAAAGGGCTTTTTACTCTGGAAAGTTCCCAGGCAGTGCTGACATTTGAACATAAATCCGTTTATGGCCGCAGAACTGCGCAGACCTTCAGCGGAATGAGAAAAGACCGGGTGAAAAACATGGTGGTGAATTTTGATCAGGTGGCAGAGGATTATCCCACCGCACCAACCCGGAAAAGTTCCATACAGGAAAAAAGCAGTTATGTCATCATCACCACAAATGCGATCCGCTCGGCTTCGGCACAGATGGCAAATTTTGTGCAGCACAAGGAAAACCGGGGCTATGCGGTGCGGGTGATTACGGAAAATATCTGGGGCGGCGGAAGCGGAGACACGGCAGCAGAAAATATCCGCAACTGGCTGATTGCCAATTACGAAGTGATGAATATTGAATATGTGCTGCTCATCGGCAATCCGAACCCCTCAACCGGCGATGTGCCGATGAAAATGCTCTGGCCGAGAAACAATGCAACATATTATACTCAGTATAAAGATTCTCCTTCGGATTATTATTATGCCGATTTGACCGGGAACTGGGATTTGGACGGAGACGGCAGATTTGGAGAAGAGGATAATGATTTTGGGCCGGGCGGTGTAGACAGAATTTCAGAAGTCATTGTGGGCAGGATTCCGTATTATGGAAATTCTGCAGATTTGGACAGTATTTTAGCCAAAACAATTGCTTATCAGAATGAAACAAATCAGGAATGGCGGAAAAAAGTTCTGCTGCCTATGGAACCGGTTTTTAAAACCGATCCCTCTTTTTACTTGGGTGAACAAATCAGAAATGACATCATTGTACCCAAAGGATGGGGTTTTCATCGTATTTATGACAATTTCAATCAGTATGACAACAATGCAGGCATTCCTATTCCGCCTGATACAGAGACAGTGCCATGTGATGTCAGCAATGTTACAACAGTTTGGAAAAATTCAAATTTCGGGGCTGTCATATGGTTTACTCACGGATGGATGGATTCTGCTTCGGGGATTATGACTTCTTCCAATGCAGCAAATCTCAATAACAATCATCCGAGTTTCACCTTTCAGGCTTCATGCCTTACTTCTCATCCTGAAACAGTCAATAACCTTTCTTACTCTTTGCTCAAAAACGGTGCAATTGCCACAGTGGGGGCAACCCGCGTTTCATGGGGTGGAGGTGAAACAACTTATAACGGTTCAAGTTCCTGTCCGGGTATGGGTTATGAATATGCCCAGAGGATAATTACAAAAAACATGAAAGCAGGCTATGCCCTGTATGATATGAAACAGACTCTTGCTGCCAATAGCGGCCCAAGATGGATGAACTTCACCGATTTCTGCCTGTACGGTGATCCCGAAGTTGCCCTGATTGAAACCAATGTCACGGACAATCCGCCGACCATCTCCGACATTCCTGAGCAGACTACGCAAAAAGGTATCGAAATCATGATTCCTTTTACAATAAATGATGATTTCACACCATTGGATGATCTTGATTTGACAGTATCCCCGGTAAACCTGATGCTTGCTCCGCTTGAAAACATTGTTGTTAGCGGTTCTGGAGAGGAACGAGTTTTGAAAATTTTACCTGGCAGTGGTGCAACTGGAAATACACATATTACAATAACTGTTAAAGATGAATCTGGTAATACAGCTTCAAAAATGTTTAATTTTATAGTTAATGAATTTGCTGATTGGCATTGGGAATATCCAACTTCACCGGGAAAAGGGCAAAATTTTTATGGTGTTTGGGGAAGCGCAGAAAATGATATTTTTGTTGTTGGAAATAATGGTATAATACTTCATTATGATGGAACTATCAGTTCTGAAATGATAAGCGGAACAGATAGCCGTCTCAACGGAATATGGGGAACTTCAGAAAATAGTGTTTATGCTGTGGGCGATAAAGGAACAATTCTGCACTATGATGGTAGTATCTGGTCAGAAATGCAAAGTGGTGTTTTGGCTGATTTAAAAAATATAATGGGGATTTCTGAAAATGATATTTTTGCTGTAGGTAATGGTGTGATTCTCCATTATGATGGCAGTAAATGGTCAGAAATGAAAAGTGGAATTGATAATTCTTTTTATCTTGAAGATGTATGGGGAAGTTCCGGTAGTAATGTTTTTGCTGTAGGTTGGATTGGTCCTTTTGACACATATGGAGTTATTTTGCATTATGATGGCAATAACTGGACAGAAATACCGAACAAACCATCCGAAGAAAATTTTTTTGGCATATGGGGAAGTTCAGCAAATGATATTTTTGTTTGTGGATGGGATGGAATATATCACTATGATGGCAGTAACTGGATACGTCAATTATCATCGAGCATAACCGATATTTTTGGAAACTCAAGCAATGATGTCTATGCCTTAGACATGAGTAGCGAAGGCTGTATTTATCATTATGATGGCAATCAGTGGACAGTAGTAACAAAGCTATATCCTTTCTCTCTACCATATTTTACAACTGGATGGATCATCTCAAAAGATAAATTTTTTATTGTCGGTAATTATAGTACTTTTCTCAATTTTGATGGTATTAAATGTACAGAAATAATAGATGAAAACCACTTCTTTTTTGTAGATATATGGGGAAGTTCAGCAAATGATATATACGCTATAGATGGCAGATATATTCTTCACTATGATGGAACTCACTGGACGGAAAAAGAAATAACATCTTTTTGGTCATTAAGTGGCATATGGGGAAGTTCAGCAAATGATATTTTTATAGTGGGAGGTCAGGGTTCTATCTACCATTATAATGGATATCAATGGTCACAAATGGTAAGCGGAACAACTGAAGATCTTTTTAAAATATGGGGGAGTGCTGCAAATGATGTTTTTGCAGTAGGCCGTAATGGTACTATTCTCCACTATGATGGCAACCAATGGTCACAAATGCATACTGAATATACAAATTATCTTCATAGTGTATGGGGAACTTCTGGAGATAATGTTTTCATTGCAGCATCAAATGAGATACTCCACTATGACGGTATCAAATGGACAACAATGATAGATATTTATCCAAGCAGATTTTTTGATGTATGGGGCAGTTCTGATGACAACATCTTTGCAGTTGGCAGTCTTGGAACAATGTACCACTATGACGGAAATCAGTGGAGACAGTTACCCAAAGTAACTGACAAATACCTGACAAGCATATGGGGGAGTAACGAAAATAATATTTTTTCAGTAGGTAGTGAAGGTACCATTATTTATTATAATGGTATTAATTGGATACCAATGACGAGTGGGATAACTAGCTGGCTTGATGGTGTATGGGGATTTTCAGAAAACAATGTTTATGCTGTGAGTCAAAACAGTGCGATTCTTCATTATCATCCCCTATATAATAAACCTGTACTTCTTTCCACACCTGATCATCCTAATATAACAAATAATTCTGGAACGGAAGTGCTGAGTATTACCAACGCGGGAACCGGCTCCCTCACATGGACAGCCGAAGAAAACGAACCCTGGTTCTCCATTTCCCCTGCATCCGGGTCCGCACCCGGAACCCTTACTGCCACTTACCTTTCCAACCCCGGCGACCAGCGCACCGGAAAAATCCGCATCACTGCTCCGGGCGCGGCAAACAGCCCCAAAGAAATCACCCTCACACAGGCCCCCAAAGCCGGGCAGCATTTCACCCCAATTTGGACAGGCAACCCTTACAACCGCATGAATTTATACGTTGTCGGAGCCACCCTGAACAGTATCCCCCTTTCCATCGGGGATGAAATCGCCATCTTTGACGGCAGCAAATGCGTGGGCATGGGAATTGTGGACGGAACAGTTTCCTATGAAAAAATCCTGATCATCAAAACCTCACAGGATGACGGCTCCGGCAAAGGCTTCACAGACGGCCATTCCATCACCTTCAGATATTGGGATGTGAGCGCAGGACAGGAAATCACACTTGTCACACCCGCATTCAAGGACATCACCACCGGAAATCCAATAGCCGCGCCGGTATTTGAAGGCATGGGAGATTACGGTGTCGCACTTTCCAGTGGGGGCAGCAGTCAGCAGACCCTTTCCCTGAACAAAGGCTGGAACATCATGTCTTCCTATATCGTACCCCAGAACACCGACATGCTCAGCGTGGTGCAGCCCCTTATCACCAACGGAACCTTAAACAAAGTCATCAGCGAAAGCGGGGACACCATCATCAACGCATTCGGCAACTGGACGAACACCATCGGCAATTATGACCCGGAAGAAGGCTACAAAATCAAACTCAACAACGGTTCCCAACTGCTCATTACCGGCGCAAACTCTGCCCCGGCCCTGAGCAACATGTATGCTTCCACCCAGTCGATCAGCATTCCCCTGATCGCAGGCTGGAATATTGTCAGTTATCCCTTCAGCAATTCCCAGAATGCCATGTCCGCAGTGCAGACACTCATCAATGCAGGGGTTCTGGAAAAAATGATTGACGAAACCGGCAATTCCATCCTCAAGGTCTTCGGCAACTGGACAAACCGCATTGGCAATCTTACTGCGGGAAAAGGCTATGAAATCAAAGTGAACAAAGACGCTGTGCTGGTTCTGTACGAATCCGGAGTACCCGCAGGCAGGACTGAGGAAAGCCGGGAAGTCCGCGCAGCCACAAGCCATTTCACTCCTGTATGGACAGGAAACCCCTTTAACCGCATGAATCTTTATATTGCTGGCGTAAACGCTTCGGTTTCCATTGGGGATGAAATTGCTGTGTATGACGGAAGCAAATGCGTGGGAGCCGTTGTGGTGGAAAGCGAAATTTCATACACCACACCCCTGATTGTCACCTGTTCACAGGATGACGGAACCGGCAACGGATTCACAGACGGCAATGCCATCACCTTCCGGCTCTGGGATTCCAGTCTGTCAGCGGAAAGCACCATGCCAGTGCCCAATTACATGGATCTGGAAAACGGCAGTCCCATTGCCGCGCCTGCATTCAAAGGCGGTGAGGAATACGGAGTAACATGGAATGCCATTGATTACCGGGCAGACATAAACCATAACGGAAAAGTCAATCTGGAAGATGCGATTCTGGCTTTGCGGATCATGTCCGGCATTACAGTGGAAAACATTTACACAGATGCGGATGTCAACAATGATCAGCGCATTGGAATGCCGGAAGCGGTTTATGCTTTGCAGAAAACAGCGAAGCTGAGATAAATCAGACGGTTTTCCTTTTTTAAAAGGGGGATTTTCTGACAGTTGAAAAGAAATCCCCCTGCCCTTTGCAAAAGGGAATCAAAACCCTCTGATTTGACAAACATATTTTTGCACCGGACTCATAGGAAAAAGGAGATGCAAATGCAAGTGATTGAAATTAAAAATATAAAAGAATTACCTGAGAAAATCGGACATCTCAATATTTCCCCCGGATCACCGCTCCGGATTATTATTGAGGAAATAAAATCCATCCCAAATCAAATGGATTTTGCTTTTTTAAATGATGATTACTGGAATGGTGAGGTTCCTTCTGATTTATCTTTAAAACATGATGAATATCTCTATGGTGAAGAATGACAGCGGGGAAAATGATTTTTGCTGACACTGGAGCATACCTGTCCTGTTTTTGCAGGCAGGATCAGTATCACCGGGATTCTCTCCGTATATGGAAAGAACTGGCTTCAGAAAAGACAGTTACGATTACCACCAATCATGTCATTGATGAACTGGCAACCCTGCTGGCCCGGCGGACAAGTTATGATTTTTCGGCAGGAAAAACAGAGGAAATTTATGATTCAAAACTTTCCATGATTATCCGGCCGGATCAGAACGATGAACTGGAGGCACTGAAAATTTTCAAAAAGTATGCGGATCAGAAAATCAGTTTTACAGACTGTCTTTCTTTTGTGGTCATGAAAAATCTCAAAATTCAGCATGTGTTTACATTTGATCACCACTTCAGCATATTTGGATTTTATATAATTCATTGAAACTGAAATATAAAACCCGATCATCCTGGGCGGAAATCCCCGCCCCGGAGCATTTCATCAGGCAGCCAAAGCAGGCTCCAGCAGTTTCCGGATTTCCGTATTGAAAGTAGGTGGAGGCAGTTCCTTTCCATCCTGCCTGTACAGTTCGATAATCTCTTCCACAGCCACTGTCAGTTCCCTGTACACTTCCACTTCATTTTCTCCATGCACCCGCCGTATATCAGGCCCGGTGCAGTTCCCACATAACACCCGTCTTCCTCAGACCATTCCACCAGTTTGATATACTGATCACTGCGTTTCATGCTTTCACCTCTTCCAATGCTTTCTGTACCGCTTTTTCCTGATACGGTTTTGCATCATCACAGGGGTTGCCGGACAATGTCAATGGATACCGGCATTCGGGATGCGTGAAATTTCTGTGCTGACCTTTCCCGCCTGGTTTGCGAAACCCGCTTTTTCCAGATCATGAATAAGCTGTCTGATTTTTTTTGGCATTGTTTTCTTTCTTGTGTGACAGTATATACTGATCCAATTTTGGTTTTTTCCGGCACAAAAATTGCAGATGTGCAGGAACATGCTCTTTTCAGGCTGTCTGGAGGGTTTTTCAGGTCAGAAACGGATGATTTTTCATTTTCAGACCGTCAGACAACAATCATGCCAAAAAAAACCAAAATTGGATCAGTATAATTTTTGTACGGTTTTCTCCCGGAAAATTCATGCGGCTGTTCCGCAATTATGCCTGCGCCTGTCCGCTCTGTGCAGTAAGCAGGGTTTTTCTGAAATCATCCAGATTTTCACATACGGCTGCCTGACGGATAAGCGACCTAAGTGTTTCGATAAAATTTATGCTCCCAATTACATGTAAAACATCTTCCGGCACACTTCTGAATCTTGCAGATACAACATCCAGAAGCATTTCTTTTGCAGTCTGAAGCATTCCTTCCTTTTTTGCCAGTCTTTCAATGCTTGTCACATAAGGCATTTTCTTTTCCTCCGTTATTTGGGTAAGTTCATCCTGAAACTGCTTTTCCATGTCTTCGGGCAGTTCCACAAGCCAGTCAATGAAACGGAACATTTCCAGAATATCCTGACGGCCGTAGCCCCGCTCAAACAGCAGCCGCATGAGGTGAAGTTTCCATCTTTTCCGGGACTGTCCGGCTTTCACACTTTTGGATTTGAGATGGGCCATGACCACCAGGGAAAAGGGGTTCTGATCCTGCTCCAGTTTTTCCCATTTTTTCCGGTAATCTGTGAGTTTGATTACAGGGAAACGGAAAACTGTTTCGCATCCCCAGCGTCCTCTGCGGTATTTGCCGGGACGCCATTTGGAACTGCTGTCCGTAAGCACAGCCAGACTGACCACCTCCCTGTCATACCGGTCAGAAATCCGGTAATTGTAAACAAACATCCGTTTTTCAAAGTCTTTGTCTTTGTCATCCTGAATTTCAATATGGATGAGCAGCCAGGTTTCACCGCCACTGAGCAAGAAAATCTTCACGAGTTTGTCCGCATACCGGCGTCCGATCTCCGCATCCCGGACAATCTTTTCCAGTTCTTTGTCCAGAAATTCATAGCCTTTTGACCAGTCAATCTCCGCGTGGATATGCGAAAAAAAGAAGCCCATGAACGCCTCAAAATACAGTTCCAGTGCCTCTTTCCAGGGGTTGTCATATTCCAATGTTTTTTCTCCTTAAGGTGATTTCTGAAAATAAATATCCCGGTTCAGTTCACAGGCACAGGGCAAAAGCCGGAAGCTTGTGATACTTTTCCGGTATATTCTTTTCCGGAAATCACCTAAAAATAAATTCCGGGTGAAAAATTCGGTAGTGGGACTTTTCATGCTGATTTTTTTAATATATAAATCAATATGTTATTTATAATCAGTATAAGCAGTATCATGGATGTATCGTATAACTGTTTGTATTTATTATGTATAGATAAAAATCAGTATATTTTTGAAAATATAATAATATTAAGCAGTTATTTTTTTTGTCAGTATGTGCAGACCCACTACTACTCTGTCAAGATTTAACTGATGGGTAAAGTCGTTTCAGTTTTATCCTTGCATCTTTTGTTCTGAATTGCCAGTCAACCGTTTTCAGATTCCTGTTCCGTTCTTCATACCATTCAGTAATGCGCTGTTCCAATTCATCTTTATTGCCGACTCTGCGTTTAAGGGCCTGCCGGGTGAGGACACTGAGTTCGATTTCGGCTATATTCAACCAGGAACCGTGTTTCGGGGTGAATACAAATTCAATTCTGTTCAGAATCCCCCGTGCCCGTCCCGGTTCCATAATTTCGTAGAGAACCGATCTTTTATGGGCACTGAGATTGTCCTGAATCAGAGTCAGTTTTTCCGTATCCGGATACATGTCCTCTGCCATATATCTTATGACTTCCGCCCATTCCAGGCGTGTATGCCTGTCTTTTACAAACACCTCACGTCTTCCTCCGAGGGGTTCGCAGATCATAAACAGATCAGCCGTCCCGTTGCGGATATATTCGTAATCAATGTGTTCGACCCCCTGTCCGTCAACATACGGTTCACGTTTCTCACCGATCAGCTGCCTGGGAGACTCATCGAAGCAGATTACCGGATTTTTTTCATTGTACGGCCGTTCATAAACTTCCAGGATGTCTTCCATCGCACACACAAAGTCAGCACCGGTTTCCGGAATTATCCATGACTTCACCTGCCAGGGTTTCATTTCGTTTTTTTTAAAATCTGCCGGACACTTTCGTGGCTGATATGTCCGGCATATTCCAGTTCAGCCATTTTATCTGACAGCAGACGCAGTGTCCATCCCGAATAACCCGGAGGAGGTTCACTGCACCGCAGCGCTATCAGGTGTGCCTCTGTATTGCCGTCAAGAACTTTTTCTTTGAAAATATCTCTCTTTTTTCCCCGTACCGCCATATCAGAACCTTCTTCGGCAAATCTCTTCCGGGTCCTTTCCACTGTTATTATTCCCACTCCGTATATGTCGGAAATACAGGCATCTGTCCAGCACTTATCCCCGTTCAGATCCGCTGCAGGGAGAATATAAGACCGTATGACCGGAAGTGATTTTTCACTCCTTCTTCTTATAATTTCTCCAAGTTCCGCACGTTCCTTATCCGTCAGTGTCACATTATATTTTTTCGCCATATTTTTCTCCTTTAAATATTCTTCAGATAAGAGAGTATAACCCATCAGTTATAATTTGACAAAACACTACCAAAAATTCAATCGGAGCCCTGAGATTTCTTTTACGTCACAGCAGGGAATCAGAATGTCTTCGGTTTGAATTTGCTGTCATTGATGATTTTCACACTGTCGCCTTTCTGGGCTATGACAAACAGTCCCTGCCGGTAGGCAAACTTATCCGCCCCGCCGTCCATGACAATCCCGGCCACCGCGCCGACAATCTTTCTGGCAGCATATTCGGGAAAAAACTGCCGGAATTTCCCCAGTTTTTCGATAAATTCCTTTACATCATCCGTGCTTAATGTGCTTTTGACCTCAACCGGCACGGCATATTCTCCGTTGACCCCCAGAACGTCAACCTCCATTTCTCCGCCTTTTTTCCGTACTTTGACCCTCTGGGAAATTCTTTCAATTTCAATGCCCCGCTTTGCAAACAGGGAAACCATGGCCGGTACAACCAGGCCCTCCACAAATCGGCCCCATTTGCCGGTAATATCCCCTATCCGCCTGTCAGTTTCCTTAAACTTTCTGTCGGTTTCCTGAAATTTTTTGTCGGTCTCCCTGAAAAGTTTCCGAAGTTCCTGATACCCTTCCCGCATTTCCCGGCTGGTTTCATGAAACATGGCCCAAATCTGTTTAATTTCCTCCGAATGCACGGATTCCTGCGGTATGTTTCTCATAAAATTCTCCTTTCCCTGTCTGAATAAATCTGTGTCTTCAGGTTCAAAGAGTCAAATTCCGGTGATCCGGCCTGCCCGGTCAAATCATCTTCAGCAGCAGGATTTGCAGACATTGGATCATCTCCTTTATTTTCTGATTCTACACACTGATTTGTACGGAATCAAGAGAAAAACCTCCCAAAATCACCGCCGGAGACAAAAAAACCGGCTGTTTCCTGCGGAAACAGCCGGTTTCAAAACACTGGGAATCTGTATCAAAATAAAATCTGTCACAAACCATCAGGGTTTCCTGACAGAAACTATTTTTTTCAGACCCAAATCTTCAGAAAAAAATTATCCTTCTATCGCCTCAGTCATGGCAGGCAGGAACTCCAGCATGTCTGTCACAACGCCCACATCCGCAAGCTGGAAAATCGGGGCTTTGACATTTTTGTTGATGGCAACGATAAAGGGAGAACCTTTGATGCCGCCCATGTGCTGGAAAGATCCGCTGATGCCGCAGGCCATATACACCTTCGGGCTGACAGTCTGTCCCGATGTTCCCACCTGACGGGCTTTTTCCAGCCATTTGGCATCCACAATGGGCCGGGAGCAGGAAACATCAGCGCCCATGACTTTTGCCAGTGCATGAACGATTTCCAGATTGTCCTGTTCCCCTACGCCGCGTCCCACGGAAACCAGAACTTCGGATTTGGTGATGTCAACATCACCGGCTTCCGCTGCCACCACTTCCAGAAAACGCCGTTTGCTGCTCAGATCCCCTGCACTGCCGGATTTGTCCGCGACTGTTCCGCCTGCGGATGCACCGCCCTCTTCAGCCTGAAATGCGCCGCCCCGGACTGTAATCACTGCACCACCGGAAATGTCTGCACTCACATGGGTGCTGACCATGCCGCTGAATTCCTGGCGGATCAGTTTCAGTTTTCCGCCGTCTGCGCCTTCAATGCCCACCACATCAGCCGCGTAGGCTGCATCCAGTTTCACGGAAAGACCGGGGCCGAGATCCATGCCAAAGGTGTTGTGGGGAATCAGAATCACAGAGCCTTTGGGAACAATATTTACCAGTGCTTTGCGCACAACTTCCGCATTGGGATAAGCCAAAGCAGCATTGTCAATCTTCCACACTTCTTTGTAAATATCTGCTGCCTGTTTGCAGACAGGGTCAATGCCGGAACCCGTGACAATGGCTGTAACAGACGCAGACGCGTCAATTTTTTTCGCGGCAAGGGCCAGTTCTTTGGCCGAATCATCCACCGCTCCGTTTTTATGGACAATATATGCAAATATCTGAGCCATTATTTCAGCCCTCCTTTGGCTTTGAGCATTTCCATGAGTTTCGCGATGATTTCATCTGTGCTGCCTTCCAGAATTTCCGCACCTTCGCCCATGTCAGGCACAAAATAATCAACGCGTTTTACTTTTGCGGCTGCTTCGCCCACGCTGCTGACACCCAGATCGCCCGCGCCATGAACAGGAATGTCTATGGAAGCCACCTTGCGGATGCCGCGAATGCCAACGTAGCGGGGTTCGTTGATACCGGTCTGAATGGACAGCACACATGGCATTTCAATTTCATTGAATTCCTGATTGCCGCCCTCGATTTCACGACCCACTTTCAGTTTTCCGCCATTGACTTCGATTTTGTTCACCAGAGAGGCATAGGGCAGATCCAGCATGGCTGCCAGCATACCGCCCACCTGGCCTGCGCCGTCATCAGCCTGTGCGCCTGTGAGGATCAGATCATATTTGCCTTTTGCAATTTCAGCTTTCAGAACGGTGGCAATGCCTTTGCCGTCAGAGCTTTCAAATGCGTCATCAGACAGGAGAATGCCTTTGTCCGCGCCCATTGCCATTTCCCGTCTCAGCACTTCCTCAGAGTCACTGTCGCCCACTGTGACAACGGTGACGGTTCCGCCCACTTTGTCACGGATCTGAATGGCTTCTTCCACCGCATAATTGTCCCATTCATTGACCGAATACACCAGATCATCTCTTTCAATATCCGTGCCTTTGCTGTTGACCGCGATTTCGTTTTCAGAGGTATCGGGAACCCTCTTTACGCATACCAGAATCTCCATGAAATTCCCCCTGTATCAATGTTGAATGTTGAATGTTTAATGCTGAATGATTCAACATTAAACACATTAAGCATTAAAAATTAACCATTAAGCATTATCTTTCCATATGTCTTTCAATGAGTTCCACCAGATCAATGGCTTCCATCTGACCTTCCAGCCCGCTGGTTTTGATAGCGTCTTCCATATTGACCATGCAGAAGGGGCAGGCTGTTACGATGACATTGGCCCCGGCTTCTTTTGCCATTTCCACACGAAGCTGTCCCATGCGCTTTTCCTCAATCGGCTCATAGAAAAGCATCAGACCTCCGCCTCCGCAGCAGAAGGAGCGATCACGGGATTTGGTCATTTCCACCCGTTTCATGCCCGGAATCGCGTCCAGCACCTCTCTGGGAATGTCATACATGCCGTTGTGGCGTCCCAGATAGCAGGGATCATGATAGGTGTAAATCTTGGTTCCGTCCCCGCTTTTCAGGCGGATTTTGCCGGATTTCACAGCCTCGGCAATGTACTCGCTGATATGGTAAACCGGGGGCAGATTTTTGTAATCCTTTTTCAGGGCATTGTAGGCATGGGGATCAGCCGTGACAATGCGTTTGGCTCCGGACTCTTTGATGTTTTCCGTGTTTTCCTCTTTCAGGGTCTGAAAGAGCATTTCCTCACCGAAACGCCGGACTTCATGACCGCTGTCTTTTTCCAGTTTGCCCAGTACAGCAAAATCCGTGCCTGCGGCTTTCAGCACTTTGGCAGCAGCTTTGGTGATGCCCTGAATCCGGTCGTCATAAGAGGAAATACTGTCCACAAAGAACAGGGTTTCGGCAGTCTCGCCCTTTTCCACCAGTTTGACTGTGCATTCAGCCTTGAATTCCTTGTCATTGGCCCAGTCTGCGCGTTTTTTCTCCATCTTGCCCCAGGGATTGCCGCGTTTTTCAATCGCGCTCAGGGGTTTCTGCAAAGACTGGGGAACCATGCCCGCCTCGACCATGCCCCGGCGCAAATCCACAATTTTATCAATGTATTCAATGGTAAGGGGACATTCTTCCTCACACGCGCCGCAGGTGGTGCAGGACCAGATTTCATCCTCTTCGAAAATCCCGCCGATCAGGGGTTCAGAGGCTTTGAAATTTCCCCTGATGGGATAATGGCTGAACGCATAATCTCTTGCTTTGATGGTGATAAAGCGCGGAGACAAAGGACGTCCCACCGCGTTGGCCGGACACTGATCCGAGCAGCGTCCGCAGTCTGCGCAGGAATAAAAATCCAGCATATGCTTCCATGTGAAATCCTCAAATGTTTTTACACCAAAGGATTCCAGAGTATCCAGTTTGTCATCTTCCACGCCCCATTTCACGGGTTTGACGGTTCCCTTGTCCAGTTTCATGAACCAGACATTGAAAATGGAGGTGATGACGTGGAAATGTTTGCCCATAGGCAGGAAACAGAGAAAGGAGAAGAAGATCAGATCATGAATATAATACGTTGCAATATGAATCACCTGAAGCACGTTCAGGGAGGCCGCAGACAGAGGCATTTTGAAAATCCATGCCAGACTCAGGGGAGCCAGAAATTCCGCATGAAGTCCTTTCTGCACAGCCGCGGCAGCCAGGCTGGCTTCAAACAGGCTTTCAGAAATAATCAGACCGCAGATCATGGCCAGAACAAAAAGAGCCTCAGCCGTGTGATCCTTGCCGTATTTTGCCGGCACAGCATAGCGTTTGGGTTTGACAATGCCTCTTCTGTATGCGGCAATGATACAGGCCACCAGCACCATTGTGACAGCATAATCTTTCAGCACATTGTAGAAATGTCCCAAAGTGCCGCCGAATCCCGGCATGACAAAATCCTGGGAAATGCCGATGATAACCAGAGAGCACGAGCGGACAGACAGGATAAGAAATCCGGCAAACAGCATGATATGCACAATGCCGGCTGTCCGGTATCTGGGCTGTTTCCACTGGGCCAGCCAGAATTTGAGCAAAGCCTTTGCCCGTTCCTGTATCCGGTTAAAGCGGAAATCCGGGTTTGCAAAAATCAGGGGTGCCACCCTTTTTGCCATGATATAAGTAAACAGGGCCACACCAAGCACCGGAATCAGAACGGAAAAAATCACTGTGGGAATGCCAAGGATCGATGCCTTGGCAGGAGCAATCAAAGCAGGTTCCATTTTTTACTGTCTATCTCCTTTTTTTAGGTTATATTAAGGTTAAAATCAGAAATGAATGAATATTCATTCATTTCTTTACACGCAGATTTTCTCCATGTCAAGAGAAAAATTTTTATTTTTTCAGAATTTTTTTAGAACCTCCTCTGACGATCAGGACAGGCAGCGTAAATCAGGCCATCTGCCTAATATCCCAATATTAAGGTTCTGAGGTAAAACAAATGATTAAAAATATCTGTATTATAACATGAGTCAGAGGATTCTTCAACCATGTTTTCTCCCCGGCAGTCTGCGGATAAATCCGCAGGTTATTCATTACCGATATAGGCTCATTAACAGCAAAGCCATTAACAGTCCGCATATCCGGATTTTTTTTTGGATTCTGAAAAAAAATATTGACATTCGGAAAATAATAAATGAATATCCATTCATTTATTCCGAACCATGCAAAAATCCATATTTTTATATTAAATATTTGTTTTTTTATTATATAATTTATAAATACGCCATATTTTCCATGCTGAAACTTTATTCATCAGTTGTCTTTGCGGATTTTCCATCCCCAATGTTTCCGGGCAGGAAATAAAAGAAATGCTTGTGCATCTGCTGCATCCCTATTATAAAAAACTGTACATAAAAAAAGGATGCCGGGGCAAACCGTCATCCGAACGAGCGCTCAATCATGCGTTATCATATACCGGCTTCTCCTGTCAAGTTTTTTATGGATAAATCCGGAAAACCGGATCGGATTTATCAGCAGACTGAAAAATTTTCCCGGATTCCCGTCCAAAATCCTTTTTCCGATCCGGAATAAGGACGGGAAGAGGATTCCATCTGCTGGTTTATATATAATTATTCAAATTTATACAAGGAGCTTTCATCACATGGACAAAATCACTTATCAGGACAAACCCTGGCTGGCCCATTATGAAAAACATGTTAAGGCCGGTCTCAATTATGAACAGACATGTCTTCCGGCTTTTCTGGAAAGATCAGCGGAAAGATATCCGGAGATTCCGGCCCTGATTTTTCAGGGGTACAGACTCAGTTTTCGCGGGCTTCAGGACATGGTGAACCGTTTCGCTGCCTGCCTGCACGACTTTGGCGTGCGCAAAGGGGACAGCGTGGCTATTCTGCTGCCCAATCTGATTCCCTGTGTTGCAGCCTATTACGCGATTATGAAAATCGGCGGGGTTGCGGTTATGAACAATCCCCTGTATTCGGACAGGGAACTGGAACACCAGTTCAATGATTCTGCCTCAAAAGTGCTGATAACACTGGATCTGCTGGGAAACCGCATGATTGATCTGCGTCCCAAAACCAAAATCCGGCAGATTGTTTACACATCCATAGGCGATTATCTTCCTTTTCCCAAAAATCTGCTCTTCCCCTTTGTGGGAAAAAAGAAAAAAATGCTCGCAGATGTAAAACCTGCGGAAAATGTATATAAATGGAAAGAAATGATTGCCAAATATCCGCCCAATCCGCCGAAAACAGAGATTTCCTTTGCAGATGTGGCCATGTATCAGTATACCGGCGGCACGACCGGCGTTTCCAAAGGCGTGATGCTTACCCATGCCAATCTGAGTCAGCAGGTGCAGCAGATTGCCGGATGGTTTCCCACCTTTGGCACAGGCGGAGAGATTCTTCTGGGCGCTTTGCCTTTTTTCCATGTGTTCGGACTTTCCACAGCCATGAATCTGTCCGTTTTCATGGGATGGAGCAATATCCTGATTCCCAAACCCCAGCCCGAACCACTTCTGGAGGCCATTGCAAAATTCAGACCCACCTTTGCCCCCCTGGTTCCGACCATGTATATCGGTCTGCTCAATCATCCGGATATTCAGAAAACCGATATCCGCTCCATAAAGGGCTGCTTTTCCGGAAGCGCTCCCCTGCCCGTGGAAGTCATCCGGGATTTTGAAGCCAAAACCGGTGCTGTGATTGTGGAAGGATACGGTCTGACAGAAACAACTCCGGTCACGCACGTCAATCCCTTTAACAAAGAAAAGCGGAAAATCGGCAGCATCGGTCTGCCGATACCGGATACGGAATGCCGTATAGTCAGTCTTGAGGACGGGGAGACTGATATGCCTGTGGGCGAAGCGGGTGAACTGCTGATCCGCGGTCCCCAGGTCATGAAAGGCTACCGGAACATGCCGGGCGAAACAGATGCGGTGCTGACCAAAGACGGCTGGCTGCATACGGGCGACATTGCCAAAATGGATGAGGATGGATATTTCTTTATCGTGGATCGGAAAAAAGACCTGATTATCTGCGGCGGTTACAATGTCTATCCCAGGGATGTGGAAGAGGTTTTTTATGAGCATCCCAAAGTGCAGGAAGCCTGCTCCATCGGCATTCCCCATCCGCACCGGGGCGAGGCTGTCAAGGTTTTTGTGGTGCTGAAACAGGGCGAGAAGGCCACGGCAGAGGAACTGATGGAACACTGCAAAAAAAGACTGGCCACATACAAACTGCCCTCTGAAATCGAATTCAGGGATGAACTTCCCAAGACCAATGTGGGAAAAATCCTGCGCAAGAATCTCCGGGCCGAGGAACTGGCAAAGCGGGGGAAGTAAGTCCGGCCTGAAGTTCTCCTATCGGTAAAAATACAGGCAGTTCATGAACATTTCAGCATGAACTGCCTGTCCGTTTATAACATCCATGACCCGTTGGGACGCAGAATCGCCAAAAAAGTCAGCGGTATCATCACCGAAAAGTACCTGTGGTCAGGTTTGACAACTTTACTGGCCGTGTATGACGGCAGTGATAATCTCCTCATGCGCTTTGAGTATGCGGATGCCCGCCTGCCCTTTGCCATGACAATGGGCGGTGTGCTGTATTATCTGGCGTATGATCAGGTCGGTACCCTGAAACTGGTTGCCGGCAGCGCCGGAAATGTGGTAAAAAGACTGGAATACGACACCTTCGGGAACATCATAAACGACACCAATCCCGGCTTTGCCGTGCCGTTCAGCTTTGCAGGCGGTCTGCATGACCGTCATACCGGGCTGGTGCGGTTCGGATACAGGGACTACGACCCGGACACGGGAAGATGGACAGCGAAGGATCCGATAGGGTTTGCGGGCGGGGATACGGATCTGTACGGGTACTGTGTGAATAATCCGGTTAATCTCATAGACCCAACCGGAGAATTTGCTCTGGCAGGTGCACTATTGGGAGGAGGCATTGATTTGGCAGTTCAACTTATCAGCGGAGATGATATAAATTGGGTTTCTGTAGGCATGAGTGCTTTGGCAGGAGCAGCAGGAGTGGGGTTGGGAACTTCCGTTGCCAAATTGACAACCAGCTTTGCAAAACGTATGGCTTTAAATGCAATAGGCAGTGCAGCAATTGGAGCAGCAACAAAATATGGGCAAAATCTTATTGAAGGAAACCCATGTCATGGTGATGGTGTTCTTGAAAGTGCAATTTTGGGTGGGGTTTTAGGAGGAGCAGGTTTTGCAGCAGGAAGTTTGGCTGAATCATTTATTACTTCCACCATATGGAACAATCTGTCCCTTGGTCAAAAACTTTTGGCAAACTCAAATGCTGTTTCAGTTCCAGGCGGTATTAGTTCGTTAGGGGTTGGTATCGGTAACATTATAGGAAACACAATAGCAAACAGCGGACCAATAGCAAACAATACGTTTTAGGGAGGTCTTTATAAAATCCTTAAGAAAGATATCAAGATTCTTTATTTTTTATCCGCTTGCAAGTTCTGTTATTTGGGGCATTATGGGCTTTGGAAGCACAATGTTATTGAGAGCAATATTCAGAGCAATATATGGGGACAGTTCTTTGCGGGTGGAACTCATTACTCCCCTGTTTATTGCCGGTGGATTGCTTTTTGGATATATTGTAAGTATAAGATGGTATATTTTCCTGAAAAAAACTGATAATCTGGAATCAGCAGACAGAGACAGGAAAAAAGCCTGATATCTTCTTTTTTCTCTTGTTCCCACTCTCCTGCGTCAATGTCATTGACTTAAGGGTGTGAAGGAATGTCAAACTTCCCGCCTGCCCTTTGCAGTGATGAAATCCGGTGTGCTGTATTACATGGTCTACGATCAGGTCGGCAGCCTGAAACTTATTGCCGACAGCGCCGGAAATGTGGTAAAAAGGATTGAATACGACACCTTCGGGAACATCATCTCCGATTCCGCCCCGTCCTTTGAAATCCCCTTCGGTTTTGCAGGCGGACTGCATGACCGGGATACCGGGCTGGTGAGATTCGGATACCGGGACTATGACCCCGAAACCGGCCGCTGGACGGCCAAAGACCCCATAGGATTTGCGGGCGGGGATAAGGATCTGTACGGGTACTGCCTGAATGATCCGGTGAATTTTACTGATCCACTGGGATTAAGTATCGGTTCTTTTGTCGGAAATTTTGTCAAAGGTGCTGCGGTCGGTGCTGTTACTGCAGTAGCCATTGGTGCCGTTGCTGTTGGTGCTGCTGCTGTAGGCGTACCGGTGGCAGTGGTTACCGGTACACTTGGGCTGGCGGCGATAGGAGGTGCTATGATAGGCGGTGCCCAAATTGGAACAGATATCCGTGACGGCAACTGGGACGGACTCTCTTATGACATCGGGACATTCGCAGGCGGTTTTGGGACAGCATTTGCCGGTGCCAGAATTCCGGCAATCAGCGGCGGATGTGCAGGGAATCCGGTTATCGGACGGGCGGTCGCAGAAGGTATCAATGGGGTAAAGAGCGGGCCTTTTCGTTGGAAGGATTCATTTCAGAACTATCAGTCAGGGAAAGGGTCCGTATACGAGTGGCTCGGGACCGGCCCCAATCCGGGGAGTGCAGGGATGTCGATGACAGGCGGTGCAGGAATTGCTTCAACTACAGGTGAATGATGACTGAGCCAAAAGAAAAATACAGGGACATGAAAGGACACGGACAGGTGGGTCTGTGGTCTTTGCTGCCGATACTTTGCGGTGCCGGGGCGTTTGGCGGGGCAATCGGCGCAGCAAAAAGTCTGAAGCTTGAAAACATACATTTTCTGATAACCCTGTTCGAAGGTCTGACAGTCGGTGCTATCTATGCCTGGATCATTAAGACATGCGGCGGAATAGTTCTGCGACGCATGCTTCCACACCTGCAGTCAGAATGCAGGAAATTGCAGCGGAAGGCAAATTTCGCGGTGGGCGCTGTACTTGTCATTGGTTTTATCTGTTTTTTTATTGCCGGCCCCGTAGGTATGGGTATCACAATATTGTTTATCCGCCTGTTCATACAGTAGCAGGCTCTCCCGTTCCCACATCTAACGCGGGAACGCACTCCGGGACGCTCTGCGTGCCGGATAACTGTCAGAACCGGGATTTTCAGGATTAAGGAATTGACCGGGATGAAAGCGGAACAGTTATTCCGAAGGCGGACAGCCTCATCCGTGACAATGCCGGGCGGATCACCGCAAAAACCGAAACCTCCGGCGGTGTGACATCGGATTATGTTTATACCTATGATCCGGCCGGACGCCTGCTGACTGTGACCAAAAACGGGACTCTCACCGAGGAATACCGTTACAACGCAAACGGCTCCAGGATTTATGAGATGAACACCCTGCGGGGGATTGCCGGAAGAAGTATGGCATATTCAGCCAGGTAGGGTGGGCAAAAGCGCAGCGTTGCCCACCATTTCAGCAGAGAGGTGGGCACGGAAAAACATGTGCCCACCCTACAAACTGAATATTGTGATTTTTAATTTTTCCGGAAATCATAATGCAGATATATATATTTGTAAAGTCTGAATATTATAACAGCATTACTTGTGTAGCACTACCGTTTTCTGCACACGCGGATCAGTCCGTGACAGTATCAGGTCAATGGTGAATCGGTATTATGCAGTAATACATCTGCACAGATTTTTCCTGATTCATTCCTCTTCTTTCAGAAATCTGCTGATGCCATGTTCTCCCATAAGATCAAGTATCTGTGCAAACAGATGGGACAGGGGGGCTTCCCCGTTTCCGCTGAAAACCGTATAGCGATCCACATGCAGAGAAGATGCAATTTCAGGAAGTCTGTCAACAAGTCCTGCCATGACACGGGTTGGGGAAATCCTGTTTTTTATTTCCTCTTCTGTTTTCAGTCTTTCCAGCCGCAGGGTTTCCATTTCCTGATTCACTGTGGCCTGCTCCCGGATTTCCCTCAGTTTCTGCTCAAAATTTGCAGACTGTGCTTTCAGTTCCGCAGCCAGACGTTTTTCCTTCACCTCTGTTTCTTTTTCCAGACAAAGAATTTCCAGAATTGCAGACAGTTCCCGCTGTCTCAACTCTTTTTTGTGATTGGCCTCGGTTTTATCCAGTTCAGTCCGTGCCTGCACTTCAGCGATTTTTGCTTCAGTCTCTGCCGCATTGATACGGCTTTGCGCTTCTGAAGCGGCTTTTGCAGTTTCCAGTTTGTGCTTTTCCTCATTTTTCAGAGATTCCAGTTCTGTCACCCGAATGAACTGGCGTTTGTCCTGTTCGGCTTTCTGTACAGAAGATCGTTCTGCCGCCTCATTTTCCGCTTTTTTCAACTGTTCCTGCGCACTGCGATCCTCTGTTTCCCGTTTTACTCTTTCCTCCAGTTCCACCCTGTGCGTTTCACTTTCTGTTTTTGCCCGAAGAATCCGGGTTTTTTTGTCAGTCTCACAGTTGAGAGCCTCCATTTCCTCAGTATGTTCAGCTTTCTGCTTCTGTATGGACTGATCGGTTTCCATCCGGCTCTGCGCGGCAGCCAGCCGCAGCCCGTCTCTGGTTTTCTGCTGCAAATCTTCAAATACACTGGAAGACAGAATTGTCACCCGTTCAATTCCCACCTGATCAAACAGAATGCCCCAGCTTCTTTCCACTCTTTCCAGTTGGGATTTGAGATTCAGGCCGATTTCATCTTTCTTGGTCAGCGCGTCCTCAATGGAAATATTGGCAATGATATGCCGGATGGCTTCTGTGCAGATGGTTCTGAGAATGCGGTTGGTGTTGCCCATGGGATGATTGCGATCAGTGAAATCCAGCGATCTGACCGCGATTTCCGGTTTTTCCGGATCAATCCGCCAGCACGCATAGCCGTCAATGCGCAGGCCCTGATAGTTTTTGTTGGCATTGTCTGAGGTGAAATACACGGTCTGCACAGCAGCAGGGAATTTCAGAAAGCGTTTTCCGATTTTGAAATATTTTCCCCCCAGCACCGGTTTTGCATCCCTGACACCAATCTGCACGATATATTCATTGGGCAGCGCATGTTCAAAAAACAGGGAGCGGAAGCTGCTGACTTTTGTGGGACGGGTTTTTATGGTCTGGGATTCTGAAAGATAGGGATCCGTCATAATATTGCTCCTTTTGCCCATTGCTTTGTTTTTTTTCTGACCGGGACCTGCCGCTGTCTGAAGGTTGTTTTGTCCTCTCACTGTAGCAAAATTTGTTTCCTCCATTCCCCCGTCAGAATCCAAATCAATCTCCAGATCAGGTTCATGCTCTTCGGACTCTGACAGGGCCTGCTGCAAAAGGTCTTGGGATTCATCCTCATCCAGCCCCAGTTGCAGACGCTGGCTTTCCACAAATTTTTCCATTTCCGCTCGTTTGCCGGTTTTCATATGCACCTCCTTTTGAAGAGGAAAGAAAAAAAGCAGTTCTCTCCCCGCATTTTCACTCTGATCTGCTGCTGTCAGGGAGAGGTTTTCCACCTGTTTATGCTCACGAATCTTAATTTCCATTTGGCAGAAATGAAGATCAGCACCGGTTCAGAAATATTTTCAATATCAGTTCACCGGAATTTTTGAATCAGTCTGTTACCTCATATCATAATCGGATCTCTTATGGCAAATACAGACTTCAGAAAAATGACTGATGGATCATACAATTCTCCATTGATTTGATATAATACCGTCAGTTTTTCCGCTGTTGAGTGTTTGCAAAAAACCGCTCCGCTTAATTTTTGCACTCCTCCGGATTTGCATTCCGGATTGTATAAAACCAATGACGAATTGGTATCAATCTCTTTTCCTAATGACAGTCCATGTCTTTTATTTGCACACATTTCTCCGCTGCGCTGTGCAGAAAAGAAACAGCACCAAACCCAAAGTCATCATCCCCGCGCCAAAGGAGAAAATTTTCCGCATTTCAAACAGATCCATCAGAATTCCTGCCAGAAACGCGCCTGCCATCATGCCCATGCTGTGACCCATTGTAAGCAGGGCCATGACCGATCCCATTGCCTTTGTCTGTGCGCCCTTCTGCACAGCAATTGCCATAAGCGGAGCCATAGACATACTTCCGCCAAGTCCAAAAAGGATATTGGCAGAAAACAAATCCCGGAATCCTGCTGCCCATTCAAACAGGAACATGGAACAGGTCACAAGCAGACCCCCGATAATAATCATCCCTTTTTTGTTTCTCCTGTCTGCAATATATCCCATGGGAATCTGCAAAGCCCCGCTGGTAAAAACGCCCACCATGACCAGTATGCCGATGGAGGATGCGGAAAGTTTAAACTCGGCACTGGCAAAGACCGGCAGAAATCCCCATATGATGCCAATGCAGGCCGTATACACAAAGCGGAACAGAACAATGCCGTCAATTTCCCTGTCTTTCATAAGCATTATCCAGGGAACAGGAAGTCGCCCGCGGGAACTCATCTGTTCCGAACCAATGGGCGGCAGCAGAATCAGACTGAACAGAAAACTGAAAAAAGACAGTATTCCCATAGTGATAAAGGCCGTGTTCAGTCCGAAACGGTCACTCAGGGTTCCGCCAAGCAGAGGGCCGATGCTCAGACCGATAAAGGTGGACATATTGAACAGTCCCATGACAAAGCCCTCCCGCTTTTCCGGTGTAAGATCACCCACATATGCCTGCGTTACCGGCCAGATCATGGCAGAGGCTATGCCCTGTATGAAACGGATGGCAATCAGCATTTCCACATTGCTTACAGTGATAAAAGCAAAGGATACAAGGCTGTATCCCAGCAGTCCCGTGACAATAAATGGTTTGCGGCCCCATCTGTCTGAATATCTACCGAAATACGGGAGAAAAAAGGTGCGGGACATGGAGAACGCTCCGAAAAGCAGGCCGATATAAAGCCCGCTGGCTCCCATGTCATGAGCATACACAGGCAGAAGGGGAACCACAATCCCCACGCCTGTAATGGTCGTAAATATGGAAAAAAAGAGTGTGGCAAATATTTTTTTTTCCGCTTTTTCCATCTGTGCTGTCATAATTTGCTGTCTGTCTTTCTTTTGCAGTGATTTTTTCGGCATACTGACAAATGCCGGGCATTCAATATCAGACCTTTGGGATTTGATCAAAGGGTTAAACAGCATCCGCATATCATGGTTCTTTATAACAATATTGAATTGTTTATAAAAAATTTGATTTTGCAGAAATTGTTTTTTTATGGTCAAAAATACGGACAAAATTTTCCGGACTGGTGCAAACTTTCAGTTCGGCACTCCTTTGGACAGGTTTTTTCCCCTGTCTGAAAAAAATTGTCAAAACCCTGCTTGACAGAATCCTGCATTCGTTGTAACCCTTTGCTGATTCATCTGCAACTTTGGAAAAGTGGAATTTTTTAACCTGATGCGGGGCAGTGTTCAGGTGTCAGGAAATAAGTACTGAACACTGAAACCTGAATACTGAAACCTCAACCCCCTTATTCCCTGATACCCTTTTATTTTTATCCGGAAACACAGCCTATGGATTTCAACCCCTGCATGAAGCACAAGGTGGTGCGCAAGACCGTCCGGGAATTTGCCGAGACCGAGCTTGCGCCCATTGTCTATGACATTGACCGGGAAGCCCGTTTTCCCCGTGAAGTGATTGAAAAAATGCGTCCCCTGGGCTTTTTCGGTCTCCAAACACCCAAAGAATACGGCGGAACCGGAACCGACAGCATCAGCTATGCCATTGTCATTGAAGAACTTTCCCGTGTCAGCGCGGCTGTGGGACTCTGCATCACTGTCCACAACAGCGTAGGTGCATATCCCATTGCCAAATTCGGCACTGAAACCCAGAAAAAACGATTTCTTCCCGCGCTGGCCGGAGGGGAACGCATTGGAGCGTTCTGCCTGACCGAAGCCAATGCCGGTTCAGATGCGGGCGGGGTGGAAACCCATGCAGTAAAAGACGGGGACGGCTATGTTCTCAACGGCACAAAGATATTTGTGACCAACGGCGGCGTGTGCGGAACAGCTTTGGTTTTTGCCGTGACTGATCCGGATGACGCCCGGCGCAGAGCCAGTGTTTTCGTTGTGGAAAATGGCATGCCCGGTTTTTCAGTCGGAGAAATCGAAGACCTTTGCGGAATGCGTGCCAATCCGGTTTCCTCTCTTTTCTTTGAGGACTGCCGGGTTTCGGATGCCCATCTGCTGGGACGTGCCGGAGACGGCATCAAAATCGGGCTGGCTGCTCTGGATACCGGCAGAATCGGCATTGCAGCGCAGGCTCTGGGCATTGCACAGGCTGCTTTTGAAGCCTCGGTTCGTTATGCCAAAGAACGCCAGCAGTTTGGCAAACCCATTTCCGCATTTCAGACCATACAGAATTATCTTGCTGATATGTCAACTGAAATTGATGCAGGCCGTCTGCTGCTCTACCGTGCCTGTGCGTACAAGGAAGCAGGCCGTGCCTTTGGTCCTGAAGCTGCCAAAGCCAAACTCTTTTGCAGCGGGCTGGCAAAACGGGTTACGGATCTGGCTGTGCAGATTCATGGCGGTTACGGATACAGCAAGGAATATGATGTGGAACGCTATTTCCGGGATGCCAAAGTCACGGAAATCTATGAAGGAACCAGCGAAGTGCAGCGCATGGTCATTGCCCGTGCTGTGCTGGCTCAGCCGGTGTGAAAGTCTGTCAAAGGAGAATTCACCATGAAACGGTTTTTCAACATCGCCGGACCCTGTTTTCCGGATGAGCATTATATGATTCCCTCAGAACGGAGAATCAAGGGACTGAGAGAACTGATAGATCAGAAACAGTATTTTGTCATCCATGCGGCGCGGCAGTCCGGCAAGACCACTCTGCTGCTGGATTGGATGAACCGCCTGAACAGTGAAGGGAGATACTATACCCTGTACTGCACCCTTGAATCCGCACAGGGAATTGCTGAGCCGGAAAAAGGCATTCCGGCCATCGTCAGAAGGCTGGCTGATGAAGTGAAACTCATTGAGCCGGAGGGAAAATATTCCATAGCCCATAATACTGATTTTTCAAATTATACCAATATATTGAGAAATGAGTTGACAGATTTGTGCAGGAAACTGGACAAACCCGCACTGATTCTCTTTGACGAGGCAGACTGCCTGGCAAACGGCACACTCATAGCCTTTCTTCGCCAGCTTCGGGACGGATATGTGAACCGTTCCCGAATCCCCTTTGTGCATTCCATCGGATTAATCGGAATGCGCAACATCCGGGATTACAAAGGCAAAATCCGGGAGGAACGGGGAACACTGGGCAGTGCAAGTCCGTTCAATATTGTCACCAAAGCCCTGACGCTGAAAAATTTCACCAAAGAGGAAGTGGAAGAACTTTACCGTCAGCACACACAGGAAACCGGGCAGGCATTTCCCCCGGATGTCATTGATTCTGTATATAATTATACAGGCGGACAGCCCTGGCTGGTCAATGCTGTGGCAAGAGAAATTGTAACGGAAATTCTGGAATCGGATTATACAAAAACGATCTGTCCTGAACACGTTGAAAAAGCAGTTGAAACAATTATCAGAAGACGGGACACCCACATTGACAGTCTTCTCATGCGCCTGCAGGAGAAACGGGTGATAAAAATTGTGGAACCGATAATTACCGGTGAGGAAAAACAGTTTGCGTCATTGGATGACGATCTCCAGTTTGTCCGGGATTTGGGTCTGATAAAAATCGAAAACGGCAGAATCACCCCTTCCTGTCCCATGTATGAGGAAGTCATGGTGCGGTATCTGGGCATGGCCGACCGTCTGGATCATCAGAAATATCATCTTTCGGTCTATGCGGAAAAGGGAAAACTGGACATGAAAAAACTTCTCACCGATTTCCAGCAGTTCTGGCGGGAAAATTCGGAAATATGGCAGGAAAGATTTCAGTACAGAGAGGCCGCACCGCACCTGATTCTCATGGCTTTTTTCCAGAGAATCCTCAACACCGGAGGCAGGGTTGACCGGGAAATGGCAACCGGCAGGGGCAGAATTGATCTGTGCATTCATTATGAAAATCAGCGGTATCCGGTGGAAATCAAAATCCGGAGGGACAAAAACACTTTGGAAGAGGGGAAAAAGCAGTTGTCCGGATACATGGACACACTCGGATGTGCGGAGGGCTGGCTGGTCATGTTTGACCGGAGAAAGAAAACGCCGTGGAAAACAAAACTGTTCTGGAAAACCTCAGCATATGAACACCGGACTGTCCACGCTGTGGGCTGTTAAGTGATTTCCAGAAAAGAATATTCCTGTTCAGTTTTCACAGGAATCGCTGAACATAAGACCTTCAAACTATAGTTCTTTTACCAACTTTTGTCCCTGTAAAACCGGAGGAGTGCAAAAATTAAGCGGAGCGGTTTTTTGCACAGTCATAAAGGACAAATGTTAAGGAAAATACGATAAAAAAAATAACAATTATGACAAAACAGATTACATCCGAAGAAGCAAAAGAAAGTTCTTTTTTGCCGGGGGATATGGAAAGTTCTGAATCCTCTCCAAACCGCTGTGCTTTCCGCAACGATGAGGCAGGTGTCTGGCTTTATCATGCCAACTGCATGGAATTTATGGATATGATCATCAGCAAACATCCTGAAGGCAAATTTGATATGATCTTTGCTGATCCGCCCTATTTTCTGTCAAACGGCGGCATTACCTGTCAGGCAGGGAAGATGGTCAAAGTGGATAAAGGCCGGTGGGACAAATCCAAAGGCCCTGAAATGAATCATGAATTCAATCTGGCATGGCTTTCCGGATGTCAGAAAATATTGAAACCCAACGGAACCATCTGGGTATCCGGAACCCATCATGTGATTCATTCTGCGGGTTATGCCATGCAGCAGCTTGGAATGAAAATTCTCAATGATATAACATGGGAAAAACCCAATCCGCCCCCGAATCTGTCATGCCGTTATTTTACCCATTCAACAGAAACAATCATCTGGGCGGCCAAAAATGAAAAATCAAAGCATTGTTTCAATTACGATATGATGCGTGAGATCAACAATGGCAAACAGATGAAGTCCGTATGGACGATGACTGCTCCCAACGGTGAGGAAAAAAAATTCGGAAAACATCCGACACAGAAGCCTTTGCAGCTTTTGGAAAGAATTATCATGGCAGGCACAGCCGAAGGCGATTGGGTATTTGATCCTTTTTCCGGCAGTTCAACAACCGGTGTGGCATCTGTCAAACTGGGAAGAAAATTTGTCGGATGTGAACTGGAAAGCGAATTTGTGAAACTGTCTGCAAAACGTCTTGAAGCAGCAATCAATAACAAGGCATCCTGCCTTGATTTTACAGGAAAGTAGCGCAAGCTTCCAGCTTGCGTAATGTATTAAATCAATAACAAGGCATTCCACCTTGATTTTACAACAGAAAATATCCCACAGAAACTACGCCCATGCTTAAACTTATCGTGTGTATGAAATACAGAACAACCGGATTTTTTGGAAAAATCCGGTTTTTGAAACCCACAGATGCAAGGCTGACAGAATCCTATGCCCATGCTTAAACTTATTGTATGTATGAAACAGGTTCCTCTGGTTTCCGAGCTTCCCTGGGATTCCCGCACCGGAACCCTGAAACGGGAACTGGCAGACGGCATGATGAATCCCGCGTGCAAACATGCTTTGGAAGCCGCGCTGGTACTGAAACTCCGTTACGGCGCGCATATCACTGCTCTGACTATGGGGCCGCCAATGGCAGAGGAAATCCTGCGGGAGGCTGCGGCTATGGGCGCGGATCGGGGCATTCTCCTGTCTGACAGGAGCATGGCCGGAGCCGATACGCTTATCACCTCTTACACGCTGGCCTGCGCGATCCGCAAACAATGCCCGGATTTTGATCTGGTAATGTGCGGGTGCTATACCAGTGACAGCGAAACCGCGCAGGTCGGCCCCCAGCTTGCGGAAGAACTCCGTATTCCGGGAGTCGCGTATGTGGAAGATTTGGAACTCAAAGGCCGGACTTTGATAATGCAGCGGGAATCTGACGATTTTCTGGAGACTCTGGAAATGGATCTGCCCGGTCTTGTCACCATCAGCACCCGGAAATTTGCGCCCCGTTATCCTTCTCTGGCCGGATTGCAGGAAGCATTTGATCAGGCTGATATTGTCACACTCCGCGCTGAGGATGTGGATGCGGATCTTTCCGCTATTGGACTGAAAGCATCGCCCACAAAAATTCTGAAAGTATCCTCTCCCACAGCGGAAAATCGGAATATTGTACTCAAAGGAGCGGTCAAAAAAGTGGTGGATGATTTGTTTGATCAGTTTGGTGACAGACTCAGCGGTGCAATGGGAAAAGATCTGAAAAGCCATGAGCACGAGGAATCCGGAGAGGAAGAATGAACAGAAAAAGCATTTGGGTATTCGGAGATTACCGGAATTATTTTCAGAACCGCGTCACGCTTCAGTTGATTGCCCGTGCCAAAGAACTGGCCCCGGCCATTGATGCGGAAGTCTGCGCGCTGGTATTAGGAAACAATGTGGATGAGTATGTGGGAGAATACATTGCGCATGGAGCGGCCAAAGTCTATGTCACTGACCATCCCTCTTTGGCAAATTACAATGTGGAAACCTACACATTCCTGACCCAAAATCTGATTGCAGAATATCATCCGGAGATTTTTCTGGTGGGAGCCACTTGGTTTGGCCGGGAATTTGCGCCCCGTGTTGCCAAAGCCCTGAAAACCGGACTGACCGCAGACTGCATTGATCTGAATATCAATGAAAAAGGGCTGCTGGTGCAGACTGCGCCTTCGTTTGGGGGCAATCTGCTTGCGGAAATTGTGACACCCGAAACCCGGCCCCAGATGGCAACCGTGCGTCCCGGAACCTTTGCGGAACTGCCTCACAATTATCAGGCTGAAGGAGAGATTATCCGGATTCCTCTGCCGGAAAACCTGCCTGCCCCCAAAGTCCGCCTGATCCGTTCTGAGCGGCTGCCGCAAAGAAAACAGTGTCTGGAAGATGCGGATATTGTCATCTGCGGAGGCAGAGGCATGGGCAGCAAAACCAAATTCAAAAAACTGCTGGAACTGGCCCGGATGATGGATGCAGAAGTGGGCGCGACCCGGCCTGTGGTCTATGCAGATTGGATTGGGCATGATGCGCTCATCGGACAGGCAGGCAGACATATCAGCCCGAAGATCCTGTTTTCTTTCGGCATAAGCGGTGCGATTCAGCATACAGCCGCGATCCATGATGCGGATTTCATCATTGCTGTAAACAAAAATCCCAATGCCACCATGATGAAAATTGCGGATGTAGCGATTGTGGCTGATGCCAGTCAGGTCTGCTCTGCTTTGATACGGGAACTGAAACAGCGGATTCGGAATTGAAGGCATATTTCCAATAAATTCGGGCAAGATATTGAGACTGTTTCTTGCTTTCCCAACTTTGATTTTATGTGCTGAAGTATACGGGCAGCAGATCGGATTGGCGCAAGCGTAATCCGACACAATATCAATACGAGGATTTTTTGTGTCGGATTAAGGACTTTCGGCCTAATCCGACTTACTCACTGCGTAACTCCCATTGTGAAAAAGTCTGCTGTTCCCATACTGAAATGGGGCAGGGTGTGGGGGGGGAATTGCTATACTTGTCAAATACATGCCAACAGGGAGAATTTAAAATGTCATCAGATATTGCTTATGATTTCCGTGAACAGCTTGAAAAAGCAAAGCCGGATGAGGAATCCGTAATTGCGGAATTAAAAAAGATTGATCAGTTTTCCGGATTTGAGCATAAAACAGGAAAAAATGACAAAGCGGATGCTTACGATCAGGCACGCGAAGAATGGATGGAAATAAAGGTTGATTACACCGATTTTCCCAACCATTTTGTTGAAAGATTCAGTTCACTGGAAGAACGTAAACCCGGAGGGCCGTGGCAGTATCATGAAAGAGATGTCAAGTACTATGTGTTCTATTATAAAAACAGTGGGGACATATATGTGTTTGAAACAAAAAAACTTATTGAAGAAATGGAAAATCTGATGAAAAAGAGAATTATTTCTGACAAAACCAACGGGAGCAGAGTCAATCAGAAAAATGCCGACTATCATACTTACGGTTATAAAGTGAAGAAAGAACTTTTAGACGGTATTTGCTTTAAAAAAATAGTGGTGGGTCAAACCTGTTGATAGAGCAAATTTTTTCATGAAATTACAGAGAATTGAATCTTCTAATCAACGGATTTGACCCACTACCAAAAAAATCACAATGACAGGCCGATGAAGTCAGATTTTTGTCATACCGGCTTCCACCGGTATGACGGCAGGCGTAATATCAGTTATTCATGGCGTGCCAAACTGCAAGTACGGCACGCGGGGAAAAGGAGAAGAAAAATGAAATATCTTATTGCTGTAATTGCAGTTTCGTAGGTCGGATTAGCGCAAGCGTAATCCGACACAGTTTGTCTGAACCCTGATTCACATGATGAAAGGATTTGCAGGATTTTTCCCCAATCATGATAATCCCTTAATCCTTTAATCATGGTTCAGACAGGGGATTGTCTGAATCGGGATTCATACCGATTCTCCATTGAATCGATACTGATCTGGAGGAGTGCAAAAATTAAGCGGAGCGGTTTTTTGCCCGGCCAAAACCGGGGAAAAACGGACGGTATCGGATTAAACCAACAGCGAATTGGTATTAAATCAATGGCATTGACGCAGTTCGTAGGGCGGGTGAAGCGCATTTCGGCAAAGCTCAATGACCGCAGAGAAACCCGCCGTAAAGATTCTGCAATTCTCAGAAAATTTACGTTTAGGGATCAGTGCCGGAAAAAGGTGGAAAAAAATGGAATATGACAACCCCTGGAAAGAGGCTATGGAACTGTACTTTGAGGCGTTCATGGGTTTCTTTTTTCCGCATATCCATGCGGAGATTGACTGGGCAAAGGGATACGAGTTTCTGGACAAGGAACTGGAAAAAATTGTGCGGGATGCGAAAATCGGACGCCGTCATGCAGACAAACTGGTGAAGGTTTTTCAAATCAGCGGAGGAGAAACCTGGCTGCTCATCCATATTGAGATTCAGGATGACAAGGATAAAGCCTTTGAAAAAAGGATGTTTGTTTACAATTACCGCATTTTTGACCGCTATGAGGTTCAGGTGGTCAGCCTTGCCGTGCTGACGGACACAAGTTCCAAATGGAATCCCAGCGAATACCGCAGCGAAAAATGGGGATGTGAAAACATTTTCCGTTTTCCTGCGGTAAAACTGAGAGATTACAGAAAGCAGTGGAAAAAACTGGAACAGGATGCAAATCCCTTTTCCCTGGTGGTCATGGCCCATCTCAAATCCAAAAGTGTGAAAAAGGGAGAGTCCCGGAAACGCTGGAAACTTCACCTGATGCGCCTGCTTTTTGAGCGGGGTTATGACCGTCAGGATATTCTGGAGTTGTTCCGCTTCATTGACTGGCTGGTGGAACTGCCCGAAGACATGGAAAAGCAGTTTCAGGATGAACTTACCGAAATAACGGAGGAAAAGAAAATGCCTTATGTGACAAGCATTGAGAGACTGGCAAAGAAGGAAGGAGTGCTTCAGACTGCAAGAGAAATGCTTCTGGAGTATATAGCAACACGGTTTACATCTGTCCCCGAAGATGTGTCTGCCACAGTGAACAGCATAAAAGCAGGGGATATGCTGAAATCCCTGTTCCGTCAGGCCATCACCTGTGAAAGTCTGGATGATTTCAGGAAAACCCTGCTTGCTGTACAGACCGGACAGTCCGAAGCATAGCGGCAGAACGTCTGCATGAATACCCCATGGAGCGGCACTGCCATTGACTTTCGCACTCGTTTCGCACTTGTTCCCACGCTCTGCGTCAATACCATTAAGTTAAGGAATTTCAGGAGTGCAGAAATGAAGTGAAACGGAATTTTGTCCGGATTTTCCGGACTGTTTCAGTGTCCCAAACTTTCAGTCCGGGACTCCTTCGCCCTTAACTTAATGGCATTGACGCAGAGCTTGGGAACGAGAAAAAATATAAATTTGGAGAAAATATGAACACCATTCGCAAATGCCCCAAATGCAAAACAGAAAATCTGGCTGTTACGGCTGGCACTCCGGAAATGCCAAAACCGCCGCTTTCCTGCGCCAAATGCGGGGGAATGTGGATGATGCCGGATGAAATTGAGGCATGTTCCCGATCCGGTTTCAAAACCTCACATTCTGCTCAACCACTTGAAGTCACCGAAGACCACTCCACCGGACTGTGTCCCAACGGTCACGGTATTATGACCCGTGCAAAAGTGGAACTGGAACCGCCTTTTTTTCTGGAAAAATGCCCCCATTGCAATGGTATCTGGTTTGACAAAGGGGAATGGAACCGGCTGACTGAAACAGATATGCTCTCTCATCTCTTTGATTTCTGGTCCAATTCATGGAGAAAGGAACAGCAGGAGATCAAAGCCGTAAAACGCATGGAAGACATGCAGAAAAAAAGATTCGGCTGCCAACTGCATGAGCAGATTATAAATCTGGCCGGAAAAGCAAAAAGCCATTCAAAACAGACTGAAGTCCGTTTTCTTTTCGGGGGGGCATTTTCAGAATGGATCAAAAGCCGGAAAAGCGGGCCGGAAAGCCTGGGCAGACTGGTGAAAATGCTGCGGGAACATCCGGCAGAAGAGGAAATCACAGCACATCTCACAGCTTCCTTTATTCAGTGGCAGAAAGATCGGGTGGGAGATTCTTTTTATACGGAAACTGAAAATTTCCTGAATGAAGTTGAATCACATCCCCACAAAATGGAAATAACCGCATTTCTCCACCAGCAGCTTGCAGGCCGTGCAGATATGGCATTGACAGATAAGGAACCTGAATCTGCGGATGGAAATGGAACCGTTTCAGTATAATACAGCGCTTTGTCAACTTTGACTTTATGATCTGAAGTGTACAAAAAAACCGGATTTTTTCGAAAAATCCGGTTTTTGCAACGCACAGATTCAAGGCTGACAGAGCAGCAGTTACACAAGCAATATCAGAGACCGGCTGTATCCATCCCTCATTCCGGTAAAAGCCGTAATCCAGTAATTTCAAATTTTTCCGGATACCGGCTTTCTTCAGTATGACATAATTGCGTAAGCTGGAATCCTAATGTTTCCGGGGAAAAACATTGTCTGAAAATCTGTAAAAAGGTGCTTTGGAATCCTGTGTATTTTCCGGCATGTCTCTTTCTTTCCGCAAAAAAGAAAGCATTTTTTCAACATCGGCTTTCCGGGCCGGATCATCCGAAAGTTTCAGCACCTGCCGGAAGTGAAAAATGGCATTTCTGAAATCCCTTTTGTTCCGGTAGTATTTTCCCAGATAATAATGCGCCTCGGCCATATTGCCCTCTTTGCCCCAGGCTTCCCCCAGATAATAGATGGTCTGGGAGTCATCCGGCTTTTTTTCCAGGGTTTTTTCCAGAAAAGAGATGGCCTCCCGATAGTGACCCAGTTCAATGGAACTGCGTCCCAGAAGAAAAAGACATTCATAATCATCAGGATCAATGCCGATGCTGCCGCTGAGTGCCTGCATAGCGTTTTCATACTGTCCGTCCATGAAAGATATTTCTCCCAGATCCTTGAGCATAACCGCATCAAAGGGGCGTTTCTGCAAAGCCCTGCGCACATATACCGCTCCTTCTTTGGGATTTTCATTCCGGGCCAGGGCAATGCCGTATCCGTGACTGACAAAGGGATCATCCGGATATTTTGCAAATTCCGCCTTCATTTCCCGAAGGGCTTTGTCCTTATCACCGTAGGCAGCAGTCAGACGGGTACGCACCTGCCGGAATTCCTGATCATTTGCACCGGTTTTTTTCAGATCTTTCCTGTGGGATTCCAGCCATGTGCCCAGATAGGCAATGCGATCTCCCACGGCCGGATGGGTCATAATATAGGAAGGAGCCTGATCTGTTCCGTACCAGTCCGTATCCCGGATTTTTTTGAGAATGTGCAGCATTCCCTCACCGCTGTAGCCTGCGGCAGTCAGGTACTGTATCCCGATTTCATCCGCCTGCATTTCATCCTGCCGGCTGTAGGAAAGAGCGGCCGTCTGACCTGCTGCCATAGAACTCATGGTGACAGCCTGTGCTGCCTCTCCCGCACCCCCGATGCCCAGAAAAATACCGGCCACTATACCGGCAAGGGAAGCCAGCGTGATTTTGGATGTTCGCTCGATTTTCTGGGAAATATGCCGTGCGGACACATGGATGATTTCATGGGCCAGAATTGCGGCCAGTTCATCCTCGCTGTCCATAGCCGCAATCAGACCGCTGTTGACAAACACATTTCCGGCAGGCCCGGCAAACGCATTGTAAATATCCTGCCGGATCACATAAAAGTTGTAGGGAAAAGGCTGGACCGGCATGACTGAAAGAATTTTTTTTCCAATTTTTTCAATATAGGCCGTAATCATGGGATCTTCAATAAAACGGAAATGCGCCCTGACCGTTTTCATGAATTCATAACTCAGTTTTTCCTCTTCCCGGATGGTGATGGCAAGACCCGAAGCCGGAAAAAAAATATTTCCCAGCAGGAGCAGAGTCAGACATATGGCCATTGTTTTATGCAGATATTTCATGACAGACCTCTGTAAAGTTGGTATCAGATGTTCGGGTTTCAGTGTTCAGTATTTTCCCTTAAACCTGAATGTAAAACATTTCAAACATAAATTCAAACAATAAAATATTCTCTGCCTTTTCAAACATGCTCTTTTGTGATACAGATATCCGGACACAATATTTCACTTCCCCGGAATCGCTTGCAGGGGATTTCCCAAAAAATAAGTGAAGGATACCGGAAAATCTACTTAGGATGGCGGATTATGACACAGATAATATGTATTGCCAATCAGAAGGGCGGGGTGGGAAAGACCACAACAGCGGTAAACCTGGCCGCTGCCCTGGCACTTTCGGGAAAAAAGACTCTGCTGGTGGACTGCGACCCCCAGGCCAATGCCACAACAGGACTGGGAATAGACAAAAATGCTCTGAACCGGACACTTTACCACGGACTCATCGGAGAAGCGAGCGCTGAAGAAGTGATTCTCAGCACCGAACCCGAAAACCTGCAGGTGATTCCCTCCCGTGTGGAACTCATCGGTTTCGAGGTGGAAATGATGGCCGAGGAAGGCCGGGAACAGGTGTTAAAAAATTTGCTGAGCAGTCTGAGGGGCCGTTTTGAGTATATTATTCTCGACTGCCCCCCCTCCCTGAGCCTGCTGACACTCAATGCCATGACGGCCGCGGATTCCCTGCTGATTCCCCTGCAGTGCGAATTTTATGCTCTGGAAGGTCTGGGACAGTTGCTGCAGACCCGTGAACTGGTCCGTGGCAGTCTCAATCCGGAACTGGCTGTCTGCGGGATTCTCCTGACCATGTTTGACCAGCGCACCAACCTGTCCCATCAGGTTGTGGAAGAGGCAAAACGCTTTTTTGCAGGCAGAGAAAGGGTGTTTGACACCGTGATTCCCCGCAATGTCCGTCTGGGAGAGGCCCCAAGTTTCGGAAAACCCATTCTGCTCTATGATCCGGCTTCTGCCGGAGCAAAAAGTTATACGGCCCTGGCTGAGGAAATCATCAGAGGCCCCAGGGGATAAAAGATATGCAGGACAGCAGCAAACGCAAAAAAATGGCTTTGGGAAGGGGACTGGGCGCTCTGATTCCGGGAGCGGGTTCTCCTGCCGCAGCAGTTCTGTCCGAAAACTCAGAGACCGGATCAAAGGAATACCGGATCTGTGATGCCGGACAGATTCAGCCCAACCGCTATCAGCCCCGGCGCAGTTTTTCACCAGACGAACTCGCGGAACTGAGTCTTTCCATCAAAGAACAGGGAATTATCCAGCCCCTGATTGTCCGGAAAAATACAGACGGCTATGAACTGGTGGCCGGGGAACGGCGACTGCGCGCTGCAAAACTGGCCGGACTGACACAGGTTCCTGTCATTGTCAAAGATGTTTCAGATGCCCTTATGCTGGAAATTTCCATTGTGGAAAATATCCAGAGGGAGGATTTGAATCCTTTGGAGGAGTCAGAGGCATATCACCGGCTCATGGAGGAATTCGGACTGACCCAGGAGCAGGTGGCCGCGCGTGTGGGCAAAAGCCGTCCCTCGGTTGCCAATTATCTGCGCCTGCGCCAGTTGCCGGTGGAGATAAAAGAATCCATTCTGGACAGTTCCCTGAGCATGGGACACGCAAAAGTGCTGCTGGGTGCGGAAAACACCCTGCAGCAGATGAACCTGTGGCGGCTGGTGATGGAAAAAGGGCTTTCCGTGCGGGAAACCGAGCGTATCCTCAACCGCATGAAAGAGGAAAAAAATGCGCCGGAAAAATCTCCGGAACCGGAACCGGATTCTGATGAAATTTATTTTACCGGCATTGCGGAAAATCTTTCCCGCTATTTCGGCACAAAGGTTCAGATCAGGCGTCAGGGCAAAAAAGGCAGACTGGAGATCGAGTTTTACAATGATGAGGATTTGGATCGCCTGCTGAAAATGCTCAATGAGTAATTTTGAGTGGTCAGGTTTCCCCAAAAACGGAGAATCATGGAGAATCATATGGAAACAGATATTCTGAAGAGCAAAATACATGAGACCATAGAAATGCTGCCTCCGGCCAAGATGCTGAGTGCATTGGAACTGCTGCGGGATTTGCAGAAAAGTGATGAAAGGGAAACGCAGGATTTGCTTGATATTCCGGGTTTTATTCAGGAATACCGGAAGGCAAAGGAAGATATCAGAAGCGGTAATACGGTAAGCTGGGATAAGATTAAACGAAATGTATAATCTTGAATTCACAAAAAAAGCTGCCAAATTCTATCGAAAAGCAGATACAGTGACTGTCCGGCGTCTTAACCATGTTTTTGATAAACTGTCTGAAAATCCCTTTGAATATCCAAATATAAAATATCTGAAAGGAGAACTTTCCGGAAGTTGTCGGATCAGAGTGGGAGATATACGGATTTTATTCTCAGTTGATGAGGAAAATCATACTGTTTTCATAGAAATTATCGGATACAGAGGTGATGTTTACAAAATCTGATTCATCCAACCTTCCTTCAAGGCCGTTTCCTTAAAGGAAAAAATTCACAAACTGAAAGTTTGGAACACTGAAATGATTGGGGAAAAATGCCAAATTTTCCTTTTGGCACTTCGGAAATCTCCTGCGGTAATGGCATTTGATCAGTATTCAGTACCCAGAAACCAGTAACCAGTAACCAGCACCGGAAAGCAACAGGATGAAACGTATATGTGTGATTGACGGTCAGGGCGGCGGCATAGGCAGCGCTGTGATTAAAAAAATCAGGGAAGTTTTTGAGGAAAGGGTTGATATTACTGCCCTGGGAACCAATGCCATTGCCACTGCCCAGATGCTCAAGGCCAGGGCCAACCGGGGAGCCTCCGGTGAAAATGCCATTGTGCAGACAGCAGCCAAAGCTGATGTGATTATCGGCCCCATTGGAATTATTATGGTTCATGCCATGATGGGAGAGGTGACTCCGCGGATGGCTGAGGCTGTGGCTCTCAGTCCGGCCCGGAAACTCCTGATTCCTCTTTCCCAGGAAAATATCGGGATCGTGGGAATTTCCCCCGCGCCACTTCCCCATCTTATTGACGCGCTGATTCATGAGAATCTGAACAGATTTTTTGCAGAAAGTGAGGTGAAACATGTGTGAGGCCAATGCCTATCTGATGGAAGGCGATGAGAAAAAACTGATTATGGAAGCTGTGGATACCATTGAACCCACAGAGGACGGGATAAGTCTGGTCAATATTTTCGGTGAACAGAAATTCCTGAAAGCCCGGATTCATTCCCTTTCCCTAGTGGATCACAAGGTTTTTCTAAAGCAGGAAAAATCATAAGCAGGCAAATGAAATTTTTCGTGTATTCAAAAAAATCCGGTTTTTCGGAAAAACCGGATTTTTCTGAAAATTTTATACCCGAAATTTTATGCTGATTTATTTACTGATGTTACGCCAACCCTTCAGAATCCGGCAGACTGCTGTATTTCCTGTCATTGCTGAGAAAGCCGGAATCCGGTATTTTCAGACGGTTCCTGATACCGGCTTTCTCCTGTATGACAAATCTGCGTAACATCAGTTAGTTAGGGTTTGCAAAAAAATAACCCGTAAAATTTTTTTGTCCAAAAACCCTTAGGGTTTGAAACAGGTTATTTTAATCAGCAGTCCTTATCCATCCGGATTTTTTCATATAATATTGCGCATCTCATCCAGCCATACCACTGCTTCGGAATCACTGGGAGCGCGCCAGTCTCCGCGCGGGGAAAGGGAACCGCCTGATCCCACTTTGGGGCCGTTGGGCACAGCGGATCGTTTGAACTGACTGATTTTGAAAAAGCGGTAGACAAAGACCTCCAGCCATTTGCGGATGGCTGGCAGATCATATTCATTGCGTTTTTCCGCAGGAATCAGATCCGACCAGTTGCCGCGATTTCGATCTCCCCAGGCATGAAGGGCCAGAAATGCAACTTTGGAAGGCCGGAATCCGAAACGGGTGATATAATAGAGATGAAAATCCTGCAGTTCATAGGGGCCAATCCGCTCTTCTGTGCGCTGGGCCGGTGTTTCATCTTTTCCTTCTTTTTGCGGAACCAGTTCCGGTGAGATTTCCGTATTCAGGACAGACAGGAGAATCTCTCCGGTTTCCGAATCAAACTGGCCGGTTTCCGCAACCCAGCGAATCAAATGCTGAATCAGGGTTTTAGGCACAGACGCGTTGACATTGTAGTGGGACATATGATCTCCCACGCCATAGGTGGCCCAGCCCAGAGCCAGTTCACTGAGATCACCGGTTCCCAATACAAGCGCATGGTGCAGATTTGCCAGCCGGAACAGATGCGAAGTTCGCTCCCCTGCCTGAATGTTTTCAAATGTCACATCATAAAGTTGTTCACCGGAAGCGTATGGATGCCCAATATCGCGCATCATCTGCATACACGATGGCCGGATGTCCATCTCAGACCCGGTAACGTGCAGGGCTTTCATAAGGCGGTGCGCATTGTTCCGTGTGCCTGTGCTGGTGGCAAATCCGGGCATGGTGTATGCCAGAATATTTTCTCTGGGCAGTCCCATGCGATCCATGGTTTTTGCAGCCACAATCAGAGACTGTGTGGAATCCAGCCCGCCGGACACGCCAATCACCACTTTGTTGATTCCTGATGATTCCAGCCTTTTGATCAAACCGTGTATCTGTATATTGTATGCTTCATAACAGCGTTCATCCCGTCCTGACATCTCACTGGGAACAAAGGGAAAGCGTTCCACTTCCCGCACCAGGAGAATTTCCCCTTTGGGAATTTCAAATCGGAAGGGAATTCTGCGGATTTTTGTCAAAGCATCACGGTGTATGGCTGCTGCATCATGGAAACTCGTACTGCGCATCCGTTCCTGCACCAGTCTTTCCAAATCAATATCCGTGACAATCATTTGGGGTTTGTCGGAAAACCGTTGGGATTCCGCAAGGAGTTCGCCGTTTTCATAAATCAGAGCATACCCGTCCCAAGCCAGATCCGTGGTGGATTCCCCCGGCCCTGCTGCGGAATACAGGTATGCGGAAATACATCTGCCGGACTGGGCGGCACAGAGGTTCCGCCTGTATTCAGCCTTGCCCACTGTGATATTGCTGGCAGAAAGATTTGCAAGCACAGTGGCTCCGGCCATTGCGCTGTATGTGCTGGGCGGAACAGGTGTCCATACATCTTCGCAGATTTCAGCACTCAAAGCAAAACCCTGCACATTCTCCGCATCAAAAATCAGATCATTGCCAAAGGGAACCGTTCTGCCCAAAAAGGAAACCTCTCCCTGCAATGCGTGCCATGCCGATGCAAACTGTCTTTTTTCGTAAAATTCCCGGTAATTGGGCAGATAGGTTTTGGGGACTATGCCGAGAATCTCTCCCCGGTGCAGGACAATCGCACAGTTGAAGAGTTTTTCCGCAAAACGCAGGGGTGCGCCTATCAGCAGAAGAGGAGAAAACTCCCGTGTTTCCTCTGCCAGTTTTGCCACCTGCACCTTTACCGCTTCAAGCAGGGCATCCTGATGAAAAAGGTCTTCATTGGAATATGCGGAAATCCCCAGTTCCGGAAACAGGGCTATAGCCGCGTGCATTTGTGAAGCCTGCCGGGCCAGATCCAAGGTCTGCTGTGCATTGAATTCCGGATCAGCCACCCGCACGCGGGGAATGCAAACACAGGCACGGACAAAGCCGTGGGAATAAAGGGAATGAAAGGGCAGGGACATATCAGGCATTTCCCTTTTTCCCGCAATCATCCCACCATTTTTCAGCATCACGGATTTTTCTGAAACCGAACAGGGACATTCCGAATTTATTCAGCATATTCGTATCTGCATTCCTCAGTTTTGCCTCCAATGCGGGAGACACAGTCCCGAAACGTTCCTGAAGCATTGAATACAGAAGAGATGAAGCCCCTTTTATCTCTCCTCTTATTTCCCCTCTTTTCTCAATCTGTTCCGCAACAGTCATGGCCAGCCTCCTGACTTTTTCATCGTTAAGTTTTTCAACCTCACGGTCAATGTATCCCCTGACCGTGCTTTCATCCTCGTTTCTTGCATGACAGGTGTATCTCAGCACCCATTCCAGAAAGTCAAGAAATACAGACTCATCTTTTTCCCTTATCTGTTTCAGCAGATTCACGGCCTTTCCGAAAATCTGTCCGAAATCCCTGTCAAAAATATGCTTGAACAGATAAAGAACCGTGTTCAGTGCCATATGCCCGCCTATCATCAGCATTTCATCGGGATAGTCACCGAGGTCATACAGTTTGTAAGTGAAATCCGGAAGATATTCTGAAAAAATATCAGCACCGTCAATCATTCCGCACATGGTGCGGGGTGATTTCCATTTCTGCTTCCCGTGATACAGCACAGCCGGAAAGATCGCAGGCAGGCACTTTGCATCGGGATTCTGATCCAGACACTCTTTCCAGATATTGACCATGTAACACAGCAGACGGAACACCATCATGGGATCAGGTGTGCTCTGATGCTCAAAAAGAAGGTACAGAAATGCGTCCAGTCCCTTTATCGGTAGTGGAACTTTTTATGCTGATTTTTTTAATTTATAAATCAATATATTACATAAAATCAGCATGAACAGTATCATGGATGTATAGTATAACTATCTGTATTTATTATATATGAATAAAAATCCGTATTTTTTGAAAACATAATAATATAAGACAGTTAAATTTTAACCAGTTCGTGCAGACCCACTACCCCTTTATCTTTGTCCTGTAAACAATGTCCGAGTGCCTGTCCCGCAGTTTTTCATCCACATAGCTTCTGTCCGTGATTTCCAGACTGTCAAAATCCGTATGCCGCCTGATTTCCTCCGGAAGATAATTCTGAAAAAAACTGACAGCCACATCTTTTTTCTGAAATGCGGATTTGAAGGCCGCATCATGGGGATTGTTCACTGACTGCTCAAATATGGTCTGAAGATCATTCATATCTGTTCCTGTCCTGTATGAAAATGATTTTTCCGAATTCTGCTTTTCCATTCTCTCAAAGTTTTATCCGAAAGTCAAAAATTATTCTGAAAGCAGAATTCTCTCCAGAAATTCCAAAGAGGGCAGCAGATGTTTATAGGAAAAAATCTCAAGAGACACCACTCCTTTGAAATCTTTCAGAATATCCCGGATAAGATCAGCCTGTGCAGCAGACAGGCAGTCCAGAGAAAGATGATCTTTTCCCTCCTGCACGCCGTGAAGATGAATCAGAGGAATGCGGTCAGCATAAATTTCCCAAAAATTTTTCACATCAAATCCGCAGAGCATCAGGTGTCCCGTATCCATGCAGACTGACAAATCAAACTCCCGGATTAAGGGTGCTGCAATGTCAAAAGGATACATCAGGGTTTCCACAGCCAGCAGTCGGCTGTCCTCAACCGCATCCAGCAGAAGCGCAAGTCCATCAGAGGTTCTTTTCTGCCATTGCTGTATATCCTTTTTATCCTGCAAAGGAATCCCGCAGGGAAGATGCAGAGCGAATGCGGACGGGGACAGGGGAAGACATCTGCGGATAAACATACGCAGAGTTTCCGCAGCATGTTTCCGCTCTGCCGGGTCAGGAGAGGTGAGTGACACATCCGCAGGCAGATGGATATTGTATGTGATACCGAGTTCTTCGCCAGCCTGCGCCAGTTCCGCAATAATCTGCTCTGACGGCAGACTGTCCGGCCATGCACTCTCAAACATCAGAACTTCAATTTCATCCAGACATGGGCCGAGCATCCGCACATTGGGCAGATAATGATCCGGATAAATGAAAGAAGTGGTTCCGAGAGTAAAGGGATATTTTTTTTTAAAGGATTTGGGAAGGGAAGGATATGCAGTCATCACTGTCACTGTGCCAAAAAAACGCAATCCGGACTGACAGAGATTACAGCCCGGATTGCGGGAAAGGGTTTATTTTTTCTTGTATTCCTCAAACGGGGAGGGCGGATTTTTTTTGTCTGCCACCTGGCAGGCATTTCTCATTCAGGTGGAAATTCCCATTTTCGGCAGAATATACATCTGAAGAACAAACCATACACCGATAACACCAAGAAAAATCAGCAGTTCTTTCATTATACCTCCTTTTGTGGCAGAAGAAAACGCTTTTCAATAAAATCAGCCAGTTCTGTAATTTTTTCCATACCAAAGCAGGGAATATCCGTGCCCATATCCGCATCCGTCACCAGAGCCGCAAAATTATCGTCCCTGCGCTCCGCATACAGCGGTGTTTTATGCGCTGCCATTCGGAAAACCTCTATTTTGGGACGGTTTTCATTTTTGTATCCCTCGGTAATCACCAGATCCATATCCTGAAAATAAATTTCCAGACTTTCCAGGCTGTCGCAGGGCATATCTTTGAGCATATAAATCTGTTTCTGCGCGGCCAGTATCACCGTATCAGCGCCGGCCGCTTTGTGCCGTGCGCTGTCCTTGCCTTTTTTATCCGCATCAACCGTGTGATGGGTATGCTTGACTGTCCCGATCCGGTATCCGCGCTTTTTAAGTTCGGGTATCAGTTTTTCAATCAGCGTGGTTTTTCCGGAACCGGATTTTCCCACAATGGAAATCATCTGGGGCATGAATCACCTTATTGGTATGGAAAATTGAAACAGCTTAAATGGCCCTGTCAGAAATGTTTAATAAGTGCAAGGTTAAGTCCCGGACATCAGATTGTCAAGACAGACACTGATTTCAGTTTTTCTTTGTCAGAAAACGCTGTTATCTGTTTAACCGACTCCCGGAAGAGCGGGAAAGTCTGGGGCAGTCCGGATCAGATGAACCATGTGAAGGCTCCTGCACGTTTTTTTGTCCTGATCATTTTTAATTAAAAACAGATTTTAAAATCCTTGACCTGAGTGGTGAAATAAGGGTATTTTCATATGAATCATAAAAAAGACTTCCGGGTTTCTGACCGGAACACAGGATTAATGCCGTTAAGGTACGGGTGGATGAGTCCTGAACTGAAAGGTTCTGTTTAAGGTGATTTCCATTAATGATTATACCGTTTTTCGTAGGGTGGGCACGGCTTTCTGTGCCCGCCGTTTCAGCAGGACGGCGGGCACAGAAAGCCGTGCCCACCCTACAATAATGGTACATTTTTTCATGGAAATAGCCTAAGATAATATCTGATAATTCCGGAATGTCTGCCAAACTTTCAGTTCGGCACTCCGGGAATTGTTTAAATTAATGGCACTGAAAAAAAAGAACAGGATGATGGAGTGTTACACAAGGAGCGGAATGTGAATATCGGAGCATTGCTGGAAAAAGCGGAGAAATCGGAAAAAGGAGCACTCAGTGAACGGGAATCCGGAGCCTTTCTCAGGGAATACGGCATACCGGTTGTGAAAAATATATTTGCGGAAAATGCGGATGCGGCTGTCCGGGCTGCACAGGAAAACGGTTTTCCTGCGGTTCTCAAAGGCACGGGTGCCTCGCTTCTGCACAAAACAGAAATGGGAATTGTCCATCTGAATCTCAGAGACAGTGAAGCCGTGAAAAAGGCTGCTCTGTCAGTTGCGGAAAAAGCCGGAGACAAACTGGAAGGTTTTCTGATTCAGCCTTATCTTAGGGGAAAACGGGAATTTGTCGCGGGACTGTTTCGCGATGAACAGTTCGGGCCTGTGGTCATGTTCGGTCTGGGGGGAATTTTCACAGAGGCGTTTTCAGATGTCGTGTTCCGGCTGGCGCCCCTGAGTGCATCCGATGCAGAGGAAATGATTGGGGAAATCCGGACAGAATCGCTGCTTGGGGCATTCCGGGGCGAGTCTGCCGTAAACCGGGAGCAGATCATTGATACGCTCATGGGACTTTCCCGAATTGCAATGGAACATCCTGAAATAGCTGAAATTGACATCAATCCCCTTTTGGTGCAGGCTTCCGGAGAGATTTGCGCGGCAGACGCACTGGTTATTGTCCGGAACGTGCAAAAGGAAAAAAACTTTCTGCCTCCGGTGGATCCTGTGATGATGGGACGTTTTTTTTATCCCCGATCCATTGCCTTTGTGGGCGCGTCCGCTCAACTGGGAAAATGGGGGCAGAATCTTCTGTCTATAACCATTTCCAGAGGTTATGAGGGAAAAATATGGCTGGTCAATCCCAAAGGCGGCACTATCGCGGGCAGAAAGGTTTACCCTTCGGTAAAGGATATTCCGGAATCTGTGGATCTGGCTGTGGTGACCATTCCGGCTGCTGCTGTACCCGCGCTGATTCCCCAGTTTACAGAAAAGGGCATCCGCAATATGCTGCTCATCACTTCCGGTTTTGCGGAAACCGGTGAGGACGGGAGAAAACTGGAAAAGGAACTCATGCAGATAGCGCGGGCTGCCGGCATTCTGATTGTCGGCCCCAATACAATGGGCGTGTGCAATCCCCATATCCGCCTGTACTGCACCGGCAGCCATGTATGGCCGGAACCCGGAGATACGGGCGTTGTGGCACAGTCCGGCAATATGGGAACCCAGTTGCTGGCCTATGCGGAAAAACAGAAAATCGGCATCCGGGGTTTTGTCGGTTCCGGCAACGAGGGCATGATTACCATAGAGGATTATCTGGAAAGTTTTGAGGTTGACAAAATCACCAAAAATGTCATGCTCTATGTGGAAAGTGTGAAAAACGGGCGCAGATTTTTTGAAACAGCACGGCGCATGGGAAAGAAAAAACCCATTGTCATGCTCAAGGGAGGCCGCACCCGTGCAGGAGGCCGTGCTGCTGCCAGCCATACCGGAGCCATGAGTTCGGATGCGAAAATATTTGATGCCATGTGCCGTCAGTCCGGTATTGTCATGGCCGAATATCCAATGGATCTGCTGGATCTTTCCGCTGCATTTTCTTCTCTGCCTTTGCCCAAAGGAAAGCGTGCTGCCATTATGACTCTGGGCGGAGGCTGGGGCGTTGTCACAGCAGATCTCTGTGATGAATACCGTCTGCAGGTTCCTGATCTTTCTCCGGAACTCATTGCCAAAATTGACAAATATTTGCCGCCCTACTGGAGCAAATCCAATCCTGTGGATGTGGTCGGGGAATTTGACAATGACATGGCACGGGGAATTCTGGAGGAACTCATGGCATGGGAAGGGTGCGATGCGGTCATCAATCTGGGACTGATCGGCAGAAAAGCATTGCTGGAGCGGCTTGCAGATTCCACTTTGAAGTCTGATCCCTCTTATACGGCAGAATTTCTGAATTCGGCTGTGGCCCTGATTACGGATATGGAAAAACAGTATATCGCATTTATGTCAGAACTTATGGAAAAATATGAAAAACCGGTTTACGGAGTCAGTATTTCCTTTTCCCAGGATGAGCAGACAGTCTATCGCACAGAAGGCAGAAAATACAGCGGTGTGCTGTATCCATCGCCGGAACGTGCTGTGAAGGTTTTTGCAAAAATGTATGAATATTGGAAATTTGTCACGCGATAGTGTTCAGGCAAAGTGGCACAAACTTCCAGTTTGTGACGTGAGCATAGTAGCACAAACTTCCAGTTTGTACGGCATATTATGAACAGGCTGGAAGCATGTTCTGATGTTGTTAATTCCACAGAAAGGAGATTGGCATCATGAAAAAAGTAATCATATGTGCAATGATCTGGGCATCGTTGCTGTGCGGAAGCGCATCCGGGGGTGAAATCCGGGAAATTGTGCTGACAGACGGCAGCGTAATTACAGCAGAAATTCTTTCTTTCACCAATGGTGTTTACACATTGCAGTCTGATATTATGGGAAAAATTCTTGTCGATGATGCCAAAATAAAGGAAATCCGCAAAAAATCCGCTGGCAGTGCAGCGGGAAAACAGGGCGCAGTTTCTCCCTCCATTCAGGGGCTGAATCTGAATGGGCTGGATTTTGAGGGCATTCAGGAATCCATCACGGAAAACCCAAAGATAATGGATATTGTCAATTCTTTGGAAAAGGATCCTGATGTGCAGAAAATCATGGAAGATCCGGAACTGATGCAGGCAGTCCGTTCCGGTGATGTGGGAACCCTGCTGACAAGACCGGAAGTCCAGCGGCTGCTGAACAATCCAAAGGTTCAGAAAATTGGTGAAGAACTGGCAAAATGAAATATTTCACAGAATCCAACAAAAATTCCGTTACGGATTTATGCCCCGTAACGGAAATGGATTGAGCACATGGAGGTAGTTATGAATACAACTGTCAATGTCGGTGTTATCGGTTCCGGGTACTGGGGAAAAAATCTTGTTCGCAACTTTTATCAGATTGGAGCCCTCCGACTGATCTGCGACAAGAATGAAAGTCTGCTTGAACAGTTCAAAAAGCAGTATCCGGATGTGGATGTGTGCATGGCACTGGGGGAAATGCTGAAACGGGAAGACATACAGGCCATTGTTATTGCCACGCCTGCTGAAACCCATTTCACGCTGGCACGGGAAGCGCTTCTGGCCGGAAAGCATGTCTTTGTTGAAAAACCCATTGCATTGCATGAAAATGAGGGGAAAATACTGGCAGATATTGCTGAACAGAACCGATTGATCCTGATGGTTGGGCATGTGCTTCAATATCATCCGGCTGTAATAAAACTGAAAGAACTTATTGATACCGGCTATCTGGGAAAAATCCGCTATCTTTATTCCAACCGCCTCAATATCGGCAAAATCCGGGCTGAGGAGAATATCCTCTGGAGTTTTGCTCCTCATGACATTTCGGTGATTCTGATGCTCCTCGGAGAAATGCCGGAAAAAATTTATGCCTCCGGAGGCGCATATCTTCAGCAGCATATTCCTGATACCACACTGACAATTCTGGATTTCCCAGGGGGAGTGAAAGCCCATATCTTTGTTTCCTGGCTTCATCCTTTCAAAGAGCAGAAACTGATTGTTGTGGGGGATGAAAAAATGGCGGTTTTCGATGATATGAGCCAGCAGAAACTGACAGTTTTTCCCCATAAAATAAAATGGCTGGATCGAATTCCCGTTGCCTCAAAAGCCGAAGCCGAAATTATCCACACAGATACGCAGGAACCGCTCAGATCTGAATGCCAGCATTTTCTTCATTGCATTGTCCGCGGAGAAAAACCGCACACAGACGGAAAAGAGGGGCTTCGGGTGCTGCATGTTCTACAGGCATCACAGGAGGCCATAGATCGGAATGCGGAAAGTAGCCACATAAAAAAACCTTCAGATTTCTCCGGCAGACAATCTGCGGATATTCAGCCCGCGGAAAGAGATTTTTTTGTCCATGAATCCGCATATACAGATGAAAATACCATAATTGGCACTGGCACAAAAATATGGCATTTCTCCCATATTCTCCCGGGTTCATCTATTGGGGACAATTGCAATATTGGTCAGAATGTGGTAATCGGGCCGGATGCGGTAATTGGCAATGGATGCAAAATACAGAACAATGTCAGCGTGTACAAAGGTGTCAGTCTGGAAGACAATGTGTTCTGCGGACCTTCCATGGTTTTTACCAATGTGTATGATCCCAGAGCGGAAATTCGCAAAATGGATGAACTGCGCCCCACTCTGGTCAAAAAAGGCGCCAGTATCGGAGCCAATGCCACAATTGTCTGCGGAGTGACAATCGGAACATATGCCTTTGTCGGTGCAGGTGCTGTAGTGGCAAAAGATGTGCCTGATTATGCACTGGTAATTGGCAATCCTGCCCGTCAGACCGGCTGGGTGTGCAGATGCGGAAAACGGCTTTCGGATGATCTCAGGTGTCTGTCTTGCAAAACGGAATTTGCAAAATCCGGAGATGGAATACAGGAAAAAAACAGAGAATTCCCTCATTCTTCATAAGAATATGCTGAAATTGCTTTCGCGTATTCTTCCAGTTTCTGGCTGACGATCTCAGCCAGAAGTTTTTTGTCCACCGGCACAAAAAGAGCATTGGATTCAGGGTAAGCCAGTTCATTTTTTATTTGGGCAATGCTGAAGGAAGACAGCAGATGGTTCATATAGAATTCCGTATTCTGTGGATTCCTATTTTTTATATTATTTTCAATGAGTTTGAATACAGACAGAATTTCTTTTGGATCCATGCGGTATGCTTTTTTCAGATATATATCAGCAGGAGAATATTTTTCCTGCATACTCAGAGAAACTCCGGTATTAAAAATTGCCTCCCAGTAATCCGGGTCTTTTTCTAAAGCCTTTTTGAGGTATAGAAAAGCCTGTTCCGGATTTCCGGTATTCAGATATACCAGACCGGCAATATTGAGATATTTTTTATGATTAAGCGGATTGTAACTGCCGAGTTCTGAAATCAATATGTCTGTCTGCTCCCGGGCTTTTTGCCATAATCTGTTTTTCGTCAGTATCAAAATCAGATTGTAACGGGTATCTTTTTCTATGTAATCAGTACATTGTGCGATAATTCTCAGGGAAAGTTCTTCTGCCTTGTCATATTCTTTCTTTATCCCATAGATTACAGCAATATTACTTAAAATCTCTGTTTTGCAATTGGTTTTTTTATGGCTTTGAAGTTGCAATGCCTTTTCAGAAAAAGAAAGAGCCTTATCTAAGTCCCCTGATTTTATAAAAAATGAAACCAGATTTGTTAATGGACGTTCCTGATTTGGAGCTTTTTCCATCGCATCTTCCCACAAAGACTTTTGTGTTGCCCATGCCATATTCCTTATATAGGTTCCGTATCCGAACAACATCACCAGAACTGTCAGAAAAGATACAATAACCCGGTATATCACAGAATTCTGTGTATCATAATAATCAATGATTTTTTTGCAGCCTGCGGCTATGGGAAGAAAGAGAAAAAAGGATGGCAGATAATTCCGGTGTTCAAAAAACAGTTCCAGCGGAAGCACGGTTGATTCCACCAGATGTCCGGTAAAATAAAACAGTATGGCAAAAGAAAGAAGCGGTCTTTTTCTGATGCTGACAAGTCCTAAAATGATTATCATGATGACAAGGACTATGGCAGGCAATGTTGTCCAGGGTTCAAACAGGGATACGGAAAGGGCCACTTCATGTTCCACAGAAAGCCGATCCGCAATGGGATAAAATATCTGTGTAAGGTAATAAAGAAGAATCCGGGGCTGGGTCATCAGGCGTTCTGTAAGTGTAAAATCCCGCTTTTCATAAAGTGCCAACCCGGCAAGAATATTTTCCCACATGAAATAACAGATAATCAGGATCACAATAAAAACTGTAAAAACAGCCGATACGGATTTGCGGGAAAGCAGGCTATTTTTGGACAGACTGATTTTTTGAAAAAAAATGATTTCCGTGAGAAGCAGAGCGGCAGGGAGAGTGATGGCATTTTCTTTTGAGGCCACAGCACAAAAAAAACTGAATGCAGTACCTGTCAAAAAAAATAAACGAAATGAAACTGCTTTGGCGAATTTTGATTTTATATACAGAAAAATACTGAGAATATAAAACATGGCTGACAGGGATGTCATACGCTGCACAATATAGGTCACCGCCTGGGTCTGTATCGGATTGACTGCCCATAAAACGGAACTAAGTGCTGCGATGAAATATCTGTCTTTATATCCGGACCTTATATTCGGACTGTCAAGCAATTTTAACGATGCAAGATAAAGAAAAAATGCTGTACAAATATGGATAGCAGTATTTACGATATGATATCCGAATACATTATCTCTGCTAAAGTACCAGTTTATCGCTATTGTCATACATGCCAATGGCCGATATAGCTTTTTATCCCCATAAAAGGAAGATGAATAAAATGTTTGATGCAATGAAGTTAGATCTATGGAGTTTATTTGGATATGGGAATTTTCGATGATATTATGATAATCATCCAGATGCCATTCAGCATGGAAAGAATTGCTATAAGCTGTTATAATTAAAATTATAAAAAAAATAAATATGGTAATATTTCTGATATTGTTCTCTCTGATATGCTTCACAGCAGTAATCATTTTATAATAATTCCTTTCTGAAGAATTGTCCGGCAGTTGGAGCTTTGATCTGCCGAATTATATATACTATAACGTGAGTTCGATGAGTTATAGTTAAAAATCAACATATTAGGCCGTGTTGATATTTCAGAGCCAGATTCAATAAAATCAAATGGTTATACCAATCCGATCATTTCTGATATGGAAGAAAAATCAGATGGTTATAGTAAATGTCAACAGAACCTAGTATGTCAGCAAATTTCGTGCCAAACATGAAATTATAAATATGTGCTGATATTTTAATCTGTTACTCTTTTAAGAATGTTTGTCTCTTAACCCCTTAATTTGATATTAACAATCTGTAATAAATGATAAAAAACTCGTCGAACTCACGTTACTGTAATCTTTTCCTGTATATGGTGTTTTTTCTCTTATGACACGGCAGGGATTTCCCCCAGCAATCACATTTGATGGCACATCATGGGTGACAACAGAACTGGCGCCTATAATCACATTGCTTCCGATTGTAATACCCGGCATTACAACAGTGTTCATCCCCAGCCAGACATTGTCTCCGATCACAATGGGAGAACATGGAACATGAATGTCATAATCTTCCATTGAATGATTTGCACTGATCAGTCCGACACCCGGTCCCATACGGACATTATGGCCGACAGAAATTCCGTTGCGGGCCTGGATATAACAGCCTCCTGTCATGCCCAGTGCGCTTCGATTTCCCAATGAGACATTTTTGTGGTAAAGTATCCGCGATGTAAAATGAACCGGCCAGGGAACCCCTCCGTTAATCCGAAACACCTTCTGCGGAAGAAAAAAATACAACTGATAAATCAGGGGAACCCCCTTTGCTTTGGGGTAAAACCATTTTAGCCAGAAAAACATGGGCCAAAACCGTTCAAAATACTCAATACGGTCTTTGAGCATATCATTTGTTATCTGTGTTTTCATCATTTTAAATCTTTGTTTGACTCCATATCAAACCACATGCCAAAAAGTATAAACAGGGCCGCACTCATAAAAGAAAAAAAAGCGGCCAGTGCATTAATCGATGGAATCACTCCCACCGTTCCCCAGCGGTAAAACACCCTTGCAAAGAGAAGAACAGTGGACAGAGAAAAAAAACCTCCAAATGCATAGAAAAATATCAGAGGATGAAAATCCCGGATAATGTATTTTTCCTTCATTCTCCAGAAAAACATTCTGATCAAAAGCCATCCTATGGTAAATATGACTTTCCGGATATGGATTCCGGATTTTTCCCCTATATTGTACACAGGTTCCACAGCTACATCTTTCACTCTGAAATTATACACATTCAGACGGATCAGAAGATCATTGGGCTGCCCGTAGCGTTTGTACATCCTGTCCCAGTCAATGGCATGAAGAGCCCTGGTGCCGATCACTGTGTATCCGGACTGTGAATCCGCAATATGCCAGTAACCGGACGCTATTTTTGTCAGAAGGGAAAGAAAGGCATTGCCGAAATATCTTACTTTCGGAATTTTGTTATAGGCTTCTCCTGTCACCAGACGGTTTCCTTTGGAATAATCATACCCGTCTTCTGCCACCGGATTGAGCAGTATCGGCAGATCTCTGGGATCCATCTGACCGTCTCCGGCCATGACAACAGCCATGTCAACGTGATTGTCCCTAGCCCATTTGTAACCGGATGCAATGGCTCCGCCGACACCCTGGTTTGCTTCATGTTTAATCAGTATTATTTTATCATTTTTTTCCCGGTATGCTTT
>JBFXEJ010000002.1:0-138212 GCA_050180235.1 Desulfococcaceae bacterium
ACAAAAAAAAATATGTACATGGCAATGTTGACTGTTTTCAATATGTTGCATAATAATTACACCTATTTTGTATTATTTATACATTTAATTTCAGAAGGTTATATTATTCGTTGAGAAACTTTAGTTACATAACTGATGTTACGCAGCATCGTCATACCGGCGAAAGCCGGTATCCGGAACTGTTTGATATTACTGGATTCCGGCTTTCGCCGGAATGACGGGCAAAGCGGATAACTCCCTGATTTTTGAAAGAGTGGCGTAACATCAGTTACATAAACCGCTTTTGTTCGGTGCAACAATGGCATCCATAAAAATCAATATGTTAAAATTCAACTGAGTAACTTCTATGAAATGACGGATTTCTGAAATTTTCTTTATTTTTGAAGTTTCCGAAACCGAAATTTTGTCTTTTCACATTCTCTGATTGACACCGCCTTCAATTTGGGTATATTTCAGATGAAACCGCAACGGAGGCAAAACATGGACAGAGACAGGGCAAAAGAGACAGGGCAGCAGAAGCAGACACAGAAAATGATTGGTCATATTCTCATGGATGCAGGTCTGATCAACCGGGAGCAGTTGAAGCAGGCCCTGCAGAAGCAGTCGGTCACGGGAAAACGCATTGGGAGTATTCTGGTGGAAAACGGGCTGGTTTCTGAAGAAAATATGATGGGAGCACTTTCCAGACAGTTGGGTTTTCCCAGCGTGGATATAAGAAAAACAGTGATTTCCGATGAACTTCTGAAAATTTTTCCGGCTGATTTTCTGATGAAATATCAGATTGTTCCCATAGAAAAATCTGAAAATACACTGCGAATCGCCATGACCAATCCCCTGGATCGGTCTACCATCAATGATGTGGAATTCATGACCGGAAATTCCATTGAGCCCATGATAGCTTCTTCATCGGGCATTGAAGGTTTTCTGAAAAAGAAAATCGGGGGCGGGGAAGATATTTACGGCATCAGGGAAACCCATTCACCGGATCGGGTTGAGGTTCTGGAGGAGGACGCTGCCCTGCCGGATACCCTGAAACTGAAAAGTATGGCAGAATCTCCGGCTGTCATCCGCATGGTCGGCAAAATCCTCTCCGAAGCCATCCGGACAGGTGCCGGCAGCATCCATATCAAACCGAGGCAGAATGACGCTTTGATCCGTTTCCGCATTGACGGACTTCTGCGGAATATGAACACGGTTCAGGCAGACACATATCCTGCCATTATTGCCCGTCTGAAACTTACTGCGCGAATGGAAATTTCCGTGTGCAAACGTCCCCAGAGCGGCAATGTAACTCTGAAAATCGGCAGCCATGTAGCAGATCTCCGTCTTTCAACTGTTCCCACTGTATACGGGGAAAAAATGGTGATCCGGATAATGGAGAAAATTCAGAAACTGAGAAATCTGGAAAGCCTGGGCATGCATCCCAAGGATCTGAGCCTGTATTATTCTCTCCTGTCCCGTCCCCACGGCATTGTTCTCATTGCCGGGCCGGTGGGAAGCGGAACCTCAACCACCCTGTACACCACACTCCGCTATCTGCGTTCTGACGAAAACAATATCATGACTGTTGAGGACCCTGTGGAATATCATGTTCCGGGCATCAACCAGATGCAGATCAATCCCAGGGAAAACATTACATTTGTTTCCGGGCTTCGTGCGGCGCTGCACCAGGATCCGGATATTATCATGATCAGTGAACTCCGGGATTCGGAAACAGCGCATCTCATCTTCCAGTCTTCCCTCCGGGGACATATGGTGCTTTCCGCTCTGTACTGCGGTCAGGCTGTATCTGCTCTGACCCATCTGGTGAGTTTCGGCATCACGCCCCATATGGCAGCATCAGCCATCGGCGGCATTGTGGCCCAGAGACTGGTACGCCGCAACTGCGCCCACTGCCTGGAAAGATATGTTCCGGAACCGAGAATTCTGGCCAGTCTCAATATTGATGTGATGGAAGTTTCCAAAATGCACTTTTATCATGGCCGGGGATGTGAAAAATGCGGTGAAACCGGTTATGCCGGGCAGATCGGGATTTTTGAGATACTGAATGTGGATCATTCCCTCAAGGAACTGATCCTCAGCCAGGCTTCGGAAGGGGAAATTTTTATGCAGGCCCGTAAGAAAGGCATGACCACGATGGAGGAAAACGGTCTTTATCTGGCCCTGAACAAAATCACCACACTGGATGAAATTGTGCGGGTGGTTCCGCCGGATCTGATCGGCACTCCCCGGAAAGAGGGATGGGAGAAACAGATTATCTCGGCTTTTGATGATGCGCTGTATATTCTTTAGTACATGACCACGTTAGTTCCGATGATATTACAAACTGTAAATTTTTTTTAAGGCGATTTCCATGAAAAAATGTACCATCATTGTAGGTGGGCACGGCTTTTTGTGCCCACAGTTTCAGCAGGACGGCGGGCACAAAAAGCCGTGCCCACCCTACGAAAAACGGTATAATCATTAATGGAAATCACTTAAAAATTCAGTTTGTTAAATACCGGTTAATTATATAATGCTGAAACCGTATCTGAAAGAATAAAAGCGAGATAATAAATGACACAGCCCCATAGGCACAGAGAGGAATCCGTCAACACACAGCTTGCCCTGCTTCTGACAAAGCAGGGTGTAAGTGCGGAATCGGAAACCATTCAGCAGTCCGGGAAACACAGACCGGATGTCATGTTCACGCTTGGCGGACTTCGCGTCATCATAGAGGGGAAGTTTTCCGACACGCCCGATGCTGACAACGTTGTGCTGGCCGATGCGCTCCGGCGGGTGCAGACCGGCATCTGCCACATTGCGGTTGCTCTGGTGTATCCCAAAGAGATCCGCACTGTCTCCACCGGCCAGCTTGGGGAAACCCTGTCAGGTTCACGCCTGCGCTTTCTCATCATCTCTGAAACCGGGCAGACAGAATGGGCCGAAGCAGCTCCGGCGGAAATCCTGGCCTCTCTGCGCCGTGTGCACGAATCTCTGTGCAGAGATGATATTGTCGCTGAATCTGCCAGGAAGCTTTCCGAAAAGATTGAGGCCATTGCCTCCCTTTGGACAGGTCAGACTGCCACATGCGACCGGCTTTCGGTTCTGCTGGGCATGCCTGCAAAAAGAGGGGAAAGCGGGGAGGAGCGGAATGCCCGGCGCATCACAGCCACCAAAGTTGCCTCTCTGGTGCTTGCCAATGCCATGATATTTCAGGAACAGCTTGCCTCAAACGGCGGTGATATCCGGGTGGATTCCCTCCGTGTGTATGACAACGCTCCTGATCCGGTTGACAGACTGAAACAGCACTGGCACATGATATGGGAAAAAATAAACTATGTCCCGATTTTTCAGATGGGCGAGGCTGTTCTGCAGGAAATACCCGTATCTCCCAATGCCATATCCTATATCCGCTGGCTTATGGCAGAGGCCAAGTCCATCTGCGCGAACCAGTCTGCGCTCCGGCACGATCTGATGGGCCGCATCTATCACTGGCTGCTGCATCATGCCAAATATCTCGGCACTTATTACACGGCCACATCATCGGCCACCCTGCTGCTCAAACTTGTGTTTGCGCAGAACTGGGGGGAACAGGATTTTGCCTCACCGAAAAAACTGGCTGATTTCACGGTCGCGGATCTTGCCTGCGGAACCGGAACGCTGCTGATGGCCGCAGCACAGGCACTTACGGATCAGTTTGCTGTGTCACGGGTGAAAAAAGGCAGAAACCTTACGGAGAAAATTTTCAGGGGTCTGCACGAAACCCTGATGGAAAAGGTGCTGTACGGATATGATGTTCTGCCGTCCGCTGTTCACCTCACGGCCTCAACTTTGGGGATGCTTGCGCCTGATGTCACCTACCGCAATATGAACCTGTTTGTCATGCCGATGGGCGTGAAAAACCGCTCCCTGCGTCTGGGCAGTCTTGATTTCATTGACCGTGACAGCGTGGATACCCAGATCACCCTGGATAACACCCAGATGGATGACAGGCAGACCGGAGTCAACGGGGAACAGCGCACCAAAGCAAGAGTTCCCAAAATAAATCTCTGCGTGATGAACCCCCCGTTTGTGAGATCAACCGGAAACACCAACCTGTTATTCGGAAGCCTGCCGGATGATGAGAGGGCAAAACTGCAGACAGAACTGAAAAAACGCGTCAAAGATTTGCAGGCTTCCATTACAGCCGGGCTTGGCAGTGTTTTTCTGGCAATTGCAGACAGACATCTGCGTGCTGACGGAAGGCTGGCATTTATTCTTCCTGTGGCACTTGCAACCGGTGAAGCCTGGGGAGCAAGCCGCAAACTGCTGGCTGACCGCTATCATGTAGAAGTCGTGATGGTAAGCCATGACTCTGACCGTCCGAATTTTTCCGAAAACACAAATCTGTCCGAGATCATGTTTATCGCGCGCAAACGCGGGGAAAATGAGCAGTCCGGTGATACGGTTTACGTGAATCTGTGGCACAACCCGCGCACCATATATGAAGCACTGGATGTGGCAGAACGGATTCGCTTATGCAAACCGGCATCGCCTGATTCGGAAGGGATAACGTCCGTAACCGGGGCCCAAGGACGCAAGCTGGCTGAAGTGCTGTCATTACCGGCAACACTTATCAGCAGTCAATGGATTGGTGTGCAGTTTGCCCAGACCTGGACTCTGCGCGCGGCGGTAAAGCTGGAACAGGGAAAACTGGCAGTGCCGGGCAAAAAAACGGTGGATGTGCCAATGTGCAGATTGAAATTGACTGGCGAGCTGGGGCCGGACAGCAGACGGATACATGATGGATTTAAAGGGTCTGAAACAGACTGGTCGCCTTTCCCATCTTTTTTGCATCATGATGCAAAAAAAGTGGTAAGCATCAGGCAGAATCCCAATACTCACCTTATGCCCTGGGTGGAATCTCCGCGGGGCGCGGATTATGGATCGCGCAGGCTGTGGCCCCGTGCCGGTCGGATTCTGCTGATTGAACGGGCAAGAACAACAACCCATCGCGTTATTGCGATTGGCTTTGATGAACCTGTTTTGGGTACAAGCTGGTGGGCCTTAAAAACAGAATTAAGCGCAGACCGGGAAAAAGCATTGTTACTGTGGCTGAATTCAACAGCCTCAATATTACTGCTTCTTTCCCGCAGGGTCACTACGCAGGGCGTATGGATGAAATTCAAACAGCCTGCATGGGAAAACATTCCTGTGCTGGATGTGCGTTCTCTGCCGGATAAAGTCATCACCCAACTTGCAAAGGCTTATGACGCAATCTGTGACAAAGAACTCATGGCCCTTGCCAAACTTGACGCTGATCCTGTGCGTGCGGAAATTGACGCGGCATTGTCCGCTGCTCTTGGACTTCCGGACATAAAACCCCTGCGCCAGCTTCTTGCACGGGAGCCGGGTTTGACCGGCAAAGGACTGTCCCCGAAACCGGGGCAGATTGACCTGGCGGCTGCGGAATCCAAAAAAGATCCAGAAATGCAGTTGAGCCTGATCTGAGTGGCAGACATTTTGCATTAATCACCTTCTTAATTTTACTTTGTCAGCTTTGCCGTACATGATATGAAATCTGAAAAACAGCCGGGCATAAAATCTCCGTGAAACTTTGTGTCTTTGCGGCAGAAACAGCGGGAGTCAGTGCTGAAATTTTTTCAGATTTTATAAGTTGACAAACTAAAATTAAAAAGAAAGGACAATTTTATGATGAAATTTTTCAAACGTATTCTGGGAATCTGTGAAACACCTGCGGCAGATGAACAGAGCTGGCGGGTTTCAGACAATCAGATCATCCTGGATTTAAACAAAATTCCCGCATTTTCCAAACCCGGAAGCGCAGTGCGTCTGGAAGGCAGGGGACTGGCAGACAAAATTCTGCTTGTGCATGGAACAGACGGAAACTATTATGCCTTTGTCAATAAATGCAGCCATATGGGAAGAAGAATTGATCCGATGGCAGGAGAATCCGCTCTGTGCTGCTGCAGTGTATCCAAATCCGCATACACTTATGACGGAAAAGTGATTTCCGGCCCGGCCAAATCTCCGCTCCGGACACTGCCTGTGCAGGTGAATCCGGAAACCGGAATTCTGATTGCAGGAATGGGATAAGACATGCGAAGGGATGAAAAAACATAATGAGTTTCCCCAAAGCCCTTTTTGAAATCATTGAAGAAAACAAATGCCCCTTTTATGAAATGGGAGATGTCTTTGCCCTGTCCGGCAAGGCGCTGCTTCTGGATCAGAAAGAGGAGAAAACCTTTATCAGCACCACAGTTATCCAACTGCCCAAAGGCAAATCCTCCTGCCGCATCATAATAGAGGATCTGTCCGAGGTTCTTATCAAATACAAAAGCGTGGACAGGGTTCCGGGTTTCAAAATCCGCTGCGGCGGATGCACAGGATCAGTTCTGCTGGAGTACAGACGCTATAAAGACCCTGTTCCATCGGCATCTGATACAGATATTGAGGTGTTTGAAAGTCTGCTGGGCAGTTTCTCCTTTTTTCAGGTACTGGATGAAAATGATCTCCGGCTTTTTGTTCCTCTGCTGAAAATGGAAAAATACGGGGCCGGAGACATTGTCATCCGGAAAGGGGAACCCGGAAAAAGGCTGTATATCATTGTTTCCGGGCTGGTGGAGGTTATCGGCAGAAATGATGCGAGCATTGCCTTTCTGGGAAAAGGGGAGGTGTTCGGTGAAATGAGTCTTCTGACCGGAGAGCCGGTGACAGCAACAATAAAAGTTGCAGAATCCTCAAAAGTGTTATATATGGAAGGCAATGATTTCCGAAGACTTCTGAACCGTTCCGCATCCCTGCAGATGTATTTCACCCGTCTGCTTTCCCGGAGACTGACCGAGGTGAATCTGATGCGTGCTGAAGAGTTTGATTCCGGAATGGTGGGAAATCTGACGGAAATGCCTCCTTCGGAACTGTTTCAGGCCCTGAATGTGAACCAGAAAACCGGGGTACTGAAACTGCATCTGGCTGCCGGCCCCGCGGAAATAGCATTCCGTGACGGAAGACTTGTACGGTCTGAATACAACGGAAAGCAGGGGCGGGAAGCCTTTTACGGCATACTGAGGGAAAAAGAGGGGCGCTTCCGTTTTATCGGGGAACTGCCCGCCGTAGATTGGAAAACAGAAGAATTTGGTGATTTCACATGGATGCTCATGGACGGATTCAGACGGATTGATGAGGAAAAGGAATAGATCCGATGCAGATTCCCAAAGCTGTCTTTAAAATCATAGAAGAAAACAACTGTCCTTTCTACAAATACGGAGATGAATTTCTGCTCTCCGGAAAGGCGCTGATACTGGATCACAAAGAGGATCGGAAATTTATTTCCACTTCCATTATTGACATTCCGGCAGGCAAGCCCGAATGTCCGATTCTTTACGGTGACATCACCAATGTTCTGATCAAATACCAGTCCATCAGCAGAATTCCCACCTATGTCATGAACTGCAGCGGATGCACGGGAACCATCCGGCTGGAATATGACCGGGAGAAGAAAAGCGGCACAGCAGCTCCCTCTCCCCCTGCATCTGCAGCCGGGGAAATTTCCACCGATGTTCTTCGGAAAAAGGATGATATTGCAGAAATGCTGAGGGGTTTTTCCATTTTCAGAACCCTGGATCTGCACAATATCCGGGAACTGCTTTCCTTTCTGCAGCTCCGGAAATTTTCGAAAAACAGTGAGGTCATCCGCAAAGGCGATCCCAGTGAAAATCTGTATATTGTTGTAAGCGGAAAGGTGGCTGTGGTAGATCAGGGCGGGGTGCTGATTGCCAGCCTGGGAAAAGGGGAGGTTTTCGGTGAGATGAGTCTGCTCAGCGGGGAGCCTGCCGTTGCCACGGTAAAAGTTGTTGAACCACTGAAAGTGCTGTATATGGCCGGGAAAAATTTTCGGAGGATTCTCAACCGCTTCCCGTCCCTGCAGATGTATCTTGCCCGGCTGCTTTCCCAGAGGCTGGCCAAATCCAATGTCACCCTGTCTGCGGAAATCCGTTCCGGCATGATTGGCAAACTTTCCGATATGCCTTCGCCTGAACTTTTTCAGGTACTGGGGGAAAACAAAAAAACCGGAATTCTTACCCTCACACTGCCCCAGGGCCCTGCCAAATTTTTCTTCCGGGACGGGGATGTGGTGCTGGCAAGGTATAACAGCAAAGACGGGAAAGATGCTTTTTTTGAAGCCCTGGGGGAAAAAGACGGCCGTTTCCGTTTTGTTCCCGGTCTTCCGCAGGAATACATGAAAGCTGATGAAATCGGAAATCTGATGTGGCTGCTCATGGAGGGGCTGCGCCGGATTGATGAACAGACGGGCGGAGATCAGTGATAAATGGTGAATGGTGAATGATAAATGATAAAATGGTGGAATGTCAAATTGGCCATGAAAAAGGAGTGAACAGAATAATGAAAGATTTTTGCAGAATCATCAAAGGCATAGTATGGATATTACCTGTATTTGCTGTCATGTGCGGTGCTGCATGGGGAACGGAAATTATTATTCCCGCGGCTGAAGCCAGGGCAGGTCAGTCTGTCCGCATTCCCATTATGATTGACAAAACAGACAATCTGGCAGGTGTCAAACTTTCCATAACATTTGACAACCATCTGCTTACATTCAGAAAAGCGGACAAAACAGAATATACATCTTCTCTTATGCACATTGTCAATGACAAAAATCCGGGTGTGCTGATTATTGTCATGGCAGGGGCCAAAGGCGTGAAGGGAGAGAATTTTCCCATTTTTTTTATGGAATTCACTGTCAGCAGCGATATTAAGGAAAAAAAGACCGCAAAGATAGAGGTGAAAGAATCCCAACTGATGAGCGATACCCTCAAAGATGCGGAGCATAAAGTTTCTGTCCATCCTCTGACACTTCTTCCGGCTGAAGCAGGTGAAACTTCGGACAAATCCCCGGCAGCATCTTCGGAAGCCGGAATTCTGAAAACAGCGGATGAAAAAGCGCTTTCCCCTGCTTCAGCCGATCAGAAATCCACTGACATCGGTGTGCAGAAATCGCAAACTGCCCCTTCCGCCACAGAGCAGACCGGCCCGTCCCCAAACCCGGCCCAGGAAACACCGAAACCGCAGAAAAAGGATCAGAACGTACCTGCAAAGAGCAACTGACTGAATTTCAGCAGATTTTTTGGAAAACATTTGCGGTAGTACATGACCAGTTTAAATTTTGGAGAATCACAGAGAACTCCCATCCTGAGAACCGGGCTGTTAAGTTCTTTAAAAAATCCGGTAGTGGTATTTTTTTGACTGACAAATCTCACCGCATTAAATTTTCATTATAAAAAATTTCCTTTCAGGTGTTTCACCATGTTCTGTAAAGGTTTCCGGTCATCGGTATTGCCAGCGGTTATAAGTAAGGTTCCATAAATTTTCGGATATAAACTTTTCAGAAAAACCGGATTTTTAGGAAAAATCCGGTTTTTTGAATACACGAAAAATTTCGTTTGCCTGCTTATGAACTGACATCAGTTCACCGGGATGACTGATCACCGGGTGAAGTCTGATACCGATTCTCCATTGGTTTTATACAATCCGGAGGAGTGCAAAAATTAAGCGGAGCGGTTTTTTGCACACACACAACCGCTAAAAAACTGTCAGTATTGTATAAAATCAATGGCGATTTGGTATGAAACCGTAAAACCGGCCGCCTGATGTTTTTCCCCGGGCGGCTGTTTCCGCAAAAACTTTATGATGCCGTATTCTGAGATTTCAAAGTAAAGTTCCGTAAAAACAGTGATACTGCCCTGATTCGGGTCAGCAGTTTTCATTTTTTCCTCCGGTTTAAGGTGATTTCCAGAAAAGAATATACCACCAAAGTATCAAAAGCTTCCAGCTTTTGCCCTGTGCCTGTGAACTGAAATGGGATATTTATTTTCAGAAATCACATAAAACGGTTAAAGTTGCCTGAAGACTGTCTGTACAATATTTTTACGGTTATATCACTGATAATACAGAAAAACTAATCGGAATCACTTTATATTATCCAGAGTGCCGAAATGGAGCGGAGTTAAACGGAGCGGAATTTTGGCAACCTGCACTGTGCCCAAATTTTGTTTCACTTCATTTCAGCACTCCTTTGCCGTTTTTCCCGGCAGAGTGCAGAGCAGGAGGAAAAAATGAAATTCGCTATAAAAACAATGGTTCCGGAAGAAGTCTATACCGACCGTCAGGAATACATTGATTCTTTTTACAAATACGCTCTCCTGGCTGCGGAGCGCAGAACAGTGTCCACAGTACTTCTGGGCCAGCGCCGCATGGGCAAGACAGAAATCTTCAAACGTGTGGTCAACCGCCTGTTTTTTGAGCAGGATCACCGTGATCCCAAAGCTGTGGTTCCGGTCTGGTACAGTTTTCCGGATGTGCCCAAAAACCGGGAAACTTTTGCTCTTGAGTATGTTGAAAATTTCATCCACTGGTATGCGGCCTTCCGGCTTGGTGATGAAAATTTCATATCAAAAGAGATGGAACCGGGTGAACTGATACATTTCATCCGGGAAAAACTTCCTGTTTCCCAGGGATTTGACAATGCCCTGGAATGTCTCCGGGTGATGATGACCGGAAATATGACATCTCCCGAACACAGGGCCCTGATGCTGCCGAGAACCGTGTCTGATATGGACGACAGCACCATCGTGATGTTTCTCGATGAATTTCAGAACACCCATCTGCCCCAGTATGATTTCAATATTGTGGGATATTTTCATGAATCTGTGGAATCCCCGACCTGCCCCCATTTTGTCACGGGCTCGGCCATGAGCATTCTTTCAAATGAAATTCTGGGAAGAGGCACGCTGTTCGGCAGATTTGACTGCGATCCCATCAAAAATATGACACAGTACTGGGGCGCGGAACTGGCACGGAAGGCTGCACAGTATTATCACGCTGAATTGCCGGACACCATGTCTCCTGTTTTGTCAGACAGATGCGGGGGCAATCCCTTTTACATCACGGCAGTCATCCGCCAGGCCGCCAAGCAGGAAAAGGCCATAGACAGCGAGGAAAGTCTGAACAGTCTTCTGGCCGTTGATCTTTCCTCCGGCTTCATCTGGGGCGAACTCAGCGATCAGGTTTCCCGGTGGATAGCCCGCATCAACGAACAGGGCATCACCAAATGGGTGCTGTATCTTTCGGCTTTGGGAGAGGGGGAATACATTGATCCGGCTGAAATTCAGCGGCTGCTTGCGCAGAAGGACATGCGGCACGCGGAGATAAAGGAAATCCGGGAGGTTCTCATCCGTCTGTCACGGGGTGATCTGCTGGAATATCTGGATGGGGCTGACTGGTTCCGCAGAACCGATGATCCCATCCTGCTGGATTTTCTCAGGGTGTGGGGAAAATCCCTTGTGGAGGGACAGCGCCATACGGCAGTAATCACGGACATTGTCCGGGAATATGAGCGTATGGAACGGCGGATAACAGATCAGAAAGGTTTTCTTGCGGAAGTATACATGTCCCAGATTCTGTGGAACCGGCAGGGAAAAATTCTTCCGGGAAAATATTTTCACAGCGCATCCGATGTGACATTACCGGACAGGTTTATTGAAATCCGGCACCGGGTGCGGCTGGATGCAGCCTCCGGCAGTGAAGCCGATGTGTATGCCAATGCAGGCATGGAGGTCTGGCTGTGCGAAAGCAAATGGTGGGAGACAAAAAAAGTCGGTGATGACACAGTTAAAGAACTTCTGCATCTTGCGGAAAAACTCAGGGATTTTGAGGGAAGGGAGCAGTTCACCGGCAAAAAGCCGGTTGTGCTGAAACTGTGGCTGTTCGCGCACAGCGGTGTCACATCCGAAGCAGAGGAACTTCTGCGCACACATGGCATTTACTGGTCTGACCGGGAGGATCTGAACTGGCTGATTAAAGAAAGCGGGCTGAGAAAGCTGCCGATATGATGGAAACTGCTGTGTGATACCAATTTCGGTATAAAAATCAACATGTCAGAATTCAAATGCGTAACTCCTGCAATTATGGAACTGACTGCACATACGGCCCGGAGGAAATGGCGCATGCTGAAGAGGAACGGCGGAGAGCCGAGCGTCTTGCAGCAAAACTGAGGGAACTTGGCATTGATCCGGAACTTTCTGACCTCTGATTTGCCTGATTTCCCCTGACAGCCATTATGTTCTGCCGGAATTTACGCCGGACGTTCTCCTTTGCTGTATATGGAGACTGTCCGGCGTTTCTGTTTTTCTGAATTGCCTGAACCCTGATGATCCTGCAAAAAGCCAAAAATGCCATCAGACAAGAATTAGGTTTGAAAAAAGAACAGATGTCAGGTAAGATGGAATATGGAAAATTTTTGGGAAATTCTTCCCTGTAAACCATGACCATGCTGAATTTCGGAGAATCAGCAGAACACGCCCCTGCCTCTCAGGCGGGGAAATATATCCGGCAACTGCAAGGCATAAAAATATTATGACACTGGACAAAATCATTATCCGGGGAGCAAGGCAGCATAATCTCAAAAATATTGATCTGGATCTGCCCCGGAACAAATTGGTTGTCATCACCGGACTTTCCGGGTCAGGAAAATCCACTTTGGCTTTTGACACCCTGTACGCGGAAGGCCAGCGCAGATATGTGGAATCTCTTTCCGCGTATGCGCGGCAGTTTCTGGAGCGCATGGAAAAACCGGATGCGGATCTGATTGAGGGACTTTCGCCTGCCATCGCGATTGAGCAGAAAACAGCGGGACACAATCCCCGATCCACAGTGGGAACAGTCACCGAGATTTACGATTATCTCCGGCTTCTTTTTGCACGGGTGGGCAGGCCCTACTGCCATCAGTGCGGAAAACCCATAGCTTCCCAAAGTCTGGATCAGATTCTCGATCAGGTGCTGTCTCTGCCAGAAAAAACAAAAATACAGATACTGTCGCCTTTGGTGAGCGGTCAGAAGGGAAGTTTTGAAAAACTCTTTGCCCTGCTGCGCAAAGACGGATTTTCCCGCGTCCGGGTCGACGGGGAAAACATGGACATTGAATCTGTCTCCAAACTGAATAAAAATCAGAAGCATACGATTGATGTGGTGGTGGATCGGCTGGTCATCAAAGAAGGAATACGGAACAGGCTGGCTGATTCCCTGGAACTGGCCCTGTCCCGATCCGAGGGACTGGTTTCGGTCGAAGCTGAAGGAGCAGAACCCATTCTTTTCAGTGAAAAATCCGCGTGCATCACCTGCGGGATCAGTTATCCGGAATTCACTCCTGCCAGTTTTTCCTTTAACTCACCCCAGGGAGCGTGTCCCAAATGTGACGGTCTGGGAACTGCAACGGAATTTGATCCGGATCTGATTATCCCCAATCCTGAACTTTCCCTCAGAGACGGCGCAGTTGCGCCCTGGGAAGGCCGCAATTCCGTGTTTTTTTCGGATTTTCTCGAAAGCCTGACCAAACCTTATGGTGTGGAAATTTACACACCTTACAAAGATCTGCCGGAAAATTTCAAAAAAATTCTGCTTTACGGTTCCGGCGATCGGGAACTCACTTTTTATTATGACCACCGTGGCAAAAAAATGCCATATCAGAAAATCTTTGAAGGCGTGATTCCCAATCTGCAGCGCAGGTATATGGAAAGCGATTCACAGCAGGCAAGGGAGGAAATCCAGCAGTTTATGAATTTCCGTCCCTGCCCGGAATGCGGGGGAAAACGTCTCAATCCGGCTTCCCGATCTGTCAAAGTCGGGGGCAAAACCATTTGGGAAATTACCGGGCTTTCTGTGCAGAATGCTCTGGATTTTTTCAGGGAACTGGGACAGATTCTGCGCGGGCAGGAAGCCCTGATTGCAGAAAAAATTCTCAAAGAGATCACGGAAAGGCTGGGATTTCTGGATAATGTGGGACTGAATTATCTCACTCTGGATCGCTCGGCCAATACCCTTTCCGGCGGAGAAAGCCAGCGCATCCGGCTTGCCACCCAGATCGGCTCCAAACTGACGGGCGTGATGTATGTGCTGGATGAACCCAGCATCGGGCTTCATCAGCGCGACAATCAGCGTCTGCTTTCCACCCTGATGCACATGCGTGATCTGGGCAATACCGTGCTGGTCGTGGAACATGACGAGGAAACCATACGATCTGCGGATCATGTGGTGGATATGGGGCCGGGCGCGGGCATACGGGGCGGTGAGGTTGTATTTTCCGGAACTCCGGACGAACTGATGAAAAATGAGATTTCCCTGACCGGTCAGTATCTTGCAGGCACAAAATCCATTCCCGTACCGGAAAAGCGCAGAACAGGCAATGGAAAACGCCTGATCATCAAAGGCGCATCAGAAAACAATCTGCAAAATATTGATGCGGAATTTCCCTTAGGCTGTTTCATCTGCGTGACCGGTGTGTCCGGTTCCGGCAAATCCACTCTGGTGCTGGAAACTTTGTACCGGATTTTATCCCGGCACATATGGAAAACCCGGACATCTGCGGGTGCGCATAAAGAAGTAAGCGGGCTGGAATATGTTGACAAAGTCGTGCATATTGATCAGTCTCCCATTGGCCGCACGCCCAGATCCAATCCCGGAACCTATACCGGCATTTTCACCCATATCCGTGATCTTTTTGCACAGACAGCCGAAGCCCGGATGCGGGGATACAAACCCGGACGTTTCAGTTTCAATGTCAAAGGCGGACGGTGTGAGGCATGTACAGGAGACGGCATTATCAAAATTGAAATGCACTTTCTGCCGGATGTCTATGTTCCCTGCGATGTGTGCAAGGGCAAACGCTATAACCGGGAAACTCTGGAAGTCCGGTACAAGGGGAAGAATATCGCGGAAGTGCTGGATATGACGGTAAACCAGTCCCTGGAATTTTTTCAGAATATTCCCACTATCCGGAGCAAACTGGAAACCCTGGTGGAAGTGGGCATCGGTTATATTCATATTGGTCAGTCTGCAACCACCCTTTCCGGAGGCGAGGCCCAGCGCGTGAAACTCTCACGGGAACTGAGCAAACGGGCAACGGGAAAAACCGTTTATATTCTGGATGAACCCACCACAGGTCTGCATATGGAAGATATACGGAAACTGCTGCTCGTACTCAGCCGACTGACCGATATGGGCAATACGGTCATTGTGATTGAGCATAATCTGGATGTTGTCAAATCTGCGGATTATCTCATTGATCTGGGACCTGAGGGAGGTGAGGACGGGGGCAGAATCATTGCCTGCGGAACCCCTGAAGAGGTTGCGCACACGGAAAACTCCCATACCGGTTTTTTTCTGCGCAAAATACTGGGAAAGACCGGGAAATAAAATGAAATCTGAAAAATATTTCAGCAGAGGGAATTTTCATATCCCGGTGTTCCATCTGCCACAAAGACACGAAGGCACAAAGTCTCACAAAAAGTAATGCACATTTGATTCTCAGATTTCATACAGACTGACACTGATTTGCTTTCAGATTTTTTTCGTGTATTCTGTGTGTTTCGCGGTTAAAAAGGCACAGATGTTTTTCAATCTATGAAAAAACGGTTTTGCCATAAAATACGCTCTCTTCATCTGTTTGCAAAAATCATAAGGATATGATCATGTTTGACGGTATCAACCGGAAGATTATCCCTTTGTTTGTCCTGCTGCTGGTTCCTTCTGTTTTGACAGGCATTTTTACGCTTATGTATGCAGATCGGCAGATGGAACTCTGCCGGAAAAGTCTTGGGGAAATCCGGCAGGCAGCCGCGGAACTGGAGGATATCAGGGAGAAAAATCACTCAGAAGGGCAAACCCTGCCGGATTCTGCCGAAAAGATTTCAGGCGCAGTGAAAAAAATCCGTGAACATACACAATGGATGAATACAGCCGAAATCATGAGCAAAGTTAAAACAGCGGTATATACCGGTTTTGCCATCAGTCTGATTTTCACCTTTTTCTCCCTGCTGATCATTGAGCGGACCATCAGCAGACGGCTCCGCAGGGCTGTCAAAGGTCTGACCGATGCCTCGCGGGACGTGAGCCCGGTATCCATCAGCGTGTCCTCAGTGAGTCAGGCAGTGGCAGACGGAACAGCAGAACAGAAGGAATTTCTGGATAAATCTGTGACATCCCTGAAAGAAATAACGGTTATGACCGGGGAAAACGCAGCGCGTGTGAAAAAAGCCGATACAATTTTGCAGCAGAATGCCCAGGCAGCAGACCGGGCAGCAGATTCCATGAAGGAACTGGCCGGACTGATGGAAAAAATTTCAGCAGAAAGCCGCTCAGCATCCAAAATTATTCAGTTCATTGATGATGTGGCGTTTCAGACCAATCTGCTGGCCCTGAACGCTGCTGTGGAGGCTGCCAGAGCCGGGAAGTCCGGTGCGGGATTTGCGGTTGTGGCAGGAGAAGTACGGTCCCTGGCCCTTCGCACAGCAGGTGCTGCAAAAGAAATATCCGGTATGACAGAAAACACAGGACAGACAGTGAGCCGGGGGACAGAGCAGTTCCGCAAGGCAGACAAAGAGGTCAGGGAGCTGGTGGCGGATATTTCAGTTATACGGGAACTGTTTGAGCAGATTTCAAAGATATCAGGCCTTCGGCAGCAGAGGATTAAAGAAGTGCATGATATGGTTGTCCGGCTGAAAGAACTGACCCGGAAAAATGCAAAAGAGGCAGAAAGATCAGCTTCGGCCTCAGTGGTCATGAGCAGTCTGGCTGAGCATCTGAAAAACTATATCACGGAACTGACACCCCTGGCAGGCAGCGGTAAATCATTGAAAGTTCGGAAGGATTCTCTGGAAAAACGGGAACTGTCCCCTGGGCAGCATCTGATCCGCCAGGGCGAATATTCCCAGGAAGCATATATTATTGATGAAGGGGAGTTTGATATTTTTCTGAGTGAAAACCCGGCTCGGATTGTCGCAAGTCTCAAAGCCGGAGATATTGTGGGGGAAATTGCTCTGGTCAAAGATGTGAAGCGTACAGCCAATGTGGTGGCCCGGACTTCCGCAAGGGTGACAGTGCTGCACAAAAACAGTTTTATGAAAATGTTCCGGGAACACAAGGATCTGAACCAGTCTGTTCTCACCATGATCAAAAGACGTCTGGAGGAACTGAAATAGTTTTTTTCCTGAATGAGTTTAAATTCAAATAAATATTTCGGGTGTGTCCCGCCCGTTTGCACAGAAAATTATTTTATACTCGCCTTACGCAGTTTTTCCAAAAATCAGGAGATTACCCGCTTTCACCATAATTCCTGGGTAGTGGTGCAAATCTGTTGATCCAAAAATTCCCCTCCCCCGGTGGGAGGGGTCAGGGGAGGGGGATAATCAGTGATTTTTTCACCCTCCCCCTGCCCCTCCCTCAAGGGAGGGGAGACCTTATCAACGGATTTGACCCACTACCAATTCCTGCAAGGTGATTTCCGGAAAAAAATATTCCGGAAAAGCAGCACAGGCTTCCGGTTTGTGCCCTGTGAACTGAAATGGAATATTTATTTTCATAAATAACCCAAATGTTGTACAGATGCTTTGAAAAAAGGAAATAATTCTATGAAAGAACCCGTACTGTTTGAAAAGAAAGGCCCGGTGGGCCTGCTGACACTGAACCGGCCTGAGAACCGTAATGCACTTTCCCTTGAAGTCATGACGGCCATGCAGGAGAAACTGCGGCAGATAGCCGGAGAAACGGATATCCATGTGCTGATTCTCCGGGGGAAAGGCCCTGCTTTCTGTGCCGGGCATAACCTGAATGAAATAAACGAAAACTGCACGGATATTCACCAAATCCGGAAGATATTCGCTGTATGCACAGAAATGATGGAAAGCCTTCACAGAATGCCCCAGCCGGTAATTGCACAGGTACAGGGCATTGCCACTGCCGCAGGATGTCAGCTTGTCGCGGCCTGTGATCTTGCAATTGCGGAAAGCGGGGCACTCTTTGCCGTGCCGGGTGTGAAAATCGGGCTGTTCTGTTCCACTCCTATGGTTCCCCTGTGCCGGGCTGTCGGGCGGAAGCGTGCTTTGGAAATGCTTTTGTCCGGACGGTTTGTCTCCGCTCAGGAGGCTCAGAATTTCGGACTGATCAACCGGATCACGGAAGCGGAAAAACTTGAAGAGGACACGGAAAAATGGGCCGCAGAACTGGCGCAGTGCAGCGGTTTTACACTGGGTTACGGGAAACAGGCATTTTACCGGCAGATTGATATGGATGAATCCCATGCCTATCAGTATGCAAAAGAGGCCATTGCCATCAACTGTCTTGCCGAAGATGCACGGGAGGGGATAGCTGCTTTTCTGGAAAAACGTCAGCCGGAATGGAAGGGACGCTAGACAAAAAAAAGGGGAACAGAAAACTGTTCCCCTGAAAAACAGTATGACAACGGAATTTTAGCGTTTTGAAAACTGGAAACGTGCGCGTGCACCTTTCTGTCCGTATTTTTTCCGTTCCTTGCTTCTGGGATCGCGTTTGACAAAACCGGCTTTTTTCAGCACCGGCCGCAGACTGGGATCCATGAGCATCAGTGCACGGGTAATCCCGTGACGGATTGCACCCACCTGACCGGAAATTCCCCCGCCATCCACCGTCACCCGGACATCAAATAATCCCAGATTGTTGGTGAGGGTCAGCGGATGTTTCATAATCAGCCGTGCGGATTCAATGGGGAAATAATCCTCTGCCGTCCGGTTGTTGACAACAAATTCACCGGTTCCGGGAGTCAGCCAGGTTCTGGCAACTGCTTTCTTCCGTCTTCCTGTTGCGTAAAAACTCTCTTTTTTCTCCATGAAATTCCCTCAATACGTTTTTATTGTAATTCCAGAACCTCTGGTTTCTGGGCCACATGCGGATGCTGATTTCCCGCGTAGACCTTCAGTTTTTGGATAAGTCTGTAGCCCAGTCTGTTTTTGGGCAGCATCCCTTTGACAGCCAAACGGATCATTTCCTGCGGTTTTCTTTCCAGCATTTCCCTGGCGCTCGTGGTTTTCAGCCCGCCGATATAGCCACTGTGCCGGTAATACTTCTTCTGCTCCATTTTCCGGCCGGTCAGAACAATCTTTTCCGCATTGATCACGATGACACTGTCGCCCGTATCCACATGGGGAGTAAACAGAGGGTTATGCTTTCCTCTGATGCGGGAGGCAATCACAGTGGCCAGTCTGCCCAGCACCATGCCCTCTGCATCCACAATCCACCATTTGCCTTCAATATCCGACTGCTTTGCACTGTATGTATATTTTTTCACGTTTATTGCTCCTGTCTTTGATGAAATCTTATTCTTATAAAAAAAATCGTCCGGTATGTCAACAAAAATTTGCTGTTCATTTTTCCCATGCAGAAATTCCGGGTGTATCAGTCCTGAAGTGCGGGGAAAGCCCATACCGGGTACATTTTTTTAACCGACTGAAATTATGTTATTATGCTGCAAACCTGAATCCGGTCATCAAAGTCATGATACCGTCATTCACCGGCATGAGGGGAAAATCTGCACATCACGCAAACTTTGTGCCCTTGTGTCCCGGAGGCAAATCTCAGACAATCAGCATGGCATCTCCGTAACTGTAAAAACGGTATTTTTCTGCCACAGCCACCCGGTAGGCATTCAGAATCTTTTCCCTTCCGGCAAATGCCGAGACCAGCATGAGCAGAGTGGATTCCGGGAGATGGAAATTTGTGATCATGGCATCCGCAACCCGGAAACGGTAGCCCGGATAAATGAAAAGATCGCAGTTCCCGCTTTCCGCACGCACACGGCCTGTTTCATCCGCAGCATATTCCAGGGTTCTGACAGAGGTGGTTCCCACCGCTATGATCCTTCCCCCGGCAGCACGGGTTTCATTCACGGCATCCGCAGTTTCAGGGGAAATGGAATACCATTCTGAGTGCATGGTATGGTCCCGGATGTCCGACACCCGCACCGGTACAAAGGTTCCGTATCCCACATGCAGCGTAATTTTTGCGATCCGCACACCGGATGCCCGGATTTTTTCCAGCAATCCCTCTGAAAAATGCAGACCCGCAGTGGGCGCAGCAACTGCCCCTTTTTGGGATGCGTATACGGTCTGATAGGTATTCCTGTCATCACAGGGAGGCGGGATTCCGTTCCTCCGGATATAGGGCGGCAATGGCATTTTACCTATACGGGCCAGAACATTTTCAAAATTTTCCGGGCAGGTAAAACGTACTGTGTGAATCCCGTCATGGAAAGCCAGAGTTTCAGCTTCCAGTCCTGCATCAAAAAAAATGCGTGTGCCCGGTAAAGGGCGTTTGGCAGCTTTGATCAGGCAGTTGCAGACAACGGAACCGTCTTCACCTGTCTGATGCTGTCCCGTGCCGTAATTGAGAATCAGTATTTCCGCTTTTCCGCCGGTGGCTTTGCGGCCATACAGACGCGCTGGAATGACTTCTGTGTCATTGATAACCAGCAGATCCAAAGGCCTCAGAAATTCCGGCAAAGCGGAAAATATATGATGGGAAAGCCCGCTGTTTTCCCGGTTCATCACCAAAAGCCGGGATTTTTCCCTGCCCTGCACCGGTTCCTGTGCAATACGCTCTTCCGGAAGATCATAATAATAGTCTGCAAGGGAATACATGCCTACCCCTTTGCCGCATAAACCAGCAGCAGTCCGGTCATCATCATCAGCAGACCAAATCCCCGCAGCGTGGGAGCAGGCATATCCATCACAGTTTTGATCCATTCTTTCATTTTGACCGGGAATGCGGCATAGGGAAAAACCTCAACAAAAATGACCATCCCGATAACACAGAGAAAAAATTCCATAATCTCTTTATATTCCAGAGCAGTATGTTGTAAGGTGATTTCCGGAAAAGAATATACCGCCAAAGTATCAAAAGCTTCCAGCTTTTGCCATGTGCCTGTTAACTGAAATGGGATATTTATTTTCAGAAACCGCCTAAGTGACATTCCAAAAATTTCCGTGTATCGTAAAAATCGGATTTTTGGGGAGAGCCGTTTTTTACAAGACCGGACAATTCAAATTTTTTATTTTAATCCATATCCGGTATTTTGTCAAAATAAAAGTCCAGGATTTATTACTGTCAGCGCATCCGGGATAAACCACAGTCTTTTTTTTTCAGATTTTCATCAGGCAGTCAGAGAACCTCAGACAAAAAAATCCTTCTGTTTTTTTGCTGGGTCACTGTCTGTTCCTGCGGATTTTTAGCGGGAAACAAACATAATATTCTGATTTAGGTTTTTTATACGGACATTCCGGAAATAAACAAATTATATATAATACCAATTCGCTATTGATTTTATACAATAAAGTGAGTTATTTTCTCTGTGTTCTCTGTGGTTTTTTCTCTCTGTGTTCTCTGTGGGAAACCGAATCATAAATATACTTTCAATGGAGAATTGGTATTATACAATGCGGAATGCAAATCCGGAGGAGTGCAAAAATTAAGCGGAGCGGTTTTTTGCACACGCACTCTGAACCCCGGAAAAACTGACAATATTGTATCAAATCAATGGCGAATCGGTATAATTTGTCTGAAATAAATGAGTTGCAGAGCTTTCTCTGAATTCAGGACAATATTCACACAACCCTGCGGAAGGATTTTTCCAGAAAATGCAGCCCCCACCTTATCCATGTGGGTCTGCCGTGGGGACAGTTGAAAGGATTTTCGCATTCATCCATTTGACGTAGAAGTCTCCGCATCTGATCCGGGGAAAGGGTCTGTCCTGCACGGATTGCGGCATGGCATGCGGTAAGCATCAGAATTTCTTCTTCTGCACGGTTTCTGTCCGCATCTGTATCCATGCCGATATGCGTCATTTTTTCCATGATTTCAGCAATCAGGGGAGCAATGGCTTTTCCGGAAAGCATGGACGGAGCGGATTGGACAGCAAAGGTATTGCCCCCGAAAGGTTCAATCTCAAATCCCATTTCAGAAAATGCAGGAAGAATGCTCTGCATCAGCGCACTTTCTCTGAATGTCAGTTCCACGGTTTCCGGCATCAGCAGTTTCTGAACAGAGGGATTGCGGGAGTTCACACAGTTTTTCAGTTCCTCAAAAAGCACCCGTTCATGGGCCGCATGCTGGTCAATGAGAATCAGGCCGTTTTCTGATTCGCACAGAATATAGGTTCCGTGAAACTGACCTATAATCCGCAAATCCCCGAAGGCTTTTTTTTCCCACAGATTTTCCTGCACTGAAACCGCTTCTTCCTGATCTGTCTGAAACTGCTGAGCGGAAAAATTCTGTCCTTCCCTGTAGGAAAGTGCTGCTTCTGAAACATGGGAACCGGGTGGAACAAAGGCAGGAGAGTTTGTATTTTCATTTGCGGGAATGGAAAAAGAGGAAGGAAAATGGCGGACTTTCAAATCTTCCGGGTCCTGTCCGGTATGTGCAGAAATCAGGCTTTTTCCGGTTCGGGAAGACCGGGCAAGGGCATCTGAAACAGCCTGACGCACGGCCTCATGCACAGATTTCTGCTGTGCAAAGCGCACCTCGTTTTTGGCAGGATGCACATTCACATCAACCTGTTCAGGCGGAACAGTGAGAAAAAGCACAGCCAGCGGAAACTGCCCTTTCATAATCCGGCCCGCATATCCGGCAAAGATTGCATGCTGCACAATCCGGTCTTTGACCCATCTGCCATTGACATAAAGATAAATGCAGGAAGATGTGGAACGGGTGATTCCGGGCAGAGACACCCATCCGCTCAGGGAAATGTCCGGGCTGTCCCATTCTACCCTGCAAAGATCCTTTTTCCTGTCCTGTCCCAGAATATCAGCAGCGCGATCCAGCGGATCAGAAACCCCTGACCAGATTTTCACAGATTTTCCATTGTGATGAAGCGAAAAGCGGACGCGGGGCCATCCCAGGGCAACGCCGGACAGAGTGTCCGCGATATGCCCCATCTCCGTCCCCGCGCCTTTCATAAACTTCCGCCGGGCAGGTGTGTTGAAAAACAGGTCTTTCACAGAAATCATTGTTCCGGCCGGAACCCCGGCTTCTGAAACATTCCGGATGGTTCCGCCCGTGATTTCCATGCGTGTTCCCGTATCACTGCCGGAAGTCCGCGTTTCCATGACAAAACGGGATACGGCAGCAATGCTGGGCAGAGCCTCGCCCCGGAATCCCAGCGTGCGGATGGAAAAAAGATCTTCTTCCCCTGCAATTTTGCTGGTGGCATAACGCTCCACAGAGAGAAGCGCATCATCATAATCCATGCCGGTTCCATTGTCCGAAACCCGGATCATGGAGCGTCCGCCTTTTTCCACTTCCACAATAATGCGCGTACTCTGTGCATCCAGAGCGTTCTCCACCAGTTCTTTTACCACAGACGCGGGACGCTCCACGACCTCGCCTGCGGCTATTTTGTTGGAAAGTGTTTCCGGCAGTATGCGGACTCCGGACATGATCAGCAGGTCTTTCCCTGATTTGCAAATGAATTCAGATAATCCGCTTCCTTTGGGGAAAGATCGAATTTTGTGCAGGCCTGATCAATCAGTGTGCGGATATCCTTTTCCGGATGATCTTTCCTTTCTTCGGAAAGCCATGTTACAGCTTTCCGTATATCATCTCCCTGGGGCATGATTGTTGTCATTTTTTCACCTCTTCTGAAAAATGTTAATGTTGCGCACCACTGTCATACCGGTGAAAAGAACAGTTTCTGATCTTTGAAAGGACAGAGCGCATCAGATGTTAGGTGATTTCCATTAATGATTATAACGTTTTTCGCAGGGCGAGCACGGCTTTCTGTGCCCACCGTTTCAGCAGGACGGCGGGCACAGAAAGCCGTGCCCACCCTGCAATGATGGTACATTTTTTCATGGAAATCGCCTTAAGGTGATTTCTGAAAACAGATATCCCGGTTCAGTTCACAGGCACATGGCAAAAGCCGGAATCCTGTGCTGCTTTTCCGGGATATTCTTTTCTGGAAATCACCTAAAACTGGTAATCAATTTCATAATCCACAACACGGATATCCTCGCAGATTTCCCTTATTAACCCTGATACTTTCCGGTGGTCAGGCTGCATCATATATTTCTGCAGGGCTTCCATATCCGCAAATGCTGCCACCAGTGCAAAATCATGGGATCGATCCAGCCTGGCTATATCCCTGCCAAATTCATAGGATTCAATTTCCGGAATCAGATCCGGAAGAGATCCCAGTCCTTCCTCCACTTCGGCAATCTTCTCCTCACTTACATCCGCCCTGAACTTCATCATTACAATGTGTCTGATCATCATGACCGCCTTTTTGTAAGGGTTATTTTATATTTCCACAGTATCCGGAAAATCCGGAACCATGACAGACTTTTCCAGTCTTCCGTTTCTGTCATAAAAACGCATATTCCCCTCTTTGCAGATCATATCCCAGGTTTTCTTTTGTGAAAATCCGTTGCCTGTTCAAGATTGTAAGCCAGACGAAGCATGGTTTCCTCTCTGAAATGGCTGCCCATTATCTGAAGCCCGATGGGAAGTCCGTTATCTGAAAATCCGCAGGGAACCGACATGCCCGGAATGCCTGCCAGGTTGGCAGACAGGGTGAACACATCAGAAAGATACATGGTCAGGGGATCATCCGTGTTTTCACCAATGGGAAAAGCCGGGGTGGGCGCAACCGGGGAAACAATCACATCACATTTGTCAAATGCCTTCTGAAAATCCTCCATCATCAGGGTGCGCACCTGGGATGCCTTGCGGTAATACGCGTCATAATATCCTGCGGAAAGCGCATAGGTTCCCAGAATAATCCTGCGCCGGACTTCCGGGCCGAATCCCTGCGAACGCGTACTGCGGTACATTTCCAGAATATCAGTTTGTTCCCTGTCCCGGAAACCGTATTTCACGCCGTCATAACGGGCCAGATTGGAACAGGCTTCACAGGGAGCGATCACATAATAGGCTGCAACCGCGTATTCGGTGCGGGGCAGGGAAATTTCCACGGTCTGCGCGCCCATTCCCTCCAGAATGCGGATACTGTCACGCACTGCGGCTTCCACTTCCGGGTCAAGTCCTTTGGCTGTATAATATTCTTTGGGAATGCCCAGCCTCATTTCTCTGATTCCCTGTTTCAGACAGGCTGTATAATCCGGCACTTCCTTTGGAACAGAGGTGGAATCCCGCTTGTCATGGCCGGAAATGGCATTCATCATTATCGCGCAGTCTGTCACATCCTTGCACAAAGGCCCGATCTGATCCAGAGAAGAGGCAAAGGCCACCAGCCCGAAACGGGAAATCCTGCCATAGGTGGGTTTCATGCCCACAATGCCGCAGTGGGATGCGGGCTGGCGGATGGAACCCCCTGTGTCTGATCCCAAAGAACCCAGGCACATATCCGCAGCCACCGCAGCGGCTGATCCTCCGCTGGAACCGCCCGGAATCCGGTTTGTATCCCAGGGATTCCGGGTAATTCCAAACGCGGAGTTTTCCGTGGAAGAGCCCATAGCGAACTCATCCATATTGGCCTTGCCGGTCATGACAGCGCCTGCGGTTTTGAGTTTTTCAATCACGGTTGCATCATACGGCGGAACAAAATTTTCCAGAATTTTTGACGCGCAGGTGGTGCGGATTCCGCGGGTGCAGATCAGGTCTTTGACTGCCAGGGGAATTCCGGTAAGCTGCGTCATATTGCCGCGGGAAATCTCCTGATCCGCTGCTTTGGCCTGTTCCATTGCCGTATCCGCTGTCACTGTTATATAGGCTCCCACTCTGCTGTCAGCCGATTCAATGCGCTCCAGCACGGAGCGGGTCAGTTCACAGGAACTTATTTCCTTTTTTTTCAACAAGTCATGGGCCGCATGAATCGTGAGTTCGTGCAGTTTCATTTTTACCTGTTCCTTTATGTCATTATGATAAGATTGTCTGATAAAAAAGTGTGCCGGGGGTCAGGGTCCGGGGATTGGGGGAGCAGGTGTCTGGTGTCAGGAAAAAAAAATATCTCTGAATCCAGCCGCACTTTCCAATCCCCAGCCCCTAATCCCTAATCCCCCACAACCCCTAATCCCCAAATCCCGGTTCCCTTACTCCTGTTTCCACAAAGGCAGGGTAAAACGGAACACACTTCCTTTTCCCTCAGTGCTTTCCACCCATATTCTGCCACGGTTTTTCTCCGTGAACTCTTTGCACAGAAGCAGCCCCAGTCCGCTCCCTTTTTCACTCCGTGTGCCCCGCGTGCTGAAATGATCATGCAGATGAAACAGTCTGCTTATATTTTCCGGTCTGATTCCAACCCCTGTATCTGTGACAGATATTTCCACCTCATCGGCCATCAGGGTTGCGGTTATGGATATATCACCGAAATCAGAAGTAAATTTCATGGCATTGGAAAGCAGGTTTCTGACAACAATCTCCATCATTTCCCGATCTGCCCAGACCAGTATTTCCCGCCCTTCGCTGCCCGGTGCAATCTCAGAAATCAGCCGGATATTCTTGCTGCGGGCTATACTGTCCAGCACTCCGATACTCGGATTTATGATATCGGAAAGTCTTACAGGTCCGGGATGAAAGGGCATCTGTCCGCTCTGGCTGCCTGCCCAGTATAAAAGATTTTCCAGCAGATAATGAACGCCCTTGACAGATATGCTGAGACTTCTGAGCAGTTCCGCCTGCAGATCCCTCTCCAGTTCACCCGGTGACTCAGTCATGATTTCAACTGTCTGGCACAGGGAACCGATGGGTCCGCGCAGATCATGGGCGATAACCGAAAACAGTTTGTCTTTGGCAGCATTGGCCTCCCGCAGCATTTCGTTGGCTGTTTTCAGTTTTTCATTTGCCTGTTTCAGACGCAGATGGGCATTCACCCTGGCATACACTTCCTCACGGTGAAAGGGTTTGGTGATATAGTCCACTCCTCCGACTTCAAATCCTCTGATTTTGTCCTCCGTATCCGAGAGAGCGCTGATAAATATCACAGGTATGTCTTTGCTTTCCTCATTGGATTTCAGCCGTGTGCAGACCTCATAACCGTCCATTTCCGGCATCATAATATCCAGAAGAACCAGGTCCGGTTTTTTTCTGGAGACAAAATCCAGAGCCTTGAATCCGTCCTTCACCATAGCAATCTTAAAATTTCGGCCTCTGAGTATATCTGCCAGAACCTGGAGATTCTGTACGTTGTCATCCACTATCAGAACGGCAAACGGCACCTCTTCTGTCATGGTATTTTTCCCCTGTGCATATATTTTCGGTTTCTGACCCGGTTTGTGAATTCTGCCATTATGCATTCAGGAATGTCAATACATTTTATCCTGTATAGGGAAATGTTCATAAAATTCCCTAATCAGACTTCCGAAAATCCTGAAATTCAGTGTACTGTCAAAAAAAATTTTTTCACTCTGCGGAACCGGCATCAGTCCGGTTCTCCGGAACGAATGGTAAGGTGATTTTCATTAATGATTATAACGTTTTTCGTAGGGCGGGCACGGCTTTTTGTGCCCGCCGTCCTGCTGAAACGGCGGGCAGAAAAAGCCGTGCCCACCCTGCAATGATGGTACATTTTTTCATGGAAATCGCCTAATACCGGTTCGCCATTGACCTGATGCAGGCTGCACTCCCGCCCCGGACTGATCCGGAGGAGTGCAAAAATTAAGCAGAGCGGTTTTTTGCACACGCGGAACTGCGGAAAAGCTGACAATATTGTATCAAATCAATGGCAGCCCGGTATAACATCAGTCAGAACCGGCTTTATGCCGTTTCCGTTCTGCCGCAGGATATTTCAAAAAATTTATTTGGCAGTCCGCGTCAGGGTTTGCAAAAAAAATAACCGGTACAATTTTCCTGTCCGAAAAAAAATCTAAGGGTTTGTAACAGTTTATTTTTATACAGTCCCTTAGTCCTGAAGAGACAGGATCAATGGAGAAAAACTTGTGATTTTCCGCTTAATCTGATACAGAAAGTCCAGCCGGAATTTCTGTGCCTGAATCCGTACCTGTGAGCCCGGAAGTTTTTGACGGAAGAACGGAAAAAAACTGCGTCTGATCAGCTTATTACATATTTATGACAGGAATCCAAGTCAGAAAAGGAGTTTTTCATGCCGAATCAAAGAAAAGCCAAAAGGAGACATATCATTTACTACCTTCGGGTACTGGATCGGAATACCGGTCAACTGATCGGTCAACTGGTTGACATTACCACAGAAGGAATCAAACTGATCAGCGAAAATCCTGTGGATCCGGAAACTTTTTTACAGCTCCGGATGCTGCTGCCCGATGAAATCAACCGGAAATCGGAGATAAGCTTTGATGTGGAAAGCATGTGGTGCAAACGGGATATAAATCCCAATTTTTTCAGTATCGGATTCGAGTTTGTTGATATTTCACAGGAAGATATCAATATCATCAAAAATCTGATTTATGATTTCTCCTTCCGGGACTGAATCCGGCACTCCGATATTTTTTCAATAAAGGGCAGTGATTTTTTGCAGTCCCATAGAATTTCCCGGCTGTAAAAGGCAGAGAAGTTAATTTTTTTAAATTTTCCTGAGCCGTTCCACTCCGGCGGATAAAGATGTGTGTGAAAATGGGGAAATGTCCCCTGCCCCTTCTGGAAGAAAATTATACTCACTAAGGGCATATATTTTCGAATTTTGACTGTGGGGCAGTCCTGCGGCTGCCCTGTCTGAAAGGATAGGAACAGAGGCTTACCCCTGCAGGAAATCACAGATTATGATCTTTGAAAGTATAAAAATACAAAGAACTTAACTGCCACGCTGTTATGAAAGGGTTTCTGATATTTAAGGCGATTTCCATGAAAAAATGGGTAGTGGGTCAAATCCGTTGATAAGGTCTCCCCTCCCCTGAGGGAGGGGCAGGGGGAGGGTGAAAACATCACTGATTATCCCCCTCCCCTGACCCCTCCCACCAGGGGAGGGGAATTTTTGGATCAACAGATTTGCACCACTACCAAAAAATGTACCATCATTGCAGGGTGGGCACGGCTTTTTGTGCCCGCCGTTTCAGCAGGACGGCGGGCACAAAAAGCCGTGCCCGCCCTACGAAAAAAGGTATAATCATTAATGGAAATCACCTAAAATCAAAAAATGATCCTGCCGGTTTTAGGTGATTTCTGAAAATAAATATCCCGGTTCAGTTTACAGACACAGGGCAAAAGCCGAAGCTTATGCTGCTTTGCCGGGATATTCTTTTCTGGAAATCACCTTATGACTGTGCCAGCATGCCTGCAAAATTTTCACGGCTCCGCAGAAGATCACGGCGGTCTTCCGTGAATATTTCCAGAGTCACGGTCTCCGCATATCCTATTCCCCTCAGTTCCCGGATGATTTCCGGAAAATCAATGTTTCCCTTTCCCACAGGAAAATGATCATCCCGTTTTCCGTTGTTGTCACTGACATGCAGATGCCTGATGCGCTTTCCTGCCTTACGGAAAAATTCCTTTATCCGGTTTTTCCCCTCTTCTTTGATATGGGCATGGCCCACATCCAGAGTCATGCCCTGGGCGGGGAACATGTTCAGTATTTCAGCTAGTTCCTCCGGTTCGGTAAATGCACCTGCTGCGGGCGGCATATTTTCCAGACAGAGGAAAAGCCCAATTTCCTCTGCTTTGCGCACAACAGCCCGAAGACTTTCCACAGCATATTTCCGGGCAGTGTCTTTGACAATGTTTCCGAGTCCGGAAATCATGCCCGGATGCAGGACGGTTTTGGAAGGTTCCAGCTCTGCGGCTGTTTCCACCGATGCCAGCATCTCTTCCAGAGAAACCCGGCGGATGCTTTCGGTAAGGTCTGCCGTATAAACAAAGGTGGGAAGATGGCAGACCAGACCCATATTGTGATCGGCCAGGGCATTCAGAATTTCCTTTTTCTGTCTGCGGATGACCGTGTAATGGCCCAGGGGGGCATCCATTGTCAGTTCCAGATAGTCAAAACCCATATCTGAAAAGAGTTTTATCTCATTCAGAACAGGATTGAGGGGCAGATTCATGGCTCCGTATTGCATTGTTTTTCCTTTGCATATAAAATTGTTATATTTGTCATCGTTATAATTCGGAGAATGCTGCATTATGTTTTTTGGGAAACTATACTCCAAACCATCCCTCACAGGCAAGATTTTTCCGGAAGAAAAATGCCGGTGCAAAAGCTGACCTTGCTTTTTTTCCGGGGAAATAATAAAATTGACTTTTTTATCTGCAGGACTTGTAACGGTTCGCCATTGATTTGATCCAGATTTCAGAAAATCCCCTCCTGAGAGGGGATTTTTAAAGAACTTGACAGCCCTGCTTTACAAAAGGATCAGATTATAATTTACATAACGGACAGAAAAAATGTCATGGATGGAAAAAGTATGACCCCGCAGGAGGAAAAGCTGAAAGCATTGCAGGCAATCCTGCCGGAGGCATTTGCTGAAGGCAAAGTGGACTGGGAAAAACTGAAAGCCGCGCTTGGGGAGGATGTGAATTTCAGCAGTGAACGCTATGTATTAAACTGGGCCGGGAAAAGTGAGGCATTCAGGGTTTTGCAGACGCCCTGCACAGGAACTCTGATTCCCGTGAAAAACGAATCTGTGAATTTTGATGAAACCGGACATATTTTTATTGAGGGGGAAAATCTGGAAGTGCTGAAAGTGCTGCAGAAAAGTTATTTCGGCAAAGTGAAGATGATTTACATTGATCCGCCCTACAACACAGGAAACGATTCTTTTGTATATCCGGACAGATTCGCTGAAAGCACAGAGGATTATCAGAAGCGTGTTGGTGACAGAGATGATGACGGTTATATGACCAGAGAGGGACTGTTCCGCAAAAACAGCAGGGAAAACGGGCAGTATCACAGCAACTGGCTGAACATGATGTATCCCCGTCTGTTTCTGGCAAAAAATCTTCTGCGTCAGGACGGTGTGATTTTTGTTTCCATTGATGACAATGAAGTGCATAATCTGCGGCTGCTGATGAATGAGGTGTTTGGAGAGGAGAATTTTGTGGTTCAGATGATTTGGCACAGTCGGCAAAATGTTGACAGCCGTTCTCTTAATGGTGCTTCCACTGACCATGAATATGTGCTTTGTTATTCAAAAAATGTGAATACAAGAATCAGAGGCAAAGAAATTGACAAAAACAAATATGCCAATCCTGATAATGATCCAAGAGGTTCATGGATGAGTTCGCCTATGGATGGCATTGCGACAAAAGATCAGCGGCCAAATCTGCATTATATCATCATTAATCCGGAAACCGGAATTGCCTATGAACCAGCGTCCGAAACCGGCTGGCGTTTTCAAAAATCAACGGTTGACAATCTGATAACAGAAAAAAGAATAATATGGCCTAAAAATCCAAATTCAAAGCCGCGATTTAAAAGATATTTAAATGAACTGAACAATGAATTTACAGGTTTTTCATCCATTCTTAATGCTGATTTCACGGCAAAAGGGACAAAAGAACTGCGGGAACTGTTTGGCATGGAAACATTAAAATTTCCCAAACCGGTTTCACTGATAAAAACCCTGATACTGCAGGGAATGGACAAAAATGATTTCATCCTTGATTTTTTTGCAGGTTCGGGTACAACTGCCCATGCAGTAATGGATTTGAACAGAGAAGACGGAGGAAACCGCAAATTCATCTGTGTGCAGATTCCGGAACCATGCGATGAAAAAAGTGAGGCATACAAAGCAGGTTACAAAACCATTGCTGATATTGCCAAAGAAAGAATCCGCAGAGTCACTGGAAAGATTGAACAGGATTATGCAGGATTATACAGGGATTATACAGGATTATATAAAAATTATAAAGGATTAGAAAAAAGGGACAGGATTGAAAAAGCGGAAAATGGCAAACAGGAACTTGGTTTGTTTGACAAAGATGAAAATCCTGCCAATCCTGAAAATCAGGAAAATCCTGTTCAGGATTTGGGCTTCAAAGTGTTCAAACTTGCAGACAGCAATTTTAAGCAGTGGCGCAGTGATACAGGCAAAAATGTTGATGTTTTGCAGCAGCAGATGATGGAATTCACTGATCCGCTTGCGTCACATGCCACTGTGGAAAACATGGTGTATGAACTGCTGCTCAAATCCGGCAAAGACCTTAACAGCAAAGTGGAACACAAAGAAAATTATCACTGCATAAACAGCAGTGAAATGATACTGATGCTGGAAAAAGCGGATGAGAAAACAGTGGAGGCTGTCATCAGGGAAAATCCGCAGAAAGTTATAGCTTTGGACAGACTGTTTGAGGGAAATGATCAGTTGAAAACCAACACTGCTATGCAAATGCGTGATGCAGGCATTGAATTTAAAACCATTTGAACCGAATCAGAATGACGGCAAAGTGAATATACATGATGGTTTGCCCTGTAATATCAATTCTCCATTGAAAATATACTTATGATTCGGTTTCCCACAGAGGACACAGAGATAAAAAAACCACAGAGAACACAGAGGAAATAACTCACCTTATTGTATAAATTCAATGGAGAATTGGTATAAACCTGAACAGTTAATTTTTAAGGAGGATTTGATGAGAACGGTTTCGGAAAAACAGTTGGGTAAGGAATTTACAGAAGTCCTTGCAGGTCTGGATGCAAAAAGGCATGAACCGGTATTTATTCATTTTAAGGGAAAAAAATTTGTCGTTCTTCGGGAAGATGAATATCAGAGGATTTCTCAGAAAAAAGAACAGAATCTGACGGAATTTTTCAGAAAATCTCCTCTGTTCGGTATGGAATTGAATACAGAAAGAGACTGGCTGCCATTATCAGCAATTAACGGGGTTACAGAAAAATAAAAATGTACATCACAGTTGTTGAATTGCCTGAATATATAAAGCGTTCTGAGCATCTTTTGGATGAAAATGAAAGAAACCGCCTTATTGATTACCTTGCTGTTCATCCGAAAGATGGAAAAATTATGCAGGGTACAGGCGGAATAAGAAAAATCCGATGGGCGCGTAAAGGAAAAGGAAAAAGCGGCGGAGTCAGAGTGGTGTATTATTTTTATGATGAAACTGTTCCTTTGTTTTTGCTTACAATATTCGGCAAAAGTGAAAAAGACAATCTGAGCAGGGCTGAACGCAATGCCCTTGCCAAACTGACACGGGAAATCATCAAATTATATAAAGGAGATTCAAAATGAGTACAGCCTTTGACAGTATCAGGCAGGGGCTTGAGGAAGCTGCTGCATATGCCGGAAACAAAAAAACCGGAGCCAGAACCCATTATCCCCGTGTGCCGGATGTACAGGCAATACGAAACAAAACCGGAATGAATCAGAATGAATTTGCAGCAAAACTTGGTGTCAGTGTCAAGACTCTGAAATATTGGGAAAAAGGTGAAAAAAAACCCAGAGGCCCCGAATTGGTTTTGCTGCATCTTATTGATAAAAAACCAAAAACTCTATTGGATATTTTAAGCAGACAACCATAAGGTTCCAGTCTGTGCCTGCTGTATAAACACAGTCCTGAAAATTTTATGCCCGAAAATTTATGGAACCTTATTTTTACTTTGTCAACTTTGCCGGAGATGACAGGAAATCTGAAAAACAGGTGTGCATAACATCTTCGTGAAACTTTGTGCCTTTGTGTCTTCGCGGCAGCAAACTCATAAGTTGACAAAGTAAAATTATTTAAACAGGAGAAATATCATGGACGGAAAAAGTGTCACTCCGCAGGAGGAAAAGCTGAAACAGTTGCAGGCAATTCTGCCGGAAGCATTTGCCGAAGGCAAAGTAGACTGGGAAAAACTCAGAGCCGCACTTGGGGAGGATGTGAATTTCAGCAGTGAACGCTATGTGCTGAACTGGGCCGGAAAAAGTGACGCCTTCAAAGTTTTGCAGACACCCAGCACAGAAACCCTGATTCCCGTGAAAAAGGAATCTGTGAATTTTGATGAAACCGGTCATGTTTTTATTGAGGGGGAAAATCTGGAAGTGCTGAAAGTGCTGCAGAAAAGCTATTTCGGCAAAGTGAAGATGATTTACACTGATCCGCCCTACAACACAGGAAATGATTCATTTGTGTATCCGGACAAATTCGCTGAAAGCACAGAGGAATACCAAAAACGCATCGGTGAAAAAGATGAAGACGGTTATATGACCAAAGAGGGTCTGTTCCGCAAAAACAGCAAAGAAAACGGGCAGTATCACAGCAACTGGCTGAATATGATGTATCCCCGTCTGTTTCTGGCAAAAAATCTTCTGCGTCAGGACGGCGTGATTTTTGTTTCCATTGATGACAATGAAGTGCATAATCTGCGGCTTATTATGAATGAGGTTTTCGGGGAAGAAAATTTCAGAAATTCAATTATTATCAGGCGGGGAGCCAAAAGCGTTCAGGCACAGTTTGATACTTGGGACAAGCTGGGCAATGGTTATGAAACCGTTTTGTTTTATACAAAAAACAGCGATTACCGTTTTCCCAAAATGGAAAGACTGCTTGAGGCTGCAAAAGAAGGAAGTTGGAATAATCATTGGAGAGGTACGGACAGACCCACGATGCGCTATGAGTTGTTTGGAATAACTCCTGAAACCGGTCAGTGGCGATGGGGAAGGGAACGGAGTCTTGCTGCAATCGAAAATTACCGCAATATGTTATCAGCCCTGGGCAAAACAGAAAATGATGTTACGCAGTCAGATATTGACAACTGGTACAAAAGCAAAATGGAAACAGTTGAAGATGATATTGATTTGCTAAGGCTTTCTGCAAGCGGAAAGCCGGAACATTATATAGCTCCGACAGATACAATGTTGCTTAATGATGTGTGGTTTGATTTTCCGCCTCACAGTTCCAGTCTCCTGAAAAAAATATTTCAAAAAAAAATTTTTGATAACCCCAAGCCAATGCCTCTTATTCAAAGGATTTTGGACTTTGGCAAAAATGACATCATTCTCGATTTTTTTGCAGGCTCCGGCACTACTGCCCACGCTGTAATGAATTTGAACAAAGAAGACGGGGGCAACCGGAAATTCATCTGTGTTCAGATTCCGGAACTGTGTGATGAAAAAAGCGAAGCATACAAAGCCGGTTACAAAACCATTGCTGATATTGCCAAAGAAAGAATCCGCAGAGTCATTGAAAAGATTGAACAGGATTATGCAGGATTATCCAAGATGGACAGGATTAAAAAGAAGAATAAGGCTAAACAGGAATTTGATTTGTTTGGCAAAGATGAAAATCCTGAAAATCAGGAAAATTCTGTTCAGAATTTGGGTTTCAAAGTCTTCAAACTTGCAGACAGCAATTTTAAGCAGTGGCGCAGTGATGTTGGCAAAAATCCGGAAGCACTGAAGCAGGAGATAATGAAATTTCTTGACCCCCTTGCCCCGAATGCCACAGTGGAAAACATGGTGTATGAACTGCTGCTCAAATCCGGCAAAGACCTTAACAGCAAAGTGGAACACAAACACAATTGTCATTGCATAAACAGCAGTGAAATGATACTGATGCTGGAAAAAGCAGATGAGAAAACAGTGGACGCTGTTATCAGAGAAAATCCTGAAAAAGTAATCGCTTTGGATAAACTGTTTGAAGGCAATGATCAGTTGAAAACCAACACAGCCCTGCAAATGCGTGATGCAGGCATTGAATTTAAAAGCATATAAGCCATGAAACTTACATTTGAACCCAATCTGCCATTTCAGCAGGATGCTGTCAAATCCATTATTGATTTGTTTGAAGGCCAGCCTGCGCAGGATTCTCTTGCAGAATACAGCCTGAACGAACAAAACAGCCTGAATCTTGTCCATGCTGCGGGCAATCATCTTGTTCTTTCAGAAGAACAGATTCTCAGCAATCTGCAAAAGATACAGCAACTCAATGACATACCTGTTTCACACAGTCTGAACGAAATGCACTTTTGTGTGGAAATGGAAACAGGCACGGGAAAAACCTATGTGTATCTGCGAACCATTTATGAACTGTTCCGTGTTTACGGTTTCAAAAAATTTGTCATTGTTGTGCCTTCGGTTGCCATACGGGAAGGAGTTCTGAAAAATCTGGAAATCACGCATGAACATTTCCAAAATCTCTATGACAATATTCCTGTTCATTTTCAGGTGTATGACAGCAGCAAAGTTTCTTCGCTGCGGGGATTTGCCACCGGAAACACCATTGAAATTCTGGTCATCAACATTGATTCCTTTGCCAAAGATGAAAACATCATCAACAAGCCCAATGACAAACTCAATGGTCAGAAACCCGTGACATTTATTCAGTCTGTCAGACCGATTGCAATTGTGGATGAACCCCAGAATATGGAAACAGAAAAGCGATCAGCCGCGATTGCCAATCTGCATCCGCTCTGCACGCTGCGTTATTCTGCAACACACCGGAAACAATACAATATTACCTACTGTCTGAATCCGGTAAAGGCTTATGATTTGGGACTGGTAAAGCAGATTGAAGTGGATTCTGTGAGGGAAGAAAATGCTCTCAATGACGCGTTTGTGTCGCTGGACGCGATTACGCCGTACAAAAACAAAATAACAGCCAAAGTATCGATTCATGTCAATGACAAAAACGGGGTTAAGAAAAAATCCATTACTGTAACAGTCGGGGATGATTTTTACAAACTGTCTCAGCAAAGGGAAATCTACAAAGAAGGCTATATTATTGAAGAAATAGATGCTGCAAACAACTGCATTTCCCTTTCCAACGGAACTGTGCTTTACAAAGGAGAGCGTCAGGGCGGGCTGGATGAGGAAGTGATGAAATTTCAAATCCGCAGAACTGTGGAGGAGCATCTGAAAAAGGAAAAAAGCCTGAATCCAAAGGGAATCAAAGTGCTTTCCCTGTTTTTCATTGACAGGGTTGCCAATTACCGGCAATATGATGAGCAGGGAAATCCGCTGCAGGGAAAATTTGCCCAATGGTTTGAGGAAATCTGGCAGGAATACAGTGCAAAACCTGCTTACAGGGATTTGAACAGATTCACAATCGGGGAAATTCACAACGGTTATTTTTCTCAGGACAAAAAAGGAAAAATCAAAGATACCTCCGGAGAGACAAAAGCTGATGATGACACCTACACCCTGATAATGAAAGACAAAGAAACCTTATTGGATATAAACAATCCGCTGCGTTTCATTTTTTCCCACTCTGCGCTGCGGGAAGGCTGGGACAATCCAAATGTGTTTCAGATCTGCACATTGAACCAAAGCAAATCAGACATGAAAAAACGGCAGGAAATCGGCAGAGGTTTGCGTCTCGCGGTTGACCGGACAGGGAAACGGATTTATGATCGCAATATCAACCGCCTGACTGTCATCGCGAACGAATCTTATCAGGATTTTGCCAACGCGCTGCAAAAGGAAATGGAAGAGGACTGCGGCGTGGAATTTGCAGGCAGAATCAAAAACAAAAGAGAACGCAGACCTGTGACATACCGCAAAGGTTTTGAAGCAGATCCCAAATTTTTGGAAATATGGGAAAAAATAAAGCAGAAAACAGTTTACCGTGTTCATTATGACACACAGGAATTGATAAAAAAAGCAGCAAAGGCTGTTTTGGATTTGCCGGAAATCAATGCTCCGCGTGTGCGTTCCACCAAAGTGTCTGTTGAAATGACGGACAAAGGCGTGGAAACAAATTATCTGGGTGACAAAACAGCTTCTTATGACAGTGGCTATTCATGGAAAATTCCTGATGTGCTGGGCTGGCTGCAAAGCAAAACTGAGTTGACACGTTCCACCATTTATGCAGTTTTAAGCAAATCAGAAAGAATCGGAGATATTTTGCTCAATCCCCAGCTTTTTCTTGATCTTGCGTCACAGGCAGTGAAAAAAACTTTGTATGACATGATGATTGACGGCATCAAATATCAGAAAATCGGAGACGCTGAATATGAAATGACTTTGTTTGAAGCCCAGGAACTGGAAGTCTATCTCAATGATTTTACTTTTAAAGTTTCAGACATTTCAAAAACAGTGTATGAAGATTTTATCCCTTTGGATTCAGGAGCGGAGAGCAGGTTTGCAAAAGACTGTGAAACCAGCGAACAGGTGAAATTTTATTTCAAACTTCCCAACTGGTTCAAAATTCCCACTCCCATAGGAAATTACAATCCTGACTGGGCAGTTGTTTTTGAAGATGACAAAAAAATTTATTTTGTGGCTGAAACAAAAGACACAGGAACAAAAGAGCCTGATTTGTCAAAATTATCACCTGAGGAACAACTGAAAATCAAATGCGGAAAGGCCCATTTTCATGAATTTGACAAAGTGAAATACAAAGTGCTAAGCAGCGTTGGGCAGTTCGCGGAATAAGGATTTAAATCTTATGAATTCAACAGAAAGCAAGGCATGATGAAAATAGCCATAATTTCAGATATACATGGAAACTGTTCTGCACTGAAAAAAATTCTGTCCCTTATGGAAAAAGCAGATGCGATCATCAATCTGGGGGATGTGGCAAATTTTACAGCAGAAGTGAACCATTGCTATGATTTGCTGAAAAAAAAGAATATTATCAATTTACTCGGAAATCATGAATTTGAGGCACTTTCCCGAAGTTCTGAGCAGGATATGCTCCGGTGCGGTGATGATTTTATCCCTTCAGATTTCGGTGTGAACGAGGAAAACAAGCAGTTTATAAAAAAATCTTTCCGACCCTATGCAAAACTTCAGTTGGATGGTATTTCATATTTGTTTTGTCACGGTGTTATGACAAAACATAACAAAACTCTTTTGTTTGATTATCTGAATGAAGAAAATATCACAGATGTTATGGAAAAATATGCGGTTTCCGCTATTTTCTGCGGGCATTTGCATCGTGCACAACTCATTGAATATGAAACAGATCATTATCCTGTTCTGAAAGAGATTGAAAAAAGTTATTCCCTCAAATTCAGGGAAGGAATTTCATACGGCTTTACCATCGGAATGCTTTCCCATAAAAAGGACAATCCGAATTCATTGCAATATGGCATTCTTGACACGAACAGCAGAGAATTCCAATATATTATGGAAGAATGAGAAATCCGCATTTATTGAGGTGGAAAAATGTGCATACTTACACGGGAATCCGCACTGAATATTTTGCGCACAAAAAAAGAGTATTTTGCCAAAAAATACGGAATTACCGCATTGGGAATTTTCGGTTCCCTTGCACGGAATCAGGCCGCAGCAGACAGTGATGTGGATATTGTTGTGAAAATGGAAAAACCTGATCTTTTTTTCATGGTGCATGTGAAAGAGGATTTGGAAAATGCGTATCAGAAAAAGGTTGACATCATCCGTTACCGTGAGAGAATGAATTCTTTTCTGAAACAGCGTATTGATGCGGAAGCGGTCTATGTATGACATGTCACTTGTCAGAGAGATTCTTCGTCAGATAATCACTTTTATTTAAGGAGAAAACATGATTGCATATACCAAAAACGAACTGGTTCCGATCAGTGAATTTGCCAAAAATACAAATAAATTTTTAAACAGCATCAAAAACCGGAGCAGGGATAAAATTGCCATTGTCAGGAACAACCGACCGGAGGCTGTCATCATTGACATTGATGAATATGAATATCTCTGCAAACTGCATGAAATTTCAGAAGATGCTGAGATTTATAATCTTATCAAAATTCGTGAACAGACTCCGCGGGAAGCATATCTGTCTCATGAAGAAATGATGCGGAAGCTTGAGAAAAATGAATAATGATCTGAAAGCTATGGATAAAAGTGTTCGCAAAAAAGTTATTATAATGTTTCAACTTTGGTTTTTTTCGGCATGATTTTTGCAATGCGGTCAAAACCGGAAAAAATCATCCTTTCTGACCTGAAAAATCCTTCGGACAGGCTGAAAAAACATGTTCCTGACGGCAGGCAATTTCTGTGCCACAAAAAACCAAAGTTGAAACATTATAAAAAGATTGATCAACTGGCACAGAAACCGGAGATGGGACAGTTGCTGGGAAATAAAGCCGGTATAAAATTAAGCGGTTATCGGAAACTGTATGCAGACAAAAAACGGATCCGAATCATATACCGGGTTGAAAATGAAGAACTTTATGAATGGTTATACAAGGAGTTGAATATTGAGGGAAGAGGATAGTAATGAACAAGTTCGATGAGGAAGCGTTTGCAAAACAGCGAACAGAGGATAACAAGAAACTCCTAAAAGCACTTACGCATTATATTGATAAGAACCCTGAGTATCGTTTTAGCCAAATCCTTTTCAATTTTGGGTTTGTAACTGGCTTGCTTGAGAATGAGCAATGTACGGCATGGAAGAATGAGTTTTCAATTGAACCCGGAGACATTTTAAAACGATTGGGTGATGTACACCTTGAGGATCGGTTGGCAGAAAGCTGATTTTATTATGAAAAAAATAGACAAAAACCAAAAACAGGAAATTATCGTCACGGGCTTCGGCGGGCAGGGGATTGTGCTGGCCGGAAAGATTCTCGGCATGGCTGCCGCATTGGGAGATCACAAGGAAAGCACTCTGGTGCAGTCCTACGGGCCTGAATCCAGAGGCGGAGCCTGCTGCGCGCAGGTGGTTATCTCTGATGCAGTCATTCAGTATCCCTATATCAAAACGCCGCATATTCTGGTGTGCATGTCCCAGTCCGCGTATGAGAAATACAAGGATACTGTGCGATCCGAAGGATTTCTCATTACAGACAAAGATCTTGTCAATCCGGACGGCAAACGGGATTATTTTTCGGTTCCGGCCACCCGCATGGCAGAGGAAATGGGACGCAAAATGATGGCAAATATCATCATGCTTGGATTTACAACAGCAGTCACGGAAGCAGTATCTCCCGATGCCATGAAACAGGCCGTGACCTCCTCGGTTCCCAAAGGCACAGAGGAAACAAATCTCAAAGCATTTTCCAAAGGTTATGATTACGGGCTGTCCACGCTCAAAGGCCGGGAAAAGAAATCCGAGGGAAAAACAGGAGCAGTTGCATGAAAAAAAGCAAAGAGCGTCTGCACAGTGTCATTGTGATTGGTGCCACGCCTGCGGGAATTACGGCAGTGAACAAACTCGGTGAACTGGGCATTCCCGTGACTTTGGTGGATACAGATGCCAATCTGGATCGCAAACTTGCCAATCCGGAATGGAAACTGAAATCCGGAATGCCCTTAAACCATGCGCACCGGCCCGGACTGATCCGGATTCTGCGCAATGGCAAAATCCGCTGTCTTCTGCCTGCAAAAGTGACTTCTCTGCGCCACAGTCCCCAGGGTTTTCGTGTGGGACTGTGCAAACTGCAGACCTTTACAGACCCGAAAAAATGCGTGCTTTGCGGGCTTTGTGCCGAAATTTGCCCAGTCTGTAAAGAAGAGGGACACAAAGCTGTGCAGTTTGACGGCAGATTGAGTCTGCCGGGGCGTCCGGTCATTGACAAGCGGCGACTACCCCTGTGCCGGGAAAACTGCCCTTTGGGTGTAAATGCGCAGGGATATGTGGCTTTGACAAAGGCGGGAAAATACGCGCAGGCTTTGGAACTGGTGCGGGAGCGCAATATTCTGCCCGGAATTTGCGGGCGGGTTTGCAATCATCCATGTGAAAAAGACTGCCGCCGGGGACAGTTGGATGATCCGGTTGCCATCCGTGACATCAAGCGTTTTCTTGCAGATTACGGTGCTTCCCATCCAGATGAAATTGCAGTGAAAAAACCTGCGGAAAAACGGGGGGAAAAATTTGCAGTGATTGGTTCAGGCCCGGCAGGACTTGCAGCCGCAGCAGAACTGGCACGGCAGGGATGTCAGGTTACGGTATTTGAAAAAGAAAAGGAAATCGGCGGGCTGCTCCGCTATGGCATTGGCCCCCACCGGCTGCCCCGGAATATTCTGGATGCAGAACTGGATTACATCAGAAAACTGGATGTAGAGTTTGTCACTTCTCATACTGTAAATCTGGCTGAGATTTCCTCTTTTGCAAAAGAGTATGATGCTGTAATTCTTGCCACCGGTTCATGGAAAGACCGCAAACTGGGCGCACCGGGTGAAGATTTGGAAGGTGTGGAAGGATGTCTGTCTTTTCTCAACCGCTTTTACCGGGGGGAAATTGCAGAATGCAAAGAAAAAGTTGCAGTTATCGGTGATGGCAATGCCGCCTTTGATCTGGCGCGCACTCTTTGCCGCATCGGTGCAAATGTCACCATACTTTCCTGGTTTGAAAAAGAGAAAATTCCCGCAGATCCCGAAGAAATGCAGGGCGCGCTGGAAGAAGGCATTGCCATAAAGGATCAGTGTCAGGTTGTTGAATTTATGGGAGAAAATGGCAGATTCAACAGCGTGAAATGCAGACCCACAAAACCGGGCAAAGCCGATGCCAAAGGCATAGAATGGCCTGTGATGGTCAAAGACGCTCAGCCTTTTGAAATGGCCTTTGACCGGGTGTTTGTGTCCATTGGTCAGTCCGGGCCTTTTGCTCCGGGTGTGCCAATGGGAGATCTGAAAATCACAGATTACGGTTTCATTGCAGCAGATGAGAATTTTCAGACAGGCATTCCAAAGGTTTACGCGATTGGCGATGCCGTAACCGGCCCATCCACAGTGGTTCGCTCAATGGCCTGCGGAAAGAATATTGCAGCCAATATTCTGCTTGATATTTGTCATTTGAAAACAGAGGCAATGCAGGGCGCAAGACCGGATCGGGATTTTCCGGAAATTCCCAAAGATATTCCCACACTGAGCCGCATTCCCATGCCGGAGACACAGACTGCCGCTCGTATGGGAAATTTTGCAGAAGTGGCTTTGGGATTGTCTGAAGAGCAGGTTCGGTACGAAGCCGGGCGATGTCTCCAGTGCGGTGTCTGTTCTGAATGTATGCAGTGCGCGGATCTGTGTCAGGCCGGGGCTGTTGATCACAGTCAGAAAGAAGAAGAACTCATCGAACATGCCGGAGTAGTGATTATTGCCGATCCTGATCTCGCTCCCGCTGTAAAAGGTGATGATGTGATTCGTGCCTATGGCTCCAAATCCGCAAAAAATGATGTGTATGCCATGATGATGCGCGGATACGCGGCAGCAGCACAGGCTCTTGTCACTTTGGGAACCACCTCTTACGCGCAGAAAGGCAGCGGTGTTTCCTTTTACCAGCCTGATCCCGGACTTTCGCCTGATGTGCGTATTGGCGTATTTGTCTGCCGCTGCAATGATTCCCTGGGATGGTCAGAAGAGATTGATCAGTACGTGGAAAATCTTGCGCAGTATCCCCATGTTGTGCATTCCCAGACCATAGCCTCAGCCTGTGTTCCTGAAGGCATCAATGCAATGGTCAAAACCTTTCGGGAAAAAGGCATCACCCGTATTGTGCTGGGTTCCTGTGTATGCTGTCCCCTGAATTTTGTGTGCAGCGCGTGTACTGACCAGCGTACCCGTCTGAAACACGGTCTTTTCACTGCAACCGGCATCAGCCGATCCATGATTATTACCCGGAATATCCGGGGCGAGGCTTTGAGTCTGCTTAAAACAGATGCAAAACAGGCTGTAAAACGGCTGAAGGGACTGATTGACCGTTCTGTGAAAAGGGTTCCGAAACTCAATCCCTTTCCCACACCGGTTCGGCTTTACAATTTCACCACTGCGGTCATTGGTCAGTCTGAGGCAGCACGCACAGCCGCGCTGATGCTGGCAGAAACCGGAGCAGATGTGTTCATGTTCGGAACCGAGGATATGCCTTTGAAAGACGCGCCGGTTCATCCCAATATCCACGCGTTTGAAGATGCGAAACTCAGACAGTTCAGCGGCGCGCTGGGCGATTTTCAACTGGAAGTGGAAACACAGGGTTATGTGCAGAATATTCAGGCAGGCGCAGTGATTCTGGGGGAAAAAAGCAGGAAAAAAATTCCCTACATTCATCAGAAAGGACTGGCAGCCAAACCTGTAATTTCAGATATGCAGTCTGCGGGAGTCACAGGACTGCCTTTTTTCTATCCGGGCATGACTTCCATTTCCGGTCTTTTTCTGGCAAATCCTGCTGGCATCAGCATTTCCGACAAACTCAAAGGCTCAGCAGCAGCCATGCTCGCTGCGGCAGTCATGCCACACGGCCCCAGACAGAGCAAAGGTTTTACCGTGAACATCAGACAGGCTTTGTGCAGAGGCTGCGGACAGTGCATTGAAAAATGTATGTATCAGGCCATTTCCATGAAACAGAATGAAACCGGTGGCTGGTATGCGTGCGTGGATGAAGCCTTCTGCAAAGGATGCGGCAACTGCATTTCGGTCTGTCCCACTAACGCGGCGGACAGCCCTTTCCGGAGTCAGAAATTCTTTGAGGAAACATTGGGGGAAATTCTTTTGCACTGATTCATGCAATCCGCGTCATCCAACGGATTAAAAAAACCGGATTTTTTGTAAAAATCCGGTTTTTCCAACTCACAGATGCAAGATCCGCAAAGTGTCATTATATTGATAAACACAAATATTTTAAGATATTAAGGACAAAGAAAGGAGAAATCTTATGAGCATTGCATCACAGGAAACCATACACTCGGAGCATTCAGAGGCGATCAGACAAATCTGGGCCATGTTTCATGAAACGGACAGAAAATTTCATGAAACCAGCCGGGAAATGAGCGAAGGTTACAGAGAAATGCGCGAAGGTTATAAAGAACTTCGGAAACTTTTCAAAGAGACTGATGACAGATTTAAGGAAACTGACAAACGGATCGGAGAGATTGCCGGCAAATGGGGCCGTTTTGTGGAGGGTCTGATTGTGCCGGGAATGATTTCCCTGTTTGAAAAGCGGGGCATTGAAATTGAAAAAATCTCCCAGAGGGTCAGGGTGCGGAAACAGGGTGATGAAATGGAAATTGACATTCTGGGCATCAACGGTGAATATGCCGTGCCGGTTGAGGTCAAAAGCACGTTAAGCCCGGAAGATGTGAAAGAATTTATTGAAAAACTGAAAAAATTCAAAAAATTTTTCCCGGAATACGCGGAAAGAAAGATTGTCGGAGCGGTGGCCGGAATTGTCATGGAAAGTGATGCAGACAAATTTGCTTACCGGCAGGGACTGTTTGTCATTGTGCAGAAAGGCGAGACTGTGAAAATCATCAATGACAAAAAATTCACACCGAAAATTTTCTGAATCTGCGCCCGGCAGTCAAAAATTTTTGAAAGATGTACAAATGTTTAGATGATTTCCAGAAAAGAATATACCGGAAAAGTATCAAAAGCTTCCAGCTTTTGCCCGGTGCCTGTGAACTGAAATGGTATATTTAACGTGAGTTCTATGAGTTATAATTAAAAATCAGCATATTAGCCTGTAAGCAAATTTCGTGCCAAACATGAAATTGTAAATATATGCTGATATTTTAATCTGTTATTCTTTTAAGAATGTTTGTCTCTTAACCACTTAATTCGAAATTAACAATCTGTAATAAATGATAAAAAACTCGCCGAACTCACGTTATATTTATTTTCATAAATCACCTTAAATTTCAACTGCGTAACTTCTCTATTATTTCAGTTCAGCGAATTTGATCCCACTATCGGCTTTTTAAATCTGAAGAAACAGATTTGTTCAGACAGAAAAAGGAGATTTTTTATGAGAGAAATACCGCAGGAATCCGTGCATTCAGAGGAAATTAAACAAATCTGGGCCATGTTTCATGAAACCAGCCGGGAAATGCGCGAAGGTTATAAAGAACTTCGGAAACTTTTCAAAGAAACTGACAAAAGGATTGGAGATCTCAGCAGCAAATGGGGCCGCTTTGTGGAAGGCATGGTCGTGCCGGGCATGATTTCCCTGTTTGAAAAGCGGGGCATTCAGATTGAAAGAATTTCCCAAAGAGTGCGTGTGCGGAAACAGGGCGGGGAAATGGAAATTGACGTTCTGGGCATCAACGGCGAATATGCTGTGCTTGTTGAGGTCAAAAGCACATTAAGCCCGGAGGATGTGAATGAATTTATTGAGAAACTGAAAAAATTCAAAAAATTTTTCCCGGAATACGCGGACAGAAAAATTGTCGGAGCGGTTGCAGGAATTGTCATGGAAAGTGATGCAGACAAATTTGCTTACCGGCAGGGACTGTTTGTCATTGCGCAGAAAGGCGGGACTGTGAAAATCATCAATGACAGAAAATTCACACCGAAAATTTTCTGAATCTGCGCCCGGCAGTCAAAATTTTTTGGAAAGCGTGCAAATGATCTGCTTTTTTTCCTGTTGCCCGTCAACGGTAATTGGTGTAATGAACAAATTGGAATCTGAATCTTTTCAATATAAAAAACCTGCAACCCTTAACTGTCAGACGATATTTTCATGAACGACTTCAAAATCATACTGTTTTTATGCAACTGGGCGCCCCACACAGCCTACCAGAGCCTTCAGGACAACGGATACCAAATTCCGCCTGAAATCAAAATGGTACGGGTATCCTGCGCGGGAAGAATCAGCAAAGCCCTTATGTTCAAGGCATTTGAAATGGGCGCGGACGGCGTGGCCCTGGTGGGATGCAGTCCCGGAGCCTGCCGTTACGGAACAGGAACCGTGAACGCTGTCAACAGCACCGAGGACACCCGGAATGTTCTGGATCTGCTGGGACTGGGAAAGGAGCGGATGCGCTTTGCCACGTTCCTGCCGGATGAATCCGAAGAACTGCGCCAGTTTCTGACAAGTTTCTGTGAAGATGTGAAAAAAATGGGCAAAAGTCCGGTCAGATCGCTCAGTCGTGCGCAATCCGGAGAAAATGCCCCGGATTTTCCTGCATCCATTCTGAATCGCTACGATGCTTATGCGTGTCAGGACTGCGGCAAATGCACTGCTTCCTGCCCTTTGGCTCTGAGCGGCAAAACCTATTCTCCCCGAACTCTGGTAAGTGCCATTGCAGCCGGAAATCTCAAAGACGAACAGGTACTCAGCGATATATGGGCCTGCCTCACCTGCGGTCTCTGCTATGAACGGTGCCCGTCTGATGTGAATTTTCCGGAATTCATCCGGGATATACGCTGCGGCATATCGCATGAAAAAAAGGATGAATATCAGGCACACGGCGGATTTTTCCAATCTCTGATGCGTGCCATGACCTCGCGGGAACTCAAACCGGAACGCGCAAATATTCTGCCGGAGAATGTGAAAACCGATCCGCAAAGCAAAATTCTCTTTTTCGGGGGCTGCGCGCCTTATTTTGATGTGTTTTTCAAACATCACACACGCGTAAACACTTCCGGCATTATTGCGGATTCCCTGCGTCTGCTCAATTTCTTTGATGTGCATCCCCGTGTGCTGCCCCAGGAACGGTGCTGCGGTCATGATCTGCTCTGGTCAGGAGACCGGGAAAATTTTCTGCGGCTGGCAAAACTCAATACGGAAATGATGCAGGATTTGGGGATCGAAGAAGTCATTACCGCGTGTCCCGAATGTTACAGAACTCTGGCTGTGGATTATGAAAAACAGGGCGTGAAACCGGGGTTCCGGGTAAGGCATATTTACGAATTTCTGGAACAGGAAATTGACAGGGCTGCTGTCACTTTCAAAGATGCAGGACGGAAAATCACGTATCAGGATTCCTGCCGTCTCAACCGTATGCCGGAAATAAAAGATTTGCCCAGAAAACTGCTGAACCGGGTGGCAAAAGGGCAGTTGACAGAAATGAAGGACAGCGGAAATTCTGCCATCTGCTGCGGCAACTGCGCGTGGACAGGGTGCGATGCATACACCAAATCCCTGCAGGTGCGGCGCATCCGTCAGGCACATGACACGGGCAGTGACCTGATGATCACTTCCTGCCCCAAATGTCAGATTCATCTGCGCTGTGCAATGGAAGATCCCTTTCTGGGCAATGAACTGAAAATGGAAATGGCAGATCTGACCTCTGTGATTGCGCAGACCATACAATGGGAGTGAGAATGCGAATTAAGGATTGGATGATGAAAGGATGGCAGACAAAAATTGAACTGGCTTGATGTCATATCTCAGTGTTTTGATTCGGATAAAATTCTCTATTCTTATCATGCCAGAAAAGAGATGTTTGAAGAAGAGTTTGGCATTATTACAGATGGAGAAGTATATGAAGCTGTCAGTCGGGGAGAAGTTATTGAAACGTATTCTGATGATATGCCTTATCCGAGTGTTTTGGTTTTCGGCACAACAAATGTCAAACGTCCCTTACATGTTGTATGTGCCTATAATGCTGAGGATACTCAACTTATCATCATTACAGTTTATCAGCCTTCCCCTGATAAATGGGACAATTACCGAAGGAGAAAAAAATGAAGTGCATTATTTGTCATGGTGATAATATTCAATTGACTGCCATTCAGGAAGGTTTGAAGATTGAAAATGATTTGGTATATGTACCAGTCTGCATTCCGATATGCCGTAATTGCGGAGAACGGTATTATGATCGCCGGACAATGCGGTTTCTCGAACAGATTCATCAGACGCTCAGAAAAGAGAAACAGATGAATTTACAGGAAATCGGAAAAATTTTATTGTATGGCGGTGACCGATCTTTGTCACTTGAAGCCCAATGATGGGTTTATTGAATAATATTTAATATTTTCAGGATGATGATTATTTTTTTGCAATATGTAATGGCAGAATCACGTCAACGAGGTGTATATATAAAATGGAAAAAACAGCAGTTGCAAAGAATGAAAACGCTTCTGCCGCGCGCATTGGTGTGTATGTGTGCCGCTGCGGCCTGAACATCGGCCAGACAGTGGACTGCGCCAAAGTTGCGGAAAGCGTGGGACATACCGAAGATGTGGTGGTTTCCAAAGAAATCACCTATGCCTGTTCCGAACCGGGACAGGCGGAAATCAAAGCAGATATTGCAGAACATGGACTGGATCGGGTGGTGGTGGCCTCCTGCTCGCCCCGGCTGCATGAAACCACTTTCCGGCAGATGATGCAGGAGGCAGGTCTCAATCCTTATCTGCTGGATATGGCAAATCTTCGCGAGCAGTGCAGTTGGGTGCATATGAATGAACCTGCTGCTGCCACAGACAAATCCGAAGATCTTGTAAAAATGGCAATTTCCCGCGTGCGTATGCTCACGCCCCTGTATGAACAGACTCTGCCCCTGACCAAAAGCACAATGGTCATCGGCGGGGGCATAGCGGGGATTCAGGCTGCTTTGGATTTGGCGGACAATGGATACAAAGTGGTTCTGGTGGAAAAGAATCCTTCCATTGGCGGGACTATGGCGCAGTTGGACAAAACCTTTCCCACAATGGACTGCTCCATCTGAATTCTTGGGCCGAAAATGGCGGATGCCGGTCGGCATCCCAATATTACGCTTCACACCATGAGTGAAGTGGCCGGAGTCAGCGGATATGTGGGAAATTTTGAGGTAAAAATCGTCAAACGAGCGCGCTATGTGGATGAAAAAGAATGCACAGCCTGCGGTGAATGCGCACGGGTCTGCCCAGTGGTATGGCCTGACGAATTCAATGTGGGACTTTCCTCACGCAAAGCTGTTTATATTTCCTTTCCCCAGGCAGTTCCGTCCGCGTATGTGATCAACATGAACGAGTGCATGGGAAGGGGATGCTCCAAATGTCTGGACGCGTGTGACAAAAAGTGCATCACCTTTCATATGTCAGATCGGGAAATTACGGAAAAAGTGGGTTCCATTGTGGTGGCAACCGGCATGGAACCCTATGATCCCCGTGAAATGGATGAATACGGTTACACACGGTTTGAAAATGTTGTCACCAGTCTGGAATTTGAACGGCTGGTCAACGCGGGCGGCCCAACAAAGGGAAAACTCATCCGTCCCAAAGACCGGAAACGGCCTGCATCTGTGGGCTTTATCCAGTGTGTCGGGTCCCGCTCCAAACGCAAAGGCGGAACCCACTGCTCCAATATCTGCTGCATGAATACCATCAAAAGCACGCTGGTACTCAAAGAGCATTACCCGGACATTGAGATCAAAGTTTTTTATATTGACATCCGGGCTTTTGGCAAGGGATTTGAGGATCTGTACAACCGCAGCCGCAGTCTCGGTGTGCAGTATCTTCGGGGACTGCCCGGTTCTGTGGAGGAACTGGCAGACGGAACCATGCGGGTGGCAGTGGAAAACACAGCAACCGGAAAGATTGAATTTCACGATCTGGAAATGCTGGTGCTTGCATTGGGAATGAAACCATCATCCGGTACGCAGAAACTGCAGGAAATGCTGGGACTGCAACTCACTTCGGATGGATTTTTTCTTGAGGCACATCCCAAACTTCTGCCGGTGGATGCAGCCACACGGGGCATTTTTTATGCAGGCTGTGCGGAAAGTCCCAAGGATATTAAGGAAAGTGTGACACAGGGTTCTGCTGCTGCGGCAAGAGCCATCCGCCTGATGCACAAAGGGGAAATCAGTTCCGAACCCATTACATCCGAAGTAATCACGGAACACTGCAAAATCTGCGGAAGATGTGCAGAAGTCTGTCCCTACAACGCGATTACTGTGGATGTGAAGAAAAAGATTCCCGCAGTGGTGAACACAGCCGCGTGCGCGGGGTGCGGAACCTGCGCTGCTGAATGCAAATTCGGCGCGATTGTGATGAATCATTTCACAGATGAGCAGATTCTCAGTCAGGTGCATACGCTGCTGGCAGAAAATGCAAAGGAAAAGATTCTGACCTTTGCCTGCAACTGGTGTTCTTACGCGGGCGCTGATTACGCGGGTGTTTCACGTTTGCAGTATCCGGCCAATGTGCGCCTGATCCGCACCATGTGTTCGGGCCGTGTGGATGAAAAATTCATCTGGGAGGCATTTGCCAAAGGTGCGCCGGTTGTGCTGGTCAGCGGCTGTCATATTGGTGACTGCCATTATATTGACGCGAATCACTGGACAGTGAAACGGGTGGAAAAAGTCCGGAAAAAGATGGAAAAAATCGGCATCCGTCCGGAGCGGCTGCAACTAGAATGGATCAGCGCGGCTGAAGGTGTTCGTTTCGCGCAGGTGATGAAGGATATGGATACTTTGCGCAAAGGCGTAAGTGAAGACGAAATTGCGGAGACAAAGCGGATACTTGCGGAGAGGAAAAAGTAGGGTGGGCAAAAGCGGAGCGTTGCCCACCATGCCGCATTTATGAATACGGATTATCGTCTGAACTGTGATTTCTGTGATGAACATGATTTCAGAATCACAATCATTGTCATTGAATAACAGTAACATGGTGTGCATCATCTGATTTTTTTCCAAAAATCAGATGATGCACACCCTACGGCTGTTTTTTAACCATATGGAATTGTCTTATTTCTCAAAAATTCATAATTTCCGGACAGCAGATTGTACAGATAAATGGAAGCAAAACCCAAAGAAATAAGAGAATACCTTACCAGAGAAGGAGTTTCACCCTTTTCAGATTGGATTGACAGTTTGAAAGATAAAACAGCCCGTGCCAAAATTCGTATCCGTCTTGACCGCCTGAAACTTGGCAATATGGGAGACTGCAAATCAGTGGGAGACGGGGTTTCGGAATTGCGTATTGATTTTGGAAACGGTTACAGGGTGTATATCGGACAGGACGGAGATATTTTTTTGTTACTGCTTTGCGGAGGTACAAAAAAGACGCAGCCGGACGACATCAGAAAAGCCAAAGCATATTGGAAGGATTACAAAAGGAGAAAACATGGACAAACTTTCAAGATCCTATCAGGATGAACTCTTAAAGGCACTGACTGACCCTGAAGAAGCTGCAGAATATCTGAACGCTGCCCTTGATGAAGGTGACAATGAACTGTTTTTGCTTGCACTTGGGAATGTGGCAGAAGCCCGGCATATGAAAAAACAGGGGAAAACTGTTTCTTTATCGGATTTGACAAACATTTTGGATGATATGGGATTACGGTTTGCAGCAAAATCTGAAATGCAGGGTAAGCAGATTGCAATGGATGCAGGATGATTGGCCGGGGGCTTGTCAAAAACATACTGAAAATACAGTATAAGTCCCATAGGGACGGCACATAATAGCCCGGAAATTTATTTCCGGGCGGATGGCATTACGGGGCAGAGCCTTCTTACGCTAATCCGACCTACGATCCATCTTCCCCCATTCCCGCGCAAAGAGCGGGAACGGGACAGATAAAAAATCCTGTAAATCCCTTAATCATGTGAATCATGGTTCAGACAGCATTGCCTTTTTTGCGTCATTCAGATTGTTTTGAGCGGTTTTTGTATTCGGGTGATCCGGGCCTAAAAACTGCATGAATATTGCCAGCGTGCGTTCAGCATGTTCCACTGCTTTCTGATATTCCCCAAGATTGAAATAAGCCGAGCCGAGGTTGTTGTAAGAACTGGCAACATGAGGATGCTGTTCTCCATAGCTGCTTTTGAAAATATTCAAAGCCCGTTCATAAGATGCTATGGACCTGTCGTACTGACCCAAACTTTGGTAAGCCGCGCCGAGGTTGTTGTGATAATTGGCTATCTGCGGATGATTTTCGCCGAAGTTTTTTCGGTCAATGTCCAAAGCCCGTTCATAATAAACGATGGCCCTGTCGTACTGACCCAATGAAGCATAAGCCAAGCCGAGGTTGTTGTAGCGAATGGCCACTTTCGGATGATTTTCCCCGAAGTTTTTTCGGTCAATGTCCAAAGCCCGTTCATAATAAACGATGGCCCTGTCGTACTGACCCAATGAATCATAAGCCGAGCCGAGGTTGTTGTATTCTCTTGCCACTGACGGATGATTATCGCCGAAGTTTTTGCGGTCAATGTCCAAAGCCCGTTCATAATAAACGATGGCCCTGTCGTACTGACCCAATGAATCATAAGCCGAGCCGAGGTTGTTGTAAGAAGCGGCGACATGGGGATGCTGTTCTCCATAACTGCTTTTGAAAATATTCAAAGCCCGTTCATAATATGCTATGGCCCTGTCGTACTGACCCAAACTCCGGTAAGCCCCGCCGAGGTTGTTGTAAAAAGCGGCAACATGGCGATTTTGTTCTCCATAGTTGCTTTTGAGGATATTCAAAGCCCGTTCATAATAAACGATGGCCGTGTCGCACTGACCCAATGAATTATAAGCCGAGCCGAGGTTGTTGTAGAAAATGGCAATTCTTTCATGATTTTCGCCGTACATGCCTTTGTCTGTTTCCAGTGCTTTTTCCGTCCACCGGATGAGGTTGGGAGAATCCCCAAGTTCCTTATACGCCTGTCCCAGATTGTTCAATAACACCGAAACATTCCCATCTTTTTCCCGCATGGCTTCTGCGATGACTTCCTCTGTAACTGCATCGGCCACTTCCTGCTGCATTTGCACCCGTTCCCGGTACAACTGCATTTTTTCCATCATATTTCCCAAAACAGCGGCATGATAACAGGCCCCGCGGATTTTTCCGGCCTGCAGGCAGTGCCATACGCATTCTGTCAGCCATCCATAGGGTTTTTCTGCCTGCTGTTCCATTTCCCTGTCATACCATTGTGCTGCTTTTTCATGGCATTCTTTCTGTCCGTCCGGGGACAGTCTGCGCCATTCAGCTTCCCGGATCATGGGATGCACCCGGTACAGTTCTTTGCCGTTTTCCGGGTTTTCCTGTTCCGCAAGGGTAAGCCACGCGGCCCGTTTCAGTTGTGCCGCAGTTCCAAAGTTTTCAAAGGCCGAAGCAGGAACCGGCTGTCGGAATACGGCTGCTTTGCGCAGAAAGGTTTCAAAATCCCTGCCTTCGGTTCCGGCCATAAGTTCAAACAGATATTCGGCCACATACTGGGCAGTTTTGCCCTGCACCTGAATTTTCAGTTCCGTAAGATCGTATTTTTCCTCTTCTGCGGCAATTTTATCCAGCCATTCCAGCAGCCGGGGATTGCCTTTGGCCGCGTTCAGGTACAGTTCCCGGTGGGGACTGCGGGAAATGAAGGACAGTTTTTCCACTTTCTTTTTCAGATCCGCGTCCCGCATGGACATCAGGGGAATGGGGAACAACTGCGTTTCCGGAAGGTTGTCGCCCCCGTGCTCCAAACGGAAGGGATAGCGGGAGCTGATGATGAGCCCTGTTTTTCCTTCGGCCCAGGCCAGGCTGCGCAGAATTCCCCGCACCAGGGGCAGGGCTTCGGAATCAGGCACAAAACCGTCCTCTGCATCTGCATGGGAAGACATGCGCTCCAGATTCTGCTCAAAATCATCCAGATACAGAATCAGGGGCAGTTCCTGAAAGGCCGTGCGGAACAGGGACATGATACGTTCTTCCGGCGGCCGGTCACTGTGAAGGGTTTCCAGCCCCGAGGAAATGCCGTGCTGCTCAAACAGGGCAGTGAGTTTGTGAAAAAGTTCACCGGCACTGAGTTTTCCGTGAATGACCGCGAGTTTTCTGCCATCAGGCCCCTGTTTGGAAAAGCGTTCAATGAGTTTTCCGGCCAGGCAGGATTTTCCCACACCGGCCGCGCCGGTTATCAGCAGTCCCTTTTGTTCAAAAAATCCCCGCAGCACTTTTACTCCGGACTGCACCTGCCGCCGCCGTCCCACAAAACCCTGCTCCAGCACCCGCACCTGACTTTTTTCCAATGTGCGGTAAACGGTTTTCCGCACGCTCTGCGTGGGGATGCCCATGCCGGAGGGAATCAGGGCAGCGGGCGGAGTGGCATCGGAATACACCCGGAACAAAGCCCAGGAACCGTACACATCCCGCACTTCCTGCCGGGCCATGCGCACGGATTCGCTGATGTCCTTTCCCAGGGAAAGAAGTTTGAAAAGATGTGCGGCCAGCAGGGTGGCTCCGATGTCGGTCACGGGTCTGGCCCATCCCATGACAAAGGGAATGCCGGACGCGACCATCTGCTCGGTAAAGGAAGGCACAGAACCGGATGAATCAGAAGGCCGGGACAGGCTTTTTCCGGTGGAGCAGCCGGAAAGAAAGAGAATGCGGGGGGAAAATTCTTTCAACGCCCTGCGCAGTCTTTGGGGTGTCACCGGATCGGGCCGGCCGGTTTCATCTTCCATATAAAAAACCGGGCCCTGTTTTTCCCCGGTATGGGCATGTCCGGAAAGATGCACCACATCAAAACCGCCCGCTCCCCGTAATGTATCCGTGAGTCCTTCCAGAGAACCGCTGTCTTCCACTTCCAGATGCAGGTGCAGTTTTTCTGTTTCCCGCAGAATAAGTTCCTCTTCCGCCTCAAAATTCAGGGGTGTCACTCCTTCGGGCGCGCAGGCCATGAACAGGATTTTCAGGGGCCGTTTTTCCGGCATGATTTTCCTGTCCTTTCCCCGCTGTTCTGTCAGCCGGAAGATATGGGCTTCATGATCGAGCAGCAGAAATCCCTCATGAAACATGAGTTCAAAGGGCAGACCGTCCCATTCCGGGGGCAGGTTCAGCCGGATTTCCGGCCCTTGCCCTTCACGCAAACCTGTTTCCATTTCCGCACGCAGACGGCCCCCGCTTCCGTCCAGCACGGCAAAGAGTTCTTTGCCCAGTTCCCGCGCACGGATTTCACTGCGTATCCACAAATCCGATTCCGATTCTTTGCGTATTTCGGCCAGACGGGTCAGCAGAACCCGGTGGGAGAGCATGTCATTGTATTTTATCTCGGCATATTCTTTATCCTGAGACAGTGCAAGGCTGATAAGGCATTTTGGCATGGTGCGGCTCCATAAATGGGGGACCGGCTGCGTACCGATCCGGGATATTCAGAAGTGACAATCAGTTTGACAGACAATAAATGTCTTTTACTGTATATCCCTGTCTGCAAATAATGACAATAATTTATTTTGAAATAAATTAATATGCAATATATTCAATAAGATTAAACGGACATATCATGCCTGTATGCCAATGCCATTAACCTAAGGGGCAACTTAAAGGGGGAGGAGTGTCAGACCGATTCGCCATTGATTTGATCCAAATTTCATAAAATCCTCTCCTGAGAGGGGGCAGGGGTGTGTTTCATAAGTATATTTTCAATGACGAATTGGTGTAATGCAAAACGTCTGTTTGGAAATCAAAAGGTGTGCATAATCTGATTTTTTTCCAAAAATCAGATTATGCACACCCTACGTACTTTATTTTCACCCTCGTTGCGAAGCCGGAGTTTCGCAACGAGGTAAACAGCGTCCCAAAAAGGACAGCATGGCAATAGCCGGGGGTTTCAGCCCCCGGCATGGAAACAAAGGAAAAAACCATCACCCCAGCGGCGTATTTTCCTTCAAATCCCAAATGCCGCAGGGACAGGCTCCTGCGCAGAATCCGCACCCGATACAGCGGTTTTCATTGACCACATATTCAAATCCTGCCTCTCCGCCTTCTTTGCGGCTGATCGCAGCCTGGGGGCAGATGGTCACGCATAAGCCGCAGTCCCGGCAGGTTCCGCAGGAGGCACACTGACTCCCGCAGGTGTCTGTGTCCTCAAACGCGGTGATTCTGGGATCAAAATAAGCTAAAGTCACCCGGCTTTTGTCTATCATCATGCGCCGGGTGTCTCCCACCGGACGTTTTCCCTCCAGAATATCTGCAATAGCCCCTGCCGCCCTTCGCCCCGAACCAATGGCATCCGTAATCAGACCGGGTTTGACAATGTCACCGATGGCAAAGATTTTGCTGTCTGTGGTCTGATTGTATTCATTTACCGTGACATAGCCCCGCTCTGTGCGCACACTTTCAGGCAGAAATTCCACATCAGGTGCGTCTCCGATGGATATAAAAACCGTATCAGCAGGGATCAGTTCCCCATCAGCCAGTTTCACGCCTTCCGCTTTGATTTCTTTGGTAAAACAGGGCCAGCGGAATTTTGCGCCCACTGCCTCCGCATCCTCTTTTTCCTTGCCAAATGCCAATGGTTTCTGAATATCAATGAGGGTAATGTCTTCCGCACCCAGCCGATGCGCCTCGGTTGCCACATCACAGCCCACATTTCCGGCTCCGATGATGACCACCTTTTTGCCCGGAGTAAAGCTGTTTTCTTTTGCTTTTGTGAGAAAATCCAGAGCAGTCACCAGCCGCTCCTTCCCAGGAACCGGCAGGGTTCTGGGTTTCTGCGCGCCTGTGGCTATGACCAGAAAATCATAGTCTTCGCGAAGCCGTTCCACTTCCCCTTTTTTCAAATCCTGCTGAAGATACACATGTGGCAGGACTTTGCGGATGCGCTCCAGTTCCTTTGTCAGCACCTCTTTGGGAATGCGGGTTTCCGGAATCACTGCGCTGATTTTTCCGCCCAGTTCTCTGTTCGTGTCATAGACCACAGCCTCATGGCCTTTCTGACGCAGTTGCCAGGCTGTGGAAATGCCTGCAGGCCCCCCGCCGATGACTGCGATCTTTTTTCCGCTCAGAGGCGGCAAATCCGGCATTCCCGCGGCCGCGCTGGCCTGTCCCAGTTTTTTCACATTTACGGCAGGCATCAGTTGCGTGGTGCGGGTGCATCCCTGCATACAGAGATTGGGACACAGATAACCGCAGACCGTTGCCGGAAAAGGCGTATAAGAAAGGGCCAGATCAACGGCCTCATCTATGCGTCCCTCCCGGATAAGCCGCCACCGCTCCTGCACAGGAATGCCGGAAGGACAGATGGCCTCACACGGAGCCGCATATTTCCGGTTTTCCCATACCGGCACAAATCGCCGCAGTTCACCGGTGGGAATCAGGGGAATGGGACTGCGATCCAAAGTTGTCAAATCTCCAATCAGACCGCCTCTGCCAAGTTCCCGATCCCAGACCTCTGTCCGGAAGGAATGAATGGCCCGGCTTTTTTTCACCAGCCGTTCCTGGGGTGTGCGCGCTGCAAGCATCTGCCACTGCTCCCGGTCAGACAGGGTTTCAAGCAGTTCGTTTTTTTGTATATGCTCCAGAAATATCTTCAGATTCTTGTGCAGCCATTTCCAGTCCGCATCTGAAAGGGGAACCTGCTTTGCATCTGCACTACTGTAACCTTTGTGCGGCCCCCGGAAAAAAACCTTTCCTCCCACCATGCCAACCAAAGGCCGGTATCCCAGCACATTGTCGGCAGACTGGGGATTATGCCCGCAGATCACTGCAATACCTCCGGCCATGAATTCGCCGAAATAATCCCCGGTGCTGCCCAGAATCCAGAGTTCAGGCGGATCAAAACGGGGATTCTGCTTGGTCATGGTCATGCCTCTGGCCCCGATGTTTCCGGCCACATAGACCTTGCCCTGTGCCATTGCATTGCAGCATCCGTTGGCAGCATTGCCGTGAACCACAATCTGCGCTCCTGCATTGAGCCAGCCCACATCATCAGACGCGGGCCGCAGCAGTTCTATAAAGGTGTTGGGAAAGCCCATAGAACCCACCCGCTGTCCGGCCGGGCCTGTGATTTTCACATGCACGGTTTCATTTCCGGCTTTCCAGAGCCGTCCGCCGATGCCGTGCTGACCGAACGCGTCGATCTCCAGATAGCGCCGTCCCTGCGCGACCGCAGCCTGTATCTGCTCTTCCAGCACGCGGGATTCAATGCGCACCCCGTCTTTTTTTCCTGATATTTTATGATATTGACTTGTATTCATTCTTTTCTCCGAAAGTCAGGGAATAGGGGTCAGGGAACAGGGGATAGGGATACGTTCAGAATTCAGGAGCATAAAAAATCAGCCCCCCAATCCCTGTGCCCCCCTTTTCCCCAGTCCCCAATCCCTTCCCCTTCTACACAACATACTGTATGGACAGTCTCTCAGCCACATCCTTTTCATTGATGCCCAGCGCGTCAGACATGCCAATGGGCAGAGAAGTGGAACGTCCCAGGGGTGCGAAGATTTTCTTGAGTTCCGTGTCAAAACTCAGGTAGAAATCCACAACCCTCTGCGCGACCAGTTCAGGGTCCAGACGCCGGTACAGCCGTGGATCCTGGGATGTAATGCCTTTGGGACAGAGTCCTATATTGCAGATATTGCAGCGATCCCCCTCAGAACCCAGACATCCGGCAGCAGCCTGCATGACATATTTGCCTGTCACCACACCGCTGGCTCCCAGCATAATCAGCGCGGCAGCATTGGCAGCAAGATTGCCGTTCTTTCCAATGCCTCCGCCCGCGAACAGGGGAATTTCATTCTGTTTGCCCAGTTTCACCAGATTCAGATAACAGTCCCGCAGATTGCTGGCTATGGGATGGCCCATATGGTTCATGGACACATTGTAGGCAGCGCCGGTTCCGCCGTCCTCGCCATCCAGCAGCAGACCGGCCGCATAGGGATTGCGTGTCAGATTGTTGAGAACCGCCAGAGAAGTGGAACTGGCTGAAATCTTGGGATAGACCGGAACCCGGAAGCCCCAGGCCATGTACATGGACTGGGTCATTTTCGCGACAGCCTCCTCAATGGAATATTTGGTCTGATGGGTGGGCGGACTTGGCAGACTCACGCCTTTGGGAACACCCCGGATCGCGGCAATGAGTTCATTGACCTTGTACCACATCAGCAGGCCCCCGTCTCCGGGTTTTGCGCCCTGACCGTATTTGATCTCCACCGCGCAGGGGTCAACCTTCATTTCCGGAATCGCGTGAATGATCTCATCCCATCCGAAATATCCGCTCGCGATTTGCAGAATCACGTATTTAAGAAAGCGGCTCCGCAGCAGCCGGGGGGGACATCCGCCCTCACCTGTGCACATGCGCACAGGCATGCCCATTTCCTCATTCAGATAGGCCACTCCCATCTGCAGACCTTCCCACATGTTCGGGGAGAGCGCGCCAAAGGACATGGCTCCGATAATCAGGGGATAAATTTCCCGAACAGGGGGAATCCATCCGTTTTCCCGGATGAATTTCAGATTTTCCTCAGGCGGCAGAACCCTGCCCAGCAGGGTGCGGATTTCAAATTCATGACGCCCCGCGTCCAAAGCCGGGTCTGTGAGCATGGAAATCCTGATGAATTTGATCCGATCCAGCAGACTGTCCCGATCATTGCGCCGGCCGCCCCTGTTCCGGGCCTGTCCACCCTGACTGATATGAAATCTGAGTTTGTCAGCCTCATCGCTCTTTACCGGGATAATACAGTCATTGGGGCAGACCATACTGCACATCGCACAGCCAATGCACGCGTGACCCGGATCTGTTTTCTGCCGGATACCGTGAAATATTTCATATTCTGTGGAAGAGGAACGGCTGATGTCCACAGAGGTTTTGATATTGCGTTTGCGGAATACCCCCAGCTCAATGGCCTGCACCGGACATACGGCCGTGCAACTGCCGCACAGGGAGCAGCGGTCTTTCTGCCACAGAATCTGCCAGGGCAGATCCTTTATGCTCAGTGTGGAAGGGGTAATGGGTCTGTCTGACGGCATATGCGAACCTCCTGACGATCCGGACCCACAATAGCGGTATCCAGATACATGGGTTGAAAGTCTTTGGTTTTGTCCCGATCCGGAATCATGGCATCCAGCCCGCAGATCTCAGAGGAAAAAGCAAACACACCGGGTTTTCCTCCCACAACGCCTGGCCGGAATTTCTTCCGATCCTGCACCATGAACAGGCTGTGGTCTGACATGGAACCGATCACGCAGTTGGGGCCGTCAATGATCATCCTGCGGCAGCTCTGTTTCAGGGATTTGAGCAGCACTGCATCAGGATGTTTTTCAATATCCTCATTCTGCAGTGGTGTGATCACATGCTTGTATCCCTCCAGTCCGAGCTTGAGGGATGTCATGGTATAATGAAGAATATGGGTGAAAACCTCGGAATCAGACTGGTACCCGGTATATCCCTCAAAACCCCGCGAGCTCAGATATTCCCTGATGGGAACAAAGGCCGTGTTTTCGCCGTTGGTCATGGTGGAAAATCCCTGCAGAAAAAAGGGATGGCAGGCATACAGATTGATGGCGTAATTGGTGTTCTGCCGTCCCTGTGCCATGATGATGCGGGCCTTGAGTTCTTTGCGATCCAGTTTCAGATGATTGGCCACACGCAGAGGATCCCCGATCTCCTTGAGCATGATCACATCCGGCCAGAAGGAAAACACGATCATATCCTCTTTTTCCTGCCCCATCTCACGGAGCTGAAGCCGGATATTCACCAGTTTTCCGAGTTTTTCCGCCTCAGTGAGCGAATCCCAGTCTTCGGGATACTCATAAGCCCGGATCAGATACACATCCCGTTTGGGAACTCCGGGCGGCGGAGCTTTGGGCACTTTGATGCCCAGTTTGTATTTGGTCATGAATCCCCGGTTCATCATGAACGAATCCAGGCGTTTGAGTCCCTCATCCGTGAATATGCCTGAAAGAATGGGGGAATCCTTCATCTCCTCAAAAGGTCCGCCCAGATCACGCAGAAACAGACCCACACCGGAACCGTCATGGCCTTCGCGCATGACATCCAGGGCCTCTATAGCAGTCATGGGAGACAGAGGCTCCCTGCTGGTGATTGCAAATAAACGACACATATTTCTTTTCTCCTTACCTCTTGCCGGATGCTGCGGAATGCACACACTCAGCCGGACAAAAAAATTGCGGGAATCCTGCCCGGAAGCGTCTTCCTGAACCGGAAACAGTTACCGCCTGTCTCTGAAAATAAGATCATAGACTATACTGACTATTTTTTCATTTTTCAAGCATTCTGTGGGAAAATATTTGTTTTATTCCACTGTTTTCTTAAAAAAAGCGGGATATTTCAGTACAGCTTAAAAAAGCGGGAACTGCGGGAAGGGAAAAACTCAATGCCATTGACTTAAGGCAGAGGAGTCCCGAACTGAAAGTTTGGGACATTGGGATGATTCAGAAAAGACTGCCAGACTTTCAGTCCGGCACTCCGGAAATTTCTTAAGTCAATGGCATTGAGGGGAAAACTGTGGTATGGCAAGAATATTACGTGATGTGCAATTTTCCCCGTAATACAGGGGAACGTGAGAAGTTTAAAGAAAAAATCATCTTTCGGCAACAGGTATTTTTTTATCCATTCCTCCGGAAAAACACTTCTCTTTGAAGCACCACCTTTCATAAGTAAGGTTCCATAAATTTTCGTGTATAAACTGTTTATGCAGAAGGCACAGGCCGGAAGCTTATGCTGCTTTTATACCAATTCTCTATTGATTCTATACGATACAGAATACAAATCCGGAGGAGTGCAAAAATTAAGCGGAGCGGTTTTTTGCACACAAATCCGGAGGAGTGCAAAAATTAAGCGGAGCGGTTTTTTGCACACAAATCCGGAGGAGTGCAAAAATTAAGCGGAGCGGTTTTTTGCACACGCTGAACAGCGGAAAAACTGACGGTATTGTATTAAATCAATGGCGAGTTGGTATTATACCTGAAAAGTTATGGTTGCCTAATTAACTTCCTGCTTTCAGGGCTTGTAAAAAAATAACCTGTACAATTTTCCTGTCCGAAAACCCTAAGGCTTTTGTAAACCCTTAGGGTTTGGAACAGGTTGTTTTGATACAGCACCTTGGCAAATTATATTGTTAAATCAAAAAATTCAATAGCTCGAATATCATAACGCCATTCTTTTGGCAAATGATATTATAAACTCACTGCACCAGCACCAGTTCGATATTCCGCAGCCCTTTCACATAGCGTGCGCCGGTAAAATAATCTTCGGCAGAAATCAGCTCAATCGGATGCTGTATTCCGTCAAATACTGTGCCGTCTCTTTCGATGACAATCATCACGCCGCCGCCGACTGCGGTATTGAATATCTCCTGCCATGAAAACACGACTTTGTAGCCGTCATCTGCCGAAGCGGCAATGAACATTTTTTTCGTGTCATTGTGTTCTTCGTTCAGAACATCGGCTTTTCGGATCAGATCTCCGAGCAGAACCCCTTTGAATTTTCCGATGCTTCCTTTTGGCGTTCCGCTGCCGCATATTACGGGAATATCCTGAATTTCCTGGGTTTGCATGGAATGAAGTTCTTCCATTCTGATCTCATAAGGCTTTCTGACTCTTCCGGTTATCCTGAGTACAATATCTTTTCTGTCAATATTCATGCAGTTGTCTCCAAATATAAATACCCAAGCGAAAGTTTTCAGGTATAAGAAAAACCGGATTTTTCCGGAAAAATCCGGTTTTTCTGAGAACTTTATACCGAAAATTTGGTATTCATGCTGCTGTCTCCGAATATAAAAACGTCAGGGCTTGACAATCGCATATTTACGCCCGTATTTCATAAAATCCGGAGCGCCGCCGCCTTCCAGAATGACGTGGCGGGCGCCGGCAACATCAAGAATCTTTGTCCCGGCTACGGCATTGACCCCCCGTCTGAACGCGGGTTCAGGAAGCCAGCCAGCCGAAGGTCCCACAATACCGATGAATTTTGCCGATTTTACAAAACTGATCACCTGATCGAAATCTCCGACTGCCACACAGGAACCGGTAATAACCCAAATATCCGCATCTGACAAATCTTTGATATCTCTGCTGATAATACAGCCGTTATCCTGAATTCCGGGATTCAGCAAGGGGTTATTGTCAACCACGATCAGAGAGGAATAACGCTTCAGCAAAACAGGAATAAAGGGACCGATATAGCCCACCATACCGATTTTGGAACCATCAGGCAGAAGGTCGAGAAAATCCACTTTTGCAAATTTGTATTTGTCCGGCTCGTTATCCATAATCATCTGCGAAACAACAGTAACTGCCGCAATTCCGACACTTCTTTCCAGCGGATGATCCGAAAGCATCAGTTCTGTCAGTTCAAGAATATTCTTTTTTCTCAGGCTTCCCGCGCTGTGATAATGATTGCAGGACGGGCTTGCCGAATGGGCAGTAAAGCAAACCCCCATTCTGTCATTGCTCAGTTCGACAAACGTATAGCCCAGCGATATGGCAACAGTACGGACTTCGGGAAGACTGAGTGATGCAGAACGCTTCTGAACTTCCCGGACAATTTCTTCATTTAATGCAGGCATATCAGCAAGATCCTTTCCTGATGAGCGATTGCGGAATACAGGTTTTCAGTCCTCTGCCGATTCCGACAATGGCAATTTTTGTATTATACAGACGGCAGACCGTTTCCTCATCCATAATCTCATCGGGTCTGCCATCCGCGATCACCGCTCCGTTTTGCAGCATAACCACCCGGTCGGCAATCCAGAGCGCGTGATCGGGAAAATGAGTGGATTTGATAAATGTATAGCCCTCCTGTGCAAGTCTGCTGATCCGATCCAGCAGCATGATCTGATTTCCGAAATCAAGGCTGGTTGCAGGCTCATCCATGACCAGAGTATCAGCCCCCTGAGCCAGCGCTCTGGCAATCAGAACCAACTGCCGCTCCCCGCCGCTGATTTCAGTATAGTTTTTGTCTTTCAGGCGGAGTACAGACAGCTTTTCCAAGGCATGACAGGCAATATCTTTGTCATGGCTTGAATATCGGGAGAAAAAAGACTTGTGCGGCGTTCTTCCCATCAGCACAATATCCGTAACTTTGTACGCAAAAACCATTTTGTGAAACTGAGGCACATAGGCAATCTTTTTTGCCAGTTCTTTGGGCGCAATCTCCGAAACCGATCTGCCGTTGAAAAACACCGTGCCGTGCTTGGGCGGATAAATTCCGAGGATCACTTTGAGCAGCGTGGTTTTGCCGCTTCCGTTGGGTCCAAGCAGAGAGATGATTTCCCCCTGTCTGACAGATAAAGAAACATCTGTCAATACCGGCTTTCGGGAGTAAGAAAACGTGATATGCTCTGCCCGTATCAGCTCCACCTTGACCATCCTTTTCCCGCATTTTTCAAGATCACGGCAAAAACCGGAATACCAAGCAGTGATGTGAGAATGCCCAGCGGCGTTTCTACCGGAAAAAGCAGTCTCGAAACATTATCCACTGTCAGAAGAAAGCCAGCACCCGTGAGAACTGAGGCAGGCAGCAGAATCCGGTTGTCGGGTCCTGCGATGATCCGGCAGATATGCGGAATCACCAGCCCAACCCATCCGATGATGCCGCACAGGGCAACGGTCAGGCTGCTGATCAGAGCCGATATGATGATGAACACCATACGCCACAGCTTTGCATTCACGCCCAGGGATCTGGCTTCTTCCTCTCCCATGGTCAGAATATTAAGATACGGAGATAAGAAAAGAAGGATCAGAATGCCGCAGACAATGGGCAGAGATAAGACCATGATGGTTCTGTTGTCTGCCAGAGCAAATCCTCCCATGAGCCAGTATATGATTGCCGGAAGCTGATTATACGGATCGGCAAGATATTTCATCAGCAGAAACAGTGAATTGAACAGCCCGCTGCTGATGATTCCGCCCAGTACCAGCAGCAAAATTCTGTCTCCCTGATAAAATCTGCTCAGTCCCACAGCAATTCCTGCGGCTGCCATGCCGAAAAACACAGCACTGGTCTGAACCATGATCCAGCTTGCGGAAAACACCACTCCGAATGCTGCGCCGAAAGACGATCCGGCAAGAATGCCGAGGATTCCCGGAGACACCAGCGGATTGATGAAAATTGCCTGAAGCACCGCACCGGAAACCGCCAGCGCAGCACCTACAAGCATTGCGCCCAGAATGCGCGGCATTCGGATATGGACAAAAACCGTTTCAAGTGTTTCTGCTCTCTGGGCATCCATGCAGTTCATCCCTGTCAGTTTATGCGCGGTAAAGCACAGGATTTCCTTCGGACTGACCGGATATCTGCCCAGCGCAAGAGAGGCAAATACAGTCAGTATCAGTATCCCGATCAGCACCGGAAAAAGAATGCGCTGATCTGTCATCGCTGCAACACCTCTTCCAATGCCCTGTCATCCGGTTCGATGCCGAGAAAGAGTTTGTAAAATGCTTTGGTTTCTTTTGACAAATCAAAAGCATAGCGATCCGGATAGAGAAGATGCGTCAGCCATCGAATGCCGAGAAGCCGCATAAAAGACGGCGGACGGTCGAACCAGTTGAACGGATATTTCGGAATCAGATGCACGCGTTTGTTTTTCACCGCCCGGACGCTCTGCCATATAGGATTGCCGAATACCTGATCCGCAAAATTTTTCTCCTGAGCAATGATCACATCGGGATTGTTCAGCATTACCTGTTCGATGCTCACTCTCACCATGCCGAAATCATCTTCGGCTTTGCACTGATGGATATTCTTCCCTCCGGCAAGAGGAATCAGTTCCGCGTGAACGGATTGATCGCATTCGGTGCTGAGTCCGTCCGCTGCTTCGGCGTAATATACCGAGACTTTTTTCTCATCGGGAATATCCGAAATTGCGGATTCTACGGATTTCATGGCTTTGGCAGCATAATCGCTCAACTCCTGCGCCCGATCTTCCCGATGCAGCAAGCCGCCCATGAACTGAAAAGCTTGGGAATAATCGCTCAAGCGGTCAATTTGAATATAAACCAATGGCAGCTTCAACTGCTGTGCGGTCTGCTCGATTTTTTCATTCACTGCCGAATTTTTCCACTTCCAGACAATCATAATGTCCGGTCTGATTTGCAGAAGCGTCTCCTGATTGGGCGTTCTTCCCTGACCGAACCAGCCGCCGATGACCGGAAGCCTTGCCATCGCAGGATTCAGATAAGGCTGCTCCTTTGGATTGAAAGGATAATTGAGTCCCGCAATCAATGCGGGATCAACGGCATACAGCATGTATGTTGCGGGCGGCGAGGCACAATATACCTTTGTTATGGTATCCGGCACAATTACTTTGCGCCCGCTCATGTCCATAATTTCTTTTGCGCCAACCTCTGCCGAAGAAATGATCAGCAGAATGAAGCAGAAGAATGCTGCAATCTCATGCTTTTTCTTCATAATACGCCTTTCCTTCAGCACACGGCCTGCATAGAATTTTTCCGTCCCGGATGACTTCCCGCATGTCTTTTATCAGCTCACCGCAGGATTCGCAGATAACTGCTCTCAGCGTTTCTCCGGGAAGATCCTGCGGCTCAATCTGAACGCTCACTTCCCGAATCATCAGAAGTTCTTCTTCGGGAATAGCGATCAGTGCCGCAATATTTGCCGCTTTTTCATCTTTTTCCGGCAGATACTGCTGTTCAAGTTTTCTGATCGCTGCATCGGAATCTGCCCGGACACTGACCCTTACTGCTTTGCCGGTTCCCGTATTGACAAACGTTGCTGCTGTCTTGCCGTAATCCTTTATTTTGATGCTGCGCCTGCCGGGCGTCCGTTTGCTTACGGATATGATTCCATCCACCGCACATCGGTCTATCTCGGTAAAAATCACCAGATTTCTGCCTTCTGTACCGCCGGGATCCCGGATACCGAGTTCTCTTAAGCCTGCTATCGCCATTTTGATGCCGACCACCTGTCCGCCGCACAAATGCCCGTGAAACTTCACCGACTCTTTCAGAAGATTTTCAAAATCCGTATTCATGACGTTCTCCGCTTTCAAAATTCATATCGGACATTTGCCAGATAACTTCTGCCCGGTTCGGGAAAACCTTCATCCAGCGCATAGTCCTCATCGAAAATGTTATTGACGCCTGCCTCAATAAAAAATCCGTTGTAAACTTCATAGCTCAGCTTGCTGTTTGCCACAAAAAATTCGTCAGCAACCCGAACCGCGTCAGAAGAACTGTAACGCTTGGAATCATATTCGATATTTCCCATGATACTGAGACGTTCAATGGGAAAATATTGCAGATAGGCAAATATCTTGTGCGCCGGCGTATTGAGCAGTTCATCATTGCTGCTTTTGTTATGGCTGTGAAAATAGGTGTAATTGAAACCGCCCTTGAGATTACTGAGAATCTGTCCTGACACACCGATTTCTATACCATACTGATCAACATCTCCGATATTCTGATTCTGATTGAGCGTCTTGGAAGGATCGCTTGGATCAGGAATCTTTTTGGAAAGAATGAAGTCACTGGTATCACTGAAAAACAGCGTGGTTTCCACGAGCAGTTTCTTGAATATCGTCTGCTGATATCCGATTTCATAATTGACGGATTTTTCAGGATCAAGTTCCGGGTTGGGCAGAGCAGTTCCCATTTTATACGAATACTTGTCCTTGAAAGACGGAATGCGGGATTTTGCCGCAGCAGATATATGGGCCAGTCCGTCTTCCATCACCTTGTAAAAAAGACCGATCTGAGGATTGAATGCAGAGGTATCGCCTGTCTCAAAATCAAACACGGTCTTTGTTGCTGAATTAAGGTTTTGTGCTTCCATCGTATTCACCTGATCATAGGAGATTCCGGCAATCGCATATAAATTTTCCGTAATATCCGCAGTATCTTCAAGCCCGAGAGACCAGATTTCATCCTCGAATCTTTGTACAGGATAGCCCTCATTATGCTCTTTGTGGATATCCCGCTTATAATGAACAGCAGCTTTCAGCGTATTTTTCGGCAGCAGTGTTGTTCCCAGTTCAACGGAAGCTCCGGCAGTATGATCGTCATACCAGCTTTTGAAAGAGGATTTTTTGGTCATGGTGCTGTATGTGCTGTCATCATAGGAATAGAGCGAATTATCGAAAAGATCATAATAAAGCCTTGATTTGATATACGAAGCAGTCCCAAGAGCAGTATTGGAGTTGAAATAGAAACTTTCTTTGTCCCAGTACGGCCACTGCCAATATTTGGCGGTCGTGGATTTATCAGTTCCGGCATACGGAGGTGTTCCCTTCTCGCCATCCTGCCTGATATAGCTGAAGGCATATTCATCCTTTTCATTGGGGGTATAACCGAGTTTGAAACTGAATTTACTGTCTGTCCGGTATGAATTTTCCCGTTTTCCGCCATCTTCGGTTGCAGTCGGAGTGAAATCATCCGATACCCTGAAATAATCGCTGTCAGCATACGATGCGCCACCCTGCAGATACCATTTTCCCTGATTGGTGCCGAAATTCCCATAGACATTGTATGTATCTCCTGATGCATATCCGGCTCCGGCATTCATTTCAAAGGCTTTGACCGGCTTTTTGGATACCATATTGATGGCTCCGCCCATCGTATTAGGACCGTAAAGCACCGATGTGAATCCTTTGGATACCACGATTTCGGAAAGATCAAACGTAGTGAACCGCCCCAGATCCGGATAGCCGTCATAGGGAACATAAATCGGAATCCCGTCCAAGAAAATCGGAACATGCTTGATGTCAAACCCTCTGACAGAAAGCATCAGTTCATTTCTCTGTCCACTATGTGTGAGCGTTACACCCGGCAGAAGATTCACGGCATCTGCCAGATTATTTCTGTCAAACAGCCGCATGTCCTCATCATCAACCTTTTCTATGGTCGTATTTTTGCTCTCCTCTGCTTTTCCGATTACTTCGATTTCACCCAGATAAAAAATCTGTTTCGGGCTATTTTCATCCACATTGCTCTGTTCTTCCTGCGCCCATCCTGTCAGGGAAAGTGCCAGAGCCAGCGACAGCACTGCAATACTCCTTATCATACACCGCATCATCATGTCTCCTTCGTTATATTATTTTTGACATAACGCTATGCCATTTAAAAAATAAAGAGCGGCAGAACCAACGGCAAAACTGGCCCGCCTTATCATACACCGTATCATTATATCTGATTCATGTCTGCTTCGTTATGTTATTTTTGACATAACGCTATATGCCATCTTAAAAATAAAAAGTCAATGTTAATTTTTCAACAGTTCGATAACTTGCCAATATTTTTTTAAACTGACAACATGGTATATATTGATCCCATTTTGTTTTTTTCGGTATGATTTTCAGCCCGCTTCAGCCGATTGGAGCGGGGGCAGGCCTGAAACCGATATTGGGACAAAAAACGGTAATGGTACTTCTGATACTGATTACTGCCGGGGCAGCCCCTGCGGTTGCCCCGGATTCGCAGGGGCAGGCCCTGCTTTGTCAGTATAAAAAGTCCCACTGTCCAAAAAAACACCCGTCACCGGGGAGCGGATCGCCACGTCAGTTGCAGGCGGGTATCAGGCACACTGTTCTGCCGGGAAATATTCTCTGATGATCTCCTGCACCCGCCTGAGCCATGCCCGGCGCTGTTCCGGGGTGCTGGTTACGACCACACTGAACATTTCACGATATACATTCTCAATTCCGCAAAGGCCAAAGATGCAGTTCTTCCAGAGAGTTTCCAGAGGATCGCCAAACGCTCTGACTTCGCGTTCAGCCGGTGTATTGGAAGTATTGAATACAAGGGCGGTTTTCCCTTTCCATAAACCGATGGGAATACCTTCGCCCTGATCATCTTCCATAAACGCATATGCCCTGCCTGGGCGGACAATGCGATCTATCCAGCCTTTCAGAATCGCGGGCGGCTGTCCCCACCAGTTGGGATGGATGATAACAATCCCATCCGCAAGGGATATTTCCCGGCAATACAGGTCGATCTCCTGAGAAAGATTTGCCTCTTTCGGAATTTCTTCAAACGGAAGAACGGGATCAAATTTTTCGGCATACAGGTCATGCAAAATGACCTGATGCCCATTCAGCGTCAATGCTTCACTGACTGCCTGAGAAATCGCATGGTTGAAACTTTGGCTGCCTGGATGGGCCAGTATTACAGAAATTCGCATTACACATAAACTCCATTTTATTGTTGCAGTATAAACATGACATGTTCTATTCAGCATATCGTTTAACGTTGTGTCAACACACCGTTTACATATTTTTTTTCAATCTTCCTGTATTCTTAACTTTTTTTCATCAAAATAATCCAGCAGTTTTTGTCTGAAATATATTCTCCAGATTCCATCGGCCAGTTCTTCCAGGCCAATATATTTATGAACCGGCTTAGGTGATTTTCAGAAAAGAATATCCCGCCAAAGCAGCATAAGCTTCCGGCTTGTGTCCTGTGCCAGTGAACTGAAATGGGATATTTATTTTTATAATTTTAACCTGTTATCCCCATAGCACCAGCACCATATCCGCAGTTTTGGACGTAAGCACAGGGAAGGCTATGACTTGCATTACTTATTCCCAAACCTCCAAATCCGCACGGATTATTCTGAATCGTTTCAGAATTTCCTCCCGCCTTAAACTGAACCAGATCATGGCAGACATGATAAATGCTCCCATTGCGACCAGCACAATTCCCTTTCCAAGCCCCTGTTCCGGATAAAAGCGGAACATCTGCGAGGTGACATTCATGACCATAAAAACCACTCCGCCGTAAAGGAAAGCCCGCACTCTCATGGCGATTCCGGCTATGATTCCTGCAAGACTCAGTCCCAAAGCAAGAATGAAAACAGACAGTTCCGGTCTTAGAAAAAGATCAAGGGAAACTGCGGCATACAGCACGCATACCGCAGTCAAGCGGGAGGCGTTCAGTACACTGCGCCGCAGTTCCTTTCTGTGCAGATGGAGAATTGCCAGCACCGTCAGAGATGCGGGTATCGCGTAAATCTGCAGAAGATTGCTTTTCTGTGACCACAGAGGAATCCAAAGATACAGGGCGGCATTGATCAGAACTGATCCGATGTAAAGAAAAAGAGATTTTTCTGTGGCATGGTATTGGGAAAAATACAGCAGTCCGGTAAGCATCAGTATGCTGCTCGCGTGGACAGAACCGGTCTGCCAGGGAAATGTGAACAGCAAACCTATTGAAAGCATTGTGGAAATTCTCTGCATGGGAGCTGAAAAAATCTCTGATTCTGTGAAACGGCTCCAGATTGCCAATATCCATGCTGCAAAAAGGATCAGTGCGCTGTCCCATATGCACAGAGAAACCGGGCCGAGTATTATCAGACGCAGATAAAATCCTGTCAGTCCCGCGATTGCGGAAAGTGCATAAACCCATGCAGATGCGGGAAAAAGTTTCATCTGCCGCAATCCCAGAGCCATGAGCAGAATCCCTGCTGTCAGAAATGCTGAAGCCTGAATCCATGCGTATTGAACATTTCCGGAAAATGTCTGGTGCGCAAACAGATACAGATGCAGTCCCCATTCACAGAGAGACAGGGTGGCAATAAAGTGAAAGCGAAGTTTTATGCGTCTCAGGAAGGGATATTTTTCCCCAGCCTGTCCTGCTGCAAAATTGCGAAGAGCCAGTATTGCCCATGCCAGCAAAGCAAGTTCCAGTGCATACCAGGGAAAAAGTACCTGAAGCCGCTGAAACTGTGCCATCAGTATGGGCCATAACTGCCAAATGGTAAAAGCCGCTCCTTTTTTTGCGGGAAGAAATGCAAGGGGCCACATATGGAGCAGCAACAGTCCCAAAAGTCTGGACATCTTTTTCATAAACGCGTGATGCCGGAATTCTCCCAAAATTGCCATGAGAATACTCAGCAGGGCAATGGTGAGAACCGCTTCCGCAAATGATCCGATTGGCAGAAAAAGCAGAGTCGTCAGTGCAATAAAAGGACTGAGGCTCATCCAGTCGGAAAGAGCGGAGAATAAAGGACTGCTGCTCACTGGCACTGATTCAGTTTCCATTTTCTTCTGTCTGTTATGCCACAGGATACCTGCTGCTGTAAGCAAAGCACTCCAGATGGTCAGAATCAGGGAAAGAGAGGGCAGAGCGGAAAATTCAATCTTAAATCCCAAAACAAGGCAGAAAAGGGAAAGAAATATGCCCTGTGCTGCTGGATTGCTGCGATTGCGAAGATACAGGTGCATAAAGGAAAGACACAGAAGCACGGTTGTAAGTAAAAGATAAGTTTCAGAAACAGAGGTATTCCTTACCAGAGGAATAAGAGTGTTCAGATAGACGGACAGCATGAGAGCAAGGGCAAAGATCAGCGATGGAACTGTACGCAAAGGCGGAATCAGATCAAAGTCTTTCCATCCCAGCCATATCAGCAGACTGCGGCAATGCGGCCAGAGCGGTATCATTGCCAGCAGGATATTTCCCCATGCCAGACAGCCCATCATCAGCAGATACAAATCTGCCGTGTTTGGTATCATTTGGTGCAGGAAAGTGAATGCGGCAAAACTCATGCAGATGACACTCAGCCAGACCAGAATGGCATCGGACTGATTGCGCAGCATGAGGAAAAAGAAAACCGAAAGTCCAATCCAGTAGGAAAGGTTCAGCATTGCTGTGAAAATGCCTTTGGTGACAGGCAGATAAAGCACAGCAAGCATCAGTCCTGCCCAGGGCCAGAATACGGATTCCACAGACCAGACCGGGAATTTTCCATTCCAATACGGCAGAAGAATAGTACCGGAAATCAGCAGCGTCCATGCCCAGATGGGAACAGCCGCATTCATTCCCACAGGCAGACCGCTCAGCGGAACCGTGCTGAAAAAAATGCCTGTTGCCAAAAACAGCAGCACAATTCCCCGCCAGTTGGGCGCATGGAAAACATTTTTTGTAAGGGGAAAAAATGTAAATCCCATTACAGCAAAAAAGCAGGGGATAAAAGCGGAAGCGGGGATTTCTGTGAAAACATCTGCAAAAAGCGGTACGGCTTTACATGCAGTCCAGAGGTAAGAAATCCATGCTGTCTGACGGAAAGAAGATTGATAAACCGGAATATATTTGGAAATTCCTGCTGAAACAGACACAAAGGCCAGTGTCATACTCATAATGGCAATACTGATCCACCGGTCGCCTTGTGACGGCCAGAAATCAAACGCTCCACCCGGATGAAAAACAAAGATTTGCAGGCAAAGCAGGGAAAGGCATATCAGTGCAAGTCCGCTTATATTCGGCCAGTATTCTTTCCGGCAATGGTGCAGTGCCAGCAGTCCGCATCCGGCAATCAGCAGCCCGGCAATGAGCATAAAATTGATTTTCATGCCCGATACAGTCAAAAGCAGTTCTTGGGAACCTGCGGAAAACAAAAGCAAAGTGGAAAAGTGAAAAAAGGGACGGATTCGGGCATCAGACACGGTTTCCGGCACATTTTCTGAATCTCTTTTTTTCAGCCATCTGCCAAAAGCCATTATGCCAAGTCCCGCAAAAGTCATCAGCATTCCGGTGCGCTGGTCAGTGAGAAGAAGTCCTGTATTTTTTATTTGCAGAAATTCCGCATGCAACATTAGCACAGTGATAAAAATCAAAGCCAGCACATCATAGGTATAAGCGGGTTTGGAATATAATCTGCCGGATAAAAACGTGAAAATAATGGAAACCGCCAGCACGGGCAGTACAGAAATACCGGTCTGATCAATCCAAAACAGAACCGCAACTGCTGTACTGCAAAATATCAGCAAATATCCGGTTTTATGGGTCATGAACCCAATTTGTTCGCGTCCTCCGCCGTTATGTCCGCCAGTAAGAAGCAGGATTTCCGCAATGCGGAAAAGTTTTGCACTGTCAAGACATTGTCTGACAATGAGCCAAATGGCAAGAGCGTAAGAGGAAACAGCCAGACTGATCGAGGGAATTTCCCATGATATGAACGGTTTCATTACAGTCAGGAATATCCCCAGCCCCATGAGAACCGGGATCGAAAAAAAATACAGCATACGGAAGCGTGCCATTAAGAGAACAGTCAGCACTGAGGCAAGGGATGCACTGACAATCCACGCAAAATCCGGGCCGGTATGAAGCAGATACAAACCTGCTTTGAAAAGTCCCAGTCCCCATAAGAAAATCATAGCGCATGTCAAAGGCAGACCAAATGCTTGGTGAATGGTGAGTGGACGGATTTCATGGATTCCCAGCAGAGTAAAAAGGGGTTTGGTTTCCTGCGGATTGTCTGTTGTCAGCATTGCACGAATCCTGTGCATACGCTCCAGATACCATGTGATAATCCACAGTGTCATGGAAATAAGCATTGATGCAATTCCCACAGAGAATCCAGGGAAAAAAGTATGCTTTATGAATGCGCCCGATGCTCCGCCCATAACCAAAGCAAGGGAAAAAAGAAACCGATCCCGGAAAATCAGACTTTGCCGGAACAGAATCACACTGTCGATTGCCATAACAGGAATCAGAAAAAGAATCTGTTCTGATCGGGGCATGAAATGGTGCATCAGGGCAATTGCAGAAAAAACAGACAGCAGAGACGCGTTCAGCATCATGGGAACGCGGGGCGATATGTTTTCGTTTTGTCTGCGGAACATTCCCAGAGCCAGTTCACTCCATGCCGCAGAAAGCAGAATCAGACTGGCTGCAAACTGCGTCTGCCACAGGATTCCCGGCCATACCGGGGCATAAACCACTGTCATGATCGAGCAGAAAAGAACAGCATAAAATAACTTTGTATCCCGCAAATCCCGTTTGTTTTCCGGCATTCCCTTTTGAAAGAATTTTACCGAATTCAGCAGATATTCCGGTGCATGGCGCAGGGAAATATAAATAAAAACCGTGAGAAACAGACAGGTTGCAAAGCCTGTAAAACCGGGGCTGGTGTTTGCAAGGCTCCAGATGGCAAGACCGGTTCCCAGTCCGCCCCGAATGCGGAAAACTGTCAAAGCCAGAGATCGGGCATTGCGTTTTATGGCCCATATCTGAATGCCCAGCAGCCCGGCCAGACCCGGAAGGCTGGCAAGGAAATGGGTTTGTGCCGGAATGTGTTGCAGAATCAGCAGAGCGTATAATGCTGAAAAACAGCCCGTCAACAGCCAGAAAGGTGTGATGGTGAGATACCGCCATATCACAGTGCCGTAAACAGCAAGGCCCATTGACAGCGTTGTTATACGGGAAAAATGATTTCCCAAAGATAAAAGTATGGCCGTAACAGAAATGGCATACACCGCTATGGTGAAACGGGACAGAAATGTGTATTCCTTAACCCACTGTTTGCATTCTGCATCTGTGTAAAACAGCAGAGCAGAAAGCAGCATGAGAAAAGGAGCGTAATATGCGGCAGATACGGAACTTGGATAAGACCATGTTACATGAATGAAAGAAACCGCAGCAGCATAGACCAGAGTTCCGGCAGCATAATAAGCGATTTTCTCCTGATCCAGAAAAATGGAGCGGAACCAGTCTTTGCTGAAACGGATGAGACTGTATCCCAGCAAAAGCAGAAGCAGGAGATGAAACAGGGCCATCATATACCAGAAGGGGAAACGGATGATAATGGGAACAGCCATCTGCACTGCGGTCATCATCATAAAGAGACGGGGATGAAGTCCCTGCAGAGAGCGATCCATTGTTCCGGAGGCCAGTTGTGCACAGTACCAGAAAATGCCAAAGCTGATCAGCGTCAAACCTGCGCCCGCAGGCAGATGAACATTTGCCAGCCGTATGCCGGAGGCAATACTCAGGGGAATCAGCAGCATTCCCAATGTGGTGAGAACATTTGCGGCTGTCCGAAGTTCCGGTTTTTTTCTGCGTATATGCCATGCTCCGAAAAGCGTAAGCAGCGTATAGGCCAGCAGGCAGAGGCAAATCAGCAGCAGTCTCAAAAATCCCTCGGAATAGCTGATAAGAAAAACAGAACCGGACACAAAGGAAAAACAGCTCACAAACCAGCCGATATTCTGAATCAGAAAGGGAATCAGCAGCCGTGACCAGCCTGTGACTTTCTGCATAAGCAGTTCCAGTTGACCGGGTTTTTGGGCTTCCCATGCAAAACGCGATGTATCGCGGGGTTTTTCTTTCTGAATTGTTTTTGGCGAAGCAGGCGCGGAAATTTTCACCTGATTTTGTTGCAAAATTGGTTTTTCCGGAGATGCAGGAACAGAAAGGGGCAGAGCAACTTTCTGTTTCACCGGCGCGGATGCAACTTCCTGAGCAGTCTGCGAAACCTCTGTCTGCTTCACTGAATCTGTCGGAACCGTCTGTGTTTTCACAGAAAGCACTGTCTCTGTCTGAACATTGACAACCGCTTTTTCCGCATGAACGGGCAGCGGCGGCGGCACAGGTTTGGAAACCGGAGCAGATTTGGCAGGCGGCGGAGGTGTTATCGGAGCAGTTTGAACAGTCGCTGCACTTTCATTCTGCCTTTCTTCTGTTCTTTTCGGACGCCAGGGAGCTTCACGGGGATCAAGGTTAAGAGACGATGCAAGATTCTGCCACGCGTCATTTCTGCGTTTCAGCCACAGACCTGTTCCGGGCTGCAGGCCATCTTCCTCAATGAAGATGCGGGTGATGGCATAATCAATCTTTTTTCTTGCAGAATCAAAAGATTTTTCATCAAAATTCCCGTTTTTCTGCAAACGATCCAGTTCCAGCCGCAGCAAAGTCAGATCGGAAATGATTTTATATTTGCCGATCCATTTTTGCTTCCTGACAAACAGGATCAGTACAATCACGGTAAAAAGAATAATCCACAGCATATCGGCCTCCTGTGTATATGAGAATGTGTTAAGCAGGCAAAAGAAATTTTTCGTGTATTCAGAAAATCCGGTTTTTCGGGAAAACCGGATTTTTCTGAAAACTTTATACCCGAAAATTTATGTTGACTTACCTGCAATGTCTGTTTCATTCAAAGCAAAGGATGTGCCAAAGTATGCTGTGGTTTCCATGATAAAAAAATACAGAAATTACGGATGCTTTATAATTTAAAGCGATTTGTTTTCCACATATGGCAGACCTTCTGTGTTTATTGTGTGTGCATAAAATGTATGCTCAATGCCGTTTCCTTAAGAATCCCCTCCCACCGGGAGGGGAATTTTCTGCTTAAGGTGATTTATGAAAATAAATATCCTGTTTCAGTTCACAGGCACAGGGCAAAAGCTGGAAGCTTTTGATACTTTTCCGGGATATTCTTTTCTGTAAATCACCTAAGGGTTTGTAAAAAAATAACCTGTACAATTTTCCTGTCCGGAAACCCTAAGGGTTTATAACAGGTTATTTTGATACAGACCCTAAGTAAACGGCATTGAATGTATGCCTATTCCCATTACCCTGCCGTCAGTGAAGCCTGAGACTTGCCGCAAATCCTGTTTACCGCAAAGATTTCTTAGAAAATTGCTATGGATCAAATCCCCTGATCCGGTCTGGCACCGGGGCGGAAAACAAATCCGAAAATTTGATATTATTATAAAAAATAACGGTACATATCCTTTACTGCCCCAGTTTTTCCTCTGTCCGTTTCATGGCATCAATAAAAGCCAGCCGGTTTTCCTTTGCATAGGGATTGTAACGGTTCATGTCCATGAACAACTGCCAGGTGTCATGCGTGACAACGCCCAGAATATGAAGCAGCCGCTTATAACCTTCTGTGTCAATAATCAGTTCCTTTGCCCCGAACTCTTCCAGACTTCTTCCGATGAAATGGGTCAGAGACAGGCTGACCGCAATCTGCCGGTCATGCTCTTCCGGCGTGGTTTCAATCACAATCATGCCTTTGGAGGATATCCAGGATTTGACTTTTCCGTAACGGCTGTCCTCAATCCGTACCGGACACAGAACGATCTTCCGGTCATGCAGGGACTGGGCTGCGCTGTCCGGCCCGAACATGGGATGGGTGGCCAGTATGGAAACACTCTGCGGCAGCAGTTCCTGCATCCATTGTACCGGCCAGACCTTGACCGAACAGACATCCACCACCACAGCATCTTTTCTGAGCAGGGGGGAAATTTCTTTGAGAAATCCCTGCATGGCTGAAATGGGCACACTCAGAATCAGCACTTTTTGGGAACACACCTCTGCAAGCACGGCAGGCTTTGCCCCGATTTTCCGGATTTCCTCATCTTTGCCGCTTCTGTTGTATATAAATACCTCAAAATCCCCTGACAGATACCCGGCCATGAGTTTGCCAAAACGTCCGAACCCGATGATTCCGATCATAACTATCCTCTTTCCTGAAAATAACAGGTATTGCGCAGTTGCAGCAAATAAGCAGTCTGTCAGACAACTCCTGTTACACCGTCACACTGGCAAAATCCGGTGTCCTGAACATACTGAAAACACCGGATTTAGCCGTAAACTCAGCCAAACGGTTCCGGCTTTTGCCGGAATGACTAAGACTGACTTTTTTCATTGGCGCATTCATTATAAATTTTTCATAATCCCCGCGCAGACCATATCCCCGAATTCAGTGGTGGAGAGTATCCCCCTGTGTTTTTCTCCTGTCACAATGAGATCCCTTGTGACAAAACCGTTCTCAAACACAGCAAACAGAGCGCTCCATATATCGCCGGCCTCTGCGCTCAGATTCAGACAGCGGTCAAAAAGAAGCGCTGCACTGCCGATCATGGAATAGGGATTGACAATATTCCTGCCTGCAATATCCGGAGCAGATCCGTGCGCGGGTTCCACATAACTTTTTTCCGGCCCGATGCAGGCCGAAGGCATGAGTCCCAGTGAACCGATGACCCCTCCTGCCTGATCCGTCAGAATATCGCCCTGCATGTTTTCAATCAGAACCACTCCGTTGAACTGCACGGGATTTTTCACCAACTGAAACGCTGCATTGTCCACCAGCATGGATTTGCAGACCACATCCGGATATTCTTTCGCAACATCCTCCACTATCAGATTCCAGAAACGGGATGTGGCCAGCACATTGGCCTTGTGGATATTCACAAGTCCTGATTTCCGTTTCCGGGCTTCTGTAAAAGCAACCTGTGCCACTCTTGATACCTGCTCCGCAGTATAGGTGCAGTCATCTTTTGCATACCGCATACCGGTTGCGCTTCCCTCTGTTTTCTCTCCGAAATAAATGCCGCCCACCAGTTCCCGGATCATGAGAATGTCAAGCCCGTCTCCGATAAGTTCCGGTCTTAGCGGGGAAAAGGATGCCAGGGATGCAGGCAGGCGCACGGGCCGGAAATTGGCAAAGGTGTCATAGCGTTTGCGCAGGGGCAGGATGGCCCCGGTCTCAGGCTGATGCTCCCGCGGAATTCTGTGCATCTGATCAACCGCAAGACCTACCGGGCCTTTGAGAATCACATCCGCATCATCACAGATCTGTTTTGTTTTTTCCGGAAAGGCAGCTCCTTCGTCAAAATAAGCCTGCGCTCCGAATGGGGCATAGTTCATGACAAAAGTATGCCCGTATTTTTTTTCAATGGTTCTGATTACTTTGACAGCCTCACGCACGATTTCCGGCCCGATGCCGTCGCCTTCCAAAACAGCGATGGTTTTCTTCATTTATATACCTGCTTCCTGTTTCATATCCGCGGGAACAAAGTCCCGTTCTGATGATTGCATAATTAAGGTGATCGGTTTTTAGAATAATAATGTAGCAGATGTCAGAAAGAAACTCAAAATCTTTTGCAGATTTTATTCTGTTTTTTTCCCCTGACGCGTGTCTGATGATGCGGTTTTCTGAACCTTTCTGACGTTTCTGCCTGAGATATTTGTTTCATGCACCATGAAATCCCTGTTTTGCCAAAGCTGAAAATGGTGTATAAGTAACTGGGGGATGTTCTGATTTTTAAGTTTGGAAGCGGTTTGGGGATTGGGGAACAGGGAACAGGGAATGAGGAAAATATATTGCCATGTTTGAAAAATTCGGAAAAACACTGACAGACACCGCTGCCATGTATGCGGTCTCATGCCACTGGCGGAAAGGTTGAAAATGCGGAAACTGCATTATTTTCTGGGAATCAGTCTGCTGATGACGGCAGTTTTCATCATTGCTTTTTCCTATATGACCGCCAAAGAACTGGTACATTCTGCTGTGAATGCCACAACAGACACGGCAGGCGACATTGCAAAGGTTTTACAGATCAAAACCCTTCACGCAAACATGGATCATCTTATTTCAGATGCAAAAGCCATAAGTTTTCAGATCAGTGCAGAACTGGAAAGGGCCATGTCCGCGGCCCAAAACCTGGCAGAAGTGCTTTCCGGTCTGAAAACAGAAGAGGTGGCATTGGGCAGGGATGCGGTAAATACCATGCTGTTCACCATGCTCAAAAAAAATGAAAAACTTACCGGTGTTTATACCTGCTGGGAGCCTGATGCCTTTGACATGCCGGACATGGACTATGCCGGTGCAAAAGGAAATGACAGCAGAGGCCGTTTTATTCCCTACTGGTACCGGAAAAAAGACGGGCAGATCTCGCTTATGCAGACACAGAATTATGAAAACACGGAAGTGCAGGTCAGTAATATCAGGAAAGGAGAATTTTATCTCAATGTCCGTGAAAACGGAATCCCGTATATCACCCCGCCTTTTTTCCGTAAGGTGGGAGATGAGGAACTCTCTGTTATTTCAATGATTGCGCCCGTTATGGTGAATGGAAAATTCTGCGGGGCTGTGGGAACCGATATTCAGACGGATCTGTTGCAGTCTCTGGTGGAAGAAGCAGCAGTAAAACTTTTTGTATGGGAAGGAAAAATCATGCTGATCACGCATGAGGGAATTATGGCCGCTGCCAGCGGAATGCCTGAAATGGTCGGAAAGCAACTGCGCATGACTCCGGATGAATGGGAAGAGGAAAAAGAGCATACAGTTTCCGGTATCACGATCAGCAGGGTGGAAAAAGGAAAGATGTATGTTTGCACTCCCCTTAACATGCGGTATTTCGCAGTTCCCTGGTGCCTGCGGATCGAAGTTCCGGAAACCCTTGTCCGAAATGAAACAGATCAGATATACAAAAAAATGATGGAGGATGTGGCACTGCTCGGTGAGCATTTGAAGCGCATCAGCCGGAAATCTGTCCGTATACAGATCTGTGTGGGAGTGATTCTGATCATCAGCGTATTACTGGTTCTCATACTTTTCCAGTCTCTGGCGGACAAGGAAAAAGACCTGCGGCAAAGCAAATCACGGCTCCAGGGAATTCTGGATCATACCAGCGCCCTGATATACCTAAAGGATACAAAGGGACGGTATGTGCTGATCAACCGCGCGTATGAAAAACTGTTTCACCTGGCCAGTGAGGATATTGCGGAAAAGACAGATTATGACCTGTTTCCAAAAAATTTTGCGGATGCGTTCAGAGGCAATGATCAGATTGTCACTGGCGCAGGAAAACCCATGCAGCTGGAGGAGGTCGCTCCGCAGGAAGATGGGAATCATACCTATATTTCCATCAAATTCCCACTGTATGACAGCACCGGAAAACCTGCGGGTCTCTGCGGTATTTCCACAGACATCACAGATCGGAAAAATGCTGAAAACGAACTCCGCAGGGTGAGAAACTATCTTAATAATATTGTCAATTCAATGCCTTCAGCTCTGATGGGCGTTGATAACGGACAAAGGATCACGCACTGGAACCGGGAGGCAGAAAAAACAACCGGAATCATAGCGGAAAAAGCCCAGGGCCAGTTGCTGGCAAAGGTCTTTCCCCAACTCTCAGACCGGATGGATGAAATCCGGATGACCATTCATGAGGGGAAATCCCATAAAGCAGAGAAAATCATCCGGAGGGCAGAGGGCCATATCCGTTATTGGGACATCATGATTTATCCTCTGATAACCAACGGTCTCGATGGAGCTGTAATCCGGGTGGATGATGTCACAGAGCGGGTGCGGCTTGAGGAGATGATGGTTCAGACGGAAAAAATGATGAGTGTGGGCGGACTCGCGGCAGGCATGGCCCATGAAATCAACAATCCCCTGGCCGGGATTCTCCAGAGCATTCAGAACATCCGGCGCAGGGTTTCAGAGGAACTTCCTGCCAACAAAGAGATTGCGGAAGAATGCGGCACGAGTCTGGAAACAATCCGCTCCTATCTGGAAAAAAGGAAAATTATCCGTTTTCTGGACGGCATACAGGAATCCGGACAGAGGGCTGCGGAAATCGTCTCCAATATGCTTACCTTCAGCCGGCGCAGCGAGTCTGTGATGAAACCAGTAAGGCTTCCGGAACTTATCAGCAGAACCGTGGAACTTGCGGCCCATGACTATGATCTGAAAAAGAAATACGATTTCCGGCATATCAGAATCATCCGGGAATTTCCCGCCGATCTTCCGGAAGTGCCCTGCATTGCCACGGAAATTGAGCAGGTGATGCTGAACCTGCTCCGGAACGCGGCCCAGGCCATGTCTGAAAACATCAGTCCCGGCATATCCCCGCAGATTATTCTCCGTGTGCAGAAAGAAGAAAAAGCGGTCCGGATCGAGGTGGAAGACAACGGCCCCGGAATGGACAAAGATATCTGCAAACGGATTTTTGAGCCCTTTTTCACCACAAAGGAGGTGGGCATTGGAACAGGACTGGGACTTTCCGTGTCCTATTTCATCATCACAAATAATCACAAGGGAAGTATGCGCGCGGAATCCGAACCGGGCAAAGGCGCAAAATTTATTATCAGCCTTCCCTGTCTGCAGAGCCGGAAGAACGCGGAAGCAGAAACTGCCTGAAATGTTTTATAAGAGCATTAAGACAGGCAGTATCGGAAATAAAAAAAGTGGCACAGATTTTCATATTGTGCTGCGGTTCATCTGAACAGTCCTGAAATCTGTTTAGCATTATCATGGCATTCGCCTGAATTAAATGATATATCGGCATTTCCCATATTCTTTGAAACAGAAAACCATAAAACAGCAGGAGGAATTTTTTATGAGTGAAGATCCGGGAATCAGCAGGGAATCTGCCCTGGCATTACTGAAAGAACATCTGAAAAACGAAAGACTGGTCGCACACTGCCTGGCTTCTGAGGCCATTATGCGTAAACTGGCTGTACATTTTGGGGAAAATCCCGATATATGGGGACTTTCCGGGCTGCTCCATGATATTGATTATGAAATTACAGGCGAGGATTCCGCACAGCATGGCGAAGTGGGCGCAAAACTGCTGGCAGAAAAAGGAGTCTGTCCGGAAATCCTCAACGCAATCCGAAAGCACAATGCGGAAGGTCTGGGTCTGGAGCGTTCCACCCGTTTTGAACACGCTCTTACCTGTGCGGAAAGCATTACCGGTATGATCGTGGCCACTGCCCTGATATATCCGGATAAAAAAATAGCGAGTGTTCAGAACAAATCTGTCACCAAACGGATGAAAACGCCCCATTTTGCCAGGGCTGTGAGCCGGGAAAGGATTATGGAGTGTGAGAAGATTGGGCTTCCCCTGAATGAATTCGTGCCCCTGAGTCTGGCAGCAATGTCCGAGATTGCAGAGGAACTGGGGATATAGCATTTTCCGGTTTGCTTTTGTCCGGTATATGCTGTTTCACATAATACAGCACTTACGCAGATTTTCCAAAAATCAGGGGGAACTGTATTTTTCCGTCATTCCCGCGAAATTCTGAATCCGGTAATTTCAACCGGTTCCTGATACAGATATTCACCGGCATAACGGCGGTTCGCAGGGTGAGTTAAGGAAGAACAGCCTGGCAAAACCGTCAGGATACGGGTTTTGTCAGGCTTTGGCACAGATTTGGCTTTCAATGATGTTTTGCATTTTGTGGACGGAAAACCGCAGAGGAGAAAAAATGAGTCTTTCCAATTATATCATAAAGGTGAACAAACGTTACAATTCAGGTCTTTCCGGTGAGCATGCGTACCGGACGGATTTGGAAAATCTGCTGCGGGAAATGGTCTCCGGTATTGAAGTGACCAATGAACCGGAAAAGGTGACGGCGTGCGGGAACCCGGATTTTGTTATCACCAAAGGGGAAATTCCCATCGGTTATATTGAGGCCAAAGATGTCGGTGCCGATTTGAACAGCAAAGCATTCAGAGAGCAGTTTGACCGTTACCGCAGCGCGCTGGACAATCTCATTCTCACGGATTACCTTCATTTTCAGTTCATTGAACACGGAAAACCTGTTCATCAGATCCGCATCGGGGAAATTGACGGGAAATCTGTCAAAGCCCTTGAAAAAAATTTTGCGCAGTTTGCAAACCTGATCAGAAATTTCTGCACATTCACCGGTCAGACCGTCACATCCCCTGCAAAACTCGCGGAAATGATGGCCGCCAAAGCCCGGCTTCTGCAGAATATTCTGGAGCGGGTCATCACGTCCGATGAGAAGACGCAGGAAAATACATCCCTGCGGGATCAGTATGCAACCTTTAAGAGAAATCTGATTCATGATCTCAGTCCCAAAGAATTTGCCGATATTTATGCACAGACGCTGGCCTATGGGATGTTTGCCGCTCGCGTGCATGACACGGACCTGAATGATTTCAGCCGTCAGAAGGCCGCTGAACTTGTTCCGAAAAGCAATCCCTTTCTGCGCAAACTTTTCCAGAATGTGGCCGGATACGACATTGACTGCCGCATCAAATCCACAGTGGACAACCTGGCTGATGTGTTCCGTGCTGCGGATGTTGAACAACTTCTGAAAAATTTCGGGAAAAACACACAGACCGATCCCATCATCCATTTTTATGAAACCTTTCTGGCAGAATATGATCCCAGACTCCGCAAAGCAAGGGGAGTGTGGTATACACCTGAATCTGTGGTCAAATTCATTGTGCGTGCTGTGGATGACATTCTGAAAACCGAATTCGGTCTTGCACAGGGTCTGGCCGACACATCCAAAACAAAAATCTGCATACCGGAACAGGGAAGCGGCAACGGCAGAAAAATTGAAAAGGAAGTCCACCGGGTACAGATTCTTGATCCCGCGTGCGGCACAGGAACATTTCTGGCAGAAGTGCTGCACCATGTTTATGAAAATCATTTCAGAAACATGCAGGGAGCGTGGCCCGGATACGTTGAGGATCACATGATTCCGCGTCTCAACGGTTTTGAAATCCTCATGGCCTCATACGCAATGGCGCATCTGAAACTGGACATGCTTCTGCGGGAAACCGGTCATGTGTCTGAAAAAGACCGCAGATTTCACATTTATCTCACCAATTCTCTGGAAGAGCATCACCCGGACACCGGAACCCTGTTTGCAAGCTGGTTAAGTGCGGAAGCCAACGAGGCAAATCACATCAAACGGGATGCCCCGATTATGGTTGTTCTGGGAAATCCGCCCTACAGCGGGGAAAGTGCCAACAAAGGCAGATGGATTGAAAAACTGATGGAAGACTACAAAAAAGAGCCGGGCGGAAAAGAGAAACTGAAAGAGAAGAATTCCAAATGGATTAATGATGATTATGTGAAGTTTCTGCGTTACGGCCAGCATTTCATTGAAAAAAACGGTGAGGGCATTCTGGCCTTCATCAATCCGCATGGGTATCTGGACAATCCCACATTCAGGGGAATGCGGTGGAACCTTCTGAAAACTTATGATAAAATCTATACCGTTGATCTGCACGGCAACAGCAAAAAAAAGGAAGTCTGTCCTGATGGAGGCAAAGATGAAAATGTGTTTGACATCATGCAGGGTGTGAGTATCAATATCTTTGTAAAAACAGGAAAAAAGAAGGAAGATGAACCGGGCAGGGTGTTTCATTTTGATCTGTACGGAAAACGGGAGGAGAAATATGCCTTTCTCCGGAAAAATCACATAAAACAGATTGCATTCACAAAACTGCCGAATGCAAAACCGGATTATTTTTTTGTGCAGAAGAATTTTGATTTGCGGAAAATTTACAGCAGAGGATTTTCCGTGTCAGAACTTTTCACTGTGAACGGAACCGGAATCGTGACCAAAAGGGACAGTCTGTGCATTGGCGACAGTGCGGATTACAGTTACAATGCTGCCCTTGACATTCTGCAATTGCCTAAACAGGAATTTTACAGAAAATACAATCTGCCTGAAGATGTGAGGGACTGGCAGTATGAATGGGCAGTCAAAGACATACAGGATCACAAACTGAACATCAGCCATGTCAAAAAAATCAATTACAGACCCTTTGACATCCGCTATATTTATTATACAGGCCGATCCAGAGGTTTTATGGGCTGGCCTGTGCTTAAAATCATGCAGCATTTCCTTAATGGTGAGAATACAGGGCTGATTTTTAAACGCGGGGATGTGGAAGAAAAGGCTTCCCCGGTTTTTGTATCAAAATATATTACAGATTTCAGAAGCTGGTCAAGACCCGGTATGCAGGGTGGAGATTATATGGCTCCTCTTTATCTCTACCCTGAAATCAACGGACAGCAAAACATAGATGAAAGGCAGGAAAGAATTCCCAACCTGAACATGAAAATCACTGCACAGATTGCCAAAGGCATTGATTTTACATTCACTCCGGAAAAAGAGAAAAGCAGAAACACATTTGCGCCCATTGACATTCTGGATTATATTTACGCTGTGCTGCATTCACAGAACTACAGGGAAACATACAGAGAATTTCTGAAAATTGATTTTCCCCGCGTGCCGTATCCCGATGATACAAAAACATTTTGGAAACTCGTCAAATTCGGCAGTGAACTCCGCACCCTTCATCTGCTGGAAAATCCCAAAGCCGGGCAGTTTATCACAGCGTATCCTCAGCCGGGGGACAATATCATCACCCGGTGCGTTGGCAAAAAAGATTTTGAAATCACAGACAGAAAAAAACAGACAGGCCGGGTTTGGATCAGTGACACACAGTATTTTGAGGGAGTTCCGATTATTGCATGGGAATTTTACATTGGCGGTTATCAGCCTGCGCAGAAATGGCTCAAAGACCGCAAAGGCAGAAAACTGGATTTTGCGGATATACTGCATTATCAGAAAATCATATCAGCACTTGCAGAAACAGATAATATTATGAAGAAAATTGATCTGATATGGAAACCGAAATGATCTGATTTTGTATTGTCAAAATAGTACGTTGTCACACTCTACCGGACAATTTTTACATGTTGTCTTTATTATAAAAACATATTTCTTTAATTTTAATAAAATCAACATATTAATTTTTTGTCTGATAGTAAGACTTTATCATTAAAAATAATAGCGATGACACGAGGATAAAAGGAGCATAAAATGATAAATAGTAAAACATTATTCGATAATTTTGAATCTAATGGATTTTGGTGGTTGCCTGAAAATCCAGAAAAACGGATATCGGGAAAAATCTTTTTTGATAGCAAAAAAGAAATTAGACTTGATTTGTTAGGAGCATTTCAGGAAATAACTTCATTTGGCAGAAATGAAATTTATAGACCAGAGATAATACTTGGATTAACAGAAGATGGAAAATTATGTACTCTTCTAACAACAACTCAGATCAAGAGTAAGTTTAGTTTTCCGGGAATAATAACGAGTCTTTTTAGTGCGAAATATCTATTTATAGGTATCCACTTTGAAACCAAAGATTCTATTTTATTTTCGTCTATTTTAGTGAATTATACCTATTTGGAAGAATGGATGAATATTAAACCTATACAAACACAATATGAGTTTATAAATGATAAATTTAGTAAAATAACTTCAACATATTCATATCCAACAAGATTTGAAATTGATGTTCCATGTATTAATGCAAAAATATGTTCAGACTTTGGTTTTAATAAAAGAGAAGATTTTTATAGATCAATAAATTGGAATCATACTTCATTTATAAAGATAATACCAAATCAAATTAAAGATTTTGAATGGTTTTTAGATATTGTTTATTCATTCCAAGAATTGCTTACTCTTTTTATTGGTGAACCTGTATATCAAAGAGATATCAAGGCAATAATTAATATTGAAGATAATAATGATAAAAACAAAAGAATATATATTCAAATTTTTTTTAGTCAATCTGAAAGAACAATAAAAGACAAAATCGAACCGGAAGATATGATAACAAATCTCTCTTTTGTCGCGAAATATTTGCCTAAAATATTCGAAAACTGGTTTCAAAAATCGAGTATTTTTAGACCTGTATGCAGTTTATTTTTTGGTACCTTTTTTAATAAAAAAACATATATTGAATTTCATTTTTTAGGTTTAATGCAGGCAATTGAATCATATCACCGAACTATAGAAAATGGCAAGTATGTTGAGGAAGATAAATATCAAGAATATTATAATATTATTCTTGATTCTATTCCTAAAGAAATTCCAAATGATCTAAAGAATAGTCTGAAAAGCCGATTAAAATATGGTAATGAACATTCTTTAAGAAAAAGAGTGAAGGATACATTAAAAAATCTTCACGAAGAAACCATAAAAACAATTTTTCCAAATTTGAAAGATTTTTCCAATCAAATAATTGATACAAGAAATTATCTTACCCATTACAGCGAAGAATTGAGAGAAAAGGCTTTACAAAGTAGTGAGTTATTTTATGTAACTCAGCGATTAACAGCATTAATAACTCTATTACTTTTAAAGCAAATGGGTATGCCAGAACAAGATATTATACAAGGCATAAAAACTAGTAAAAAATTTAGTTTAATTATTTGATATATTAATAATTATATCAAATAATTAAATGCTCACAACTTCGATCGTTGCATTAATAGCAGATAACATAATAAATTGACAAAATACGGAAAACGGAATGAGCAGAGAACAGTTTGTGTCAGTATATAACATATTGGAAATAAAAGGACTTATCACTGCTTTTGACACAGAAGCCGGTGAAATCCATGCAGTGGATGATGTGAGTTTTTCCGTTCCCAAAGGCAGTACATTGGGACTTGTGGGGGAATCCGGATGCGGAAAAAGTGTGACAGCACTTTCTGTCATGCGTCTGCTGCCCCGGCCTATGGGAAAAATCAGGGCAGGCCACATTCTGTTTGACGGCAGGGATATTGTCAGCCTTCCTGTGGAAAAACTGCGGGAAATCCGGGGCAGGCGTATCTCCATGATTTTTCAGGAACCCATGACTGCGCTCAATCCGGTGCATCGGATTGGAAAGCAGATCAGCGAGGTTTTTCATCTCCATTTTCCGCAGATGTCCAAACAGGAAACTGCGGACGCTTGTGTTGAAATGCTTCGCAAAGTGGGAATTCCCGAACCTGTGCAGCGAATGCGGGAATATCCCCATCAGCTTTCCGGCGGAATGCGGCAGCGTGTGATGATAGCAATGGCCCTGGCCTGCAAACCCGATATTCTCATTGCGGATGAACCCACCACAGCTTTGGATGTCACCATTCAGGCACAGATTTTGCAACTGATAAAGGAATTGCAGGCGGAAACCGGCATGTCCGTCATTTTCATCACCCATGATCTTGGTGTTATTGCAGAAATCTGTGACCGTGTTGTGGTCATGTACGCGGGAAGAATTGCAGAAACCGGTTCCGTGAATGACATCTTTCAGCATCCCGCGCATCCCTATACACAGGGGCTTCTCTCATCGATTCCCCGGCTGGATACACCGCGAAAAAACAGACTGAGCATCATCAAAGGCATGGTTCCAAGTCTGTATGATCTGCCCGAAGGATGCCGGTTTCAGAACCGCTGTCCTTATGCGCAGGACATCTGCAAAACTCAGCCGGAAATGAAAACAGTGGGAGAAAATCATCTTGCTGCCTGTCATTTCAGTGAAAAGGGATTAGGGGTTAGGGGTCAGAGGGAATATCGGAATTCAGATCTTAAATTTCAATCCCCCAACCCCCAACCCCCAACCCCTAATCCTCAGCCCCCAGCCCCCAGTCTTACCGTCCGTAACCTGAAAATGCACTTTCCGGTTCGCGGCGGAATTTTCATGCGCAGAATTGGCACTGTGTATGCTGTGGATGGAATTTCCTTTACTGTTCACACCGGGCAGACATTGGGACTGGTGGGAGAATCCGGGTGCGGCAAAACCACAGTGGGACGAAGTATTCTGCGCCTGTATGAACCCAGTGCGGGCGAAGTGATGTTTGATGGGAAAAATATACCGGATTTAAAGGGAAAACAGTTGCAGGAACTGCGGCGCAATATTCAGATGATTTTTCAGGACCCTTTTGAATCCCTGAATTCCCGGCATACAGTAGGAACCATTCTGGAGGAGCCTTTCATTATTCACCGGATTGGAACGCCATTGGAACGCAGGGAAAGAGTGAAAAGTCTGCTGGAAAAGGTGGGACTTTCCCAAGACGCAGCAGATCGTTTTCCCCATGAATTCAGCGGAGGACAGCGGCAGCGCATCGGCATTGCCCGTGCCATTGCCCTGAATCCCCGGCTGATTGTCTGTGATGAACCGGTTTCCGCGCTGGATGTTTCCATACAGTCACAGATACTCAATCTGCTGCTGGAACTGCAAAGGGAAATGGGACTGACCTATCTTTTTATTTCCCATGATCTCACAGTGGTAAAGCATATTTCTGATCACATTATGGTCATGTATCTGGGAAAGATTGTGGAATACACAGATGCTGATACAATTTACACAACCCCTCTTCATCCTTACACAAAGGCTCTGATCTCCGCGATCCCGGATCCCAATCCCCTGACCCGGAAGGAAAAACAGATTTTGGCCGGCGATATTCCCTCGCCCATCCGCCCGCCGTCCGGCTGCCGTTTCCGTACACGCTGCCCCATTGCCATTAAAAAATGCAGTCAGGAAGAACCGGTTTTACAGCCTGCTCCCGGTACAGAGGGGGAAAAACATCTGGTGGCTTGTCATCGGGTCTGAGGATTACAGTTGATTATGAGCAAAAAAGTATTTATTTCATATGCTGATGCGGATTCTGGATAGTGGGACTTTTCATTCTGATAAAAATATGATATACTGCTCCTGTTTTTTTTATATCAGAAAACAGGAGGGAAAAAATGATTGCAGTGAAATGCCGCCGCTGCGGCAGTGAAAATATCCGCAAAAACGGAACAGCACCGGCGGGACGCCAAAAGATTCACTGCAAAACCGTAGTTTTTACAGCACACTGGACATTAAGGCGATTTCCATGAAAAAATGTACCATCATTGCAGGGTGGGCACGGCTTTTTGTGCCCGCCGTCCTGCTGAAACGGTGGGCACAAAAAGCCGTGCCCACCCTGCGAAAAACGGTATAATCATTAATGGAAATCACCTAAAACCGGAGAACGGGAATTTCATCTGGGAACCGCTGAAAATCTTCAGACAGAAAGACTTTCACAGCGCGGGATTGCACGCTCACTCCGGATGGGCAGGACAGCAATCCGAAAAAATTTAAAAAAAAGTCATTACTCCGATTTCCGGGACAGTTCCTGTATCAAAAAAACGCCTCGTTTTGGAGCCGGATGAAATATGGTCTTACGTTGGAAAAAAGTCAGATCAGGTATGGATATGGCCTGCGGGAAAAAACCGGGAACAGTATTTAAAAGGCATAATCAATGCGGATTGTGATTGACACCAGCATGATTTTTTTCATTGTTATTGTGGGAAAATACAGGTATGCGTGATATTTTTTGATAATTTTTATGGACAAGTGAAGTACATGGCATGAGATAAATCTGTCGTTCCTTCCCTGTCCTTAAAGAAAGCGGGGTATTATGATTAGCGGTATCAGGCAACAGGTCATTGTAGAAAAAGGCGGAAAAATTGAAATTATATCAACGGATTTGCCTGTAGGCAAGAAGGTTGATGTTCTTGTGTGGATAGAGCCTGATGAGCAGGATACAACTGAATATTTATTGTCCAATGAAGCCAATCGAAATCATCTTTTGCAGGCAGTAAAAGATTTGGAAGACAAATCGTCTTATATTTATATTAATTTCAGTAAATTATAAAAAAAGGATTTGCATATGAAAAATTTTGATATAAAATGTGTGGGAAATCAGGCAGTGATAACCGTCAATCTTTCCTTTATGAACATTGATTCATTAAACCGAATGATTGAACGGATGCGTTTGGAAGACTGATTCAGAAGGCTGATTTCAGGGATGAAGTCAGTGAAACAGGAATCAGAAATAAATTTATAGCAGATGCAAACGTCAGTTCCTGCCCCGGAAAAATTTCTTGATTTTCTTTCTTGTCAGTGATAAAGGAAAAAATATCCGGAAAGTATTTCTCATCAATATGCTGTTTTGCGTGTTGATCAGAAAAAAATCACATAATAATAGGTTTTTGATGGTGAATCATTCCTCGGCAACAGGCGTGGAGGATTCAAGGTTCAAATACTGAGCTTCAGGGTATCGCCCATTAATGTATATATAAAAAAACCAATAACTTGAAAGGAACTTTAAATGGCATTATCTGAAATTATACCTTCATCGGTAAAAATTGATAAACTACTCAGCAGAATTGAAGAAGGTGATATTAAAGTTCCTGCTTTTCAAAGAGGTTTTGTTTGGGAACAGGAAAAAGTTATAGAATTGCTTGATAGTATTTATAACGATTATCCAATCGGTAGTATTTTGCTTTGGAATACAGTGGAACGATTAAAATCAACAAGAAATATTGGTGGCTTCTTATTACCTGATCGTCCACAAGAATATCCACATAATTATGTATTAGACGGTCAGCAGCGATTAACAGCGATATATGCATCATTCTGTAAAAATAGAGAAATTGCTCCGCATGATAATGATGAATACAATATTGATACAGAAATATTTGATGTATATATTGATTTGGATGAAAAAAATTTTTTATCTAAAAATGATTTAAATGAAGAACATATATATTTAAAAATAAGTACATTATTTAATGTTGAAGAATTTTTTGAAGAATTGGAAAAGATGGATAAACAATATAGGCAATTAGCACGTGATGTTCAATCAAAATTTCAGAATTATGAAATTCCAATTGTTACTACTAACAAACGTTCAAAAGAAGAACTTGGTTATATATTTGAAAGAATAAATAATACAGGGACAAAACTTACAACACTTGATTTGATGGTGGCTTGGAGTTGGGGAGATGATTTTCATCTTAGAGAACAAATTAAAAAATTATTAAATTTGTTTAAAACAAAAGGATTTGAAAAAACATCTGAAAAAGTAATTTTACAATGTCTTTCGTCTATTGTTAATAAAACTACACGTACAAAAGATATTCTTTCTATTGAACCTTCTTCTGTTCGTAATAAGTTTAGCTTATTAGAAGAAAGTTTACAGAAATCTGTTGATTTTCTATTAACCGAATTAAATGTTATTTCCAGAGATTTTCTTCCACACTCTCATCAGATTGTCCCATTGACATATTTTTTTTCAAAAGTAACTACACCAAATGAACAACAATCTAAAATTATTAAACAATGGTTTTGGAAAACTTCATTTTCCAAAAGATATGCGGGTGGAACTGATACAAAAATGAATGAAGATATATCTTTTTTTGATGAAATCATAAAAAATAATTTTTCCAATATTATGAAATATTCATACAATATTAATGAAATAAATTTAATAAATCAAATATTTAATAAAGGAAATCCATATACAAGATCATTCTTGTTGCTTATGGCTCACAAAAAACCGTATAATCTAGTTAATGGTAACAGTATTGATTTGGGACGTTCTCTCTCAAAATACAACTTAAAGGAATACCATCATATATTTCCAGCATCTTTTCTTAAAAAAAGAAAGATAGATATTAAAAGAATCAATTCAATCTGCAATTTTTGTTTTCTTCCTTCTGATTCAAACAAAAAAATTTCTTCAAGATCTCCATCTGAATATATGTTTAATTTAGTACCTGAAAATGAATTTACCAAAATATTGGAGTCTAATCTTATGCCGTTGGAAAAAGATATATATTTGAAAAATGATTATGACAACTTTTTGGAACAACGTTCAAAAATTATAATTCAATATCTTGATAGTCAATTATCCTGAGAAAAACAGTGAGTAATAGGATTATCAAACATTTTAAAAACAGAAAAGGAGAAAAATATGTTAGGAACATACCAAGCTGTTTTAAAAAATAACCATTTGGAATGGCTTGATGATTTTCCGTTTCCGGAATTTCAGGACAGGGAAATGGAAGTTCTGATTACTGTTTTGTGCGGAAAGAATTTTCAATCATATTTAAAAAGGAAACGGGTAGAACTAATGGCGAAATATCTTGAAAGGATTGCAGAAATAGGAGGGATAAAAGAAATTTTAGATCCCCTTGAATGGCAGAGTGAGATACGAAAAGACAGAGATGTTTATAACAAATCCCTTTGAACAGCCTGCTGGAAATCATTAGAAAAGCCAAAAAATCAAGCGAATATCTGTTATCTTCCGCAACGCTTGTTTCAGTATAACGTAAGCACATATTCTACAGGAACAGCCATGTCCTATCTTGTCCTAGCAAGAAAATACAGACCCCAGACCTTCACTGATGTGGTGGAGCAGGAACACGTCACCCGCACCCTGAGCAATGCCATTTCCTCAGGCAGGGTGGCCCATGCCATTCTCTTTTCCGGCCCCAGGGGAACAGGGAAAACCACGATTGCAAGAATTCTGGCAAAAGCCATGAACTGCGAACACGGCCCTACGCCCACGCCCTGCAATAAATGCCGATCCTGCACGGAAATCACCTCAGGCAGCGCGGCAGATGTGTTTGAAATAGATGGCGCATCCAACAACGGAGTGGATCATATCCGGGATCTGCGGGAAAATATCCGCTATATGCCCGCGCACAGCCGTTACAAAATCTATATTATTGATGAAGTCCATATGCTCAGCACTGCTGCTTTCAATGCGCTTCTCAAAACGCTGGAAGAGCCGCCCGCGCATATTCTTTTCTTTTTTGCCACCACCGAACCGCATAAAATCCCCATCACCATTCTTTCCCGTTGTCAGCGTCATGATCTGCGGCGCATTGATCTGGATGACATCTGCAATCATATGGAAAGCCTGTGCAAACGGGAAGGCATCAGCATCACAAAGGAAAGTCTGGGCATTATTGCACGGGAATCCGGCGGAAGTATGCGGGACGCTCTCAGTCTGCTGGATCAGGTCATGTCCGGTTCCCCCGAAGGCATCAGCCATGAGCAGGTGCTGGATCTGCTGGGCGTGGTGGATCGCAAGATTCTGTTTGAACTGTCCGCTGCCGTGCTGCGCTCGGATTTGCCGGAAATATTAAGCATTATCGAAGATATTTATGATCAGGGGCATAATATCAAGGAACTGTACGGCTCCCTTGCGGAACATTTCCGGAATCTGCTGGTCGTGCGCATGGGCAAAAAAGTGGATAAAATCGTGGATGTTCCCGCGCATGAAATAGCTCTCATGAACGAGCAGGTTAAAAATGTCTCAGAACTGTTTTTAAGTCAGATTCTGGACGCTCTGTGCAAAGAGGAAAGTGCAATCCGTTATTCCACTCAGCCCAGGCTGGCGATGGAAATGGCTTTTATCCGGGTATTTCAGATACGTCCCGCGCTGCCCATTGAGATACTCATTGAAAAACTGGACAAACTGAGCAAAGGGGTGTATGACGGGTCTGCGGATTTCGGAAGACCCGAACCTGCGGTGGCAACTGCTGTGCGGGAATCTGTGTCTTACCGTGTTGCCTCTCCGAAACCCCAGGAAACAAAGCCCCGTGAGACGGAAAAGCGTATCACTCCATCTCCTGTTCCGGAATCTCCGGCTCCTGCTGAATCTTCTTCTCCCAAAGCCCAGGATGCAGGAGCGGAAAACCGTATGCAGTCAACTCCGGTTCCGGCATCTCCTGTCCGTCCGGAAAAAACAGAGATGCCGCCTCCCGGAGACGCTGCTGCTGATGAATCTGCCATCAAAGCGGTTTATCAGGCCGGCGAATCTTTGGAAAAAACATGGGAGAAACTCAGGGAAATCCTTGCTGCCAAGTCTCCGGCTCTGCGTTCCTGTCTGGGAAAATGCAGTATCAAAGGGATGACGCAGGATTCTTTGGAACTGGAAACAGAGGGCAACGGTTTCCATCAGAAACAGATAGAGAAAAATCTGGATGCAATCCGGGGCGTGTGTGAACAGTTTTTTGGCAGAAAAATGAATGTGTCTGTAACTGCGGGGGCAGTACAGACAACAGCAAATAAACAGGAAGAAATCTCCCGTGCGCAGCGTGTCAGACAGGAGGCTGTCAACCATCCTCTGGTTGCGGCAGCTCTGGAAATCTTTGACGGCAGGCTCGTGGAGGTTAAAATTTTATAGGAGGTGTTTTATGATGAAAGGCGGTATGGGAAACATGATGAAGCAGGCTCAGAAACTGCAGTCCAAAATGCTCAAACTGCAGGAGGAACTGGCCGCTGAAACAGTGGAAACCAGCGCGGGCGGCGGCATGATCCGGGTGACAGCCAATGGCAAACAGCAGATCGTGTCCATTCAGATTGAAAAAGAAGTGGTTGATCCTGAAGATGTGGAAATGCTGCAGGATCTGCTGCTCGCGGCAGTCAATGACGCACTGACCAAATCCCAGCAGATGGTTTCGGAAAAAATGAGCAGACTGGTTCCTGCGGGAATGAATATTCCGGGACTGATGTAAGAGGCTGAAAATGAGTCATTATCCGGCTTCTGTGCTGCATCTTGTCAAGGCATTCACCCGGCTGCCCGGCATTGGGGAAAAAACAGCGGAACGACTGACGTTGCATCTGCTTCGCGCCCAGCCGCGTGAGGCAGAGGAACTGGCAGCCGCAATTCTGCAAATGAAACAGAAATCCCGGCTGTGTTCCGTGTGCTTTGCTCTCAGTGACACGGACATCTGCCGGATTTGCAGCAATCCGGCACGGGATGCGTCTCTGCTGTGCGTGGTGGGCGATGTGGATGAAATGGCCGCGATTGAAAAATCCGGAGCCTATTTCGGCAGATACCATATTCTTCACGGTCTGCTTTCGCCGATGGACGGCATTGGGCCGGATGACATCCGCATACGGGAACTGCTGCAACGAATCCGTGAGGGAGAAGTCAAAGAGATTGTGCTTGCCACCGGAACCAATACCGAAGGAGAGGCCACAGCCGCGTATATTTCCTCGCGGCTTAACGGCCATCCGGTAAAAGTCACGCGCATTGCATCCGGCGTTCCATTGGGCGGGGAACTCCGTTATGTGGATCAGGCAACCCTGAGAAAGGCAATGGAAACCCGGCATGTCATCTGATACAAAGGATAATTTGGACGGTTCAGCCATATTTGAATGCAAACAGTGCGGCGAATGCTGCAAAGGATATGGCGGAACCTATGTGACACAGAAAGATATACAGGCCATTGCCGCGTATATCGGCACTGATCCTGCTGATTTCGTGGAAAAATACTGCTGCATGTCCGGTTCCAGACCCGTGCTTGCACAGGGTGAAAACGGATACTGCATTTTCTGGAAAGAGAAAATCTGCACCATTCATCCGGTCAAACCCCGCATGTGCAAAGCCTGGCCTTTTATTCAAAGTGTGCTGACAGATGTGAACAACTGGCGGATGATGGCCGGTTCCTGTCCCGGAATGCGCACAGATGTGCCGGATGAAATGATTCTTGCCTGTGTTCGCAGTGAGATGGAAAAACAGGCGGGAAAATTATGATTGGCATACTGGATTCAGGAATCGGCGGACTTACAGTGGCCCGGCATGTGGCAGATTTGCTGCCGGAATATGACAAAATCTATTACGGTGACACTGCCCGCAGCCCGTATGACAATAAAAGTCTGCCTCTGATAAAAAAGTATGCACAGGAAGGAATTGCATTTCTCATGCAACAGGGCGCAGAAATCATTTTAATTTCATGCCACTGCATGGCAGCCGCGCTGGCCGGAGAGACTTTCAGCATTCCGGTGCTGAATGTGATTTCTCCGGCTTCGGCCCTTGCAGTAAAGCAGTCCCGAAAAGGACAAATTGGAATTATCTGCCCCCGTGCTGTTGCAGAAAGCCGGGTATATGAACAGAAAATCCGGGACATCAGCCCTGATGCAAAAGTGTATACCGAAACAGCGCATCTTCTGCCGCATATGGTGGAAGAAGGATGGTTCAGACGGCCTGAAACCAATATGATTATCAAAAAATACCTGCACCCGCTCAAGGTCCGGCAGATGGACACTTTGATTATGGGATGCGGACATTACCCGGTATTTGGCAGCATCATTGCACAGAAAAGCGGAAAACGGGTAAAGGTGATCGATCCCTCTGCCGCAATTGCCGCAGAACTGAAAACCTTTCTTTCCGCTCATCCGGAACTGGATGAAAAACTGCCCAAAAACGGAAATTCACGCTTTTTGGTATCAGATCTGACCAATCATGTGCAGAAAAGTGCGAAACTGATTTTTGGCAGGAATATTCTTCTGGATATTCAGAGATGAATATTATCCCGGATATGCAGAGGTTGACAGTTTTCAAATTCAAATCTTAAAGAATGAGAAAATGAGGTATCAATTTGGAAAAACTGATATTAAATATGGTTAAAACAAAAAAATACAAAAATCTGTCAATGGAGAATGGCATTGCATTGTCACATCTGAATATCCTGATCGGCCCAAATGGATCAGGCAAAAGCAATTTTATAAATATATTGGAATTTCTGAAGAACAGTGCTATTTCCACCACTGATGAAAGCCGATCTTCCAGCCAGTTTGAAAATGCTGTTTCGCTTCTTGGTGGAACAAAAATATTAAACAAATCAAATGGATTTCCCCAAACTGTCAACTTTGCCTATCACTTCTCTCCGACATCTGATTTTGAAAAGGGTTTAAAACTTGATTTGAGTCTTTTTGCAGGGGCAAAAGATTCAAAGATAACTATCTCCGAAGATAATTTGTCGGATGCCATCGTTACTCGTAAAAGCCCTTTTTACTATTATAAATTTCATGACATAAAAACTGGAACAGGGGTTGTTTCCGTCTGGAATGATACTTCTGAACAGTCATCGCATTTTGAGCGCGTTGAAAACGTGCCCAACAATTCACTTGGACTTGGCATTGTTCATGATCTTTTGGAAAAGAGTGAAAATCCGCCTCAAAGAACACCTGTTTACAAAGTTCGCAGGCTTGTTCTGGATTATATAAAAAGATGGCATTTTTATAATGCCAATCACATGAATCTGGATACCATAAGGACTTCAGAACCAAAAATCGGTTCCAGCGATATATTTCTTGCCCCGTCAGGGAACAATCTGGCTATTGTAATAGAAAACCTTATTCAGCAGAACATAGATTTTGAAGACAGCCTGAATTATGCCATGAAATCCATACTGCCAATTACAAGAAGGCTGCGGCCTGTCAGAACAGGTCTTATGACCGTAAATATGGAATGGCATTTTGAGGGTCTGTCAGACTGTTTTTATTTGAATGAAATGTCAGACGGTACTGTACGGATGCTGTGCTGGGCAACGGTACTGTTATCACCAAATCCGCCTTCCCTGCTTGTAATAGATGAACCTGAACTTGGCATACATGCTGCATGGCTGCCTGTTCTTGCAGAATGGATAAAAAGAGCATCGGAAAAAACGCAGGTTATCATAACCACACACAGCCCTGATTTATTGGATTATTTTACAGACTGCCTGCAAAATGTCTTCCGTTTTTCTGCTGAAAACAATCGGATGAATTTTTCAATAACCCCCTTATCCCATGAAATGCTTGCAGAAAGACTCAGGGAAGGATGGAAACTGGGCGATCTGTACCGTACCGGAGACCCAAGTGTGGGAGGCTGGCCATGGTGATATGGCTGTTCGCCGGTGGAGGTGAGGCTGAAATAAGAGGATTGGTTCCATTTTTGCAGAAACATTTTGCCAATTGCAGATTTGATCGCATGACACCGGCAATTCGCAAACCCGGACCCAGACCGGGAAAAAGTCTCTCCGGATATGGAAAAACAGGAAAGAGTCTGGTGGCTGAAATCAGAGAACGTCTTTCCGAAGCATTGTCAAAAGGGGATAAATGCGACATCATACTGGTAATGGATGATCTGGATTGCAGAGACTGCAACAGACAAAGAAAGATATTTGAGAATGCGGTTAAAAGTGCGGGAAATTGCGATGATATTGACATATTTATCGGATTTGCGGCACCGGAACTGGAGTCATGGATTATCGCTGACTGGGATCATTCTGTCGGCGAGCATTCGGATTTCCGGGGAAAAAGATACCAGAGAATGAGACACTGGCTTGTCACAGAAAAGAAAATACCATTTGATGCTCCTGAAGCCTTCGGAACTTACAATGCACAGCGGGATTGCTGTGACAGCAAACTGTCAGAGGCAATTATTGAATCCAGCATGATACATAAAGATGATGAAAATCTTCCACGCTATTCAAAAGCCTATCACACTCCATTGTTATTACAGAAAATGCGCCCTGACACAGTAAAGAGCAAATGTCCTATATTCAGGCAAATGTTCAATTTTTTGGATGAAAAATGTAACACATAGCTTTTGCTGATGTTTCATGAAAACCATATTGACGGATACAATTTTTGTGACCTTTGTGCCAATACATTGTGTCCTTTGTGGTTAAATCCGGCAAAGCAGAAATGATAACTTATTTATTCCTATATTTTTTCCAGTTTTTGAAGAAACAAAACAGGAAAACCGCAGAATATCAAACCAGGAAAAACATATGACAGTGGGTCAAATCTGGTTATGTACTGCCAAGATCTGAAAAACAGAAATAATCCATGAAAACCGCTTTGCACCGGAGATAAATTATGACACAGCCATCAGATATTTTTGAAAAACATTGTCAGGATTACTGCCATCAGATGGCAAAAATCGATTTTGAGGCAGTTAAAAACACACTTGGAATTGAGCAGGACGGAGAAAAAATGTTTATTCCTTTTTTCAGCACGCGGTACGCTGTTTCAACTGCCGGAATAGCGGATATTTCAGGCAGTAAACCGGATTATGCGGCTTTTGTCATTCTTGCCAAATATATCCTTTTATGTCCTGATCAGCCATATCTGAATCCGGAATGGGTTTCCTTCAGGGATTTCAAAAGAACCTCACATTTTACCAATGTGAATTTCTTTTCCAGCGACACCGAAAGAGCCATGGAAAAGCATTTTTCCGGCAGAATGAACAAACTGGAAAAAGCATGTGAAAAAATGGGAGGCATTCCGCACAAGATGGAAACAGCATATGATTTGTCCATGCAGTTTCAGGCACTTCCACGTGTTTCACTTCTGCTGCTTTTCAATGACGGAGATGAGGAATTTGCTGCCAAAGGCACTGTTCTTTTTCAGAAACAGGCAGAATATTATCTTGATCCTGAATCTCTGGCCATTACCAGCGCTTTTCTTGTCAGAAGCCTGAAAATGATGAGTAAGGAATGACTCAAAGCCTGATCAGCCCAAACGGATCATGCAAGAGTAATATGATATTGACAGATTTGTCGGATTTGCAGCAACGGAATTGAAGTCATGGATTATAACTGACTGGGATCATTCTGCTGCAGTCATCCTGATTTTCGCAAAAACAGAAGATATAAGCGAATGAGACACTGGCCTGGGACAGCCAAAAAAAATCATTTAATGCGCCTGAATTATTTGGGATTTATGATACAAAACGGGTTCGCTGTAACAGCAAAATGTCAGATGCAATTATTGAATCCAGCATGATACATAAAGATTATGAAAATCTTCCACGCTATTCAAAAGCCTATCACACCCCATTGTTATTACAGAAAATACGCCCTGACACAGTAAGAGCAAATGCCCCATACAGAAATGTTCCCCCTTCAGGACTTCTGCGGCAGTCCGGGAAAGAAAGCGGGAGACAGCACATACTGAACGTTTTAACAATATGTTAGGTGATTTCCATTAATGATTATACCGTTTTTCGTAGGGCGGGCACGGCTTTTTGTGCCCGCCGTCCTGCTGAAACGGTGGGCACAAAAAGCCGTGCCCACCTACAATAATGGTACATTTTTTCATGGAAATCGCCTTATACCGATTCGCCATTGGTTTTATACGATGCTGAACAGCAAATCCGGAGGAGTGCAAACTGAAAGTTTGCGACTTTTCAATGTGTTTCACTGCCAGATGCCAAACTTTCAGTTCTGCACTCCGGGAAATGGCATTGCCCTGATTTTAAACATGCTTTTAATCCATCACATACAGAATCCGTCTGCTCAGTTTCCGTTTTTCCATCGTATACAAGATCCTGTGCCACTGTATTTTCTGCTCCGGGACTTTATCTGCCGGGGCTGAAGGCCCGCTTATGGCATAAACACCGGCAGAAGACTGGGCAGGAGCAACTTCCGCAGTTTCCAACTGCACAGAGGCTCCCCACAGGTACTCAATGCCCATCATGGTATTGGCAATAAACTCCTGCACCAAAGGTTTTTCCTCAAAGCGGTGAACCAGATAGAGTCTGCCTCCTGTGCTTTTTGCAGCATCCAGTTGAATATGGGGAGGATGATACAGGGAATCAAAGATCATTTCCCGGTATTCTTCTGCTTTGCGGGATTTGACAAAATATTCCCATACCATTTTTTCCTGATTCATCCGTTTTCCCACCACAAAAAGATTGTGGCGATCCATGAAATCCTGATCCAGAAAGGTGTTGACAAAAAGAAAATCATCAAAATTTTCACGGAGTCTGAAAATGAATTCCCGGCCTTTTCCGGTCGCGGCATCATAGTCATCCCGCGTATGCGTATCCGTGATCCTCCGGAAATCAAAGGTGTAGTGCCCTTTGCCCGCCATTTCCTCAATAAAATAGAAAAGCCGCATTCCCAGAGCATAGGGATTGAGTCCCACACGGGGCATGGAGGTTACGCCTGCATTGACCCGTGCAAAATCCACTTCATGTCCTCTGATCCGGTCATCACTCATAAAAAGGGTTTCATGCCAGTAACTGGCCCATCCCTCGTTCATAATTTTGGTTCGGATCTGGGGCTGGAAAAACAGGGAGGTTTTGCGCACCACCTCGACAACCGATTTCATCCATCTGTTTTCCTCTTTGTTCAGAAAATCCGAATGATTGAGCAGATACTGCATCAGATCCTGTTCCGGTTCTGTTTTTTTCTCCATGCTTTTTTCAAAAACAGCACGGAAATGGGGATATTTTTTTTCCGCCTCCGCAAAAAATGTCTGCTCCCCGAACTGCTTTCCGTATTCCCGGATGCACTTGTTATACCGTTCTATTTCCTTGACATATTCACTTACATTCAATTTTTCCTGATTCTGCAGAAATATGTCAAAATAATAATCCATCCGTCTGGAACCCGTAGTAGTCGGGGGCTGATAATGCTGGGAAACTTCATGGTGATAGGCCACCAGATTGTCAATTCCCCTGGCAAACTCAATGACATAATCCACCTGATGCCCTTTTTCCGAGCGCAGTTTGGCAATCAGCCGTTTGTCCGACAGAGCCTGTCCGGTGAAATCGTATTCCCATGTATGGCGGAAATAGAGATTGTTCTGAAAAAAATCAATATGGCCCAGCACATGATAAAAAATCATGACATTGAGCCAGTCCGGATTGTTGTCATTATAGAAAGAAATGGGCGGACGGGTGTTGATGACGGTTTCATAGGGATTGCCGGGATAAAGCTCATATTTGCCTTTGCCTTTAAGCACTTCCACGTCATGAACCCAGTAGTCATACATCGTGGGAATCATAACTTTGGGCGAAAGCTCTATCATGTCCCGGTTGGTCACGATATATTCCAGGCTTTCATCCTGAAAACGCAGCCCCGCTTCTCGCGCCCTTTCCTTGCATCCTTCCATGATGATTTTGGCATGCTGATCAATGAGTTCCATAATCTGTCCTTATTCTGAAATCAGGGTTTTGATTCCCTCAATGAGACGGGTTTCGTCTGCGTCCTTGCTGATGACATCCATACGGAGCAGATTGGCTTTTTCCTTGAGCAGTCCGGATTTGTCCAGATATTTTTCCACTTCTGTGCTTCCGGACCCCACGCCGTGAGTGGCAATGGTGATGCCCACCCTGCTGGCATAGGTGATCATCTTCTGAATTTCCGGTATGGTTTCTTTGCCTTCCGTATCCCAGTCATCCCCGTCTGTACCGTGAAAAACATAAATATTGTAATCCCGTATCAGATTTTCCTCCTCCACAATTTTGTTGACCAGCCGGAAGGCCGAGGCCACCTTGGTTCCGCCCGCGACCTTGGAGTTGTAATAGGTGTAAAAATCCTTTACCTCTTTGGCCTCTGTGTCATGGAGAATAAAGCGGGATTCCACCTGCTTGTCATACTGATACAGCAGCCAGCTATAGATGAGCACATGCTGGGAGACCACCAGTTCTGTGGGTTTGCCCATCATGGACCCGGAATAATCCCGGAGAAAAAAGACCATTGCCTGGGATTCATAATCCTTTTCCCTTGAGAGAATGCGGTAAATACGGTCACCCGGAGAAATGAGAAATCCTGTGGGATCAATATCCGCGACATCCGGAATATTGCCCAGATGAATATTGGTTTCCACGATATTGCGCAGAGTGGCTTTTTTGTCCAGAAACTGGCCGAAGCCCTTGTGCCGGTCTGTCATATCATAGGTATATCGGGTCAGGGAGCGTTTTTTGCCCTTGTCTTTGAGATTGGGGAGCTGAAATTTTTCTGTAAGAAGTTTGCCCAGATCATACGCGCTGGATTCCATTTCATGGGGGCCGCCCTGACCTTCACCCGGTCCCGAGCCTGCTCCTTCCTGGGTGCGGATGGGTTCTTCACCTATGATTTCCCCTTCCTCCCCGTCACCGGAACCTCCGGATTCTCCCCCCTCTTCCGGAGACTTGACACTGTCGTGGTAGAATTTTTCCTCCACAGTGGTGGGAACCACCACAATTTTGTCTTTTCCGCTTTTTCCGGGCTTGATCAGTCTGCCCACGCGGATTTTTCGCGGAAAACCGTCTTTTTCCCTGAGCTTGTCCCGCTCCAAAAGTTCATCCAGGGAACGGAGACAGGTGGTATAAGTGAAATGGGGAAAAGACATATCCTGCAAAACAAAAAGATCTGCAAAGTCGTAGAGATTCCGGGGGGGAAGAAAAGGATGATCCGTGGTTTCATCAGCGGATCCATCCGGGATATCATGCGATTGCGGCCCGTCCATCTCCCGAAGGATGATGGCCTCCTGTTCTGCTGTAAGTCCCATTGCCCTGCGTTCTTCCAGATACTGCACAAGATTTTTTTTCATGATCCGTTTCTTTCCTTTGCGGGTCAGTGTACGGTATGTGTATTTCCATAACTCATATTACGCACCGCTGTAATACCGATGAAAGCCGGTATCCGGAACGTCATCGAATTATCGGATTCCGGTTTTCGCATAAATGACGGAAGATACAATGATCTGCTGCTTTTTGAAAAGGCTGCATAACATCAGGTATTAATATAAACTATTTCCCATTAGTCTCGTGAATAAATCAATTAATACGCTAGAAATTATGGCAATTATTATTGTAGCAGGGATTGCAGCTATAGACAGTTTTACAAGAAAAATAACCATAGACCAAAATGGCATTTTTATATCTGCAACAGTGACTTCCATGTTTTGCAATGTTATTGGCTGTTGCTTCTTTACTGGAGGGATATGAGGGGCAGACGCATATGACCGCCCATGACTCCGAAACGCATGCTGTTGCTTCTTTACTGGAGGAATATGAGGGGCAGACTCTACTGGTTGCTCACAATTCCAGCAGGAGTCAAACTGATCCTCAATTTCTTCGCCACATTTTTTACATTTCCACATATTGCAAAATTTTCCTGATTTGTATGATTTTGGGGCAACATAACCAGTTATTATACATATCTTGATAACATTCATACTTCATATAATATTTCAACTTTGGTTTTTAGAAAACCGGAACAGATCCCCATAACCCGGTTCCAAAATGCCTTTGGCTGATGATCAAAGCAATTTCTGTGCCGGAAAAAACAAAATTGGATCAGTATAGATTCTTTCTTTATAAAACTAACTTTAAGTTCACCCGGCTCTGTCCGGTGCAACGACAAGGTAACCGGCGTGGGCGATAGCCCGCTTCCGGTTGACCGCTTGGTTAGAATATTGATTTCAATAGACTTCATCATGAGTACCAATATCAATAAGAATTATAAATTCTTTACCTGTATCATATTCTTTTTCAATTGAAAAAACTATTCGACAATCATAACCACATGTACATGCTGACAATTTTTGTAAATTACCACTTAACTTATGTGTGTGAAGTAAAGGATTAATTTATATTTTCCTCCATATTAAGAATTGTCTCATCAATTTTACGTTGCAAGAAAGTATAACGCCTTATAAAATTACGATAGGCTTTTTCAAAATGCGGAGCTGACTTTATCTGAATCATTATTTTCCTCTTGGAATTTAAGAGAATTATGAAGGCGTTTTATTAAATTGTCAGCAGTTTCAGTTTTTAACTCACCCCTGTGAAAAGCCTCAATAGCTTCCTGTGCATTTATAGCAATTTTATTCCGCCGTGCTTCAATATGACGTTTATATAAAATTTCTATAAACAAGTCTATTTCCTCATATGAAAACTGTTGTGCGGCTTCAAGCACTTGATTAAAATTCATTTTGATTAACCTCAAAATAATTACAGTTAATTGTTGATGACATATAGTAAAAAGTTGAAAATTTGATAAGTTATATATTATACTGATCCAATTTTGGTTTTTTTCAAAAACCGGAACAGATTCTCATAACACGGTTCCAAAATGCCTTTGCCTGATGGTCAAAGCAATTTCTGTGCCGGAAAAAACAAAATTGGATCAATATACATTCGGATATTCGCAGGGTGGGGGCAGATGATCAAAACCCACCATTTTTTTCACAACTTTGTGTGGCGGGTTAGGCTTTCGCTGCACCCACCCTACAGACTGCATCCGGTTGACCGCTTAGTATTTATTGATAAAATTACGGGGATTTCTGCCTGATTTCAAATTCGAGTTTTGATCGGTAAAAACAGACATCAAATTCCATAAAAAAATTTGTCTGTCCGAGAATTAACGGTATATTATCAGTTTTAACCCACGCAAATGCCAGCCGCACAGGGTCAAAGTCTCCTATCCGTGCTTTCACAGCCAAAGGAATACCCATAAACTTACCCAGATTCCCTGCAAGCCGAATATACGCTTTCCGATCATCCCACATTTCTCCCAGCCGGATACCGATTTGATAAGGAAGCACGCTGATCGTTGCTCCGCTGTCAACCAGACCGGAAACATCAACCTGCCGGCTGCTGTAACTGAGTGACAATGTTACACGGGGCAGACTGTCAAATTCGTTTTGTGACGGATCAATGACAGAGTATTTGAATTTCATATCTTTTCACTTATCCGCATCTGACTGTTTCAGTGTATTCATCAATATCTCTGCTGCTCCAAATGTGTTATACGGTGTCGGCAAATCATAAATTTTATCCGGTTCAAAAGGAAATATATATTCATTTTTATCAAGTTCTTCAGCAAGAATACGAATCAGTCTGAGCTTGTCAGCCGATGGCAATTGTCTGACAGAAGGGAGAATCCCGTTCAGCGTATTCATTTTTTGGGGATTATTCAATAAATATACTGTTTCCACAGACAAACTCCTTTCATTTTTTTATGTTGGTCAATATCTTTATTATAATGCTTCAATTTTGGTTTTTTCAAAAACCGGAACAGATTCCCATAACACGGTTCCAAAATGCCTTTGACTGACGGTCAAAGCAATTTCTGTGCCGGAAAAAACAAAATTGGATCAGTATAGATTCTTTCTTTATAAAACTAACAACAAGCTCAGCGGTTCGGTTTTGCGGAGAGTAGCGGAGCAAAACCGAATCCTTTGGTGCTCCGGGTTGGCAGGCAGTCAATTCTTATGCACACTGTAATTTCCAATATTATTCTTTTTTCAAACCAATCGGCTTGTACAGTTGAATATTTTCGATAAACTGAAAATCTTTTGAATTTAAAGTATATAATTCTATTGAATAAATTAAAGCAGTTGCGGCAATTAAGGCATCAGGAATACATAATTTATGACTTAGAGAATAGTTTTCCATCAGAGATATAAATTTTTTTGAAATCGAAATGTCAATCGGGAAAAGCCTGATGCTTGAAAGATGTTTCCGAATCTTTCTGAGTTCAGCTTTGTTAAGCGCTCCAAAATACAATTCAGCTTTTGTGATAGCGCTTATAGCAATATTTGACTGTCCGATGAAATGAAGTTCACTGATTATCTGTGAATTATTTTTGTAGAATTCGATAATTATACTGGTGTCACATAAAATCATAAACAATGCCTCGGCCATGCCTGCTGACGGATAGATTGAAGGTTTACATCTCGGTCTGCCCAAATACCTGCAAAACTGAAGAAATCAATTTTGTAATTTTTATCAATATCCTGTTCAACAGTTTTTATATCGCTGACAAAATTCATATCATTCAACAATTCAATCAGCATTTTTGCTTTGAATTTATCCTTAACATGAACAATAATTTGTTCCATAATCTTTCTTATCTCCTTTTTAATTTTATGAGTTTTTTAGCCTGCCAACAACAAGGTGAGCGGCGGAGCGGCTTATCCGCCCTGCCCGCTCCACCGACAGGTTATATGTGTCCTTTACTCAATCAAATGTTCATAAAAGCTCTTAATTCATCTTTTATGGGTAATATTGGTGTATAAAGTTGATGGTAGGCACGACCAATAGCACCACTAAATAAAATTAATTCTGGTATCTGATTTCCACACTTGAGAACGTGATCTATTGCGATACCAGGGTAGGGATCAATATAAACGATCTGTGAAATTCCTAATTGATAGGCTTTTCTTGAACAAGCGTCACACGGAGAGGCAGTAGTGTATAAAACTCCACTTTTAATGCCTTCACTACCATATTTTGCCAATTGTAAAAAGGCATTTTCTTCTGCATGAAGTGATCTATTATGAACCTGATTTTTCTTACCTTCTTTAACGTTTTGCAAGTCTTTAAAGCAATAATATATACTTCTGCCATCAAGTTCATCTATGTTTGGATACTTATCAAAATATTTTTCTGCAACATTGCGAAATTCAATGTCAGTTTTTTCATAGTAACTGTATGCTGTATCATCTACATTCGATATAAGATCGTTAAGATTTCTTAATGTACATGGAACTTGATCGTCAGGACTACTATTCCACCCAATCGCTTTAATAGTTCTATACTCATTTGTTACAACTGCACCGACCTGCCTTGACAAACAACCCGAATTTAATTTAGCAGTAAAAGCTATTTGCATTAATTTTTCATGTCGAGATGGAGTAATAAGTCCTGGATGTTGGATTAAACTAACAAATGTGATGAGTTGGTTCTTAAGATGGTTGAAATTTTGATTTCCAAATTTACCATTATTATTAACATGGATATCCGCATGTTGAATACAGGATGATATGTTTTGAGATACAAAAGAAGAAATATCCGTTAAAGGATCAGCCATTGAATATTCTTTCTCATCAATTTCTTCAATAGTAGATAAAGGGAAGTCATATTTTTTACTAAGTCGGTCTATTCTATCTTCATTAGGAGCATTTATTGATATTAAATAAAATGCTGAATATCTTTCCTTGAAAAAAAATACTTCAAATGGATTTCTAAAAGTATCAATAACAAAATAATCTTTTATCATTTTTGATTTATTATATTTTCTTAATATTTTTATTATTACGTTTATTCTCTGGGCAATAGCATAGATATGTTCAACATTTATATCCTCTTTTGGTAGCGCAATTCCATTTTTTCTTATATTATCACCAATTTTTTGATAGATTTTAATAAAGCTTATGGAACTTTTGTTATCAATATGGTTTTTGAGTTTTTCAGTAAATATGGGTAAGTCATTCTTTAAATAATTATAGACTTCATCAGCATTAGCTTTGTCATATTCTCTTAGAATAACATTATCTAAACATTTATTTTTATTATAATATTCTTCATACTCCTCTTTTATTTCATTGATACCGTTTGGTATGCTAATTTGTTGAAAATACGAATCTATCTCATCGAATGTGCATTCCAGTATGAAGGTTGTGATAACATCTCTTACTTGTATTTTGAAAAAGGGATGCCAATGCTTTTTAGCAAATTTATTGATAATTCTAATTTTTCTACCCGAATTATCCATTTTATTTAAAAAGTTATCTTCTGATATTGATAACTGATCAAAACTCCTTTCTAATAATTCCGCAGAAGTGCTACATCCGCTACCACTCCTTCCTGTAAGTCCAATAATGATAAAATTTTCTCTTTGTGTATAAATCTCTTTTATAGCATTTTTCATAGGCATAATAATTCTCTCCTAAAATAAAAAGCATAACCAGTTGTTATGCGGTTTTTTTTGTCTTAAAGCATGAAAAAATGCGTGTTAAGTAACTAAAGTTTTTTATCTAAGTCTATATTGTTGTTTATTTTAAATATGTTATGTGTAAAATCTCGTAGGGTAAACTGTGCAAGTTATTGATTTTGAATGATTCTGCTTGAAATTGTCTTTTTTTTATTATATTCAGCATTTTACTGACAGGCATTACTGTTAAAAGAAAAATTATAATGAAAAAAATTTCCCGGTTTATACAAAAAGTGACAGATTCGTCATTTAAGCATTTTATAACCCTGCAACGCCACTAAGAAGCCCAAGAAAACGAAAAAATTATAATATCCTGAATTTATTTGATTTGACCTGTAAATGCCGCTGCAGTGATAAATTGCAGTGATAATACGATCCGGCTTTCCGGGAAAACGGTTATGGCTCATTATAATGCTTCCGTTCCTGAAATACATGGCAGGTCTTATCACCAACTTTCTGAATATAAAGACAAAATCAAAACATGTCAGATTAAATAATGAAAAATCAGTAACTTGCACAGCTTTCCGGATAAAATTTTGACAATAAAGCACTGAAAACAAAGAATAATACAGTCTTAGACAAAAAACTTAAGTAAGTAAGGTTCCATATATTTTGTGAGATAAAGATTTCAGAAAAACGTAATGTTCAAAGGACTCCATTCCGGGAAATCCGTTTTTTTATATCACAAAACATTATGGAAGGTTACTTATGCGGAACGCAACTTTCATGCCAGTTTTTAGGTGAACTGTCATTTTTCATCGGGTGTATGACTGATGACCAGTCAGAGTTACCCTGCAAAAACTCAGATTTTATATACATCAACCACGTCTGAAATTGCAAGAAAAAAATCAGCGGAGCGGAAAACATCGGAAAAAACCGGGTTCAGGACACCATGCCCTTCTCAAGACGGTATTTTGGCAGTAGGGCAAATCTGTTGTCTTATACCAAATCACCGTTGAAAATATGCTTTTGAAAAAATCAATCCACTGTAATTAAACAGAAAAATATGATTTTATTGTATGTTTTCAATGGCGATTTGGTATTATTTTAACCTGACCTGCGTTTCGTACAAAAAAATTCTGTGATCTCTGTGGAAACTCTGCGTTACTTTGTGGTTAAACACAGGGCGATCAAACGGTTTGACCCGCTACCGGAATTTTTTCCGTCCCGCCCTTCAAGAGATGGATTATCTCATGATTTCTCTGAAACCCATTTGGAAAAGGAAAATTTGGGCAATATTTCATATCTCCTGCAAACCTGCATATCCGGACTGGAGAGAGGGTCAAACCGATTTATAATACCAATTCTCCATTGATTTTGTCAGTTTTTCCGCTGCTGAGCGTGTGCAAAAAACCGCTCCGCTTAATTTTTGAACTCCTCCGGATTTGTATTCTGTATTGTACAGAATCAATAGCGAATCGGTATCAGACCCGGATCAGCGGATTTGACCCATTTCCCGGCCTGCACTTCTTAGGGGAATATCTGCCTGTAAATGAATGTACATTCATTAATCAAAAAACAACGTAAAAGGTCAAAAAACCTTCCCGTGTAAAATTTTTCATCTGGATAATCAAAAAAATAATCAATAAATACAGATATAAAATATTTTTCCGCAAAAAAATATTTTCTTTTTGCATTTTTTTCTTGACAGAGTTACACAGTCCTGATAAATGAATGAACACTCATTCACTGGACAGGATCAGACCGGATCATTATAAAAGAATCCGGGAAGCGTTTTTCGGAAATCAGGCTGTTTACGGAGGTTGTCATCAGTACAAAAGCGAACAATAATAGCGCAGGCGAGAAATACAACCGGATACTGGAGGCGGCCGTAAGCGTTTTTGCAGAAAAGGGTTTTCATCAGGCAACCATTTCGCAGATCGCTCGCGAAGCCGGTGTTGCGGATGGAACCATTTATCTGTATTTCAAGAACAAAGACGATATTCTGGTTCAGTTTTTCACCTACAAAACCAAACAGGTTTTTGCCGGTTTCCGGGAAGAGGTGAAAAAGGCGGACAATGCCATCGCCAAACTTCGGAATCTGGTTCACCGGCATCTGGAGGAATTCCAGAAAGACAGAAACATGGCCGTTGTTTATGAGGCCATGACCCATCAGAATATCGAACTGGTGCAGGTGAATATCCGGGAAATGTCCAAGATGTACCAGGATATTGTATCGGAAATCATTGAACGGGGACAGGAAGAGGGCGTTATGCGCCGGGATTTGTATATCGGTCTGGTTAAGCGTTTTATTCTCGGAGCAGTGGAATCTGCCATCAGCAACTGGCTGAGATCCAAGAGAAAATATGACCTGACTTCCATGACAGATCCCATCATTGACCTGTTTATCCGGGGCATTGGAAACAACGGAAATGGAAAAGCATAATTTTTTTATTATAAATATAAACAACGTGATTTTTTATCCGTAATTCATCATATATAAAGGAGAGTAAACATGGCGCAGGTAATTGCAGATCGCAGGGATGTGGATTTTGTTCTTCATGAGCAGTTGGAAGCAGGGGAACTGAGCAAATCAGACAAATTTGCAGAGTTCACCAAAAAAGCCATAGACATGACCATCAATGAGGCCCGGAGTCTGGCTATCAAGGAAATTCTGCCCACCCGGAAGCCCGGTGATGAGGAAGGATGCAGATTTGACAATGGCAAAGTGACTGTTCCTGAATGTTTTCACCGTGCTTTCAAACTGTTCTGCGAAGGCGGATGGACAGCCACAACCGAAAATCCGGAATGGGGCGGGCAGGGAATGCCCAGAACAGTTGCAATGGCCGCAAGCGATTATTTCAACGGCGCCAACTATGCCTTTATTATGTATCCGGGCCTGACCCACGGCGCTGGCAAACTGGTGGAAACCTTTGGCACAGAAGAGCAGAAAAGACTGTGTCTGAAAAATATGTACACCGGCAAATGGGGCGGAACCATGCTGCTGACCGAACCTGAAGCCGGTTCTGATGTGGGCGCGCTCACCACCACAGCCACAAGAAATGCGGATGGCACTTTCTCCATCACAGGAAACAAAATCTTTATATCCAGCGGTGAAAATGATCTGGTGGAAAATATCATTCACCCGGTTTTGGCACGCATTGAAGGCGCACCCGCAGGAACCAGAGGCATTTCCCTTTTCCTTGTCCCCAAATACCGCATCAATCCTGACGGCAGCCTGGGGGAATTCAATGACGTGGTCTGCACCGGAATCGAGCACAAAATGGGCATTAACGGCAATGCAACCTGCTCCCTCACTCTGGGCGGAAAAGGCCAGTGCTTCGGCACGCTTCTGGGCGAGGAAAACAAGGGCATGAAAGCCATGTTCCTGATGATGAATGAAGCCCGTGCGCTGGTGGGAATGCAGGGTTTCAGTTGCGCATCAGCTTCCTATATGAATGCAATCAATTATGCCAGAGAACGCGTGCAGGGCAAAAATCTGCTCCAGATGATGGACGCGAACGCGCCCTCAGTTCCCATTATTCAGCATCCTGATGTGCGCCGTATGCTCCTGAAAATGAAGTGCATGGTGGAAGGAATGCGCAGCCTGATTTACTATCACGGTTTTCTGGAAGATCAGAAACATATTACAGAGGATGAAAAGAAAAAAGCCAAATACCAGGGCATGCTCGAACTGCTGACACCCATTGTCAAAGGTTATATTACAGACAAAGCATTTGAAGTGTGCAGCGATGGTATTCAGGTTTACGGCGGTTACGGATTCACCCGTGAATTTCCCCAGGAAATGCTGCTGCGGGACTGCAAAATCACCCAGATTTACGAAGGAACCAACGGCATTCAGGCAATGGATCTGCTGGGAAGAAAACTGGGTATGAACAAAGGCAAACCGGTCATGGATCTGCTCACCGAGATGAACAAAACCATTGCAAAAGCCAAAGAAGCCGGGCTGGAAGATCTGGCTGCTGATGTGCAGACCTCTGTGAACAAACTCGGAGAAGTGGGCATGCATCTGGCAACTGCGGCCATGTCTCCCAAAGTCCTGAATGCGTTCTCCTTTGCCCATCCTTTTATGGAAGTCACTGGTGATGTGTCTATTGCATGGATGCTGCTGTGGAGAGCCGGTATTGCAGCGCAGAAAGTGGAAAAAGCCGGAAAGAAAGACAAATCTTTCTATGAAGGACAGATCAAAAGTGCGGAATATTTCATCAAAGCCCTGCTTCCCATCACTTTGGGCAAAATGAATGCCATCCTTGGCAACAACGGCGCGGCAGTGGAAATTTCCGAAGACGCGTTCGGCGGAAAATAAATTCAGTGAACAGTTATCAGTGAACAGTTATCAGTTATCAGTGAACAGAAATTGACAACTGGTAAATGAACACTGAACACTGAACACTGAACACTGAACACTGATAACTGGTAACTGATAACTGAACACTGGTAACTGGTAACTGATAACTGAATAATGAATGAATATTCATTCAACATATATTTCATACAACAAAGCGTTCTCAGGAGGATATAATGGTCAGAAAAATCAGAAAGGCTGCGGTCATCGGATCCGGCGTCATGGGCAGCGGCATTGCCGCTCTTCTTGCCAGTGCAGGCATCAAAACCCTGCTGCTGGATATTGTTCCCTTTGATCTCAAAGAGGAAGAGAAAAACAATCCGGCTGCAAAAAACCGTATTGTCAAGGCGGGTTATGACAATATGCTCAAGGCTCAGCCTGCGCTGCTGATGCAGAAAAAGGATGCGGATCTGATTTCCATAGGCAATATGGAAGATGATTTCAGCAAACTTTCCGAATGCGACTGGATTGTGGAAGTTGTGGTGGAAAATCTGAAAATCAAACAGGATCTGTTCAAACGCATTGAACCCATCCGCAAAAAAGACGCGATTGTTTCCAGCAATACCTCCGGCATTCCCCTGAAGAAAATGACCGAAGGGATGAGCAAAGAGTTCAAACAGCATTTTCTGGGAACCCATTTCTTCAATCCTGTGCGCTATATGAAACTGCTGGAACTCATTCCCGGAGAAGCAACCAGCCCGGAAATTCTGTCTTTTATTGCGGAATTTGGGGAGAAAAAACTGGGCAAGGGCATTGTATGGGCCAAAGACACCCCGAATTTTGTGGGCAACCGCATCGGCGTTCACGGCATTGTGAAAACCATGCAGTTGATGGTCGAAGACGGTCTTACGATTCCCGAAGTGGATGCGCTTTTCGGGCCTGCAATGGGACGTCCCAAAACAGCCATGTTCAAAACCACTGATCTGGTGGGACTGGATACAATGGGCCATGTTGCCAAAAACACTTATGATCTGGTGGCAGATGACGAGCAGAGAGACAGTTTTGCCGTGCCGGAATTTGTCAATCAGATGGTTGCAAAAAAATTCCTGGGCAACAAAACCAAAGGCGGATTCTACAAAAGCGAACTGACTCCGGAATGGAAAAAAATCCGCAAGGTTATCAATGTAAATACCCTGGAGTACGAAGAATACGGCAAAGCAGATTTTCCCTGTCTGGAAGCTGCGAAAAAAGCCAAAACCCTGCCGGAGAAAATCAAAGCCGTTGTTTACGGTGATGACAAAGGCGCGAAATTTGCATGGAAAGCTCTGGCCTGGGCATTGGTATACGCTGCCAACCGTGTTCCGGAAATCTCTGATACCATTGTTGAAATTGACAATGCCATGAAATGGGGTTACAATTTCGAGATGGGGCCCTTTGAAACATGGGATGCCATTGGTGTTGCAGAATCTGTGGAAAAAATGACAGCCTCCGGGATTCCGGTTCCGGAAAAAGTCAAAAAAATGCTGGCCGCAGGCAATAAAACCTTTTACAAAATTGAAAGCGGCAAAACCCTGTACTTTGATTTTGCCACCAGCACCTACAAAGCCATTGCAGTGAGCGAAAATATGATCTCTCTGGCTGCTTTGCGCGCGGACAACAAAGTGGTAAAATCCTGCAAATCCGCATCTCTGCTTGATCTGGGAGACGGCGTGTTCTGCTGTGAATTCCATTCCAAGATGAACGCTCTCAATGCAGAGATTGTGGATTTCATTGGTGATGCGCTCACGTATGTGGAAGAAAACGGCGTGGGTCTGGTCATCGGCAATCAGGCAGGCGGAATGCCGGGCGCGTTCTCCGCAGGCGGTGATCTTTTCTATATGGCAGGACTGGCAAAAGAAGGCAAATTTGCTGAAATTGACACCTTCCTGAAAACTGCACAGGATGGTCTGCAGAAAGCCCGTTATGCCAGTTTCCCGGTTGTCGCGGCTCCTTACGGACTGGCACTGGGCGGCGGATGTGAAGTGTGTCTGGCAGCAGACCGCATTGTAGCCCATGCAGAACTGTATATGGGACTGGTGGAAATCGGTGTGGGACTTCTGCCCGCAGGCGGCGGATGCACCAATCTGTGGAAAAAAATAGCTGGTTCCATTCCTGATGCTGTGACAGGCGCGGATCTGTGTTCCTTTTTCACACCTGTATTTCAGACCATTGCAATGGCAAAAGTTTCCTCTTCCGCAGCAGATGCACGGGCCATTGGTTTCCTCGGCCCCCAGGATCGCATTGTGTTCAACCGGGATCACCTGATTGGCGAAGCCAAAAAAGAAGTTCTGAAAATGGTGGAGGAAGGATACACTCCGCCGGTGAAACGCAAAATTCCGGTCGCGGGACAGGCAGGACAGGGCATGGTTCATGCTGAACTTTTCAATATGCAGAACGGCGGATTTGTCACAGAATACGATGTGTTCCTTGCCAAACGCATTGCCTTTGTCATCAGCGGCGGTGAAGTGAAAAAGAATACCGAAGTGGATGAAGACCTGCTTCTGAAACTGGAACGGGATGCATTTGTGGATTTCTGGAAACAGGAAAAAACCGCAGCCCGGGTTGAGCATATGCTGAAAAGCGGCAAACCCCTGAGAAATTAATATTATATAGCGTGCCGGGAGGCAGGTTTATATCAACAACCTTCTTGTCTCCTATCCGTACCTGTCTTCCGGCACTTTTCAGTTATCAGTGAACAGTAAACAGTTATCAGTGAACAGCTATCACTGACTAAGACTGTTTGACAACTGACAACTGGTAACTGGTAACTGACAACTGGTAACTGACAACTGATAACTGATAACTGTTTAGTGAAAATGGAGGAATTCTCATGAGAGATGCATATATTGTTTCATCCGTAAGAACCCCTGGCTGCCGCAGAGCCAAAGGTGCGTTCAAAGATACCCGTCCTGAAGAACTGCTGTCCTTTATCCTTAAGGCCGCGATTGGAAAAGTTCCGGGACTTGATCCCAAAAAAATTGATGATGTCATGATCGGGTGTGCATTTCCCGAAGCCGAGCAGGGACTTAACATTGGCCGTGTTGCCGTGCAGATCGCGGGTCTTCCGGATGAAGTCAGCGGCGCAACTGTGAACCGTTTCTGTGCATCCGGACTTGAGGCCATTGCACAGTCTGCCATGCGCATTATGTGCGGCTGGTCAGAAATTGCCATTGGCGGCGGTGTGGAATCCATGACATTTGTGCCGATGGGAGGCAATATGCCCCGTCCTGATGCAGAATTTTCCAATGTGCATCCCGATGCTTACATCTCTATGGGCATAACAGCGGAGAATGTGGCAAAACGCTATAATATCAGCCGTCAGGAGCAGGATGAATTCGCGTACAATTCCCAGATGAAGGCTGCCAAAGCGCAGAAAGAAAAACTGTTTACCGAAATCGTTCCCACTCCCGCAGTGAAATTTGTGCAGCAGGCAGACGGAACCTTTAAGAAAGAAACTTTCCTGCAGGATTTTGATGACGGCGTGCGTGCAGATACCACCAAAGAAGGGCTTGCCAAACTGCGCCCGGCTTTTTCCTTTACCGGTTCCGTAACCGCAGGCAATTCCTCACAGACCACAGACGGCGCGGCAGTCAGCGTGATTATGAGTGAGAAAATGGTCAAAGAACTGGGCGTAAAACCCATTGCCAAACTGAAATATTACACCACTGTGGGCTGCCGGGCTGATGAAATGGGAGTAGGGCCGCGTTATGCGATTCCCAAACTCCTGAATCTGGCCGGAATGAAAGTCGAGGACATTGGTGTATGGGAAGTCAATGAGGCATTTGCATCTCAGGCTTTGTACTGCCTGCGCGAACTGGGCATTGATAAATACATGGACAGAGTCAATTTGTATGGCGGAGCGATTGCACTGGGTCATCCTCTGGGATGCACAGGCGCAAAACTCTGCGCGCAGATCGTTCACCGCATGCAGGAGCGCGGAGCCAAATACGGAGTGGAATCCATGTGCATCGGCGGCGGCATGGGCGCGGCTGCTTTGTTTGAACTGTGTGACTGATTTCTGCTTGTAGATAAGCTGTGATATAATACCAAATCGCCATTGATTTTTTCAGAAAATCCCCTCTTGAGAGGGGCAGGGGTGTGTTTAAGTATATTTTCAATGGAGAATTGGTATAATGGGTTAAAGGGCTGTTTCCTGCATAAGGGGGCAGCCCTTTTTTTGTCAGCAGGCTCCCGTCCTGTTTTTTCGGTTCTTTTCTCATTTCCTCAGTCAAACATAATAAATCTGTAATTATCTAAAATTTCAGATAATTATTGAATAACTTCCATCTTGAAATGAACAGGGATATATCCTGAATTATGTTTTTTTGATTTTTTTCTTGCAATTTCAGATACAGTTGTTGTATAAAAAACTTGGATTTTTGAAAGATAACTCTGTCTGGCATCAGGTCATATACCCTGATGGAAAATGGCAGTCCGTCTGAAATTTAGCATGAAATTTGCGGTCCGCATAACAACTGGTTATGTGGTTTAATATTTTGATTTTTAATGATACCGTTAAAGGAGATTATTTATGGGGTTTTTAAATTTATTATTCGGTAAAAAAGATGAGATAAGTGAAAATCCTCTTGAAAAAGAGAGACAAGCTATTTTACAAAAAACAAAAGATGAGATTTATCAGGAATGTTATTCTAAGCTTACCGAAGCAATTCCAGATAGATATAAAAATAATTATAACGATTGCTCTGTAGGTATTAGTTTAACTTTCACAATGAATGTTAATCTTGATGATGATGTAGTCCACAAAATTTTGACTAAAGCTGCTTATGACGCTATGAAAAGTGTCAAGTTAAAATGTGTTGAAAATCCTTCTATCAAACTTCAAAATTTTTTTCATTATAGAATTGTTGTTAAGTGGAAATAATTGTTTTATCACATAAATCTTATTTTTATCAGATAGTTATGTGTCGGAACTATAAATCGGATTAATGAGCATAGCATTGTTATTGTCATCAGAATTTTTTATAGGGTGTGTGAAAACGAAGCGTTGTCCACCCTATTTAACCCGTCATTTAGAGCTTATTTTTCAAACACGCACTGTATAAACCCAGCGATCAAGCCGCTATCCATTATGTGTTTATTTTTTATACTAGATGTTCAAGTTTTTTAGATTGACAGCCACAAATTTATAAATTTCAACAGGTTAATATTTTAAGATTTTTTTCTCTTAAAATATTAACCTGTTGAAATTTCATTTAATATAAAAAATCAAGAAAAAAAAACTTGAACATCTAGTTATAAGAGGAGATAAGTAATTATGAAATATGATTGGAAACAAGAGTATGATTCTCTTGCATCTGATTTTTTAAAATTGCATTTTGGAAATTGTCAGCAGGTAGGGTGGGCAAAATCTTTTCTTTGCCCAGCACTGAACTGATTTTTTGCCGGATAACTGTGTTTTTGTCAATGGACAAAAAATCAGTTCCAATTCAGCGGTTTTCGTTCAGCAGGTAGGGTGGGCAAAATTTTTTCTTTGCCCACCACAATAAAAAAAATGCTTATCCAAAAATGAATCTCCCAAACTCGGTTTTTCTCATCCATGAAAACTTTGGAGTGGCTGTTTGCCATTCTGCCAATGAAGTTTTCCGATTCCGTAAGAATAACACAGTCTCCGAAAAATCTTCACCCGCTGGTTTCACTGTCAAATTATTAATCTGTATGGAGGTGTCCAATATGAATATGGAAACATTTGAAAATGAGATATTTCGTTTATCTCCGGCAGAAAGGGCTTATCTTGCACAAAAACTGCTTCTGAGCCTAGAATCCCTGACTGATGAGGAAATCAGTCAGTCATGGATGGCTGAAGCTGACAGACGTTCCCGTGAACTTGACAGGGGGGATGTGAAACCGGTTTCAGCGGAAACAGTCAGGAATAAAGCAAAGGCTCTTTTGCGATGACAGATTATCAGTTTCATCCTGAAGCGGAAACCGAATATCTTGAAACCGTTGCATACTATGAGTCACAGAATCCGGGACTTGGGGCTTTATACATCAGTGATTTTGAAAGTGTCATGAAACATGCCTGCGGGTTTCCGGCGAGGTACCCGGTTGAAAAAAAATCTGACATCCGCCGCGTCAGACTTAAACACTTTCCGTTCACTGTGCTGTTCCGGGAGTCAGACAGTATCATACAGGTTTTGGCTGTTGCCCATCACCGCCGCAGACCGGCTTACTGGATGAACCGGCTCTGATGAACGCCAGATCCGCCGGACTGCCGACTCCCTGTTTTTCTGTCAATTTTTCCATGAGATCCATTTTTTTACATGAAAATTTTGGAGTGGCTGCCTGAAATGACGTTTGGACAGATACATCCTTTAGAGCCGCTGAGTATCCATGAGTAAGTAGGGTGGGCAAAATCTTTTCTTTGCCCACCACGGAACTGATTTTTTGCCGGATAACTGTGTTTTTGTCAACGGACAAAAAATCAGTTCCAATTCAGCGGTTTTCGTTCAGATTTGCCAATTATCCCGGCTTACCGTATAACCCCACCGTTGCACCGGACAGATCCGGTTGATAAAATAAATCCCAAAAGGAGAAATTTATGCTGGCAATGAACCATCCGATTATCAATCAGATAGAAAAACTGTCTGATATTGAAAAACTTCAGATTATTGATATTATATTGGCAAAGCTTGACAGCCCTGACCCGGAGATTGACAAATGCTGGGCAGAGGAATCAAAAACCCGGTGGAGTGAATACAGAGCGGGAAATGCGGAGACAATATCATACAGAGAAGCAATGTCAAAATATCGGAATCGGAGTATATGAAAAATATACGTTTTCTCAGGTCAGCATCGCAGGAACCTGATGAGGCGGTTGAATGGTATGATCAGCAGGCAGCCGGTCCCGGAATGAAATTTCTTGATGATGTGGACAATGCGTTAAGGCGGATCAGTCTCTATCCGTATTCGTATGCGGAAATCGAAGACGGGATTCGTCGTTGTCTGGTGAACAGATTTCCGTATGGTCTGATTTACGGTATGGATGAAGGAATGACTGTTATTATTGCTGTTGCTCATTTGCATCGAAAGCCGGGATACTGGAGCAGAAAAATTAAGCAGAGGAATAACTGAGGCAGAAAAATCCTAATCCGGCATTCAGGCGGACGGGCAAAAAGCCGTCCACCGCTGAACTTGCTGTTAAATGGCTATTCATTTCTGCTTTGTCAGATAACCGGGTATAATCCTGTAAAATCAGATCATCAGAATTAAAAGCGCACCGGGCATATTTCCCTTTGTTTTCCTGTATAAATTTTTCACAAAATTCGGTTTTTCATAAAAAACTGTTTTTCCTGACACATGAAAATTTTCACTTGCTTATTTATCATATCAGCCCCCGGTATCTGCACCAGTCTTAAATTTTCCGGTCATTTTGATCAATCAGCCTTTGTGCTGATACTCCTGTTGTTATGTTTTGGCGAAAACATTGTGCAATGGACGTTTTCTCCGCAGAATACCTGACATTATAAAAAAATCGATTTACCATTTTGACATATTTGCCCGGCTGACGGGAATGATTTAAAGTGCATTCTTTCCCACAGAGGACACAGAGGATTTTTTAAATTCTTTCCGTTTTGACATATTTGCCCGGCTGACGGGAATGATTTAAAGTGCATTCTTTCCCACAGAGAACACAGAGGATTTCACAGAGGACACAGAGGATTTTTAAGCTGCCCGTTCCAACCAGATTTTTTATTATTTCCCGTTTTTCTTCCTCGTTCCTCGTTCCCACGTTTTACGTGAGAATGCAGACCGGACGCTTTGCGTTCCGTGTGTTCACCACGCGTCACGGGACGCGGGAGCGTCCCGAAGGCATTCCCACGCGAAGCGTGGGAACGAGGGAAGGGGGAAGCTTTGGAATGAGGGATTGATAACTGAACACTGAAACCTGAACACTGACACCTGACACCCCCAAAAAGGATTTTATATATGAGTGATGCAAACCCCAATTTTGTCCACCTTCATCTTCATACCCAGTACAGCCTGCTCGACGGCGCAATCCGTCTGGATGCCCTGTTCAAACGGGCAAAGGAATATGGCATGGAGGCCGTGGCTGTAACGGATCACGGAACCATGTTCGGCACTGTGGATTTTTATGAATATGCAAAAAAGGCCGGGATCAAACCCATTATCGGGTGTGAATGCTATCTTGCGCCCCGGAGCCTGAGTGAGAAAACAGCGGAAAGCAAAGGAAACCATCATCTGCTGCTGCTGGCTGAAAACATGGAAGGATACCGCAATCTCTGCAAACTGGCTTCCATTGCCCAGTTGCAGGGATTTTACTATAAACCCCGCATTGACAAGGAAGTGCTGCAGGCCCACAGCAAAGGACTGATTGGCGCATCTGCCTGTCTGCACGGGGAAATCCCCATGCTTATCAAAGCAGGGAAAATCAAAGAGGCTGATGAAGCTGCGCGTTTTTATCTGCAAACCTTTGGGGAAAAGAATTTCTTTCTGGAAGTGCAGCACAATGACATTCCGGAGCAGGAAAATGTGAACCGGGGACTGCTGGATATGAGTCAGCGTCTTTCCATTCCCCTGATTGCCACCAATGACTGCCATTATCTGGATCGCGGGGATGTGCGCGCGCATGATGTGCTGCTCTGCATTCAGACCGGAAAAACCGTAAATGATTCCGGACGGTTCAAATTTTCAACCGATCAGCTTTATTTCAAATCCGGCAAAGAAATGCAGCAGCAGCTTGGGCATTTTCCGGGCGCGATTGAAAACACAGTGGAAATTGCCAGACGCTGCAATATTGAATTTGATTTCAACACCTACCATTTTCCCCAGTTTGATCCGGGTTCCGGCAAATCCGCAGATGATCTGTTTGATGAGGAAGTGCGCAAAGGATATGCAGAGCGCATGAAGCGTATTCTGGCAAAACATCCTGACATCAATAAAAAAATCTATGATGAACGGCTGGAATATGAACTGGAAGTCATTAAAAAAATGGGGTTTCCCGGATATTTTCTCATTGTGGCTGATTTTATCCGCTATGGAAAAAACAACGGTGTTCCGGTCGGGCCCGGACGCGGCAGCGCGGCAGGCAGCATGGTGGCCTATGCAATGGGCATTACCGATTTGGATCCCATTGAACACGGTCTGATCTTTGAGCGTTTTCTCAATCCATCGCGCATCAGTATGCCGGATATTGACGTGGATTTCTGCATCAATGGCCGTGAAAAAGTGTTCAAATATGTGGTGGAAAGATACGGCGGGGGCGATTATGTTGCGCAGATTATCACATTCGGAAAACTCAAAACCCGTGCGGTGATCCGGGATGTGGGACGCGCGCTGGATATTCCCCTGTCTGAAGTTGATGCTATTGCCAAAATGGTTCCGGATGTGCTGAATATCAGTCTGGAAGATGCTTTGGATCAGGAACCCAGACTGAAAAACATGGCTGAAACCGATCCCAAAATCGGTGAACTGATTCGCATTGCCAAAACATTGGAAGGACTGCCCAGGCACGCGTCCACACACGCGGCAGGTGTGGTTATCGGTGACAAGCCTCTGGTGGAATATCTTCCCCTGTACAAAGGGAAAAAAGACGAAGTTGTGACCCAGTTTGACATGAAACGGGTGGAGCAGATCGGGCTGGTCAAATTTGATTTTCTGGGACTGCGCAACCTCACGGTAATGGAACACGCGCTGAATTTGATTGAACAGAGCGGGCATCCGCGTCCGGATTTGCTGAATCTGGATTTCACGGATTTGGACACGTTCAAACTGTTATCAGCCGGAGATACCACCGGCGTATTCCAATTGGAAAGTTCGGGAATGAAAGAACTGCTGCGCAGACTGCGTCCCGCGCGTTTTGATGATATTACCGCACTGGTTGCGCTGTACCGTCCCGGCCCATTGGACAGCGGCATGGCAGATGAATATGTGGAGCGCAAACACGGACGGCACAAAGTGGTGTATCTGATCCCGGAACTCGAACCCATTCTCAAAGAAACCTACGGCGTTATTTTGTATCAGGAACAGGTTATGCGTATCGCTGCTGATCTGGCAAGCTATTCCATGGCAGAAGCTGACGGACTGCGCAAGGCTATGGGAAAAAAGATTGCGGAGATGATGGCAAAACACCGGGAGCGTTTCATCAAAGGCGCAGTGGAAAACAGGCATCCGGAAGACAGGGCATCCCAGCTTTTTGATCTTATGGAAAAATTCGGCGGATACGGATTCAACAAATCCCACAGTGCTGCTTATGCCCTGATTGCATTTCAGACAGCATGGCTTAAAACCCATTATCCTGTGGAATTTATGGCTGCTTTGCTTACCAGTGAAATGGGTTCCATTGACAGTGTGGTGAAATTCATTGATGAATGCCGCGGCCACGGTATTCAGGTGCTTCAGCCGGATGTGAATGAAAGTGCCAGGGAATTCACTGTTATCAAAGGAAATATCCGTTTTGGTCTCGTGGCTGTGAAAAATGTGGGGGAAGGCGCGATTGAATCCATTATGGAAGCCCGCGCGGAAGGGGGCAGATTCAATACGATCTTTGATTTCTGTGAAAGGGTTGACCTGCGCCGGGTGAACAAACGGGTCATGGAAGCCCTGATCCGTTGCGGCGCAATGGATACGCTGGCTGGAAACCGTGCGCAGAAAATGGCTGTGCTGGAACATGCTTTGGAATACGGTCAGCGTATGCGCAAAGAAAAGGACAGCCCCCAGTTTGGACTGTTCGGTATGGGCGCAGCACCTGTTCCCGCGGCTGCCCCGACTCTGCCGGATCTGACGGAATGGGATGATAAGGAAAAATTGAATCTGGAAAAAGAATCTCTGGGATTTTACATTACCGGTCATCCGCTGGGACGTTATCAGAAGATTCTGGAAAAATTCACCAGCGCGGACAGCCTGAGCCTGAAAGAAAAAAACAATGGTCAGCCTGTGCGCATTGGCGGCATTATAACTGCTGTCAAGACCATCAGAACCAAAAAAGGCGATGAAATGGCCTTTGTCACCACAGAAGATTTGGCAGGCACAGTGGAAACAACTGTTTTTTCAAGCGTGTATGATACTGTCCGCCATCTGCTGATTCAGGACACTGCCGTGATTATTGAGGGGGCCTTGCAAAAGGATGAGAAATCTGTCAAAATTCTCGCAGATCGCATTGTGCCGGTCAATGAGGCGGAAAACATATGGGCTGCCAGTCTTCATTTTCATCTGGATATGAGCCGTACAGATCGGGATAAACTGACAAAACTCATGGAGATTATCAAAAATCATCCGGGCAACTGCCGGGGTTATCTGCATCTGCGTGATCCGGAAAAATCAGAGGCTGTGATTGTCATATCCGAGAATGTGCAGATCAAGGCCTGTGAGGAACTGGAGCGGGATGTCACGGAACTGCTCACGTATCCGGCAGTGGAAACTGTCTGCAAACTCGCATCGTCTGAAATTATGAACAGCAAAAAAGGCGGGTGGAGCAGCCATCAGCGGAACTGATTTTTTTCACAAAGGGCACAAATCGTTACACAAACTTCACACTGGTCTGTGCCCTTTCATTGTCTTATCCCCGTTCCCTCTCTTTGCGTCACTGCCATTATACCGATTTTCCATTGGTTTGATCCAATATCGTCAGTTTTTCCGCAGTTCCGGCTGTGCAAAAAACCGCTCCGCTTAATTTTTGCACTCCTCCGGATCAGTCGTGCAGATTGGATCAAGTCAATGGCGAATCGGTATTACATTCATAAAATTTTCAGAAAAACCGGATTTTTCGGAAAAATCCGGTTTTTATTGGTGTCCTACTTCCATTGAACAGACGGATAAGTGAGCCATTCCCGAAGCGACCAAACATGATCAGTCAGTCCGGCAGCCATCGCAGGGGTTCTGCCTCCGTGTGTTCCGCGTCCGTCATGTTTACGGAGAGTTCTTACCTCCCAACAGAAATTGTAACTGTACATGGTAAAGTAGGTGACAGCCTCATGAATATCCCAATTTTTTGAGAAACAGCAGGTCTTTCGTACCTTTCTGCCGTTCCTGTTTCTGTCTGTCCCGTTGTTCCTCTCTATAAAAGCAGTATTAATCTGACTGCTCACCGATGATTTTTCGGGCGACTCTCTGATACTTTCATCAGTACCGAAAACTGTTCTGTATTCAATCTTTACCACCCGGCCGTTCTCACGGGTTTTATGAACAGTCGCATAATTGATATTTTCCGGCGGTTCTGTATAGGGATTCTTCGGCCGTCCGCGTTTTCCGGTCCTGGGTGGTATGACTTCATTTCCGTATATATTAAGAATAGCTGTTTTGTAAGGTCTGTATTCATCACTGGTAATAAGATTTATTTTACTTCCGTCCGTGCGTTTCTGAAATTCAGTCACCGCTTTTTCAGCATTCTCAGCGGTTCTCTTACCGGGAACAGCTGCGGGCACAAGACGGTGTTCGGGATCAAATGCAACGTGATCCCAATTGTCACCCATCCTTTCATCCGCAGGATCGTCCGGGTTACATTTTTTCTCTTTTTTTCCCACAAACGACCACTTTTCATCAAACTGCCCCTCACGGGTTTCCGGGGGAAAAAGACACCGGGCCGTCATGCAGATTTTTTGAATGTTCTCCTGCAGGCCTGCTGTAACGTATAACAGTATCTTTGTTTACACCGGTCAGACGTTCTGTCTTACGGACTCCGCACCCTTCCTGAATGTGCTGCAGGACGGATTCAACTTTTTCTTCCGGCAGACGGGAGCCGAACAGTACTGTTCCTTTCCGTTCGGAAAAACGGGTTCTGCAGGTTCGACAGTACAGTAATCTTTTATTCTGTTTCCCGTAATGCATACATACAGTCAGATTTCCCGCACCGCGTTTTCCATAATCACTGCATTCTTTGTTCTGACAGCAGAAATGTGAAAGGTCATCCATAATATATCTCCTGAAAAATGTAATTCTCTCTATATAATGAACATCATGGATAATTATAATGTGTTTTATTTCACATTTCAACTATGATCGGACACTAATCGGTTTTTTGAATACACGAAAATTTTTGTTTGCCTACTTATTTATCCCCTGATTTCTGCTGTTTTTCCCAATTCTGCATATCTTACAGTCTTATGAATAAAATTCACTTGCAAAATGTATCAGAATAATTTACGCTGTATATAACGCATGAGTAAGTTCAAACTGTCTGAACCATAATTTTCATGGATTGAAAAATCAAATCGGTACAAGGTTCCAGTCTGTGCATCTTAAAGTCAATGCCGTTTCCTTAGGTGATTTCCAGAAAAGAATATACCGGAAAAGTATCAAAAGCTTCCAGCTTTTGCCCTGTGCCTGTGAACTGAAACGGGATATTTATTTTCAGAAATCACCTTAAGCAGAAAATTCCCCTCCCCCCGGTGGGAGGGGTCAGGGGATGGGGAAAAACAGCAGTTTGTAATCAGATGATATTTTCACCCTCCCCTGCCCCTCCCTCAAGGGAGGGGAACCTTAAGGAAACGGTTATGCACAAGTTGGAAGCCTGTGCTACTTTCCAAAGCAAAAAAGGAGACGTTTATGAAAAACCGGCAAAAGCGTTTTGTAGTTAAGGTCATGTCCATTCTGGTTCTTGCGCTGCTTCCGGCAGGCGCATTCGGGCAGACAGCCGAAGAGATTACATCCACAGATGTCTATTATCTGGCAAAATCCATTGATGATTCAATTGTTTCCCTTTATCAGCTTACAGGCAAACTGAGCAAAAAGCGGATCAGCAGCAATCTCAGGCCCAGGAATGTTTATATGAAGGAATTTATATTTTAACTGCCTGGTTTATCGTGTTGCACAGCAGAAAAAATTACCGAACCATTGAAATATAATGTTTCAATTTTGGTTTTTTTGGGCATGATTTTTGCAGGGCAGTCTGGACAGAAAAAAATCATCGTTTCCGACCTGAAAAACCCTTCGGGCAGACTGAAAAAAAATGTTACCGGCGGCAGGCAGTTTCTGTGCCGTAAAAAACCAAAGCTGAAACATTATAAAAAAATAGGTAGTGGGACTGCTCATACTGATTTTTTTAATATATAAATCAATATGTTATTTATAATCAGTATAAGCAGTATCATGGATGTATCGTATAACTATTTGTATTTATTATGTATAGACAAAAATCAGTATATTTTTTAAAATATAATAATATCAAATAGTTAATTTTTTGTCAGTATGTGCAGACCCACTACCAAAAAATAAACCGGTTCAATATAAGTAAATTGGAGAGATGAAATGGCAAAGGGAATGTATGAAAAACTGGCAGCCGGGATTTCCGCACTCTGCCTGATCGTAAGTTTTTTTCTCAAAGATACCGGAATGACTTTGCAAATCATCAGCGCTATTGCTGTTCTCAATTTTTTTGTGCTGCTGTTTACCCTGTTCCGGCGTCAGTCCATATCCTCTTTTACACTGCTGATTTTTTTCTTTCAGATGGCACTGCTGTGCCGCATGTTCTTTCTGCTGCATCAGATGCCCGGAGAAATCCATTACAGTTATGCCCGGGCCCCGCACTGGCAGGACTGGATCATGTATTCAGGAAGCCATGTTCTGAAAGCCCTTGATGTTGCTGACATCATTGAATTATACCATATAAACTTTACAGAAAAAATTATTCCCCAAAGCCTTTGGGCACGGCTTTCCCTTCTGGGACTGAATCTTTCTGCGGCTTTTTTTGTCCTGGGTTTTCTCTTCAGTCTTTTCAACAGCCCCGCGTTTCTCACATTTCCGGGCGGAACCGCGAAAAAATATGCCATACGGGGAATGGTCATCACTGTTCTTTCCCTGTCCGGATATGCCTGGAGTAATCACTGGGATACGGGAAAATGGGCCATGTGTCTGTGGAACAGTATCCTGAACACTTTGGATATAGGCGATGCCATGCCTTTGTTCGGATTGTCCTTTTTTCCCTGGGAGACAAAGGGATGGCTGTCCGGACTGTCTCTTGTTTTCCGGATTCTTTTCGGTCTGTGCCTGATCGGTCTGTCCAACCGTCATGTGCTGCGTCTGCTGGCCAGCGGGGAGTTTATTCAGAAAATGTCCCTGATTGCTGTATCCTCTGAATATGGCACAGACAAACGGGTGGCGGCTATCGGGAGACTGGCCCAGCGCAGGTCAGTGGCAGAATCCGCGATTCCCAATCTTGTGAAACTGGTCTCAGACAGCAGTTCCCAGATTCGCAATGCCGCATCCGATGCTTTGGAAAAGATTGATCCGCAATGGACAGCCGGCTTACATGCACGCAAAATCATACCGGATCTGATCCGGATGCTTAAAAACAGTGACAGGGATATTCAGATGAGCGCTGCCCGAATGATGGGCAAGATGGGGGAGAACGCAGAAATGGCAGTGCCGGAACTGATAAATCTTATTGAAAGTGACGATGGCGGAATGCGGCGCATCGGGACAGATACACTGGTGCAGATCGGAGCCTCTGCCATTCCCCGGCTGATCCGCAGACTGGAAAACGCGTCAGAGGATTTGAGCCGGATTATTCTTGATATTGCAGAGCAGATCAGTCCCCTGTGGAAAAAAGAGGAAAATGCCAAAAATGAAATCCGGCGCTATATCCGGATGATGACAGAGGAAGACGGCAATGCCCGCAGATCTGCTGTCAGAATACTCGGACTTATAGGCCCGGAATCAGAAGAGATCATTTCCCAACTGATACAGGCCATTTCAGACAACAATATGCGGCGTTCAGCCATTGCCCTGCTGGAAAAAATGGGAACTGAGGCCAGACCCGCCATGCCCCGTCTTCTTGATACTTTGGCAGAAAATGACAGCACTGTCACTGAACCGGTTATGAATGCGCTTGACAGCATTGATCCGCAGTGGCGCAAAACAGATGAGGCACGTGAGGCAGCGCGGCGTTTTATCACTGCACTGGAACAGGGGGATCAGTCCGCATATGAAAAACCTGATGAGGCCCTGATGAAAATCGGTTTTTCAGCGATTCCCCTTCTTGCGGAAAATCTGGCATCCATGAACCGGAATCTCCAGAGCAAAGCCGCAAAAATCCTGAAAGCAGTCAATCCCAACTGGCCGAAAACCGCTGAGGCTGCGGATGCGGTTCCTGCCCTTACTGCGGCACTGTATGATGAAAACTGGTATGTGCGCAGTTCAGCCGCCAAAGTGCTGGGAATGATCGGCCCTCCGGCCAGACAGGCTGTGCCCCAGCTTGTAAAGGGAATGGCCGACACCAACAAAACCATCCGCGCCACCTTCAAAGCCGCTCTGGATCGGATTATGCTCAAAGATCATAATTTTGATGAAGATGATAAGGAAAAATCCGGCAAACCTGTTATTCAGAGTGATCGGGAAGAGGTGGTGCGCTTTGTGAATGCACTCAGAGACAGTGATAAAAAAATACGGGAAAATGCCGCTTTGTCTTTGGGAAAACTGGAACCCCCCGCGACTGAGGCCATTGCCCATCTGCTGGAAATACTGGCTGATGAAGAGCAGGCTGTCCGGCAGGCTGCTGTTATGGCTTTGGGAACCATTGATCCCATGTGGCGGGATCGGGAAGAGGCCGCGCAGGTGATACTGCCTTTTTTGCAGGCTCTCACAGGCGGACAGTCTGCCTGGCAGCGTCCTTCGGAAGCGCTCGCGGCAATTGGCAGAGGAGCTATCCGGCATCTTATTCCCCTGCTGACCGAAAGCAACAAAATGATCGCGGATGCGGCCGCTCAGCTTCTGGAACAGACTGATCCGCAATGGGCCCAAAGCGGGGAAGCCCCGCAGGCTGTTCCCGCACTTGCAGAAAAACTTTCGGCAGAGCAGTGGTTTGTGCGCTGCGCGGCTGCGGAAATTCTGGGGAAAATTGGGCCGCCCGCGAAAAAAGCCGTGCCGCATCTGGTCAAAGGGCTGTCTGACAAAAATAAGCAGGTGCGCACTGCATTTAAAGAGGCTATGGACAGGATTCTGCTGAAAAAACAGTGAAAATAACGGAAATGATTTCTGAACTGTTATTTTAAAAACAGTTAAAAATTTCAGCATGTTCAAACGCTTTTGCCTGTAAAATGCTCATATCCTCCGTATTATACCGATTCTCTATTGATTCTATACGGTACAGAACATAAATCCGGAGGAGTGCAAAAATTAAGCGGAGCGGTTTTTTGCAAACGCTAATATGAAATCTGAGAAACAGTTGCGCATTGGCTGTCTCCGGCCCGGTCAGGTTTCCCTGTCTTTGAAAACTGCCTGTTTTTTATACATCCTTCTTCTGCAACTGGTTCAGGGCGTCATTCGGACCTAAGATGATCATCAGATCATCTTCCATAAGTTCATAATTGGCTGTTGGAATGATATTCAAATCTTCCGAATCTTTTTTCCGTATGGCCACAACCTGAACACCGAAACGGTTGATCAGGTTAAGTTCCCTCAATGCCTTTCCCAAAAAGGATTTGGGCGGCGGAATCCGGACAATGCTGTATCCCTGAATGGACGGCAGATAATCCAGCAGATTGGGATTGTGGAGCCTTTCCCCCAGATGGCTGGCCTGATCCCTTTCCGGGAAAACAATTTCATGAGCACCGATTTTTTTGAGAATGCGCGCGTGTGAATCACTGGTTGCTTTGGCAAGCAGATGTTTCACGCCCAGATCGTTCAGATTGAGGGTGGTGAGAATGGAATCACTCAGATTGGTGCCTATGCAGACCACCACAGTATCCATTTCCCTGATACCCAGCGAGTCCAGAGCTTTAATATCTGTTGAATCAGCCACCACAGCCTGACTCACATGGTCCCTGATATCCTGAATCATGGCCGGTTTTTTGTCAATGGCCAGCACCTCATGCCCTTTTCCGCAAAGATGGATGGCCAGATAATAACCGAAATTCCCCATACCGATAATGGCAAACTGTTTTTTCATTGTCTATCCTATCATAATATCTTCTTCTGCGTGATGGTACAGACTGACACGCTTCCGGCTGATGGCAATGCCGATAACCAGCGGCCCCAGCCGTCCCACAAACATCAGCACAGTGATAATCAGTTTTCCCGGAACAGAAAGCCCGCCGGTTACCCCTGTGGAAAGCCCTACTGTTCCAAACGCACTGACCACCTCAAAAAGATATTCCAGAAATTTCCCTTTGGATTTCAGATGTGAAATATCACCAAGTTCTGTTATCATCAGAAGCATAACCGCTCCTGAGATCAGCATCATGCTCAGAATTACCAGACTGACAGCTTTCCATACGGCTGAAACCGGAATGGTACGGCGGAATATCTGCGGATAATCATAGCCCCGGATACGGGAAAATCCCAGCAGCACAAGTGTGGAAAATGTTGTGGTTTTAACACCTCCCGCGCAGGAACCTGGACACGCTCCGATGAACATGAGCATAATAACAAGAAAAAGGGTTTCATCAGCAAGAGCTTCCACAGGCAGGCTGTTGAATCCGGCTGTGCGTGCGCTCACAGCCTGAAAAAATGCGGACAGAAAACGTCCCGGAACCGACAGCGGAGCCAGGGTATTGCGCCATTCCATCATCAGGATCAGCAGGGTGCTTACGGCCAGCAGAACCGCAGTGGTGGAAAGGGCCAGTTTGGAATGGAGACTGAGCTGATGCCAGGTATCTTTTTTAAAAGGAACGAGCCGTCTGAGTTCCGAAAGTACCAGAAAACCAATGCCGCCGGTAATTATCAGAAAACAGACGGTCAGATTTATCATCCAATCTTCCCGGTACTGCACCAGACTGTCGGAAAAAAGGGAAAATCCAGCGTTGCAGAATGCGCTTACCGAATGAAAAACTGAAAGCCATACTGCCCGGCCCGCACTGTTTCCGGGCAGAAAACAGAAAAACAGGATGATAACTCCGATAAGTTCCGGAATCAGGGCAAATACCATTACATCACGGATGATCTCGGCAGCCCCCTGCTCTTTTCTGTGGGTGAAGGTATCCTGAATGACAAGCCTGTCCGTCATGCCCGGCCGCTTTCCCGCTATCAGAAGAATCAGTGTGGAAAGGGTCATGATGCCCAGCCCCCCTGCCTGAATCAGAATCAGAATGACGGTCTGTCCAAAGGGGCTGAAAAATGTTCCCGTATCTGCCACGGCAAGCCCGGTGACACATGCTGCGGATGCGGCCGTGAACATGGCGTCAGTAAATCCCATGCGCACACCTGCTGATGAGATGGGCAGCATGAGCAGAAAGGTTCCGATACTTATAAGCAGGATAAAGCCGCCAATGGAAATGCGCGCGGGAAACTCAAGAAACCATCTGGACAGACGTTCTGTGCTTTTTTTTAAATAATTCATGTTACGCAGCCCTTATAAAAATCAGGTGATTTACAGAAAAGAATATCCCGGAAAAGCAGCACAGGCTTCCGGTCTGTGCCTTGTGACTGTGAACTGAACCGGGATATTTATTTTCAGAAATCACCTAAAAATCAGGAAGTTATTTTTTTATCAGCATTCCGGAGAAAGCCGGAATTCATTAATTCCAATATGTTCCGGATTCCGGCTTTCGCCGGTATGACGGTGGTGCATAACATGTGATGATAATGAAGTTTTGTGTTTACCGGCCTGCAGGATGAAAATTTTTCCACAGTTTTTACCTGTTTTTCAAAATAGTTATGAAATTTTACACAGTCTCATCATATCGGCGGATGCAGACGGTATAATATGACAGCGGATCAGATGAATTCATCTGTCCAATCATAACTTGTCCCCTGCAAAAGTCAAACAGAAAAAGCAGGCTCCCAAAGAGGAACATGCTTTCATTTTTTCAGACAGTCATAGAAAAAAATCTGTTGAAATGTAAGTATTTTTACAGGACACAGGGGAAAACACTCTGTGTCCTCTGCGGGAAATTTGATAGTGGATCAAATCAGTTGATTCTGAAATTCCCCTCACCGAAGGTAGTGTAGAGTTTTTTTCCGCATCATCAGCCGGTTTGACCCACTAAGGTGATTTCCAGGAAAGAATATACCAGAAAAGTAGCAAAAGCTTCCAGCTTTTGCTCTGTGCCTGTGAACTGAACCGGGATATTTATTTTCAGAAATCACCTAACGGAAATTCCTGTGCTATGCAGCCGGTAAGAACTGATCCATCAGACCTTCTGCAAAACTTCAAAATATTGACTCCGCATGAGATTTATGATATAATAATTTTATTATGCTACGTCTTTTAAACATCAATACATCCTATGGCCTGATCCGTGTGCTGAAAAATGTCTCCCTTCATGTCAGCAAAGGGGAGATCGTCACCCTTATCGGCGCAAACGGCGCTGGAAAAACCACGACCCTGCGCTCTGTCAGCGGACTGCATCCTGTGCAGGAGGGGCAGATATTTTTCAAAGACAAAGACATCACCAATATGCGCGCGGAAAAACTGGTGCGTTTCGGCATTGCCCAGGTTCCGGAAGGACGCCAGATATTCCGGCCCATGACTGTGGAGGAAAATCTGGAAATCGGTGGCTACCTGATGCACAGACTTCACGGAAAAAAGCAGTTGCAGGCTGGCATTGAGGAAATGTTTGACATGTTTCCCATTCTCCGGGAGAGGAAGAAACAGTACGCGGGAACCCTGAGCGGAGGAGAACAGCAGATGCTCGCGATTGCTATGTCTTTAATGCTCAAACCTCAACTGCTCCTGCTGGATGAACCTTCCATGGGACTTGCGCCCCTGATTGTCAAAGACATCTTCCGCGTTATTTCACAACTGCGGGAAAAAGAAGGGCTTACCGTGCTGCTGGTGGAACAGAACGCAAATGCTGCTCTGAAAGTGGCAGACCGGGGCTATGTGATGGAAACCGGAAAAATCATTATTCAGGACAAAGCAGATGCGCTGCTGGAAAATCAGGAAGTCCGGCGCGCATATCTCGGTAAAGACAAGCGGGAAATATGGGAGTGATACCGATTCGCCATTGGTTTAATCCAATATTGCAGTTCCGGCTGTGCAAAAAACCGCTCCGCTTAATTTTTGCACTCCTCCGGATCAGTATCAATTCAATGGAGAATCGGTATGAAAACATCATCCAAAGGAGAATAAAAATGAAAATCCCCAACACATTTTTCAAATTCATTCTGTACAGCCTTATACTTACAGTGTTTCCGGCAGTCGCTGTTTACCCCGGCCAAAGTCAGGAAATTGTCCTGTCCAAAGGTCAGACCGTGTATGTGGCTGTGTATTCACATATTTACAGCGGAGATCGGGAACATCCCTTTGATTTGACTACAACTCTGAGCATCCGCAACACAGACAGAAACCATTCCGTAACCCTGGTTTCGGTGGATTATTATGACACGGACGGGAAAATGCTGTCGAATTATCTCAAAAGCCCTTTGGAAGTCAAACCTCTGGCATCTGCCCGGTATATCATAAGGGAATCAGACAGAACCGGCGGATCAGGAGCAAAATTTCTGGTGAAATGGACATCGGACATACCTGTGAACATGCCTCTGATCGAAAGTATCATGATCGGAACCAAAAACCAGCAGGGCATATCCTTTACTTCACGCGGTCAGGTTATTACCGAAGATAAGCAGTGAGTCATGAAAAAAAGCACCCGTCTTTCCCCTTTGTATGACTGCGGCGCATTCTCCTCCCTTGACATCCGTTTTGCGGATTTTCTGTGGAAAATTGCAGACAAAAAATCTGAAGAAATTCTTCTGTCCGCAGCCCTGGTCAGCAGAAGTCAGCGCAACGGACATATCTGCATGGATCTGACATCCGCAGCCGGAACCAGTCTGAAAGAAGGGAAAAACAGCATACCTGTTGTCTGTCCGGCTCTGGAAGACTGGCTTGCCGTGCTCGGTTCGTCCGGAGTGGCGGGAAAACCCGGAGATTTTAAGCCTCTGGTGCTGGATCATAAAAACCGTCTCTATCTGCACCGCTATTGGGAATATGAACAGCATCTCGCGGAACTGATCCTGAAACGCGTGGCAGATCCGCCTGAATCCGTATCCCTGCCGGAAAACATAATGGATTTGCTTTTTCCCTCACCTGAAACCGGGGAAACCGACTGGCAGAAAGTGGCAGCGTTTGCTGCCATGACCAGAAAATTCTGCGTGATTTCCGGAGGCCCCGGCACAGGCAAAACCACAACAGTTGCCCGGATTCTGGCTTTGCTTACGGCACAGGCAGGAGAAAAAAAACTGCGCATTGCCCTGACAGCGCCCACAGGCAAGGCAGCCGCAAGACTGCAGGAGGCCATTGTCCGGGAAAAGGCCAGGTTCGGAAAAATCATCCAGGAGGATATGGAAAGCGGAGCATCCACAATACACCGTCTTCTGGGCTATATTTCCGGTTCCCCGGATTTCCGCCATAATGCGGAAAATCCTTTGTCTGCGGATGTTGTGGTCGTGGATGAGGCTTCTATGGTGGATATGGCTCTTATGTCCAAACTGGTGCAGGCTTTGCCGGAACCTGCGCGGCTTATCCTGCTGGGAGACAAAGATCAGCTTACCTCTGTGGAAGCCGGATATGTGCTGGGTGACATCTGCGACACCGGAAATGTGCATCCTTTTTCCCAAAATTTCTGCCGTGATCTGAAAAAATTTGCAGGACAGGAACTTGAATGCAAAGCCAAAGGAGATGAGCCTGAAATCTGTGACTGCATTGTTCAGTTGCAGAAAAGCCACCGCTTTGGGGACGCGACAGGCATACAGGCTCTCAGTCAGGCCATCAACGAAGGCAGCAGCACAAAAGCCGCTGCCCTGCTCAAAAGTGGCGAATATCCGGATATTTCATGGAAAGAACTGCCGCGATCCCGTGATCTGGGCGGTGCGCTGAAGGAAACCATCATAAAAGGATACGGGGATTATCTGAAAAATCCCTATAATCCTACAGCAGTATTCAGGGCTTTTGACAGTTTCCGCATTCTCTGCGCTCTCCGCAAAGGGCCTTTTGGGGTGGAAGAAATCAACCGGCTGACAGAACAGATTCTGTCAGCAGCAGGCATTATCCATGCTTCCGGCGCTTGGTATAAAGGCCGGCCTGTTCTCATCAGCCGGAATGACTATCATTTGGATCTGTTCAACGGTGATGTGGGCATTGCCCTGCCTGATCCGGATAACGGAGACAATATCCGGATTTTTTTCCGGGGAGATGGGAATATCTTCCGCAAATTCAATCCTATGCGCCTGCCGGAACACGAAACCGTGTTTGCCATGACGGTTCACAAAAGCCAGGGATCAGAATTTGGCCGGGTGGTGCTGATTCTGCCGGATCAGGATTCCCCTGTGCTGACCCGTGAACTGCTTTATACCGGCATCACAAGAGCGGTCAGCCGTGCAGAGATATGGGGAACCGAAGAGGTTTTCAGCTCTGCCGTGTCACGGAACATCCGCAGAACTTCAGGGCTGCGGGATGCCCTGTGGGAATGATTCCGGAATGACTGCCAGACTTTCAGTCCGGCACCCAGGAAATTGCTTTAAGGTGATTTCCATTAATGATTATACCGTTTTTCGTAGGGCGGGCACGGCTTTTTGTGCCCGCCGTTTCAGCAGGACGGCGGGCACAGAAAGCCGTGCCCACCCTACAATGATGGTACATTTTTTCATGGAAATCGCCTAAGTCATATTATACCGGTTCGCTATTGAATTTATACAATAAGGTGAGTTGTTTCCTCTGTGTTCTCTGTGGTTTTTTTCTCTCTGTGTTCTCTGTGGGAAACCTAATCATAAGTATATTTTCAATGGAGAATTGGTATTATACCGGTTCGCCATTGATTTGATACAATACCGACAGCTTTTCCGCAGTTGCGCATGTGCAAAAAACCGCTCCACTTAATTTTTGCACTCCTCCGGATTTGCATTCCGCATTGTATAAAACCAATGGCGAACCGGTATTGCACAGCTCTTTAAAAAAAATCAGCAGGTTAATGTATAC
>JBFXEJ010000003.1:0-138057 GCA_050180235.1 Desulfococcaceae bacterium
ATTAGGCGATTTCCATGAATAAATGTACCATCTTTGTTGGGTGGGCACGTTTTTTTGTGCCCGCCGTCCTGCTGAAACGGCGGGCACAAAAAACCGTGCCCACCCTACGAAAAACGGTATAATCATTAATGGAAATCACCTTATGTTCTGAAAGTGAGATGCGTTCAGGGAAAGGGAGAACGGCGAAAGTATCAGCCTGAATCCGGTGAGTCCCCCGCCCCTTAAAACAGGGGCGGAAGGATATGTGCAATATTTCAGATTTACTGATTAAAATTTGTTTCAGATCACGGTTGCCGCCTTATACTCCCTCACTCTCTGACCCATCATGGAGACCAGTTGCGGGTTGCTGATATTTTCCTCAATGAGTTTTTCAAATGCACTGCCGATTACAACACCGTCTGCCACGGATGCCACTGCTGCAACCTGCTCTGCTGTGGAAATGCCAAATCCCACGCATATTGGCAGATTGGTGACAGATCGCAGGATGTTGGTATGCAGTCCCACGTCTCCTGTATCCAGTCCCGCGCTGCCGGTTACACCCACTTTGGAAACCAGATACAGGAATCCGGAGGCTCCGGCTGCAATCTGTTTCATTCTTTCCTTTGGCGTTGTGGGCGCGACCAGACGGATAAGATCCAAATTTTTTCCTGTCCATTGGGATGTCATTTCCTCTGATTCCTCCGGCGGCAGATCCACAATAAGCAACCCGTCTGCTCCTGCTGTGACTGCATCACGGTAGAAATTTTCATTTCCATAAGCTAAGATGGGATTGTAATAACTGAAAAGAATGATAGGAATATCAGCCGTATGCGCACGCACATCGGCAGTCATTTCCAGCACTTTTTTCAGAGTGGCTCCTTTTGCCAGCGCGCGAGCGGAAGAGCGTTGAATCAGGGGTCCGTCAGATGTGGGATCGGAAAAGGGAATGCCCAGTTCCAGCACATCCAGACCTGCATCACACATGGTTTTTACGATATTCAGAGATGTTTCCATATCCGGATCACCCGCGGAAACAAACCCCACCAATGCCTTTTCCTTTTTCTGCTTTAATATGTCAAACCGTTTCTGAATGCGGTTCATTATCATTTCTCCTGTAAAATTAAAGTTTCCCACAGAGGACACAGAGAAAAAAAACACAGAGGACACAGAGGATTTCATTGTTTTTGAACAAAAAATTCTCTGTTTTCTCTGTGCAACTCTCTGTGTTCTCTGTGGGAAAGAATAAACACTGCCAATCTTTCACTTTGGCACTCCGGTCTGGGGTTTCCCACAGAGATCACAGAGAAAAAACACCCACAGAGGACACAGAGGATTTCATTGTTTTTCAACAAAAAATTCTCTGTGTTCTCTGTGCAACTCTCTGTGTTCTCTGTGGGAAAGAAATACAAATGCACTGCCAATCTTTCACTTCGGCACTGAGGATTTTCTGCTGTTTTCATATTCGGTCACAATGCCCAAATCCTTATCCCCTCTGCCGGAAAGATTGACAATGATGATTTTGTCTTTTGCCATTTTCGGGGCTTCAATCATGGCCTGTGCCATTGCATGGGAGCTTTCCAGCGCGGGGATGATTCCTTCCTGTAGACAAAGGGTGTTGAATGCGTTCATGGCCTGATCATCGGTGATGGATTCATACCGTACCCGGCCTGTGTCTTTGAACAGAGAATGCTCCGGCCCGACACCGGGATAATCCAGTCCTGCGGAAATGGAATGGGCTTCTGTAATCTGGCCGTCTCTGTCCTGCAAAACATAGGATTTGGAGCCGTGCAGAACGCCCACTTTTCCTTCTCCCAATGTAGCCGCGTGTTTGCCGCTTGCAATGCCTTTTCCTGCTGCTTCCACGCCCACAATTTCAATCTGTTTTTCATTGCGGAAAGGATAAAACAGGCCCATTGCATTGCTGCCCCCGCCCACGCACGCGATGAGCATATCCGGCATTCTTCCTGCCATTTCCATAATCTGGGTACGGCATTCCTCACCGATGATTTTCTGAAAATCCCGAACCATAGCCGGATAGGGATGCGGCCCTGCCACAGAACCGATAATATAAAAAGTGTCCTGCACTGCGCCCACCCAGTAGCGCAATGCCTCATTCATGGCATCTTTCAGTGTGCCGGTTCCGGACGCGACCGGAACCACTTCCGTTCCCAGCAGTTCCATGCGCCGCACATTGGGAGCCTGACGCCGCACATCCTCAGTTCCCATGAAAACTTTGCATTCCATGCCGAACAGAGCCGCGACAGTTGCGGTTGCCACACCGTGCTGACCAGCGCCGGTTTCGGCAATCACCTTTTTCTTTCCCATGTATTTGGCTAACAATGCCTGTCCCAATGTATTGTTGATTTTGTGCGCGCCGGTATGGGTCAGATCTTCCCGTTTGAGATAAACAGCCGCGCCATTGAGATACGCACTCAGGCGTCTGGCATAAAACAATGGCGTAGGCCGTCCCGTATAGTATTTCAGCAGATCGCTGAGTTCCTGCTGAAATTTGGTATCCGGCACATACTGATGATAGGCCTGCTCCAGTTCCAGCAGCGCGGGCATCAGGGTTTCTCCCACATAGCGTCCGCCATAGGGGCCGAAATGGCCTTTTGCATCCGGATAAGAATTTGAAACTGTATTCTGGATTGTCATGTAAAAATTCTCCTTGTTTCTCTGTTCACACTGCATCTGCCAAGATTTTCCATAAAAATTATGACCTTTTCCATATCTTTCTTGCCGGGCGAGGATTCCAAAGCTGAACTCAGATCCACTGCATCCGGCTGGCTGTCTGCCACTGCCTGAATGATATTGTCTGCGGAAAGTCCGCCCGCGAGTACCAGTGGATATGTTTCCCCGAATTCCCGCGCCTCTGCCCAGTTCCATGTTTTGGCATTTCCGCCCGGCAGAATGCCTTTTCCGCATTCCACCAGAAACGCTGTGGGATTGTATTGTGCAGCCTGATCCAGACCGGGTTTGCGGCTGGCAAACAAACCTTTGATGACAATCAGCCCTTCAGATTTCAGACGATCCACCATTTCCGGCGATTCCTGTCCGTGCAGTTGCACGCCCCTGAGTCCGCAGTATTCAACTTTTTCCATGACAAAGGAAAAAGGTTCATCCACAAAAACACCGATAGTCGCGATATGCGAAGGCAGTGCAGAGCAGATTGCCTTTGCCTGTTCAGCACTGAGATTCCGGGGACTTCGGTGAAAAAACACACAGCCAATCGCGTCTGCTCCCATTTCCGCACACTGCACAGCCTGGTGCACATCTGTCAGTCCGCAGATTTTTACCTGGGGTTTATGTTTCATTTGATTCTCCATTATATGTAAGTCCCCCCTCCCTTGAGGGATGGGGCAGGGGGAGGGTGAAAATCTGTCATAATTTCAGATTATCTCTCATCCAATATTGTTTTACATAAAACACCTCCCTTGAGGGATGGGGCAGGGGGAGGGTGAAAATCTGTCATAATTTCAGATTATCTCATCCAATATCTTTTTTATGACACCTTCAGTATTTTTTAAGACATCATTATTCCAAAATCGAAGCACTTTGAATCCCTGACTGTTCAGAAAGAAATCTCTTTTTTTATCCTCTATGGAATTTTCAGCCAAAGCATGTTGGCCTCCGTCAATCTCAAGCACCAATCTTTTTGAATAGCATACAAAATCAACAATATATTTTCCGATTGGTTCCTGTCTGCGGAATTTTGCACCCAATTGCTTTGCCCGTAAATGATGCCACAGTATTTTCTCAGCATCTGTCGAATTCTTTCGTAATTCTTTGGCTTTTTTGACTAAATCAGAATTCATTCTGCTCTGTTTTCACCCTCCCCTGCCCCTCCCTCAAGGGAGGGGAATCATAAGATTTCAGTTCGGTCTGTCCTGTTTTCACCCTCCCCCTGCCCCTCCCTCAAGGGAGGGGAGACAAAATTCACCCTCCCCTGCCTCTCCCTCAAGGGAGGGGAGACAAAATTCACCCTCCCCTGCCCCTCCCTCAAGGGAAGGGGTATCATAAGATTCTACCTACCCATTAATGTTTTCAGAAATGCCTGCGGATCAGAAGAGCGCACAAGGCTTTCACCAATGAGAAAATTGAAAATTCCGTCTTTTTGCAGCATGATAATATCCTCTCTGGTATGAATGCCGCTTTCTGCTACAGGCACCAAATCCGATGAAAAACGGGAAACCATTGCTGCCGCGCGGGAAATATCAGTTTCAAAGGATTTCAGATTACGGTTGTTCACCCCAACAAGTTTTGCACCGGCTTTGTCTGCAATTTCCAATTCGCTTTCCGAATGCACTTCCGTAAGCACGTCCAATTTCAGTTCCCCGGACAGTTGCAGATATTCTTTCAACTGCTCCGGCTCCAAAATGCGGACAATCAGCAGAATGGCATCTGCTCCCAGAACAACTGATTCATAAATCTGATAAGGGGAAATCAGGAAATCCTTTCGCAGCATGGGCAATTGACATGCCTGCCGAGCAGCTTTGAAATCTGCAAAACTGCCCTGAAAATACTGTGTATCGGTCAGAACCGACAGCGCGGCTGCTCCGCCTTTTTCGTATTTTTGTGCATACATTGCCGGATTCAAATCAGGGCAGATCAGCCCTTTGGACGGAGACGCTCGTTTGATTTCCGCAATGATATTGACTCCGGAGGCTCCGGGTTTTGCCAGCCGCTGAAAAAAGGGGCGGAATTCCTTCCGCTGTTCAGCCTGTTTCCGCAAATCAGATTCCGAAATCTTTTTTTTGGATTCGGTCACTTCTGCGGTTTTGGTTTCCACAATTCTGCTGAGAATATCTGTACTCATCTTAACCGTTTTCCTGTGTGTATTGAATCAATCTCTGCAGTTTTTCCATTGCTTTTCCCTCATCAATGGAAACTTCAGCCAGAGCGATTCCCTCTTTGAAATCAGGGGCTTTTCCGGCAGCAACCAATGCCGCAGCCGCGTTGATCAAAACCACATTGCGTTTTGCGCCTTTTTCCCCTTCCAGAATGTTTCGGGTGATAAGCGCATTTTCCGCAGGATCGCCCCCTGCCAAATCTTCAGGCGATGCTGTTTTTTTGAAAAACTGATCTGGCCGGATGTCATACGTGCGAATCATATTGTCCTGAAGTTCGGAAATCCGCGTAGGCGCGCAGACAGAAATTTCATCCAGTCCGTCATGACCGTGAACCACAAAAGCCCTTTTTGCGCCCAGCAGACGGAGTGCATTGGCAAACATCTCTGTCAGTTCCGGAGCATACACCCCCAGCAGCAGGCAGTTGGCCCCTGCCGGATTGGTCAGCGGCCCCAGCATATTGAAAATACTGCGCAGCCCCACCTCTTTCCGCGCTGTGGCGGCAAATCTCATGGCACTGTGATAAAGCGGCGCAAACAGAAATCCGATGCCGATTTCCCGCACAGCCTCCTCCACCACTTCGGGCGGGGTATTCAGTTTAATGCCCAAAGATTCCAGCATATCCGCGCTGCCGCATTTGCTGGAAACCGCCCGGTTGCCGTGTTTGGCAACGGTGACACCGCATCCTGCGACCACAAAGGCCGTGGTCGTTGAGATATTAAAGGTATTGGCTCCGTCTCCGCCGGTGCCCACTGCATCCAATACATCTGAGGCCCCGGTCTGAATGCGCACAGCCTTGCGCCGCATGGCCCGTGCCGCGCCCGCGACTTCCTCAAAGGTTTCGCCTTTGGTGGCAAGTGCTGCCATGAACGCGCCAATCTGCGCATCCGTGATATTTCCCGACAGGATGTCGGTCAGCATGGCCGACATCTCAGCCTCGCCCAGATTCTGTCTTTTAACGATCTTTTGCAGGTTTTCCCGAAACATGTGTCATTCTCCTTATGTGAATTAAGATAAATCTGTCTTTTCAGAAAAAAATAAGGGTTACAGACTTTGCAGGTGCATATTATCCTTTATCCTGCCCTGAATTGATTCCACAGCTTTCAGCAGAATTTCTTTTGGTTCATTGTCAGAAATTTTCTGCTTCAGATTGTCAGGCAGTTCGCTTAACATTCTTTCCGTTCCTGCCTCAAAATAGAATTTTGCAAATTCCGGATTCTTCATCTGTTCCTGAAACAGTTTTTCATAATTTGTCATGGACTGATTCTATTTCACTGTCATTCCGGCAAAAGCCGGAATCCAGCAATTTCTGGATACAGACTTTCTCCGGTATGACGGAAATGCGCAAGGTCATACCAAATTGCTTTCAAAGTTCGGGGAATGCCTCTTTTTTGCCACGAAAAACACGAAACAGCACGAAACAGCAGCATTTGGCATGCTCATGTTTTGAAAGCGGATTGGTATCAGTTATACAGATTCGCCATTGGTTTGATCCAATACCCTCAGTTTTTCCGCAGTTGCGCATGTGCAAAAAACCGCTCCGCTTAATTTTTGCACTCCTCCGGATCAGTATCAATTCAATGGAGAATCAGTATTATGCCGCATTTCTGATTTCAATTTCCATCTCTTTTCCCAGCAGGAAAATGCGTTATCAGCATATTTCCCACAGAGAACACAGAGAACAGACAGAGGACACAGAGAGAAATAGAAAAAAACTGTTCATTCTTTTCAAAAAAAGCTTCTCTTTCTATGGGAAAATTAAAACAGAAAAAATCTCTGTGTTCTCTGTGAAACCTCTGTGTCCTCTGTGGGAAACAAAAACAGAAAAAATCTCTGTGTTCTCTGTGAAACCTCTGTGTCCTCTGTGGGAAACAAAAACAGAAAAAACTCTCTGTGTTCTTTGTGAAATCTCTGTGTCCTCTGTGGGAAACAAAACATTATTGCAAACTCTCATCCGAATCCCGGTTCACGGAAATATTGAGAAAATTCCGCAGCAGTCTTTTTCCCACCGGCGTCATGATGGATTCCGGATGAAACTGAATTCCCTCAGTCAGATGCTCTTTATGCCGGATGCCCATGATTTCCCCATCTTCAGATTCTGCCGTGATTTCCAGACAGTCCGGCAGATGCTCTTTGGACACAGCCAGCGAATGATAGCGCATAACCTGAAAGGGATTTTTTATGCCTTTGAAAATCCTTTTTCCGTCCGCAGTGACAACCGAAGTTTTGCCGTGCATGAGGCGTTTTGCATGAACCACTTTTCCGCCAATTGCATCGGCAATGGACTGATGCCCTAAGCATACGCCGAGAATGGGAATTTTGCCGGAAAAATTTTTGATGGTTTCCAAAGAAACGCCCGCAGTTTCGGGCCGCCCCGGCCCCGGAGAAATCACAATTCCGTCCGGTTTCAGTTCTTCGATTTCCTGCACCGTGATTTTGTCATTGCGGAAAACCTTTACCGGAGTTCCCATTCCTTCCAGATACTGTACCAGATTGTATGTGAAAGAATCATAATTATCAATCATCAGCAGCATTTTTTTTCTCCTTATCCCCTGCTTCCCTGCACCAGTTGCAGCGCACGCTGAATGGCTTTGGACTTGTTCACGGTTTCCTGACGCTCTTTTTCCGGATCAGAATCTGCAACAATGCCCGCTCCCGCGCGCACAATCAGTTTTCTGTCTTCCACGCACGCCGTGCGGATGGTAATCGCCAAATCCATATTGCCGCTGAAGGACACATATCCCACTGCCCCGCCATACGGGCCTCTGGGCGTTTTTTCCAGTTCATCAATGATTTCCATTGCCCGCACTTTTGGAGCTCCGGACAAAGTTCCTGCCGGAAAAGTTGCCCGCAGCAGATCCCACGCGTCATATTCGGATTTGAGATCGCAGTTGATATTGGAAACCAGGTGCATAACATGGGAATATCGCTCCACCACCATCAAATCTGTGACCTGCACACTGCCGGTTTCCGCGACACGTCCCAGATCATTTCTGCCCAGATCCACAAGCATAAGATGCTCAGCCCGTTCCTTTTCATCCTGCAGCAGTTCATCTGCCATTGTGCGGTCTTCCTGCTCATTTTTTCCTCTGGGACGGGTTCCTGCAATGGGACGCAGGGTCGCGACACGGTTTTCCAGCCGCACCATGGTTTCAGGGGAAGAACCCACCAGCGCGGTTCCGCCCAGATGGAGAAAATACAGATAAGGCGAGGGATTGACAAACCTCTGCGCGCGGTACAGACTCCATAAATCCGGCGGAGATGCACAGGAAAAAGGCTGGGAAATCACAGCCTGAATAATATCCCCTTCCCGGATATATTCCTTTGTTTTCCGCACCATATCCGGATATGCCGTATCATCAGACACAGGCGTCAAATCCAGCCGCAGACCGGAATCCTGCGCAGGAGTTTCTGTCATGCAGGTATTCACTTTGGCCAGCATCATTTCCACACGCGCGGCGGCCTGCACATAGGCTGTTTCCGCATCCCCGTCTTCTCCCGGAAAGGAAATCACCACCGCCATCAGGGTATTGCGGATATTGTCAAAGATAATCACTTCATCCGGAATCATGAAATGTGCAATGGGTTTGTCTTCCGGCAGCCGGTTGGGAATGTTTTCAAAAAAACAGACCATTTCATAGGTCATATATCCGACCAGACCGCCCCAGAATCTTGGCAGACCCGGCACAGGGGCAGGACGGAAATCCTTCATCAGATTCCGCAGAACCGGAAGTGGATCACCATGATGGGCAATCTGGCGCGTATCCCCGTTTTTCTGCACTTCCACATGATGCCGGAACACACGCACCTGGGTTCTGGCCGAGGCACTGAGAAAACTGTAACGCCCCCATCTTTCTCCGCCTTCCACACTTTCCAGCAGAAATGCCGGGCCTTTGCCGTTGTAGAATTTCCGCAGCAGGGAAACAGGCGTTTCAGTGTCTGCCAGAATTTCCGCATACACGGGAATCACATTGGACTGCCGCGCCATATCAAGAAACTGTTCTTTGTCCGGAAACCGCTGAATCAGCATCGTTCTTCCTTTCCTTGTATCTGTATATAGAAACATCATCCAAAATAAAAAAGGCCGGGAAATCTTCCGCGGCCTTTGCAAACAAAAAAAGGACCGCAGGCTTATGGTGCTGCCTGCGATCCTTTGAATTTTCCGAATTATATCAAATTTATACGGAATAAAGTACCGGAGACACACCTTTCATATTGTGCCACCAGCACCAGTTCCGCATATCTGTGTTTTTCTGAAAACTGCAAAAAGTCATTTTCTTTTCTCCCAAAAAAATTTTTCCAAAATTCTATATTTTCCGCTTTTCCCTGTCAAGTCTTATTTTCATTTTTTTTCTTGACAGAAGAATTATCCTTTGTCAACTTGACCATTCTCTTTACTTTTGTTACAAGGTTAAACCGCCTGTAGATCAGACCAGCAGGGCATCACAGTCTGTCCGGCTTTGAATTCCGGTCAATATCCGATCTGAACATATTGAAATCATTTTGCATAATCAATTAAGGAACGGCTCATGACTTCCCCAACTTCTTCCCCTGAAAAACACGAGATTAAAATCAACCTGCCCGGCCTGCTGCGGATGCTGGGAACCAATATCTATTCAGAACCGGATGTGGCTGTGCGGGAGATGATTCAGAATGCCCATGATACCTGCATTGTCCGGAAAACAGAGGACAGGGGATTTGTCTCCCCGCGCATTGACATCTCCTTTGACAAGAATCAGAAAACCCTGACGTTTTCCGACAACGGCGCAGGCATGACCGGGGAGGAACTGCACAAATATCTTTCCACTATCGGCGAGGGTTTTACCAAAATGCAGAGGGAAAATCTTCGCAATTTGGGATCGCAGGAAGCCCTGCTGCTCATCGGGCAGTTCGGTATCGGTCTGCTTTCCGCGTTTTCCATTGCCGCAGGCGTGGAGGTTTTCACCAAATCATTCCGTCCGGGTTCCACAGGTTTCCGCTGGTATTGCGAAGGGGATATTCACTACACCGTGCAGCAGGCAGAAAAGCACGAAGCCGGAACCCGGCTGGTGCTGCATCTGACCGATGCCAATCTTCTGCTGCTGGATGACGAGCGGCTGCGTCAGGCAGTCAAGCGGTATGCGGATTTTCTGTCCGTGCCGATTTTTCTCAAAGGCAATCAGGTCAACAGCATTACTCCGCCCTGGGAAAGCAGTAAGGAAGGCAAAACCGATTTTTCCGATTATATCCGGGCCAGATACGGTCTCTATTCCCTTGCCACCCTGCCTTTTGAGATTTCCGAACCCCTGCCTTTGTCCGGCCTTTTGTTCGTGCCCATGATTCCCTATGAATTATCCAGGGATTTCGGGGAACTGGATATTTACATCTCCCGCATGTTCATCAAAGACAATGACAAGGATTTGCTGCCCCACTGGGCGCGGTTCATCAAAGGCATTATCAACACCCCGGCTCTGATGCCCACCGTGAGCCGGAATGATGTGGTCAAAGATGAGAATTATCAGAAAATCAGGGCTATGCTGGGGGATATTATTCTTGGGTATCTGTCTTTCCTTCAGGAAAAATCGCCGGAAACGCTGAAAACGGTGGTTAATACATACAATAATATCATCAAAGCCCGGTGCGTTCAGGATGATGATTTTTTTGACCGGATCTGCGATCTGGTGCAGGTCAGCACAGACATCGCCCCCCTTTCCATGAAAGAATACCTGAAGCAGTCCAAAGATGTGATTTACTATTTTTCCGAACGGGGAACCGGCACACAGCATAAATACCTGTTTGCACACAAAGGGCTGCCCGTGATTGACGCAAGCTGGGGCATGGAAGAGGAATTTCTGGAAAAATATGCCCGGCGCAAAAGTGTGAAACTGGAACGGCTGGAAACCGGTTCCGGCGCAATTTTTCAGTTTCTGGAATCTTTGGATGACAAATGGAAGGATTTGGAACGGCAGTTTAAAATGCAAGTCAAAACAGAGGCAAAAGTGGTTCAGTTTGAACCCCTGACCATGCCTGCGGTTCTGGTGGCAAGACCCATTGAAAAGAATGAAAGGGAATTTGAACGGGTTGATTCTGTGGGGGCGGAACTGGGCATCAGCAGTGCACAAATCCGGCAGATGTTTGAAAAAATTGAAAGGCAAAAGACCGCACGGGAAAGCGGAGACGATACCATTCTGCATCTCAATGTCGGCAATACCCTCATGCAGCAGTTGCGGGACATGCCCCGCAATGAAACCTTCAAACTTGCAATCACAGCAATTTACAACAATGCCCAGATGTTTGCCCATCATTATGTTTCTCCCCAAAATGCCGAGATCATTTTCCAAACCAACAATGCAGCGATTTCCACCATGATCGGCAATTCCCTTGCAATCAATGACATACAGACGCTCAATGCACGCATGGAAATTGAACTGAACGAATTGAAGCGGAAAATGCCTCAGATCAGGCTCAATGCGTACCGTTCCTGTTTTTTTGCGTATCCGTTCAAAGAACCCTTTCATTCCCTAAAGTCAAAACTGACCGAATTATTGGGAAAAAAACATGGAATAAAACTGAACGCATCTCAGGAAGTAAGAGATCATAGCGTTGTGGAAAGTATTAAACGTCAGATTGCTGAATCCCATTTTGGCATTGCTGATATATCAGAGAATAATCCGAATGTAATGTGGGAACTTGGGGTAATGATCGGATTCGGTAAACCGGCTATTCTTTTGAAAAATAAAGAAGATACAACAGAAACGCCTTTTGATATATTGGGTAATTACCGGTTTGTATATCAGGTTGTAAATGATCCCAATTCAGATGTTACTGAATACGCTCTGTTAGAAAGAAATCTTGATAACGCTCTGACATTTATTATGGAAAATTACCCTGAACTTGAACATGCGGAAAAGAAGCATCATTAAAATGAGAAGTCGGGGAGTTCCTGCTTTTCATTGTCTGAATCAGGATTTACAGGATTTCAGGATTTACAGGATTTACAGGATTTCAGGATGCACAGGATTTGAAGAATCATCCCCGATTTTTAATCCTGAAAATCCATTAATCCTGTGAATCCTGATTCAGACAACACATTCCCTAAACAAACAAGGAGAAAACCCAATGACAATCCCCCCTGAAATCAAACAACTGCTTGCTATGGTACGTCAGCAGCACCCGGAAGTTGCGAATATGCCGGATGAAATTCTTGCCGAAATGGTCATGCAGGCCATAGAATCCCAAAACAATAGTCCACGAAATTCAGGTGATATTGAAAATATGACCGCCCATGAATGCGGTGTTCACGGAGAACGTCTGCTGAATACCGGAAAATGGCAGGAAGCCGAACAGTTCTTTTTTGCTCAATTGGATAAAGGTGAAAAAGAAAATAGTCCTGACCAACAGAGCAAAGCAGCCATCGCTCTCGCCCGCCTCTGCCGTCAGAACGGTGAATTCCCACAGGCATTGAAATTATACCAGCAGGCTCTGTCCCTTGCCGAACGAATCCAAGACCGGAGCCTGTCAGGTGTCATTTATGATCAGATCGGCAGTACTTACCGAATGCAGGGCAGTTACCCCCAGGCGATTGAGTATTACAAAAAAGGGCTTGAAATTGATAAAGAAAGTGGAAATGAAGAGGGTTTAGCTGTTAATTACGGCAACCTGGGCATTGTTTACAAAAATCAGGGCGACTTTGATCGGGCGATTGAATCATACAAAAAGAGCCTGGAGTACAGCATAAAAATCGGTAATGACCGATATGCCGCAGGGGTTTACAACAACCTCGGCAATGTTTACCAAGCTCAGGGCAAATACGATTCCGCCATTGAGATGTATCACAAATCTCTGGAAATCGAACAGCGCATCGGCAACCGGCAGGGCATTGCACAGACTTACAACAACCTCGGCGTTATCCACCATGAGCTCGGAAACCTTGACCAGTCCCTTGAGATGTATCAGAAAGATGTTGAAATTTCTGAGCAGATCGGAGACGAACCCGGCCTTGCCCTGACATACGTAAATATTGCCACTGTGTATCAAATGAAGGGCGACATGGGGCAGGCTCTGGGGTATTATCACAAATCCCTGAATATCATGGAGCGCATCGGCGACAGGCATAATGCCGCCATGACCTATTTCAATCTGGGACTTCTTTACAGCAATCAGAACGACCGGGAACAGGCCCGCCCCCATTTTGAAAAAGCCAAAGCCCTGTTTGAGATGGTGGGGGATTCGCAAGGGGCGCAAAAAGCGGCAATGGCATTGCGGGGGCTGTGAAAGGCAAATGTCTGAACCGGGATTTTCAGGATTATGGGATTGCCATGATTTTTTATCATCCTGAGGTCTCAAAGGGTGTGAAACAGTCGGAAGTTTTTTCTCAGACTCAATTTATCACAGGAGAACACAAATGGATGAAAAAAAAGATTTGATTATCAAACATCTGGGAATGATTCAAACCATTGTGGAAAGAATGGCAAGAAATTCATTCATGCTTAAAGGATGGTCACTGACCGTTGTGGCCGCGCTGCTTGCGCTGTCAGCTTCGGCAAAAAACAGCACCATTATCTTTATTTCCTATCTTCCGGCAATTGCCTTTTGGGTACTGGACGCCTATTTTCTCAGTCAGGAACGCTACTTCAGAAGATTGTATGACAGAGCGCGTGAACCGCTCGTAAACCCCGAAACCGAACCTGTGGAATGCTTTGCCATGAATGCCCCGCAATACGCAAAACCGGGCGATGACTGGTTTTCGGTTATGCGAAGCCCCACCCTGTTCATCTTTTACGGAATGATTGCCGGATTCATCACCTGCGTGGTCACAGCGGTTTTGTAACTGCAGTACATAAGCAATTTTTTAACCCAGGTTGATAGTGTAACATTTCATCTAAGAAGCTGTTTTAAAAATAATAAGGGCGAAAAAACTTTGGGATTTCACCCGGATTTTTACCCGGTATCGTGCCCGATTCTGTCTGTTCAGGCGGATAATGTCTCTTTCTGCACCTCAGTTGCCGCCAAAAAAACAGGGCAAAATATTTTTAAAACAGCTTCTGACAATATCCAGCGTGCTGAGATCCAACTGTCTGTGTATCTCATCAGGAAGATATACCATTACTCAGAATATTTGATGGTACGCCGCGAATTGCACGAATGACACGAATTATGGTTTGTGCATCCGTGCAGATTCGTGTCATTCGCGGCTGTTTAAACTATATTATAAACTCTGCTGAGGCAGGCATTTCGAATGCGGTGTTTTACAGCCGAAATGTTTCAAGTAATGGTATACTCATCCAGAAAGCCCTGTGCAATCTCCCTGCGGGAAAATGTTTCCCGGAAAAATCTGTCATGTATGTTTGTGATTTCTTCCATTTTATTGTCCGTATAAATCAGAATATGAGGATGTTAATCCTGTCAGTGAGATGCCAGCACATCCTCCAGACTGTTCGCTTTCAGCAGGCGTATGCCCCATTTTTCTACAGTTTCCGGCGGAGCGGTCTCAATTTTTTTCATCACCCATTCCGGCAGGCTGCCAAAACGGGATTCCATCATTTTCCGGAAAAAACGGGATTCTCCCTGGTGCTGTCCCTGCTCAATGTATCTGTCAATGAAAGTCTGCATAATGCCCTCCTCCAGTTTTGTTTCTGTCAGTATTTCACGGATTTCCCTTTCCTCATATTTCCGGACATGAACAGCGTATCTGAGCATGATTTCAAGCAGTTCCAGAGCGGTCTGACGATCCGCAATCTCCCGGCACATGGAAAGAATTTCCGGAAGACGCTGCCGCAGATCAGGCCGGAAAATGTGCTTTGCAATGAGCATGACCATCCTGGCCATGACCTGCCCCCTGATTTCCTCATCTTTGAGATGGGAAATGTCATAAACCCGGAAACAGAATTCCGGGGTGTACGGTTTCAGGGGACTGTCTTTTTTCAGTTCCACAAGATGCTGAAAACTGCCCGGTATTTTCCATTTTGTTTTTCCGTGGTAAAACACCATGGGAAACACAGGCGGAAATTTTTTTGACCTGGGATTCTGCTGAAAATGATGCTCTCCCAGCCGGACAATATACCGCAGCAGTTGGAATCCGGTAAGCGGATCAGGAAAACTTTTATGCTCAAACAGCAGGTAAAGATACACCGTCACGTCCTGCATCCGCACTGTGTAGGTGATGTCGGAACGATGCTCCCGCAGTTCTTTGTCAATGAAACTGTCTTTGACAATATCCAGAGTGCTGAGATCTACCTGTCTGCGTATTTCATCAGGAAGATACGCATTCAGAAAGCCCTGTGCAATCTCCCGGAGGGAAAAAGTTTCCCTGAAAAATCTGTCATGTATGTTTGTGATTTCTTCCATTGTTTTATCCGTATTTGACTGGCGGGAGTGCAAAAATTAAGCGGAGCGGTTTTTTGCATATTTCCGCAGGCACATCAGCAGTTTTCAAATCCCTGAATCCCTGACCAGCCGCAGCCCGAAATTCTTCATCTGATAGATATACAGATCATCCACTTTCAGGTAGCCTGATGCCCATATTGCGGGATTCGGCCCTTCTTCGATTTTGGTGATGACCGCATCCACTTCCACTTTTTTGTTTTTCTGAATAATCTGCCCCCGGTAAATCCACCGGTGTGTATCATCCGTGACGGTTTCAAAGCAGTGCGTGTTTTTCAGATGTGGCCAGCGATCCAGCGCGGCAAATTTCATCAGTTGGATAAAAGATTCCAGTCCCAGCGAGCCGGGGCAGACCGGGTCCTGCCAAAAATGCGCATGGAAAAACCATTCATCAACATCCACAGTTTTCACGCCCCGGAGGAATCCCAAACCATGCGGGCCCCCGTCCGGTATATAAATTTCAATTCTGTCAATCATGCGCAGGGCTTTGGCAGGCATGGCAGGGGAATCCGCATTTGTCAGATTTGGATCATGGGGAGAAAGCGGGGATTCATCAGCAAACAGAAAAGACCTGCCCCGTGACATTTCCTCTGCTGAGGGTTCATAGGACTTTTCCTTTGCGCCCTGGATGCCCACCTGATTGGCAAGTGCCTGTGCGGAGAAGAAACCGAAATAGGTGTCGCCTTTGTAAATCATTTCTGTGTTTTGCAGGATTTCCATGTCAAAATTTTCAATGATCATGCCCCCGGCCTCAGATACCTTTGTCATGCGGGAGCGCATTGTCAGGGTTCCGGGTTCAGGCCGCAGATTGCGGTGCAGAACAGCATTTCCGCCCAGATTCCGGAATTTCATATCAATGTCACTTTTCAAAGCAGAACCTGCATAAGCAGCGAGCCAGCCGCAGGGCTGCAATGCAATTTCCAGCAGAATGCAGAACGGCATCCGGGGATTGCGATCTGCGCGGAAATACCATTCATTCCCCTGCATTTCATATTCAGCCTCAATCCAGCCGCCGGGTTTCAGCACCCAGGGCTGGGGTTCCGCATAAGTGATTCTGTCCATGAAAAAATACGGAGGTCTGGGCAGACGCGCAATCTTTCTTTCCGCATCAAAAATTTTGTAGGGTTCTCCGAATGCTTCCGATGGGTTGCCTTCACAGAAAGCCAGCAACTGTTTTTTTGTATACAATTCCTTTTTCGAAGAAGAAACCGGAGTTTTTCTGCCTGTCCAGAAATCTTCCAGTTCTGCACGGGTGGCTCCGCTGAGTTTCAGGGACATATCCGTAAAACGCACAATTTTATGCCCGTCTCCGTACATCAGCGCGTCTGCAATCACATAAGGCTCAGGATTGTATCCTATTTCCTTAATCTCCACTTCATAAACCACATGCTTTGTTTCAGGCGTGACCGGCCCCCGGCATTTCAGCACAGCCTCGGTTTCCATGACCGGTTCATAACACAAATCCGGCCTGTCCAAAATCCATCCCATGCGCTGGAGAAAAACCCGCAGAGTATGCGCACAGCACTCATACATCAAAGTTCCGGGCATAACCATGTCATCCACAAAATGGCAGGTGAGAAACCAGTCATTTGGATGAATATCTGCTTCGGCCTGAATCAGTCCCAGACCAAAACGTCCGCCATTTGGATCAAGATGCAAAACCCGGTCAATCAGACGCATTTTTCCACTTGGCAGACGCAGGGATTCAGGAATTTGAATGCCTGCAAACAGAGAACCGAAACACGCGCCAGCATTGCCCTGCCGCAGTGCTTCAATGGCATCATCACTGTAAGATTCCACTGACATGGGAAGCAAATCACTGAAATTCTTTATTCCCGGTCTGCTCTGCCGTTCTTCCGGTGTGAGAATAATGCCCCCAGAGTTTTTGACCTCTTCCGGTGTGAAAAAGCCCGCACATCCGTCACGCATGGAAATCAGGGGCTGACCGTTGATACTGCCTTCAAACCGGAAAAAGAACATATACACTTCGCCCTGATGCACGAATTTGTCAATTCGGATGTCATACTGAATAATTTCACCGGGACGGGGCAGTCCGCGATGAAAACGCACTTTCGCGTCCAGCAGACGGTAGGCTCTTTTGCCTTTTACTTTCAAATCAATGCCAAGATAAGAACAGAGAAACAGATCCGCCTGTCCCGCTTCCACAGAAATGCAGACCGGCGCGCGGTCACCGTCCAGATACCAGGCTCCGGGAAATACATCATGCTCGGTAATCACACGGCCTGAAGTCAGGGAAGCTTTTTCACCCTCCACTGCCATAATGCGATCCACCAGCATCAAAGGTTCATCCGGCAGACGTACACGAACCGGGTAATTGTCCACTTCAGCAAATTCCGGGCCAAGCACCTTTGCAATGGAACCAATGGCAAATTCCATGCACATTTCTCTGGGGAAGAGAGGGGCTGGGGGTTGGGGGCTGGGGACTGGGGACTGAGTCTCTTCCTTTTCCTGAGAACCGGTTGATTCCCTTTTTGAGAGAGGATAAAGAGATGTGTCACCGGGTTCTGAGGACTGAGTGCCTTCCTTTCCTGAAAGAGGATAAGGAACAGATTCTTTTTCCTGAAAATCAGTATCCTGCAACGCAGGCGCAGAAGCAGACAATTCCCATCTTGCGATGGAATAAGGTTCTGTATCTTCCTTTTCCCGCGATCCGGTTTCCTGCAAATTCTCTTCCAAATGCTGATTTTCCGAAATCGGCCAGTCTTCTCCGGACACCATCATTTCTTCCAGCATTTGCGTTTGCATGGCAAATGCTTTGCCAAAATTCCGGCTCAGTTCATCGGAAAAATCCAGAAACTGCTGATGAATTTCAGCATTCTGGGCAATCAGTCTGTCATAATCAGCAATCACCTGATGATACATTTCCGGCATTGAATTGTGCAATTTATCAATGGATAATGGAGAATTGCCAATGGACACGCGATCAGATTTTTCCGTATTCATCTGCTGATATATCTCAGAGTGATGTTGGATTTCACTTTGTTTAAGCCAATCCACAGAGGATTCACTGTTCACTGGTAACTGTTCAATCACATCAGAGTGTTGGGTTTCACTTCGTTCAACCCAACCTACAGAGGATTCTGAATGTTGGGTTTCATTTTGCTGCATCCGGTCTGCAGACAAATCCCCAGCCCCTAATCCCTTTTCCCCAATCTCTGACACCTGACACCTGAAACCTGACACCTTCCCCACAATCCTTGTGATTTTTTCTCCCCGTATTCCTTCCTGCCTGTCTGTTATGAGCAATGGATATGCCTCTTCCCCGTACAATCTGTCCAGATTCACATCCACACGTTCCGCAATCAAAGTTCCCAGAAATTTCAGCATGGTCAGATAATCATCTTCTCCCCGCATACACGCGGAAATGGCAGAATGGGGTTTTCCGTGCAGAATCCGGTTTATCATGCGTTTGCAGGAAGAGTTCGGCCCCATTTCCAAAAAAATACGCACACCGTCTGCATATGCCTGTTCAATGGTGGCAGGAAAATCAAATCCGTGCGTGGCCTGCCGGAGAATGGATTCTGCTGCGCTTTGTTCATTCAGATCAATGGCTTTTCCCCATCCGCAACTGTAATAACGGATTCCTTCATGCGAATGAGTCGGAAAAACATGCAGGGCTTTGTAGGCATCAGCAACGGGGAGAGCAGCATCACAGTGAACAGTCACCACGCCGTCAAGAAAAATGGCTTCACATTTCAGTTCTTTAATGACTGCTTCCACATGCGCTTTCTGACCGCCGATCACGCATTCATCAGGCGTATTGATAATCAGCAGCCGGGCATAAGGCCAGTTTCCAATGATTTTCCGCACAGCAGGAGCGGCACGGTTGATCACAGCCGCGCACCATTGCACAGGCTGATCTTTGGGAATTTTCCATGCTTTGCGCAGCGCATGGCATGGCCCGGCCAGTTCTGTGGTAAACAAATTGGTATTGCGCATTCTCCGGAGCATTTCATCGCGTTCCGGCCATGCTTCTGTGGCAAAATAGCCTGCGGATTCGCCCAGACTGTAACCAATCACAGCGCGGGGATTTATGCCAAAATTTCGCACAAGATTTGCCACCACACCGCCATGAACCACCTGACCGAAAATCATAAAAAGCGGATCAGAAATGATTTTCCGGTATGCTTCCTGTTCCCATCCCTGTTCCCATGCAATCCGCCAGGGCATGTAACAGGACGGAACCATCTGGGTTTTCAGACGCAGGGTTTTGGCATCCATTTCCCGCAGAATTTCAGGCCAGCGCACTCCCAGCACCCGTCCCATGCCTGCATAATGATTGCCAGAACCCGGAAACACAAACGCAATTTCCCCTTGTGATCCTAAAGGTTCAGGAAAATAACTCACACCGCTGGGTCCAGTCATTTTCTTGGGAATTTCGGAAAGCACAGCCCTTTTTGCCTGTTCAATCCATGTTTCCAACTGCCAGTAATCTTTGGCTACCAGCGAAAGCGCACAGATTTTTTCCGCATGAAGCCCTTTTTTGCTTTCATACCAAGCCCGTGCCGCGTTTTCCATCTGATCATAATTCTGCGCGTGGGTTTTCAGAACATCCAGTTCCCGAATCAGTTCTTCGGGGCTGTCTGCTTCCACTGCAAAAAGTCCGGCAGCATGAGAACCCAATGGCCGTCTGCGTTCCTGCAGAATCTGCCTGGGTATCTGATTCGGTTCAGGATACTGTGCCTCTTCCAAAATCACATGCGCACAGTTGCCGTCCCAGTTCATGGATGCAACACAGGCACGGCGGGGGCCTTCTTTTCTGTCCCGAAGCCAGAACTGGGGAAAAGCAGGAATATGAAAGCTTTCCATTTCCCAAAGTTCTTCTTTGGGAGCAGTGTAATTCTTCAAAGGCGGAAGGATTTCCTGATACAGACAGAGCGCGGTTTTGACCACAGAAGCCAGTCCTGAAGCCGCGCCTGTATCTCCAATGAGCGGTTTGATGGAACCAATCGCAGGCTGAGATTTCACATCCACAAAAATATCATGCAAAGCCTCAGTTTCAATTCTGTCCTCAGCGGGATCAGCACTGCCGTGTGTTTCAATATAGGAAATGGTTTCAGGACTTGTCTGCGCGTCCGTCATTGCCCGGTGCAGAGCGTTCAGATATGCGGATTTGTCAGGCAGATTATTGTCAATACCGCCAGCACACGCGCTGCCAAAGCCTTTGATGACAGAATAGATTCTGTCTCCGTCTGCCAGTGCCTTATCCAATGGTTTCAGCACCAAAGCCACTGCACCTTCGCCCGGAACGCTTCCGTCCGCGTTTCGATCAAAGGGACGCACAGTTTCATTTTTGCCAAAGGCTTTGATGCCGGACATAGCCGCTATATTGCGCACATCTCCGCACAGATCAACTGCTCCGCACAGAAACAGATCACATTCTCCCTGCTGCAGAGAGCGCACTGCAATTTCCAATGCTTTGATGCCGGATGCGGCTTCGGCAGATACCGTATAACTGGGGCCGCCAAAGCGGAATTCCCGCGCCACACGGCTGGCAACAATGCCGCCCAGAGAACCCAGAACCCTTGAAGATGTAAGCGGCTGACCAATTTGATCCCGCATTTGCTCCAGTTTTTTTGCTGCCTCAGATTCAGAAAGACCGGTTTTGCGTTTTTCCATCTCATTGAACAGATTCCAGCGCAGATGAAAATCCGTGTCTTCCATATCAAATTCCATGCCAATGGTGACACCCATACGGGGACGGTATTCTTTCAGGGGCAGGCCAGCGTCTTTGAGAGCGGCGGCTGCCACTTTGAGCATCAGCAGTTGCTGGGTCAGAATGTCGGGAATTTCTTTGGGCGGAATGCTGAATTCTCCTGCATACAAAGATAATTCTTCCATGTATGCGCCCCATTTTCCCTGCCCGTCCAAAAATCCTTCTGCAATGCCATCAGCCTCTCTCCATCGGAATTCAGGCCGTTTTCGGATAGCGGATTCTCCATTGAACACTGCTTCCTGAAACTCGCGCAGGTTTTTCAGATTGCCGATTTTGGCAGACATGCCGATGATGGCGACAGGACAGTGTTCAGTGTTCAATGGTGGGTTTCGCTCCGCTTCACCCACCCTACGCTGACTATTCCCTGACCCCTCTTCCCTGTATTCTTCAAACAGCAGATGCGCATTGATACCTCCGAATCCGAACGCGCTTACAGCAGCGCGTCTGGGGGTGTTTGCATTCCGGGTTTTCCATTCCTCTGCTTTGCTCTGCACATGGAAGGGGCTGCTGTGCAGAGGGCTGTTTTCATGGGGATGAGTGAAATTCAGGGAAGGCGGAAGAATCTGATGCTGCAGAGCCAGCAGGGTTTTGATCATGCCTGCCGCGCCTGCTCCGGTAAGCAGATGACCGACCATTGATTTGATGGAACCAATCGCACACTGCCCCGGATGCCAGGCTGATTCTCCCCACAGTGTATTGAGGCTGATGAGTTCTGTGCGATCTCCCACCGGAGTTCCTGCGCCGTGACATTCAATCAAATCCATATCATTGGGAGATAAACTAGCCATCTCATAAGCCGCACGCATGGCCCGAACCTGTCCCTCAGTATCAGGCGCAAGCAGATTGCCCCGCATGTCATTGGAAAGACCCATGCCCCGGATTACGGCATAAATGGTATCCCCGTGAGAGAGCGCATCTTCCAGCCGTTTGAGTACCAGAATGCCTGCGCCTTCCCCGACCACCAGCCCGTCAGAATTCCGGTCAAAGGGTGCGCAGATTCCCGAAGGGGAAAGCGCACGGAGCTGACTGAATCCCACCTGTGTGTAAAGGCATTCAGGACGGGAAACCCCGCCTGCCAGCATCGCATCTGCCCGTCCGGACTGCAGTTCATCACAGGCCAGTTTCACTGCGTACAGGGAAGATGCACACGCGGCATCCAAAGTAAAACTTCCCCCGCCCAGTCCCAATGCTCTCGCAAGTATGGCTCCCGGCAGACTTGTCACCCGTGCAGACAGGCACTGGTTCCGGCTCAACTGCTTTTTTGCAATATTTTCTTCTGATTCCCCAAACAGACGTTTGACCAGCGCAGTTCCAAGAATTTCCCGGCAGAGGAAAGAGGCTGAATCTGTGGGCAGTGCAATCGCGGCAAGGGCAACACCGATTCGTTCTCTGTCCACCTTTTGCATGGCGCATTCTGCAAACGCGGCCCGTCCCGCATGAAGCACCATATGATACAGGGTATCCAGTTCCCGGATCATGGCTGCATCCAGTTCAAACCCATTGGGATCAAAAGTAAACTCATCCCCCACCAGACAGGCTTTTTTGGAAAATGCCTTATCCGGCATGGGTTGGGGATGAAACATGGCATCCGGGGGAACAATCCATCTGCCTTCCGGAACTTCGGAGACGGTCGGTGTTTTGGAGACAATATTCTGCCAGAATATATTCAGATCAGATGCGCGGGGAAAAACTCCGCCCATCCCTACTACGGCCACAGGTCTTGTGTTTTTCATGGTTTGGGTATCCGCTGTCCTTTGCTTCGGAATCGGGGTATCAGAGTTCAGGGTCATGACATCAGGATTATTTCATATTCCCTTTTTTCCATATCCGGAAAAATTTTATTTTATACCTGAGTCAGTCTGTTAAGGCAAGAGACAAAATCCGTTAAATGTAATCTATATCATTTTTGGGAATTTATAAAATAAAAAAAATACATTCTTTTAATTTTATTACTTATTTTTTATTTTGTCATGTTATCTGCATCTGTCAGTGTCATATTTCCGGCGTATATGGCGTTCATGAATAATACCAAATCGCCATTGAAAATATATTTATGAAAAACACCACTGCCCATCTCAGGAGGGGATTTGTCCCGAAAAATTGGAGAACTTAACAGCCCTGCTTTAAAAAAGGGTGGAAACAGACTTTTCAACCACGCTCCGAGACAGGTAAATAATATTTTGAATTTTCGAACACCTAAAGCAAAAAATATGATATAATCCATTTTTTAAGCAAAAACATGTTTGAAACTCTGAAAAATCAGGTTTTCTTCCAAAATTTCAGGGTTGATACAGAGGGCTATGGTACATTTTGGAACGAGGATACTGACCTCAGTGCGTATGAACTTTGGATTTATGATATTTGAAGCTACGGACAGAGGGGCGGGCAGACCATGATTTTCCGCCCTGCAAATTTTTATTAAACAAGGAGGACACTATGGGATTGTTTGATTCAATCGCAGAACAGTTCGGTACTGCCCTGTCCGGTACGGACAGCAAAGGGCAGAGCGGTCTGATGGAAGTGATCACAGATTTGATCGGTAATTCAGAAAAGAATGGCATACAGGGGCTGATCAATGCTTTCAGGGAAAAAGGTATGGGAGATTTTATTTCTTCCTGGATTGGCACAGGAGAGAATCTGCCCATATCCGGGGATCAGTTGCAGGCAATACTCGGAAATGAGTATGTGCAGGCTGCTGCCCAAAAAATGGGGCTTTCTTCTGAAGACATATCCGGCAGCCTGGCAGATCTGCTGCCGAAAGTGATCGATAAACTGACACCTGACGGCAGTCTGCCAGAAGGCAGCCTCATAGAGCATGGACTGGACCTGCTGAAGAGCTTCGGCAGACAAATCTGATCACTATTTCCCAGGCTGGTGCGACTTTGTCGCGCCAGTGAAAGATATGATGAAAAAAATGAAAAGGGAAAGGGACAGAAATATGGCGGAAAGAATGGAAAAAAATATCCTCAGTCTGATCAGGAGTCAGCATCTGACAAATTTTTCAAAAAACCGGCAAACCGGGAAAAAATAACCGGTAAACAAACCTTTTCCCTATGCGGAAAAAGAGCAAACCATGATTCGCATCAACGAAATTATTGACAAAGTGCTGGAAAACAATCCGGAAGCGGATGTAAATATTATTGACCGCGCGTATGTTTTCTCTGCCAAGGTTCATGAGGGCCAGGTGCGCCTTTCCGGCGAACCATACCTTTCCCATCCTCTGGAAGTTGCCGGAATTCTTGCTGATATGAAGCTCGATCCCGTGAGCATCGCATCCGGGCTTCTCCATGATGTGGTGGAGGATACCCATGCCACTGTGGAAGAAATTGAACAGATGTTCGGCCCTGAAGTGGCACGGATTGTTTCAGGTGTAACCAAACTGAGCAAGCTGCAGGCCATGAGCGCGCAGGCAAGGCAGGCTGAAAGCATACGGAAGATGCTGCTGGCTATGGCTGATGATCTGCGGGTGATTCTTATCAAACTAGCGGATCGGCTGCACAATATGCGAACCCTTCAGTATCACCGGAAAGAGGAAAAAAAGGTGAGAATATCCCAGGAAACTCTGGATATTTATGCGCCGCTGGCTTCCCGGCTGGGAATCTACTGGATCAAGCGGGAACTGGAGGACACATCCTTCAAATATGTTTATCCGGAAGAATATGCGAAAATTTACAGTCAGGTAAGCAAGGACAGGGCAGATCGCGAAAGTTTTATTGAACAGGTCAAAAATATGATCCGCATGGAAATGGATGGGGCGGGCCTGAAATGCGAAGTGCTGGGGCGTTACAAACATTTTTACAGCATTTACCAGAAAATGCTTTCCCAGAATCTGGATTTTGACAACGTATATGATGTCATGGCCTTCCGGGTTATTCTGGACTCCAAACCCCAGTGTTATGAGGCTCTGGGAATTCTTCACACCAGGTGGAAACCTGTTGACAACAAATTCAAGGATTATATCGGCCGTCCCAAACCCAATATGTACCAGTCACTTCATACAACAGTCATCGGCCCTTATGGCGAAAGGGTGGAAATCCAGATCCGGACCCGTGAAATGGATCATGTGGCAAATTCCGGCATTGCAGCACACTGGGGATACAAAGAGGGAAAAGAGCTTGATGAGAATGTGAGCCGGAAATTTGCATGGATTCAGAACATGGTGGAAAATCAGGCCAATATCAAGGATCCTGAGGAATTTCTGGAAAGTGTCCGGATTGATCTTTTTCCGGACGAGGTCTATGTCTTTACACCCCAGGGGGAAATCATGTCTCTGACCAAAGGAGCTACCCCTGTGGATTTTGCCTATCTGATTCACACGGAAGTGGGCAACCAGTGCGTGGGGGCAAAAGTCGATGGACGCATGGTTCCCCTGCGCTATGAACTGAAAACCGGGGACAGGGTGGAAGTCGTCACATCCGCGGGTCATACGCCCAGCAAAGACTGGCTCAGTTTTGTCAAAACCGTGAAAGCCCGCTCCCGGATACGGCAGTGGATCAGAACCCAGGAAAAGGAACGGAGCATCACTCTTGGACGGGAGATGTGTGAAAAGGCTTTCCGCAAGTACAAACTCAATTACAATGACTGGATAAAATCCGGGGATTCGGAAAAAATCATATCGGATTTCAATTTCAAAACCCTTGAGGATCTGATTGCCAATGTGGGATACGGCAAAGTGACACCCCTTCAGATTATCCGGAAAATTATACCCAAAAGCGAAAGCGAAGACAAGGATCGGGACACGATTTTCAACCGGATCGTGGCGCGGGTGCGGAGAAAGAAATCCGTATCAGGTGTGAGCGTGAAGGGAATTGATGATATTCTCGTGAGATTCGGGAAATGCTGCCAGCCGGTTCCCGGAGATGCGATCATCGGTTTTATCACGCGGGGCCGGGGTGTCACCGTGCATCGCTGCAACTGTCTTTATGCCCTGAAACTGAGTCCGGAGCGGCAGATCGAGGTGGAATGGAGCGATGAAATCACAGAAACCTACCCTGTCCGTATTCATATTCAGTCCTATGACCGGGTCGGGCTGCTGGCTGATCTGGCTTCCAATATCAGCAAAAGCGGGGCCAATATTATCAATGTTCATTCCGAGAGCAAAGAGGATAACACAGTGGAGAGCATTTTTACACTGGCCGTCAGGGATACCACGCATCTTAACAGGGTACTGACGGCCATTAAAAAAGTGCGCCAGATTAACAGGGTAATCCGGCTAGATGCTTCTTAGGCGGCCTTGATCACCAGACCTTTTTTGATGCATCTGGTGCAGGCCATTACTTTCTGCACCCTGCCGTTGCGAACCGCACGCACCCTCTGCAGATTGGGATTGAAACGGCGTTTGGTGACATTATGGGCATGGCTCACATGGCAGCCGACCATAGGTTTTTTTCCGCAGAATGCACACATTCTGGACATGATTTGATTCTCCTTTGCAGTATTTTTTGTATTGCATATTCCGACAAACTGCTGATGATACACCATCGGCCCTGATATGTAAAGAAAATTTTCCGGACTATTTCTTTTTATCCTTATCCTTCCGCAGCAGTTCCTCACACAGACCAATATAATGAAGGGCCTTCTGGTGAATGCCAACATCCGGATAATCGGAAAGTACGGTTCTGAAACGTTTGACAGCAGGTTCGTACTGTTTGTTTTTGTAGTAAAAAAGTCCCACATAAAATTCATGTCCTGCAAGGCTTTTCTGACAATCCCTGATGTTTGTCAGGGCTTTGGCCGCATAGGGATCATCCGGATACTGTTTCACCAGACGGTTATAGGTTTCCAGGGCTTTTCTGACAACGCCCTGATCCCTGTCTGTGGAATCCATCTGTTCAAAATAACAGTTTCCCGTCTGAAATATCACATAGGGCACGGCCTCATTGCGGGGATGAAGACTTTCAAATTCCTCATATGCAGATACGGCTTCTTCATATTCTTCCAGATGATAGTAAGAATCCGCTATCTTGAGTTCGGCAAGGATGGCATATTTGCTGAAGGGATACCAGTCTCTGAGTTTCTCAAATGAGGCAATGGCCTTCCGGTAATCACGGCCTTCAAATGCCTCCATCCCCTCGCTGACCAGTTCATGGGATGGTTTGTCTTCGGCTGTCCTAAACCATGCGCAGCCGGAAAATATGAACAGTAATAAAGAAAAAAGAATGATTTTTTTCATTGGCAGATATTCGGGTGTTTGGCAGGGCAGCACCCCGCGGAAGTTGCAAAATCCGGATTCCGTTTTTGCGGCATATCCGGGGCATTTGTTGAAAATAAAAGCATTCGGGCATCTTTCAGCACAATGGCTTCGCTTTTCAGTGTTTCATTTCCTGAAACCTGATTTGACAGATGCCTGATCTGGCAGATGAAAGATGCCCGGAATGTTACAGGTTTTCAATATAATGTTCGGCAGAGGCCACTGCAATGGCTGCATCTCCCACGGCAGTTGCAATCTGACGCAGGGGTGTGTTTCTCACATCCCCCACAGCAAACACTCCCGGGACGGATGTTTCCATCCGTGCATCGGCAAGGATAAAACCGTGTTCATCCCTTTTCAGAGTGTCCCCGGCAAATCCGGCATTGGGAACAGTGCCGATCCACACAAACATGGTATCAACTTTCAGGGATTTTGTTTCACCGCTTTTCACATTCCGGGTGTGAATGCCTTCCACATGGGTCAGCCCGCTGACACCCGTGACCACTGTGTCCCAGAGAACCTCTATCTTTTCATTGGACAGGGCGCGCTCCTGCAGAATTTTTTCCGCGCGGAACTGATCCCTGCGGTGAATCAGGTATATCTTTTTCGCAAACTTGCTGAGAAAAACACTTTCCTGAACTGCGGTGTCCCCCCCGCCCACGGCAGCCACCACACGGTCTTTGCAGAAAGGCCCGTCACAGGTGGCACAGGAGGATATGCCTTTGCCGAAAAACCTGTCCTCGCCCGGAATGCCCAGACGTTTGGGGGAGGCGCCCGTGGCTATAATAATGGAACGCGCAGTAACTGTTTTTTCGCTGAGCCGGATTTTTCTGACCGGCCCGGACAGATCAAGCGAGAGAGCCTCATCACTTTCGATCCGGAGACCGAAATGCCGGGCCTGTTCGCCCATCTCCCGTGACAAATCAGCTCCGCTGATGCCTTTGGGAAATCCCGGATAGTTTTCCACCCAGTCCGTTGTCAGCACCTGCCCGCCCGGAGAGAGTTTTTCAAAAAGAACCACATTCATACGGGCACGGGCCGCGTAAAGTCCGGCAGTCAGTCCGGCCGGTCCCCCGCCCACAATCACCAGATCAAAATCTGTTTCTGCCATTATACGCTTCCTTAAAGATATCTTCAGAGCACTTTGCTGATGGCTTCTTCCAGTTTGGCTTTTGCAACCATTCCGGTAATCTGTTCGGCCACTTTTCCGTTTTTGAAAAAAATCAGGGTGGGGATGGCCCGGATTCCGAATTTGCCGGGAGTTACAGGATTCTCATCCACATTGCATTTGGCAAACTTGATTTTGCCGCCGTATTCCCCGGCCAGAGCCTCTACTGTGGGGGCAATGGCTTTGCAGGGACCGCACCAGGGGGCCCAGAAATCCACAAGTACCGGCTTATCCGCCTGCAATACCTCAGAGTCAAAACTGCTGTCATTTATTTCTTTAACGCCTTCTGCCATAGAATTTTGTCCTTTCTTCGTTAAAAATTAAAATACAGGCTTTCGGAAAAATATTCCGGCTGCGGTTTCTGGCGGCAGGGACAGAGTTGCATCCCTGCATTTTTTCAAGCAACTGTAATTATAAATTGTTTATCACAGGGCATTCCGAAATTTTTTTCTGAAGGCCTGCAAAATAATGAATTATAGTATTCATAAAGCGTGTTGTCAACCTTCATCACCGGTAACCGGCAATTCTGATTTTGGAAAAAACTGATACCGGAATTTTTTTCAGTCATTTTGGCAAACGCAAAATCAATGCCTTATGATTTTATCAAAAGCATTTTACTGCCAAAATCAGAATTGCTGGCCGGTGACAGCGCATCAGGAATCATTTTTGCTTCCCTCCATGAGCAGTTTCATAAAATTTCCGATGGGATGCTGACGGTTTTCCTCAGGTGGCAGTTCAGGATTGAATTTGAAACGCCCCTCCCCGGCCTTCAGAATTTCCAGAAAAGCCTCCCTGTCCTCTTTTTCCCCGTACTTGGCACGGATCAGTTCGCCCTGCCGGAAGGTGGCCGCAGCCAGACCCCCGGGCAGTTTCAGAATCAGCACTCCGGTTTTCTGATTGATATGAAGGGTCTGGAATACTTCAGACGGCGGAATTTCACTGAGATTTCCGGTAATGCCGGAGGCAAACTCACGGGAGCGGATTACGTTTGCATTCGCGATGCGCCGGGCCAGCATCCGGGTGATAAAAATCTGAATGGATGAGGAGCGGCTGAGTATTTCCCGGAAATATTTTCCGTTCAGATACAGCAGAGTCAGCGGGCTGATGGCCCTGACCGTGGCATTGACCGGATCACCGCTGAGCAGACTCATTTCCCCGAAAACCTCTCCCTTGCCCAGAACCGCTATGCGTATGCCGTCATCTGCCAGCACCTCTACTTTTCCGGATGCAATGATATACAGATTTTTCCCCGGCTCCCCCTTACGGAGGATAATATCCCCGGCAGAAAATTCAACAGTTTTGAGCATGGAAACAAGCTGACGGATACCTTCCTCGTCAAAGGTCTGGAAAAAGGAATAATTGCTCAGAGAACTGGCAATGGCATACACCTCATCTTTGTCCTTTTCATCATTTTTCCACCCCGCAGCATCTTCATCCTTATTATATTCCAGCCGGACGATTCCGGTGCATCCGCTGCAGTCAAACACATATCTGGAATCATTCTCCACGCATTCGTACTTGATCAGCACTTCGGTAATGTCTCTGACCAGAATCAGACAGGCTGCTTTTCCATAAGGGGAAAGCAGACTCTGGCCTGAGAGCTTGAATTCATCTCCCACTTTGTAAAGGGGACATTCATCTGTGCCGATAACCCTTATAAACACCTTTGGAAATCCCATTGATTCTCCTGTGAATGCAGTATACTGAAAAATTGAAACCGGATTCGGTTTTCAGTCAGGTTTTATATTTTCATCAGCAGCCGTGAGGCAGATGATGAAACATGTGCCTTTCCCCGGTTTGCTCTGACAGGTGATGCGTCCGCTGTACTGCTGAAAAATGCCGAAGACTGTAGACAGTTTCAGTCCGGTTCCCCTGCCGAATTTCCTGGTCGTGTAAAAAGGATCAAAAATATATGCCATTGTTTCCCTCTCCATGCCGGAGCCCGTATCCTTTATCCGGAGCATGACAAACTTTCCTTTCCGGAAACCGCATATCCCCGGGTCAGGAATTTCATCCGGTGAAAGATTCCCGGTTTCAAAGGCAGATATCCCACCGCGGGGCATGGCATTCCGTGCATTGACATCCAGATTCACCGGCACCTGATCCATATGAAAAGAGTCAGTCTTTATTATATGCAGATTTTCATCAAGATTCAACTGAATTTCAACGGATTTGGAAAGAGAGTTTTCATGTCTTATGCTGATTTTACAATATAATCAACTGTTTTAAGCAGAATATTTTCTGCCTTTTCTGTTTCGGCACATTGGGAACCTTATTTTCCGGAATACAGCCTAATCATTTCCTTCCTTATGAAAAACTTTCAACAAAACCTCCGATGATCTCATGCACTCTCCGGGATCCGGGGCCGGAAAGAATATTATGCCTTTCAAAGTTGAACAGGATATATTCTTTATCCTCGGAGCCAAGCATTTCATATATCCGCCCTGATTCTTCCGTGCTGGCAACCGGGTCCCTCCGGGAATGGAGCACCAGGGCAGGTACAGATATCTGCGGCAGCACAGGTTCCAAAGCCTCCATGAGCAGTTCCACCTCCCGTATGCCGTCCACCGGATTGCGGAGATAGCTGATGTTGGGATTTTCCGGTGCGTTCTCAATGAATTCCCTTTCATCTGCCCTTGCACCGCGGACTTTTTCCAGCACGAGTTTCCAAATATCCTTTGCCAGATTTTTTTTCAGATAAAGATCATGCAGTCTGCGGGGTGGGCATACGGCAAAAACACCTTCCGCTTTTCTGACCCTCTGCACCAGTTCCAGGGCCAGGGCGGCTCCTGTGGAAAAACCGCCCACAATCACTTTCCTGCACTGTGTCCGGATCAGTGCATAACCCAAATCCACGGACGCAATCCAGTCTTTGTATGTCCGGCCTGCCAGATCTTCAGGGCTTGTACCATGTCCCCTGAGACGGGGGACAAACAGGGGAATACCGCGCTGTCCAAGATATACGGCCAGATCAGCGACTTCCCGGGGAGCGGCCATGTACCCGTGAATCAGCAGCACGCCGATATTGCTTTTTTTCCCTTTGATCAGAAAGGGCCTTCCCACATCCTTCGGCCTGGATTCATTTTCTGCGTAAAAACTGTCATAATCCTGCTCAAATTCACGCAAAGCCCGTTCCAGAAGAACCTGCGCTGTTTTCCGCCGGATCACAAAAGAGGGTGTCCAGGCCAGACTCCGCAGTTTTCCCTGCAGCCGGGTCAGGGGTTCTGTCTCATTTATCATAACGGCCAGCGGATTTTCAATGCGTATCTGATGAAAAGGAAACACAGGGGAAAAGGCTGATTTCTGTTTTATCAGCATGTTGTTTTCCTGTGTGACAATGCCTTTTTCCACAGCAAGGCTTATGAAATCCCTGAATTTGCTGTAACGGTCATCTGTGAGCAGTGCAATCTGGTCAGTGCGCAGACTGTCATGCAGGTATATCCCGCTTTCCCCCATATCTCCATTAACGGCCATAAACACCCGTCTGCAAAGATCATCAGCATCAGTTTTCCCGAAAGGCCCGTGTTTCAGAAGCAGGGCAAAAAGATGGTCATGGTTCACTGTGGTCATGCAGTAAATGGCCGACATATAGCGCTGCATAATTTCCCCGGCAGCCTTACGCATATGTTTTTCCGAGGACAGCCGATCATCAAAAGCGATTTTATGGTCTGCGCAGATATCCCGCCGGATCGCGGTATGTTCCATGAATTTTCTGACATGAATGGGAGGTCCGAAGCGGATGTCCACATCCACGCCTGACAGCAGCATGGTTCCCTCGGTCATGATTTCCTCACGCATCCTGCCGGTGACATTGTCCATATACATATCCGCCATTTTGCTCAGAATATTTTCCCTGGCTCTCAGGGGGTAATAGGTGAGGTTCACGGGAACAATGCAGGTGTTTTTATCTGCAATGGCATCAATATCCTCAATCTGAAACAGTTGTTTCAGACGCCGGGCCTCTTCAGGAAAGGTACGGGCAGTCACGGCAAGACGCTGCCGGTAAAATTCCGTGCGGAGCGCCAGGGTGGCCACACCTGTGTGGGGGCGGTGGATTCCATTTTCAGAGGAAACCATAAACCGGCCTTTGTGAAACACTTTTTTGTTTTTGACCATACGGCCTTCGGGAAAAATGATCCACGATGCCCTGCCGGTCAGCAGGCTTTTGACAATGAGCATATCCCGATCCGGATCCCGTGTGGACACAGCGCCCACCTGTTCCAGATATTTTTTCATCCCCCCCTGAAACAAAGAGTAATCAGCCAGAGACCAGACCGGCATCCGGTCTGTAAGTTCATAAATATACATGGGCAGGATCAGGGTTTCTATCCGGGTAAAATGGTTTACCGCAAAGATCAGCGAACCTTTGGGAATATTCTCTGCCCCGTGAATCCGTACACGGGCTTTGGACATTCCGGAAAGGGCTTTTATCGCCAAGCCAGTGGTAAGATAGGCAAAACGGTTCATCATCGTCTCGTCAGTTATCAGTGTTCAGTTATCAGTTGCCAGGTGCCAGGTGCCAGTTACCAGTATCAGTTGCCAGATGTCAGGTGTCAGTTGCCAGTTATCAGTTAGGTGATTTCCAAAAAAGAATATACCGCCAAAGTATCAAACAAAGTATCAAAAGCTTCCAGCTTTTGCCCTGTGCCTGTGAACTGAACCGGGATATTTATTTTCAGAAATAACCTTATCAGCTTACCTTACGCAGCCTTTCCAAAAATCAGGAAGTTATCTGCTTTCACCTTTATTCCGGCGAAAGCCGGAATCCAGTTTTTTTCAAATAGTTGCGGATACCGGCTTTCATCGGTATAAGGTGATTTCCATTAATGATTATACCAAATCGCCATTGAAAACATACAATAAAATCATATTTTTATGTTTAATTACAGTGGATTGATTTTTTTAAAAGCATATTTTCAACGGTGATTTGGTATTATACCGTTTTTCGTAGGGCGGGCACGGCTTTTTGTGCCCGCCGTCCTGCTGAAACGGCGGGCACAAAAAGCCGTGCCCACCCTGCAATGATGGTACATTTTTTCATGGAAATCGCCTAAGTATAGTGCGTAAGGTGAGTTATCAGTTGTCAGTTGCCAGGTGTCAGGTGTCAGTGTCAGGAAAATAAATGATGGGCACTGAACACTGATAACTGAACACTGATACCTGATAACTGATACCTGATAACTGAAATAATGTTGACATATTTTCTTCATACCTTTAAGATTAATCTTCTTTAACCCAAAAATAAAGGATTTTTACGGAGGTTTTTCATGTATTCCAAAATACTGGTTCTTCGTTTCTCCAGTGAGGTGGCCCAGAAACCACTGGTCTGTCACCTTGTGCGGGAGTATGATCTGACATTTAATATCCTGAACGCTGAAATTCTTCCCCGGAAAGAGGGGATAATGGTGCTGGAGCTTTATGGTGAAAAAAAGAATTTCAGCAAAGGGGTGAAGTATCTAAAAGAGCAGGGTGTTCAGGTGAACAATGCCGAGCAGGAGGTGCGGCGCATGGAAGAAAAATGCACCCACTGCGGTGCATGCACGGCTGTATGTCCCACCGGCGCGCTGTATGTCAAAAGGCCGGAGATGACAGTTGAATTTGATCAGAGCAAATGCAGTGTATGCGAGCTGTGTGTTCCGGCCTGTCCCACCCATGCCATGAAGGTGCGGCCCACCAGTCACCTGTTTTTTGCCTGATGTCCCTCACTGCCATTGCCCTGAGTGGAGGCATTGATTCCCTTGTAGCAGCGTCCCTGCTTATCGAAAAGGGGCATAATCTCATCGGAATCCATTTTGCCACAGGTTTTGAAACGGTATCAGCCCATGATGTGGAACAGTCCGGAAAACAGATTGGCATCCGAACTGAAATTCTGGACTGTGCAAAGCAGTTCAGAGCGAAAGTGGTGGATAATTTTCTCCGCACCTACCGAATTGGGCAGACACCGAATCCCTGTCTGATCTGCAATGCTGCTGTCAAATTCGGCATTGTCCGCTCCTTTGCACTAAAACTGGGAGCGGACAGATTTGCCACAGGCCATTATGCCCGCGTCCGGCAAAATCCGGACAGGCGGTATTCCCTGCTGAAAGGAGCGGATTTGCACAAAGACCAGTCCTATTTTCTTGCTTTTCTGGATCAGGAGCAGTTGCAGTCCGCGTGTTTTCCACTGGGAAATCTGACCAAGGCCGGGGTGCGCACCATTGCAGAGGAAAAAGGGATTTTCCCTGCAATCCGCAGGGAAAGTCAGGACATCTGCTTCATCCGGGAATCTTACAGGGATTTTCTTCAAAATGAGGGAGGATTTTCGCCCAGCCCCGGCCCCATTACCGATACGCAGGGCAGGCTGATCGGGGAGCATCAGGGACTTCATTTTTTCACTGTGGGACAGCGCAGGGGCATCAGCTGCCCAGCGTCCGAACCCTATTATGTTGTCCGGCTGGATACGGAAAACAACCGTCTGGTGGTGGGATTCCGGAACGAACTGCTCTGTCCGGAATTCCGGGTCAGAGACATCAACTGGATTTCTCCTCCGCCTTCCTCCCCCCTTTCCGTTCATGTACGTGTGAGATACCGCCATAATGCTGTACCCGCGACTGTGTTTCCGGAATCCGGCAGGCGCGCACGGGTCTGTTTTGAAAAGCCGCATCCCGCAGTCACGCCGGGACAGGGCGCCGTGTTTTACCGGGATGAGGAAGTACTGGGTGGAGGGTGGATAGAAGTTTTCGGATAACCGGCGCAAATCCATGTGACCGGACTGCTTTCCACATTGTTTCTGGATACGGCAGTGACAGAAAGCAGGTCTCCGTCCGTGATATTCATTTCTTTTCCGATTATCCACTGTTTTTCACCTGTGACGGCAATCAGACCGCCAGTATTTTCCTTTTGCCCGTCTTCTTCATTTTCCCGGTATTGCAGGTAAACTGCATAGCGGATCACAGTGGGACCGGGCTCATCCCATGCCAGAACAGAAATTCCGTCCTGATCCTTTTGCAGACGCAGATTTGCAGGCGGAGCGGGCGGAGTCTGATCCAGCCAGGGCATTGACGGCGGCAGCGCCGGAGTTGCATAAAAACCCGTTGACAACTTTTTTTTCAGATTTTCCGGTCCGATCAGCAGATCATCTTTGCTGATCGCGCGGTAAAAGGAATTGCCCAGCACACTGACATTGTGCAAACCGCGGTTCAGGTGAACCTGCCCGATAATTTCATCCGCTGATTCAGGTCTGTTTGCGGATTTTTCCGGATTTGCCCATTCTGCATCAGCTTTAACATAAAAAACAATCTGCCCCGGATACAAATGGCGTCCGGCCTCACTGACTTTCTGCGCCCACCAGTTCAGCAGATTTCCGTAATCCGGTCTTCCGCCCCTTTTCCAGTACAACTGCGGAGCCAGATAATCCACGCTTTTATTGTCCAGCCAGGCCAGTGCATCACAGTAGATGCTCTCATAAGCGTCCATGCCGTATTCTGCCTCGCCGGATTTGCGGATGCCAAAAGGGCTTATGCCGAAACGCACATGGGGTTTTGCGGATTTGATGCCCGTATTCACGGCTTTGACCAGATCATTTACATTCTGTCTGCGCCAGTCCCCGATACTTTGGCCTGCCCCGTATTTCCGGAAAGTTGTGAAATCTTCGTCCCGTATTCCGGGAAATCCGCTCACCGGATAGGGATAGAACATATCATCAAAATGAATGCCGTCCACATCATATTTTTCAGCAATTTCCCGGACAACCTGAACAAGATGCCCCCTTACCTCAGGAATGCCGGGATCAAGCATTTCATAACACGCGCCGGGCCAGCGGAAGTTCAGTATCCAGTCCGGTCTTGTCCGGGTGATATGCCCTGATGATGAGGATGCACCGCATTTCTGTGACATTCTGGCCCGAAAAGGATTGAGCCAGGCATGAAGCTCCATGCCTCTTTTGTGCGCCTCTCTGATGGCAAAAGACAGGGGATCATAACCGGGATTGCGTCCCTGCTGTCCTGTGAGAAAACGGGCCCAGGGCGCAAGGTCTGTGGGATAATACGCATCACATTCCACACGGACGTGGAACAGCACCGCATTGATATGCAAAGCCTGCAATCCATCCAGCATTTGCGTCAACTGCTGCTGCTGACGGGCCGGATCAGTTTCATTGCGGGGCCAATCCAGATAACTGATCCAGACTGCACGGAATTCTCTGGACGGATTTGCAGAAAACGCTGCCTGTGTTTTGGCATCAGTCACGGTGAAAAAAATCTGACGGTTTTTGGCTCCGGCATAAAGGCTGTGTGTAATGCGATCCAAAGCCCGGGCTTCTTTGGCTGTAAAGGTGAAGGTCTGCTGATACAAATCCGGGCCAAATGGAAGAGCCGCCTGTTTTTCAATGCCGGGCGATATGGCGTTTTCCCTTATGATTCCTGAAATTTCCGGAAAAAAGGAGAGCGGAGCGATAATTTTAAGTGTGCAGTCAATGGGATAGTGGATGCCGGTTTTCTGCCGCAGCCAGATATTCAATGTCTGTTTTTCCGATGGGATTTCCACATTCATGAACAAATCATGGAAGCCGCTAGCGCTGAACTGCAGGGTATGGGAACCGGGCGACAGAACATCCTCAAACCGGATTTTGCGATCCAGAATCTCTTTTTTCCCGCCCGATTCCTTATACTGGTTCCGGGAAAGACTTATCTGTCTGTAAGTATATGGAATATGCAGAGTCAGGGGGGTCTGGCCCGCATACACGCCATCCACCCGGACAGCAGAAGGGGGACGGCTTTCGACAGTTATTTCCTGCTCTTTGGGATGGGAAACCAGCCCCTGATATACCCAGTTCTCATCCCAGTATACTTTGCTGCAACTGCAAAAAAAGAAAATGAGAATGCAAATAATAAAATATTGTTTCATGTATGGTTTCCCTCACAGATGTTTTTAACGGGTTTGTAAAAATAACCGGTTGACACTCTGTTTTTTGTTAACGCAGAGCAACGCAGAGTTTTCACAGAGTCACACAAAGTTTTTTTCTGTCCGAAATTCAGGTGGTATTAAAAATCAGCCGGTTTGACCCGCTGCCTCATTTTCCAGTATTGCGGATCAGTTCCGGCAGCCGGTTTTTTTGTTTCTTTCGTAACAGATTCAGACAGTTTTTCATATGTCACTTCATCCGGCATCTGAAAAATTACCGGAAATATGTCTTAGGCGATTTCCATGAAAAAATGTACCATCATTGCAGGGTGGGCACGGCTTTCTGTGCCCGCCGTTTCAGCAGGACGGCGGGCACAGAAAGCCGTGCCCACCCTGCGAAAAACGGTATAATCATTAATGGAAATCACCTTACAGCAACGGGTAGAGCTCTGCAAGTTCATGTTCAGGTTTTTCAGTGAGGGAGCCGACCCAATCAATCTGACGATCTGTTTTTCCGGCAAGTTCAATCCGTAATGCAGTGCCGGCAGTCTCCCTGCCGGAATATTGACGCATATTACTTTGAGAATGCGTGTGCATTCTTAGCGTTGCCATCAGACGGGATGCTAATACCAATTCTCTATTGATTTGATACAATATTTATTGTCAGTTTTTCCTCTGCTGCGCGTGTGCAGAAAACCGTTCCGCTTAATTTTTGCACTCCTCCGGATCAGTTCCGGCCGGAAGTGCAGATTGTATAAGGTCAATGTCGATTTGGTATAAATGCCCACTCAAAAATTTTTCGGCATAATGCAGGGGCCTTTCCCTGCATTATGCCGAAAAATATACAGTTTTGTACTTATAAAACGGAAAAGAGAAATGGCATGACAGTGAATCGGTGAACAGCAGTCAGTCAGATGATACTGCTCAGCCTGAACACTGGCAACTGACAACCTGATTATGCAAGGATAAAAATGGCACAAGGCAAACTCTGCAACAGAGAAAAGGTGAATGGAACATCAGCAGTTGCTTCTCAGCGGCAAAAGCGTGGCCCGGTATATAAGGAAATGGAAGAACCGGATGTTGGCACGGAACTGCTGTGAAACACCCTTTAAGGTGATTTCTGAAAATAAATATCCCGGTTCAGTTGACAGACACAGGGCAAAAGCTGGAAGCTTTTGATACTTTTTTGGTATATTCTTTTCTGGAAATCACTAAGAAAAAATAGGCAGTACAATTTTTCTGTCCGTAAACCCTGAGGGTGTTGAAAACCCTCAGGGTTTGGAACAGATTTTTTTGATACAGACCCTTAAGCCGCCTATTTGTCCAATATTCCGGCTTTGGTCTTGTTATGGCATTCAGCGCACATGACAGGGCCGGCTTTGGCATCTTCATGGCATCCCTTGCAGTTTAAGTGATAGATCCGGGCAAGGGAATCTGTATCTCCGTCCTGCATATGGCATTCGGAACATTCCTTGTCTTCTGAGCTTTCGCCCTCGACCTTCTGTCCCTTGTCATAAACGTGATGGCAGTAGTGACAGTCACTGATCTGCGCCTTTTCATTGTGTTCATCATGGGGAAAATATACAGAAGGACGCATTTTTTCGGTAAATGCACTGTCCTGCACAAACTTCACATTTTCCTGGGAATAACCAGAGAGAACCGCAACTGCAAGTGCGAAACACAGCACCATGATGGGTATCAGATATTTTTTGCTCATATTCCTTTCCTTATGGCTGAAGTTTTGGGAAATATAAAATTACTCCGGTTTTTCAAGGATTTCATAGATAATATCACCGAAGAACTTGATTTCCATATTAAGCCCGTAGCCGGCCACAATGTCCTCCAGACCGCCGTGACAGTTGTGACAGGGCGCTATAATGACTTTGGCTCCGCGGGATTTGGCCGCAAACAACTGTTCGGCCTTGATCCGGTTGCCGTCAACACGGGTATTGCGGTAGGGGGGGCCGCAGTTGATCACGCCGCCGCCCGCGCAGCAGCAGTAATTGTGTTCCCGGTTGGGATGCATTTCAATGAAATTCTCACAGGTTTGACTTACAACATACCTGGCCATTTCATGAAGCCCTCTTCCCCTGACCACATTGCAGGGATCATGCAGGGTTACGGCATGCTCATACTTCTTTTTCAGACGGAGTTTCCCTGCCTTGAACAGATCGTGAAAAAATTCAATGGAATGAACCATTGGAATGGGCGGCATTTTCCAGCCCAGCCAGCGGTTGCCCATGTCATAGACTGAGCGGAAGGCATGACCGCATTCTCCCATGACGATCCGCTTCACCTTCAGTTGCATGGCCTTTTCAAAATGGGCTTTCTTTACCCGGCCCATGATTTCATGGTCGCCCGTGTACATGGCCATGTCGCTGTTGTCCCATCCGGGGGTCGCGGGCATAGTCCAGTCCAGCCCTGCAGCCTCAAAGATCACGGCAGCCTGATAAATGAGCTGTGCCCGGAATTTGGGTTCAGGCCCGATAACCGAGTACATGAAGTCCGCACCCTCTTTTTCAAGGGGAATCCGAAGGTTGGGAATTTCAGAAGCGGCTTCCTCCTCCTGCCACTGCAGGGTGTCAATCCACTCGTCATCTTTCACCCACATCTGGTTCATGGTGACTGAATGGCTGTAGGAGGTGTCCTCAATATAGGTGGGAGTCACGCCCAGTTTGTTGCAGATTCTCCTTACCACCAGCATAATATAGGCCACATCAATGCCAAAGGGACAGTACATGGCACAGCGCCGGCAGAGATTGCATTCGGTTGATGCGATTTCAGACATGCGCTGAATAGCATCAGTGCCAACATCCCCTTTTTTTTTCAGCATTTCCCACATGGTCTGTTTGACTTTTCCTGCCGGGGAATAGGCAGGATCCTTGTCATGGGAAAGATAATAATGGCAGCCCTCGGAACACAGACCGCAGTGAACACAGGTATCCACATAGGTTTTGAGTTTGGCGCCGGTTTCATTCTGGATGACCTCGTTGACGACTTTTTTCACCTGTTCATCGGTAAGAAACGAGGCGCTTTTGATAATTCCAGCATCCTTGATTTTGACAGTTTTCGTCTCTTTTTCTGTATTGCTCATTTTTATTGTTTCTCCTTGGGTTTACCAGTCATGGACATGTCTGACCGCGCCGAATTCCGATCCGATGTATCCCCTGGTAAACGGGAAAAAGATCATATGGCTCAGCCGGGTAAAGGGAATGCACACCAGCATGATTTCGCCGGACAGGATATGCAGAATACCGGAAAGCTGATAACCGGGCCACTGGTGCCAGGTCCAGAAACCCGTTACAAAGGGGGCAGCCACAATCGCGAGAATGACATAATCGGAATTGGTGGTGAGAAATTTCACTTCCGGATCTTTCATGCGCCGGATCATAAAAAAGACGCAGGCTCCGACCACAAGGATGGACATAAAATCCGCGGCAGCATCCGGCAGATGCCACCAGCTCAGGTTCCATGATTCACTGACCAGTGCGATATGTCCGTAAACAAATATGGGAGCAGCCAGCAGGCAGAAATGAAATACGAAAGTCACAACCGTCATTCCCGGATGCAGGCGCATATTGGTTGTGGCAAAGGGTGTAATCCAGTGCAGAATGGAGCGCATAGCATAATAGGGACTGGCGTAGACATAAACCGCAGTGTCCCTTTTTGCGGCCAGCAGTCCCATACTGACAAGCCGGTAAATGCAGCCGCCGATAAAAATGATAAATGCCGCCCACACCAGAGGGCCGCTGACAAAATTATAAAGGGTATTCATGTATATTGACCTCCTTTTTCTGAAAGTCCGCTATATCTGGTTTACAGGAACAACTTCCCGGAAATACAACTGTTTGTTTCCACTGTCATGGATGATGCCGCGTATCAGGACATGCTTGCTGTCCGGGCTGAAAATGGGATCCCACATTGCATCATAACTTTCCCTGTGCAGTTTTCCGTTCAGAGCCAGGGTGAATCTTTTGTTTCTTTCCACCTTTACCGCAAGATTCTCACCATCCGGGCTGAAAGCCGGAATCCAGGCCATGTCAAACTCTTCCTGCCACATTTTGTCATCTGCAAGAACGTAATATTTACCGCTGTTTTTTCCCACACAGGCCACGCGGTTCTGCCGGGGACTGAAAACCATGTCTGTGGCATATTCGTCAAACATGTTTTTCCAGGGAACTCCGTCAACGGCTACAGTCCAGTATCCGAATTTCGGCGCCACAATCGCGGCTATTTTCTGCATATCCGGGCTGTAGGCATGATGCCACAACTGCACAAATTTCCGATCCCAGATGATTTCCCCGTCCTTTGCCAGATGCCATGAGCCTGCCACCCGCACCGGCGCTGTCACAGAGTCTCCTTTGGGATGGAATACAGGTTTCCAAACGCATCCGAAGTTTTTGCTCCAGGGCACACTGTCGATGGCAATGCTGTATTCATAGGCGGCTATCCGCACCTGGGCTGCTGTGCGTTTTCCGTTCGGGCTGAAAGTCGGTTCCCAGACATTCATGAATTTGTTTTCCCAGGCTTTGCCATCCACGGCTGCGGTATAGCATCCCTTGCGGAAAGTGTGAATATCTCCTTCGGAAAAGGGAACCACCTGCACCACAGCGGCAGTATGCGCTCCGTCCGCACTGGCTGATACATCTGTCATGAACATAAAGTCATGTTTCCAGGGTTCATTGTTGTTGACCACCAGATATTTTCCGTCATTCTGGGCGGCAGCAATGATCCGGGAACCATCCTCAGTGAAACTGAGATTCCACACATAGGCAAAGCGGTTTTCCCAGGTTTCTCCGTCAACGGCCACAGTCCATTCTCCCGCATCCGAGACAATGCAGACCAGACGGCCGTCCGGGCTGAACCGCAGGAACCATATCTTCTCAAACGTGCCTTCCCACTGTTCACCGTTTACGCATACACTGCGCTCCTCATCCGGTGTTTTTACAACAGCCGCCACCTTTTCCCCGTTCGGAGAAGCCATCGGTTCCTCGATGAATGGAAACTCCTCCTTCCATTTGCCCAGATCCGCGATGACCCTTCTTCCCGGGGTCCAATCCCACTGTTCTGTACCTTTCATAATTTCTCCTCAGGTTTCCTCTTTTTCTCCAAGAGTAAGGATTCGGCTGCACCGCGCAGTTCACATGTGCCTCAGGGGTTTTTCAGGCGTCCGGCTCCGGAACCGCACAGCTCAGCCATTCGTTTGACACATTTTCAGACAATGACTGAATGTTTTTTTGCCTGCAATGCCAGAAAGCATAATCACGGATATCTTTACCGAGCCGCTCATGGGTTCTGAGCTGCCGGCACATACTCCCCCCCTCGCCGGGTTTCATGTGCCATAAGATCCGGATAATGCCCTCCTGCCTTTTTAATGCTTTCTCTGCCGTTTTTTGGCAGTAATTGCCCTTTAACCGCTGATTTCAGGCAGGTTTGAAAGAAAAATCCGTATGTTCGTCCTGTCATCCAGAGATCAGCAAAATCTGTTTTTGCCCTGAACGGATTTTTTATATCAGGAATTAGCAAACTTTGTCTACAATTTTTAAGAAAATGTCTGTATGAAAAAAAAATAATGGCTTTAAACCCCCAGCATATTCAGAATAACAGTTTTTTTCTCAAAATATACGGCAATCCCCAAAACAGGCTTTCTGTTTGTGACTCTGTCTGAAAAAAATAATGGTTTAAACCCCCTGCATATTCAGAACAAGGTTTTTTTCTCAAAATATGCGGCAATACCAAAATCAGGCTTTCTGTTTGTGACTCCTAAGGGAATTTTTTCAGGGATTATTCTTGACAGATTGGAAAAAGAATTTTAACAATGAATAAAGGATGTCATATATCAGTGCATACGGCAATGGAACCATAACGTCACTGTCCGTGAAAAAACTGCTGCATTTTTTTATGCCGGACAGCCTGAGGCACTGAATGTAATACCAATTCTCCATTGATTTGATACAATACCGTCAGTTTTTCCGCTGCTGAGCGTGTGCAGAAAAACGCTTTGCCCAGTTTCTGCACTCCTCCGGATTTGCATTCCGCATTGTATAAAACTGATGATTAACCGGTATAATATCAGTTAATTAATTTTCATTCCTTACGCCAATGGCATTAAAGCTTCGTGCGGGAAAAGTACCGTCAGGCAATTTCCGATCTGCTGACATTGCAAACCCGTTATGAATATTCAGTCTGAATCAACAAGGAGAAATCAAATGAACCCCATCGCGGTTGTTGCCACCATGAAAGCCAAAGCCGGAAAAGAAGAGGAACTCAGAAAAGAACTGCTTGATCTGATTCCATCCACCCGTCAGGAACCCGGATGTATCCGTTATGATCTCCATCATGAACTTGAACATCCTGAAGTTTTTGTTTTTTATGAACAGTGGGAAAGCCCCGGGCATCTGGAGGATCATCTCAGCCGTCCCCATATGGAGGCATTCAAAGCAAAAATGGATGAACTGCTGGCGGAAATGTCTGACATCAGGATACTTGAGATTATCAGATAACTTATCGGAAAGGTGAACAGTATGAAAAAATCATTCGGAGCAAAGACCCTTATCTTCCCCACTCCGGTCTGGTGCGTGGGGTCATATGACAAAGACGGAAAACCCAATGTGATGACCATTGCCTGGGGCGGAATATGCTGCTCCAAACCTCCGTGCGTGACCATTTCCCTGCGCAAAGCCACGTATACCTACGGCAGCGTTATGGAACGGAAAGCCTATACCCTCAGTGTTCCCTCTGAAAAGTACGCCAAAGAGGCTGATTATTTCGGCATGGTATCCGGCAAAAGCACAGACAAATTCAAAGATACGGGCCTGACCCCGGTGAAATCAGAACTCGTGGATGCTCCTTATGTGGGGGAATTTCCCATGATTGTGGAATGCAGAGTCATCCATCATTATGAAATCGGCCTGCACACCCATTTTGTGGGGGAAATTTTGGATGTCAAAGCAGATGAACCGGTTCTGGATGGAAACGGAATGCCGGACGTGAACAGAATCAGTCCGATTGTCTATTGTCCGGAAGTGCAGGCATATCACGGTATCGGGAAATATATCGGCAAAGCCTTTAACATGGGCCGGAAAATCTGAAATGATTCACGCATGAAAATACTCAGCATATCTGACGTGGTGGAATCCTGCCTTTACCCGGATTTCGACGCAGAAAAATTCAGGGGGACAGATCTGATTCTTTCCTGCGGAGATCTGCCTCCTGAATATCTCACCTTTATTACTGTAAAAACCGGTGCGCCCCTGTATTATGTCCGGGGAAATCACGACATCCGTTATACATCAAAACGGCCCGAAGGCTGCAGAAACATAGACGGCCAACTGCTGCAGTTCCGGGGGCTGCGGATTCTGGGACTGGAAGGCTCCCGCTGGTACAACGGCGGTCCCTGCCAGTACACCGAAGCCCGGATGCGGACAAAGATAAGAAAACTGATGCTGAGACTCTGGTGGTGGAAAGGCGCTGATATTGTCATCACCCATGCTCCACCCCGTTTCATCCATGATGCGGAAGATATCTGTCACAGAGGTTTCAGGAGTTTTCTGTGGCTCATTGACAGGTACCGGCCACGGTATTTTATCCACGGGCATATTCATGCGCATTTTTCCGATCCGTCCCGGCGTATGACAAAGGTGAACCAGACAACTGTGATCAATACATGCGGGTTTAATCTGATGGAAATCCGTGAACAGACAGAAACAGACTCCAAGCCGGTCTCTGCGGTGACAGCAAATGAACTTATTTGAAAAAATCAGAAAATCCCTCAGCATGCAGCAGCCTAAGTCCAGGCATCTGAAAAGTTTTAAAGAGCATCAGGAAAACGAAGAGGCCTTTGACACCAGAGACCTGGGACTGAGAGATGTGGAAGTGGATAAAATCGTGGGCAGTGTGGGACGCTACAATGATTTTGACAACCGTTTCCGTCCCCGCACCGGAATGCCGTCTGAACGGTTCAACCGCATCAAAGACGCAGTACGGGAGGGGAAACCACTGCCCCCGGTTCTGCTGTATCAGATAAAGGATGAATATTATATTCTGGATGGAAACCACCGGGTTGCTGTGGCAAAGCAGCTCGGACGCAAAACCGTGAATGCCCGTATTCTTGAATTTCTTCCCTCCCGGAAAACCCTGGGAAATGTGCTGTACCGGGAAAAAGTGGAATTCATAGAAAAAACAGGAATCAAAGATGCAATTGAGCTGACCGAGGTGGGGCAGTATTCATGTCTGATTGAGCAGATCGAAGAGCATCGTAAATCCCAGGAATCCGTCAATACAGCGGAAGTTTCTTTTGAAAGTGCTGCAAAAGACTGGTATGAAACCATCTATCTTCCCTTCCGCCTGATTATCGAACGCAGCCATCTGTCAGAGGCTTTTCCCCAGCGCACACTGGCGGATCTCTACGTGTACATTTCCCTGCATCAGTGGAAAAGCGGCAGGGAGCGGGAGTTCGGCATTGGTCTGGATCAGATTATCCCCAGGAATATGGAAGAATTCCGGGCAAAAATGGCAGAGAACAAGGGTTTTGACTTTCCGGAAATGAAGAGGATGATCACAGCCTTTGTGTTCATCAGTGTAAAGGTGGGGGATGAATACCGGATTATGGAAAAACTCTTTGCTGTTGAGGAGGTCAAGGAACTGTATGATGTGCCGGGCGATTTTGATCTTCTGGCAAAGATTGTCATGGAAAGGGACTGGCTCAGTTCTGATTCCGAGGTGATCGGATATTTTGTTTACAACCGCATCCGGAAAATACCGGGCGTGGAGAAAACCCAGACACTGATTCCCATTCTTTCCAGAAGGAAATAAATGGGAGATGTCACGGACAGTATTGCGGGGAATACGGGAAAAGCATTTTCTGTCAGTGTCTTCTTTGGCAAACCGCCATCTTAACCTCAAAAAATCCGGAGAGACATAAAGATCAAGCACTGAGTCAAATCCATTGATCAGTTTAAAAAAAAATGCTATAGACCTTAGGTAAAGATATTTCTGCTGCATCGCCGTTCAGAGATATGCGGCAGAGAGATTTACTTCCAGGTCAGTATGAAAAAAATGCTTTGGTTTCTGAAAAACAGGTTTTGAGAGGCTTATTTTATGTCAGAAATATATGAATCCGTAAAAGCATTTGGAGCAGGTTTTGCCACCACATTCCGGCATCTGCTTCAAAAACCCATTACCGAGGAATATCCGGAATACAAACGCCCGCTGCCGGAGCGATCCCGTGCGCGGATCGTCCTGACCCGTGATCCGGACGGCAGAGAGCGGTGCGTAGCCTGTTATCTTTGTTCCGCCGTATGCCCGGTAAGCTGCATTTCCATGCAGTCAGCCGAGCAGGAAGACGGACGCAGATATGCAGAATGGTTCCGCATAAACCTGGGGCGTTGCATTTATTGCGGACTCTGCGAAGAGGCCTGCCCTACATCCGCAATCCAACTGACCCCGGATTTTGAAAACTGTCAGAGGGATATTCTGAACCTTGTGTTTGAAAAAGAGGATCTGCTGGTGGATCACTGCGGAAAGGATAAGGAATACTGTTTTTACAAATATGCAGGCATCTCCACGGCAGATATGGGCAAAGGGGAGCATATCAATGAAAAAGAACCGGTGAATGTGAGAAGCAATTTGCCGTAAACAATACAGAAAGATGATTTGCTTATGACACTTTATTCATTCATTTTTTACATTCTGTCTGCCGTTATCACAGTTTCCACAGGACTGGCGATTACCCGGAGAAACATGATTCATGCGGTGCTGTATCTGGTCATTTCCTTTTTCGGCACTGCCATGCTTTTTTATCTCATGGGAGCACCTCTGCTTGCAGCGCTGGAGGTCATTGTCTACGCGGGAGCCATCATGATTCTTTTCCTCTTCATTATTATGATGCTCCGGGTGGAGGGAATTGAGGAACGCCTGTTCCCCCTGAAGCAGTGGCTTCCGGCAGTGGGACTGGGTTTTGTTTCCTTTCAGATTTGCATTTTCCTGCTGATTTCCGCAGGGCCTGAATCACAGGAAATCCTGAAAACAGCAGTCGCGGAACCCGGAATTTTCGGACATTTTCTGTTCACACATCACTGGCTTTCCATTGAAATCATATCCATGCTTCTGCTGATCGCTCTGGTGGGCGTGTTTCATCTGGGAATGGACAAAAGACACAGGGGAGAAAAAATATGACTATTGTTCCCTACAGCCATGTGCTTTTTCTGGCAGGAATCCTTTTTGTCATGGGCATGTTCTGCACTGTCACCCGCCGCAATCTGATTATGATGGTGCTGGGGCTGGAAATCATGTTGAATGCGGCATCTATCGCGTTTATCGGAGCCGCTCTCCGTTACAGTCATATGGACGGCCATGCTATGGTCATTTTCATCATTGCCGTTGCAGCAGCCGAAGTTTCCATCGGTCTGGCTCTGATTGTCTGCATTTACCGCAAAACCGGAACTATTGATGCGGGCTGCATTGAAGGGGATGTTTGTGAACTGTAAAGCAGATTTGCAAACCCTGGAAATAAGCTGATTATGGATAAAGATGAAATAAGAGAGGTTTACCATGAATCTTAACCTGAAAACAGCTTTGGATTCCGTGAATCTGCTGTCAACTTTGGAAAAAATACAACTGATGCAGAAAATCACGCAACAGATTGAATCTGAGTTGAAAATGAAGATGTCAAAGCCCAGAAAACCTCTGCGCGGTTTATGGAAAGGGCTTGATATAAAAGACGAAGAGATTCTTCAGGCAAGAAAAGAAATGTGGGATAATTTTCCGCGGGAAGATATTTGATGTATAATAACGCTGTGACAGACACACATGCACTGATTTGGTATCTGGAAGACAGTCCCCGTCTCGGAGCGGAAGCAGGCAACTTTTTTGAATCCTGTGAAAAAGGGGATGCTGTTATTTATATCCCAACAATTTGTCTGATAGAAATTCTTTATTTGCAGGAAAAGGGGCGTATCCCAGATTATTTCAGCAAACAGATAGAATCAGAACTTTTATCCGATGAAGGCAATTTCATACTGGCTGATCTGACTGCTGATATTGTTCGTTCTGTATCACGGATACCGCGTTCTGCTGTTCCTGACATGCCGGATCGGATTATTGCGGGAACTGCTCTTTATTTGTCACTGCCGCTTATCAGTCGTGACAGGAAAATACAATTATCCCAGATACAAACTGTCTGGTAAGAGAAAAAATTTACTTTCACAGAGAGAAAGATTGCAGCTTATGAATAAAAATATAAAATATTTTAAATCAGGATATGTCATTCATTTCTTTTCTGTGTTTATTTCGATACTGATGTTTGCTGTTTCTTTGCAGGCTGCATACAGGGAAGACCCTGATCTGGAATTTTTCAGATATTGCGATAACAGCGATTTTGATGTGCTTGATAAGTATCTTACACAGGATGAAGATGGATATGAGCGGTTAACCGAATGGCTGACCTATAATGATACTATCCGGATCATCAGAAATATTGGGTAGTGATAGCAAAGGTCATGTTCAGTTTTTGGTATAACGGTTGTTGTTTTTATTAAATAATCAAAAGAAGGAGTTAGGTAGCCATGAGAAAAATCGGATTTGTTATTGTTGCTTTGGTTATGGGGCTTATGATTGGAAATTATGCACAAGCCGAATGTATTCATGTGGATGACAGTCTGCTGCTGGATATTCCCTGTGTTGAATATGGCGGCAATAATTATTCTTTCAAACTGGATTATTATCCCAATCCCAATGATCCCGCAGGTATTTATTGGAAGATGGATATAAATTCTTTCAGGGAGATTTATAATTTTTACACTGACAATGAAACAGAGCCGAACAATGCGCTCAGCGAGGCAACATTAATCGGTTTAAATAAAAATGTCATTGGAAAACTGGGAACTTCCGGTGACAGCGACTATTTCAAATTTACAACATCACAGCCCGGTGTGATTGAAGTGGCTGTTAATCCTGTTCCTTCTGAAATCAGAATGTATGTATCTGTTTATGATGAAAGGCAGAACAACATTGCATACGGAACAGCTTCAGAGTCTGGGCAGGGTGTTTTTATAAATGTAGTCATCTCTGCGGGTGTTCATTATATATCATTAAATAGTTATCACGGTTCTTATAGTGTGAATGATTATAATCTGTTGGTTACTCTGGATACGTTTGATTCGTATGAAGTCAACAACAGCTTTTACAATGCATCTTTAATATCTCTGAATACAGATATTAATGGTAAAATAAGCGCACCAGGAGACAAAGATTATTTCAAGTTCACGGTAGCAGAGACAGGTGTCCTTAAAATATCTGTTGATCCCATGCCATCAAAGGTCAGAATGGTTGTAAATGTTTATGATAAAAAGCAGAACAGGATTGCATCCAAAACAGCTTCAGACTATGGGAACAGTATTTTTTTTGAAACACCTAATGAACCTGGAATTTACTATCTGTCATTAGCAAATGACAATGAAAGTTATAATAGTGATGAACACTATACACTTAGGATAGAACATTAAAATCTGACCCGGTGCAAAGCGGATGTAGTTGATTGCATTATTGATCCACTTCACACTTTGCGCCGGTAAGATTGTTATTATCTTCTGTTTATTGGACAGGTGGCAAAAAGAGCTGAGGAAGACTCTCAAGTGGCATATTCGCTCATCAAATCCGGTAAAATTTGTCACGATTTTTTTCTTCCTCATCTCTCATTGGAAAAAACAGCAAACAGGTGATACAATGAAAACAGTTCAGGCAGTAATGAATTTGCCGGAAGGTCTTTATCTGTCGATTTCCTGTTTCGGTCTGACCAGAGAGAGGATTGTCAGCGAATCAAGAAAACTTCTTGCAATTAAATATTTTCAGGAAAAACTTCTCTCTCTGGGAAAGGCGGCAGAACTTTCAGGTCTGTCCAAATGGGATTTTATCGACTATCTGGGCAGCAGCAATGTTCCGGTTATTGATTATGATGAAGATGAAATGTGCAGAGAGATTGAAACAGCGGAAAATATTGTGAAAGTGCTGACATCATGATGGAACAAATAGCAGATATTTTTCAAGAAGCGGCAACAGCAATGAAAGATCCGATGGCGGCAACCAGTGCTGACCCGGATCATTCTGAAAATGAAAATCGGTATGTGACATTTGGTATTTCTGAAAAAGGACGGCTGATAGTGGTTGCTCACACAGAAAAAGAGGATACAATTCGGATCATCAGCGCCCGGATTGCAGGCAAAGGAGAACGAAAAATATATGAAGAAGGTTAAAGATACGGATAAAGACGAATTGCGTGATGAGTACAAACTCTCAGATTTTTCCGGCGGATTTGTGCGCGGAAAATATGCCAAACGTATGCGTAAATCATCCAATATTGTTGTTATCAGACCGGAAGTGACGGAAGTATTCCCCAACGAAGAATCGGTAAACAATGCACTTCTGGCTCTGATTGAAGTAGCACAGAAAACAGTGCGGTCCAAAAGGCGGTCAGCCCGAATTTCAAATAAAGTCTGCAAGGAATCGCCGAAACCGCAATCTTAAACAAAAGAACTCTTTTTCCTGTACAATGGAGCATTGCATATGACATTTTCCGACACACCTGATATTTCCACCGGAGCAGCGGCTCTGGCCGCGCTTCTGCCACTGATTTCCTTTGGCATCATTATGATATTCACCCGGAGCAGACCAAAATTATCCGCGCAGATTTCCATCGGAACCATTTCTGTTTCCCTGCTGAGTGCTGTATTTCTTCTCATTCAAAACTGGGGAATGCAGCAATCCATTCAATATACAGTGGAATGGATGGCCTCCGGCTATATTTCCATTCCCATCGGAGTGCTGCTTGACCCGGTCAGTCTGCTGATGATGAACATTGTTGCTGTCATCTGTTTTCTGGTGCAGATCTATTCCCTGAGCTATATGGCGGGTGATCCGGGATTTTCCCGTTATTACGCTTGCATGTCCCTGTTTGCCTGGGCCATGATCAGCCTCACGATTTCCCCCACTCTGCTGCAACTGTATGTGTTTTGGGAACTGGTGGGACTGGCCTCTTATCTGCTTATCGGATTCTGGTTTGAAAAATTCAGTGCGAGTGAGGCAGGAAAAAAAGCCTTTGTCATGACCCGGCTGGGCGATGTGGCTTTTCTGCTGGGACTGCTGATTGTGCTGATCCATCTGGGCAATCTGAATGTGCAGGATATGAACAGCCCGGAAGTGAAAAATCATATGTCTCCCGCTCTGATTACGCTTTCTGCTTTGCTGATTTTTGGCGGCATTATCGGAAAAAGCGCGCAGTTCCCTCTCCTGACCTGGCTGCCGGACGCAATGGAAGGCCCCACTCCGGTCAGCGCTCTTCTTCATTCTGCCACAATGGTTGCAGCAGGAGTCTATCTTTTTGCACGCCTTTTCCCCTTTTTCAGCCTTTCGCCTACGGCCATGACAATTTGCCTGTGTATCGGCACGATCAGTATGCTCCTGGCCTCCACAATGGCAATGGTTGCCCGTGACATCAAACAGGTCTGGGCATATTCCACCATCAGTCAGCTCGGTTTTATGATTATGGGACTGGCAGCCGGAGGATATTTTGCAGGCGTTTTCCATCTCACGACCCACGCGGGATTCAAGGCTTTGCTCTTTCTTTGCTCCGGCGTTTTTATTCACGCATTTCACAGCAATGATATGTTTGAGATTGGAAAACAGGGCGGACGGAGCCTGAAAACTCCGATGATCTGCATGACCATAGCCGCAGCCGCGCTGTGCGGTCTCCCGCCTTTTTCCGGATTTTTCAGCAAAGAGGCCATTCTGGGCGTTTTGGCGGAACAGAAAAATCCCATCTGGGTGACAGCCGGGCTGGCCGGTGCATTTCTCACAACTTATTATACGTTCCGGCTGATTTTCATTATCCTGTTTCCGAAAAAAGACACACATTCCGCTCACCATGAATCACATGAAAATCACGAAGAACAAGGATACTGGTTTATGGGCATTCCCCTGATTATCCTTGCCACAATTACCGTGATTCTGGGATTTTCCGATCTTTCTATGGAGCATTTTCTCACATACGGCAAACATCACATTGGAGAACACCACAGTTGGCTGCCGGTTGCAGCGCTGAGTCTGGCTTTTGGAGCAATAGTGCTGGCCTGGCTTGAATTCGGACGCCGAGGCTCGTCCCAAATTGGTTTTGCTGAAAGGATAGAACCTATGCGGGATTTGTTTGCCAACCGCTGGTATATGGATCATTTTTGGAGATGGTTTCTGGATACCGTTATTTACAAAGGCATTTCTGTCTCCTGCATGAACAGTGACAACAAAATCATTGATGGCGGTGTGGACGGGCTGGGCCGTGGAACTGTGGAAGGCGGGAAAATTCTTGCAGATCTCCACCTGAGTATGATACAGTACCGCCTGATGGTCATGTTTGCAGTGATATTTTTTCTGGCTCTGTATTTCTTTTTATAAGCAGATTCTGCCAATAGTGCAGGCAACACAAGTATTGCCTCTGACCGAATATTTTGAATTTAACAATCCGAACTTCAAAGGAGTTTTTATAAATGCAAACAATAATCATTAATATTAATAATGATATATTGGCAGACAAGGTGGCATGGCTTCTGGATCATTTTAAAAACGAAGGATTGGAAATTATATCAAGAGAAGATATGGATGATTTGAAATTATTAAAAAACACAAGAAATGAAGCATCCATACCTTTTGATGAGTATTTGAAAAATGAAAATTAACATTCGCACAAGTGCTATCAGAGATTTGAAAAAAATTGATCATAAAGACAAAGAAAGGATTCATTCAGAAATATTGGAACTGAAAAAATTTCCGGCTGTATCAAACATAAAAAAACTTACAAATTTTGGACATTCATACCGTTTCAGAGTGGGGGATTACAGAATTCTGTTAGATGTGTCGGAAGATATAATTGAGATAGGCAGAATATTGCATCGAAAAGATAGTTACAAATAAAAAATAAACATCTATATTTTTAAACTAAGCAAATTTATGGCTTCTGTGTTCCTGATTGTAAAACGGCTGAATTCTGTGATAACAAATTACTGTTCACTGATAACTGATAATTGAGGTAACTATATATGCACATGCAGTTTGCAAATTTTCCGTATCTGACAGCCATACTTATCAGTTGTGTGGCGGGTCTGCTGATTATCCTTTTTCTACCCCCGGAAAGACAGAAGGCCGTAAAGCAGGTCAGTGCTGTCTGTTCCGGAATTACCCTGATTCTGTCTCTGTATCTTTTCATTGCGTATGACAAGGCACAGGGCGGATTGCAGTTTGTGGAGAAAATCTCCTGGGTTCCTTCTATGGGCATTACCTATTTCAATGCAGTGGACGGTTTCAGCCTGCCCATGCTGCTGCTGACCGGTATTGTTTTTTTTACTGCCGTGCTGACCATGTGGGAACTGGAATACAGGGTAAAAGAGTTTTTTGCACTGATATTTCTGCTGGTGCTCGGTGTGTTCGGCATGTTTATGGCCATGGACCTTTTCTTCATCTTTGTATGGTATGATGTTTCCCTTTTCCCAATGTATCTGCTGATTGCCATCTGGGGCAGTACACGCAAAGAATACGGAGCCATGAAACTGACTCTGTATCTGCTGGCCGGAAGTGCGCTGATTCTGCCGGGCATTGTCTATCTGGTCGTGAAATCCGGACTGAACACCTTTGATCTGGTGGAACTTGTGCATATGGCGAACTTCACACCTTTTCAGCAGAAACTGGCTTTTTTCCTTTTTTATATCGGATTCGGCATTCTCGCGGGTTTATGGCCTTTTCATACCTGGTCACCGGTGGGACATGTGGCCGCTCCCACAGCAGTAAGCATGATTCATGCCGGAGTGCTGATGAAAATCGGGGCATTCGGCGTTTTGCGTGTAGGCATGTATCTCTGTCCTGAAGGATGGATATTCTGGTCTCCGCTTATGGCCTTTCTTGCAACTGTGGGTATAGTTTACGGCGCATTCGCGGGTCTCAGTCAGAAAGATGTGAAATACTGCATCGGATATTCCAGTGTGTCCCATATGGGAATTGTGGGGCTGGGACTGGCAACTGTGACATTGGACGGTCTTAACGGTGCGGTTTTTCAGATGTTCGCGCACGGTGTGATGACTGCGCTTTTCTTTTCCTCGGTCGGTTATATTTATGACAGAACCCATACCAAAATCATTGCGGAACTAGGCGGGCTGGCAAAAATTATGCCGGTGGCATCGGGTTATTTCATCATTGCCGCGCTGACCGGCATCGGTGTACCCTGTCTGGCAAGTTTCTGGGCGGAACTCACGGTATTCATTGCCGCATTCCGCACCTTTCCGGTTTACGGAACCTTTGCCATATGCGGGCTTGTGATCAGTGCGCTGTTCATGCTGCGGGTGGTGCAGAAAACCTGTTTCGGTCCCAAAAATGAAAAATTCGCGCATCTTCAGGATGTCACTCTGGGTCAGGGGATTCCCCGCATCATTCTGGTTTCGGTCATTGTTCTTTTCGGTCTTTTCCCGTCACTCATGTTTGACATGATTCAGACGGCCTCAATTCCTTTTATAGGCAGGTTGCCATGATTCATCCCTTTGCTCCTGAACTTTACTGTCTTACTGTTTCGCTGCTTTTTCTCTGCTTTTCCCTGGCCCGGCCGGATGCAAAGCGGGATTATTACATAGCCCTGATCCTCTCTGCCATTGGTGTGGCTTTATGCCTGACCTCGGTTCATGCAGAAGGGGAACTGTTTTCCGGCACATACCGGGCAGATCTCTTTTCCCAGGTTTTCAAGTCCATGCTTTTCATGGGACTTTTTCTGGTTATCTGCCTCTGCACGGAACTTAAAGGGGTAAAAGAGGAACGGCATCCGGAATTTTACATGCTGCTGTGGGTCAGCACCCTTTCCATGATGCTGCTGGTCAGCAATGTTCACCTGCTGACCATTTATGCGGCACTGGAACTGTCCAGTTATTCCCTGTATATTCTGGTATTTTTGCGCAAAGATCGGGATTACAGCGTAAAATCCGGTCTGAAATATTTCTTCATCGGTGCATCCGCATCCGCGCTGATGCTTTTCGGTCTGGCGCTGCTTTATGGTGCTACAGGAACCGCTTATGTGCGGGAACTGGCTGAAAAGATTCCCGGAATTATCCACCGTCCTGATGTGATGGTGGGAATGCTTTTGATTCTCTGCGGCTTCTTTTTCAAACTGGCCCTGTTTCCCTTTCATTTCTGGGCTCCGGAAGTCTATGAGGGCGCGGCCAATCAGGCTGGAGCCTATATTTCCACAGTTTCCAAAGTTGCTGCCATAGCGATTCTCCTGCGGATTGTTTCCCTGACATCCGGGGGCAGTGAGCAGCTTGTTCATATTCTGGTCGTGCTTTCCATTGTTTCCATGACAGTGGGCAATCTGTGCGCGATAGCGCAGAAGGATTTGAAACGGCTGCTGGCTTTTTCCAGCATTGCACACGCAGGATATGTTCTCATCGGCATACTCAGCATGAATCCGGCAGGTTATGCCAGTGCAGTTTTCTATGCCCTGACGGTTCTGGTTCTCAAATTCACCTGCTTTCTGGTGGTCATCAAAGTGGCATCCGAGGGACAGAATCTGAAAGTGGAGCAGCTCGCGGGTCTGCACAAAAGATCGCCTCTGCTGGCAATGGCTTTGATGATGGCCCTGTTCGGACTGGCAGGAATTCCGCCAACCATCGGTTTTACCGGAAAACTCCTGCTCTTTACCGCTGCCATGCAGAAAGGCCATTTAATGCTGCTCTTTATTGCCATGTTCAATGTGGTGATTTCCCTGTATTACTACCTGCTGGTGGTGAAAGCAGCGTATCTCACGGAACCTGCCGAAGATTTGCCTGCATTGCAGATTTCCCCGCAGATGAAATTTCTCACAGCCGCATTGGTTGCAGTCACTGTGCTTGCGGGATTCTGGCCGGCATATCTTATTGATCTGGCACATGCAGCGGCCGGTGCGCTGATGTAATGCTTTGTTTTAACTGTATAGGAGTTAAGCAGTTGTTTTTTCAGGTATCTGATTTTTAAAGAACCGGTTTTGTGCAGTGCAGCATTTGCTTCCATAAAAATCAGCAGGTTAAAATTGAACTGGGTAACTCCTACTGTATTCAGGGATTTGAAAATTGCTGATATACCGGTTTTGGGTTTCGAGTTCAGGCTTCAGTGTTTTTGTTTTCCTGACACCTGAACCCGGCGGTATGTTAAAAATTTTCAGTTCCCTTAACTGATTTTTTACCGCAGAGTTTTCACAGAGTAATACCAAATCGCTGCTGAAAATATCTTCTGAAAAAAACAATATTTTGTAATCAAACAGAAAAACTGACTGTATTGTATAAAGTCAATGGCGAATTGGTATAACGCAGAGTTTTTTCTTCCCGAAATAAAAATGAACCATTTTGGCTCATTACCGATTTTTTTTGGGTAAAATTTTGAAAAGCATTTATTCAAAGCAGTTTCAATTTTCCCAAATTCAAAATATTATCTTAAATTACATTTTAAAGGAGATATGTAATATGGCAATCAGCAAAGAATTTCTGGATATTCTGGCATGTCCCAAATGCAAGGGGGATCTTTATCTCAATGAGTCCGGAGACGGACTGATCTGCAAAAAATGCAGACTGGTGTATGAAATCAGAGACAATATACCCATCATGCTCATTGATGATGCAAAACCTCTGAAAGATTCATAAACCATGAGTACTCCGCGTCCGCCCCAGCCAGCCAAACTTGTCATCGGGCTTTTCATGCAGGACAAGGATCTGTTCAAACCGGTCGGAGAGGAACTGTCCGCCAAATTTGGGCCTCCGGACATGATCAGTCCCTGGCTGGATTTTGATTATACAGATTATTATGCAAGGGAAATGGGAGATTCGCTGTTCCGGCGGATGCTGAGTTTCAGGGAACTGATTGGCCAGGATCATCTGCCGGACATCAAATGGTTTGCATATGAACTGGAAAAGAAGTATATGCAGGATGGCAGCCGGAGGGTGAACATTGATCCGGGCTACCTGCTTCCGGAACGATTTGTGCTGGCCACCGGCAAAAATTTCACCCACAGGATTTATATCGGCAGGGAAGTATATGCAGACCTCACCCTGATATACACCAAAGGGAATTTTCAGACTCTGCCCTGGACCTATCCGGATTACGCAGATGAGAAGATGCTTGATTTTCTCCGGCAGGTGCGTAACCGTTATATTTATGAAATGAAAGCGAAAAAACATGATCAGAAGCATGACAGCATTTGCAAGGGCTGAAAAAACTGAGGGAAATCTGACGGTTTCGGCAGAAATCCGATCCTACAACAGCCGTTATCTGGACCTTACACTCCGGATTCCCCAGGCATTTCAGTCTTTGGAAGACAAAATCAAAACCTTGGTTTCCGAAAGAACAGCAAGAGGCCGGGTGGAATTGAAACTGCAGGTTCAGGATATCTCTGAAACCTCATGCGCGTATGAGATTGACGAAAACAAAGCTGCGGCCTATTACAGGGCATTGTCAGAACTCAAAGAACGCTTTGCCATTGAACGCCCTATTTCCATAGAGGATCTCAGCCGTGTAAACGGTATTATCAGACCTTCGGAAACAGAGACGGACACGGAAGCATCCTGGGGACTGATAAAAACATGTCTTGAGGAAGCTCTCAGCAGTCTGGATTCCATGCGGAAAACAGAAGGATCTTTTATTGCGCAGGATTTTGCAAAACGCATGGATTATATTGAGGCTGCCATAGAAAATATTGCAGCCGCGTCAGACGGACTGCCGGCCCATTACCAGGAACGTCTGAAAGCACGCATTTCAACACTGACCCAGGGAATTGTGGACATTGATCCGGCCCGGATTGCCCAGGAAGCGGCATTTCTGGCAGATCGCAGCGATATTTCCGAGGAGATCGTCCGGGCAGGCAGCCATGTGAAACAGTTCCGGGCTATCATGTTCTCAGATGAGTCCGCAGGAAGAAAACTCAATTTTCTGCTGCAGGAATTCAACAGGGAATTCAACACGATGGGATCAAAAACCGGAAATGCGGATGTTTCCCATATGATTGTTGAACTCAAATCCGAACTGGAAAAAATCCGGGAACAGGTCCAAAACGTGGAATAATGGTCAGTGAACAGTTATCAGTTATCAGGAAAAAACAGATATGAATAAAGAATATGAAATCTGAACATCTTGACGCATGACAGTGGTAAGGGATTTTCCAAAAAATAAAGTATCCGTTTTTTCAGCATGGTGTCGGGTTACGCTTCGCTAACCCGATCTACTTTGGGTAAATTATTTTGTTTGAACTCCCTAACTGATAATTGGCAACTGTTCACTGATAACTGATAACTGATAACTGATAACTGTTCACTGACAACTGATAACTGAAAACTGAAAACCGGAGGAAATATGGAGCAGGTTCTGCTGAATATCGGTTTTGGAAGCACTGTGGTGGCTGACCGTGTAGTGGCCATTGTCTCGCCCAATTCCGCTCCCATGAAAAGACTGAAAGATGAGGCAAAAGATGAAAAGCGTATGATTGATGCGACACATGGACGCAGAACCCGTTCGATTATTGTAATGGACAGCAACCATATCGTTCTTTCAGCCATACAGGCAGAAACGATTTCACAGCGGTTCACATCCGCCAGCAGGGACGCAAAAGAAGAACAGATTTCATGATATCCGCATCAGAAAAAAGCAAAAAAGGCATTCTTTTTATTGTCTCAGCGCCTTCCGGAGCCGGAAAAACGACCATGTGTCATGCTGTGCTTAAGCATTTCAGGGATATCCGCTATTCCGTATCCTACACCACACGCCCGCCCAGAGGCAGTGAAATTCACGGCAAAGATTATTATTTTATCAGCAAAGAGGAATTTGTAAAAGGCATTGCATCCGGCAGATGGGCAGAATGGGCAGAAGTGCATGGCAATTATTACGGAACATCCTCGGAACTGCTGGATCAGACGCTGGCCTCAGGTACAGATATGCTGCTGGATATTGATGTGCAGGGAACCGAAAAAATACTCAGACGCTATCCGGACGCTGTTACCGTGTTCATTATGCCCCCCTGTTTTGAGGAGCTCCGCATCAGGATGGAAAGCAGAGGCACGGACAGCCCGGAAGTCATTGCCAGACGGGTGGAAAACGCGAAAGGGGAAATTGCGCGCAAAGACAGTTACCGGCATATCATTGTCAATGACAATCTGCCCGAGGCCACAGCCCGGCTGATTTCCGTGATGGAAAAATTCCGCAGGGTAAAGGAATTGAAATGAAAACAGAAATCCTTTTCGGGCTTCATTCTGTTCTGGAAGCCATGCGCGCGGGCCGGAGGCGGATTTTTGAGATTTATATGTGCAAAGATCGGCCTTCCCCCCGGATTGCGGATATAAGAGCACTTGCGGAAAATCTGCATATACCCATAAGACAGGTGAATTACAGAGAACTGGGCTCCATGTGCGGTTCTGAATTTCATCAGGGCATCGGGGCAAAGGCACAGTTATATCCTCTGGCGGATTTTTCCGATCTGCCGGAAAAACCCGCCCCCTTTTTTCTGCTTGCGGACAGCATATCCGACACCCATAATCTGGGCGCACTGATCCGCACAGCCTTATGCGCGGGTGTGGATGGCGTGATTATTCCCAAAGACCGTGCAGCTTCACCGCTACCATCCGTATCCAGGGCATCAGCGGGAGCGCTGGAGCATATGCCTGTGGTACAGGTCGCGAATCTGGTGAACTTCATAAAAGAATTAAAGGAAAAGGGAATATGGGTTGCAGGAATGGCCGCAGATGCGGATCAGTCCCTGTTTGAAAGCGATCTGACCGGGCCTCTGGCCATTGTCATCGGCGGAGAGGAAAAGGGAATCCGTCCTTTGGTACGAAAACACTGCGATTTTCTCATCCGCATTCCCCAGGAGGGTCTGATTGATTCCCTGAACGCGTCCGTGGCAGGCGCAGTTGTTATGTATGAGGCATACCGGCAGAGAACGCTGTAAGCATATTTTGAATCTGTGCGTAAAAATCTTTTGTGTTTCCTGTAAACCCCGTGGTTAAACTCATAAAGCCAAATCAAAGCAATGGGAAGCCGCAGAGACAGCGGAAAACAGAAAAATAATCTTTTTTGCAAATACAATATTGACCGCTGCACAGTTATCAGTTATCCATACCGGACACAGCGCTTCATCAGATTTGATCCTCCTGTGCAATGACAGACAGCAGTGCTGAACGGACATATCCGGATTTTTCACCTCATATCCGGAATCAGAAAACAGGTATGGCTTAAAATGGAAAAAAGCGATTTGAACCGGGAAAAAGGCGCAATGCAGAGCATCCGCTGGAAACTGATACTGACGACCATCGTGCCGATGTTTTTTTTCCTGATCGTCATGACTTTTTTCCAGATATCTTCCCAGAAAAAGCTGGTTGCGGAGGAACTGGAAAAACGGATTGCCCTGATGCGGGAAAATCTGGAGGAAAGGGGGAAAAATTTTTCCGAAGGTTTATACCGGCAGGTGGAAGAGGATATTGCTGCTTTCAATTTTTCCGGAGTGGTGGAAAGAATCCGGAAGTCCGCGGAACAAAATTCCTATATCAAATATGCCGTTCTGACCGATGCTTCGGGAAAGGTTTTTGTGCATACCCTGGAACCTGAATCCGCAGGAAAAACTCTGGATGATTCCCGGAACCGTTCTGCCCTTGAACAGAACATAATGAGACTGATGACCTGCAGTGAGGATGGGGAATCTGTGACTGAAATCATCTGCCCCATTCATTTCAGTGCAACCCCCTGGGGTGTTCTGCGGGTGGTTCTCTCCCATAAGCCGCTGGAGGCGGAAATCCGGAATTCCCGGAACCAGATAGCAGGAAAAAATCGTATCATGATTCGGAATATCATAATGATTTCAATAATTATCATGCTGATATCCTTTTTTTTTGTCCTGTTTCTTTCATCAAGGATGTCAAAGCCGCTTATACATCTGACAAGGTCAGCCGGAAAGCTTTCCGAAGGGGATTTCACCCAGCAGATTCGGGTAAGGGGAAAGGATGAAATCGGAATACTGACCAGGGCAATGAATGACATGTCAAAAAATCTCAATGATATTATCCGCAAAAATATACTCACAGCGAACAATCTCTTTGAAGCAGCGTCAGATCAGCGGATATCTCTGGATGAAATTGCCTCCCTGCTTGCAGAAATGGCTGCCACAACCCGCAGGAATGCAGAAAACGCAAAACAGGCAGACCGTTTTATGAAAGAAACCGGTCAGGTGGTGCGCATGGCCAATGAATCTGTCAAACTCCTGACATCCGCGATGGAGGAAATTTCCGTGGCAAGCAATGAAACCGTCAAGATTGTCAAAACCATAGATGAAATTGCATTTCAGACCAATCTGCTGTCTTTGAATGCGGCAGTGGAGGCGGCCAGAGCCGGGGAATCCGGGGCAGGATTTGCCGTAGTGGCAAACGAGGTGAGAAACCTTGCCCTGCGTTCAGCCCATGCTGCGAAAAATACAGGAAATCTCATTCAGGATACGGTCAGTAAAATCAGAGACGGGGCAGAAATGGTGACCCTGGCCCATGAAGGCTTCAAAGAGGTGGCGCTAAACGCGGACAGGGCAGCGGAACTGGTCAGTGAAATCTCCCGTGCATCGGATGAACAGACCCGGCAGATTGATCAGATCAGTGAGGCTATGGACAGAATGGGCCGGAGGATACGAGAGAATGCGGACAGCGCGGAAGAACTCAATGCCTCCATGTCTGTGTTCAAAGTGCGTGCATAGGCGGAAAAAAATGACAGCAGAAAACAGTGACAGACCTTTGAAAATCTGCCTGCTCAGTTACAGGAGCAATCCTCACTGCGGGGGGCAGGGTGTATATGTGAAAAATCTGAGCAAAGCCCTTTGCGGTCTGGGCCATGAAGTGGAGGTGGTTTCCGGTCCTCCCTTTCCTGTTCTGAACAACGGAGCGCGGCTTTCCCGTCTCCAGAGTCTGGATTTATACAATCCGCAGGCACTGTTCCGCACCCCCTCTTTGAAAGAACTGGCAGATCCTGTCAATCTCATGGAATGGCTGGGGGTTTCCACCATGGGATTTCCCGAACCCTTCACTTTTGGCATCCGGGCATACAATTATCTGAAAAAACGGTTTGACCGTTACGATATTGTCCATGACAACCAGAGCCTCTCCTACGGAGTATGGGCCATCAAAACCCGCATTCCCGCGATTGCCACCATCCATCATCCCATTACGGTGGATAGGGATATTGCAGTGCAGTCAGTACGTTCGATCTGGAAAAAATTCAAGCACCGGCGCTGGTATTCCTTTATCGGAATGCAGATCCGGGTGGCAAGGAAATTTTCGCACATCATCACGGTTTCAGAATGCACAAAATCCGACATCAGCCGGGAATTTGGCATTCCTGCCCAAAAATTCCGGGTGGTTCCCAATGGCATTAACACAGACATTTTTTATCCTGTGCCGGAAATTCAGAGGGAAAAAAACCGCATCATTGTCACCAACAGCGCTGATATGCCTCTGAAAGGTCTGTATTATCTGCTGCAGGCAGTAGCAGAGATCATCAGAACCCGTGATATCCGGCTGATAATCGTGGGTACGCCAAAAAAAGATGGCGGTGTGGTGCGTCTGATACGTGAACTGGGGATTGGAACACATGTGCATTTCACCGGCCGCATCAGTGATGGGGAATTTGTGCACCAGTATGCCAGGGCTTCAATGGCTGTGGTTCCATCGGTATATGAGGGTTTTGGTCTTCCCGCGGGTGAGGCAATGGCCTGCGGCATTCCGGTCATCAGCACCACAGGGGGGGCACTGCCGGAAGTGGTGGGCAATGCAGGGATTCTTATTCCGCCTGCGGATCCCGCTGCTTTGACAAAAGCGGTTCTTGATTTGCTGGATCATCCGGAAAAGGCCGCAAAACTGGGACAGGCCGGTTATGAACGGGTGCAGAAACATTTCACATGGGAACAGGCCGCACGCAAAACAGCGGAAGCCTACCGGGAGGCAATCCGTGATTACCTTTGATTTCAAAAGATTCAGCATAAAGCCCGGATTTCGAATTCTTGACATCGGCTGCGGTTCGGGCCGGCATGTGGGCGGGACTGTCTGCCACAGCAAAACAGTGACAGTGGGAACCGACATAAATCCGGCAGATCTCAGGCAGGCGCAAATCCGTTTGAATGATCTGAAAAAAATGGGATTTTGCAAAGGAACCTGGCATCTCGCGGCGGCGGACATCACCCGGCTCCCTTTTCCCGATCATTATTTTGATCTGGTGATCTGCTCAGAGGTGCTGGAACATATACCGGATCATCAGTGTGCAATTGCAGAAGCTTTGCGCGTGCTGAAACCGGGCGGAAATATCGGCATCAGCGTTCCCCGGTATTTCCCGGAAAAAATATGCTGGTTTCTTTCCTCAGCCTACCGGAATATGTCCGGAGGGCATATACGCATTTACAGAAAAAAAGAACTGGTGAATCTGCTGGAAAGTGCCGGACTCAGACTGTGGGCATCCTCATATGCCCACAGTCTGCATACACCCTACTGGTGGCTGAAATGTCTTTTGGGTGTGGAAAGAAAGGATTGTGCACCTGTAAATCTCTGGCACCGCTTTCTGGTCTGGGATCTGATGAAGCATCCGGCAGTTACCCGTATGGCAGACAGGCTTTTTAACCCGCTTATGGGCAAAAGTCTGGTGCTGTATCTGCAAAAAATCCAAAACTGAGTCTTTTGTCAGCTTTGTTTTGCCTGTTTAAGCAAAAGGATACAAGAAATCAGGTGATTTCTGAAAATAAATATCCCATCACAGGCACAGGGCAAAAGCTGGAAGCTTTTGATACTTTGGTGGTATATTCTTTTTTGGAAATCACCTCAGGCAGTTGACGGGCGCATGCTGAATTTACTTCTCGGTCATTATCTCTACCGCTTTCCAATCCTCCGGGGGCGGATTCTTTTTCAGCTTTTCACACCGTTCTGTATACATCTGCGAGAGCCAGTCTTTGGGATGTATCCGCAAAGCCTCACGGAATGCTTCAGCGGCTCTGTCCCACCGCCTCTGCCGGTACTGTTGCAGTCCATCCTCAAACAGGCTGAGAACGCCCCTCATATTGGGAAAGGTTTTTTCTGTGTGATAGTCCAGAATTTCATAAATGCTGACCGGTTCAGTTTTGCCTTTGACAACCACCAGATCAATTTCACGTGCGCGGTAGGTTCCCTTCAATCTCTGGAAGGTGTTTCCGCTGACCAGAATCCGGGTGTGATAATGCTTGCACGCACTTTCCAGACGGGAGGCAAGGTTCACTCCGTCTCCGATCATGGTGTAATCCATGCGTTTGGGGGAACCGATATTACCGGTCACAACCGTGTCAGTATTGATGCCAATGCCCATATCCACAGTTTTTTTGCCGTGTCCAATGCGTTCCATGTTCCATTTGTCCAGCTCCCGGATCATGGAGATGGCCGCTCTTACGCCCCGATCCTCCTCATCATCATGGGGAATGGGTACGCCAAAAGCCGCCATGATAGCATCCCCGATGAATTTGTCCAGAATGCCGCCTTCCTTCTGAATACACTCCACCATGATGGTAAAGTATTCATTGAGCAGCGCAACAGTGCCCTGGGGTCCGAGTTCCTCGGTCAGTGTCGTAAATCCCCGGATGTCTGAGAAAAGGCAGGTGGCAACCACGCTTTTGCCATTGAGAACATCCTCACCGCCAGCGAGAAGCTGATCCATAATTTCCGGGTTCATATACCGCGACATGGTGGATTTCATGCGTTTTTCATTGCTGATATCCTCCATCATGATCATGGAACCCAGTTTTTTCTGTGCAGCGCTCATCAGGGGCAGCACAGTGATATTCACAGAAATCTTTTCGCCCCCGAATACGATCTCAGCATCCATGCTCACTTCGGATTTCTGCGTTTCCTCCACCTTTTTGATCCTGTCAAGAATCCATGTGTTGGGTCCGGTGAAAAAAACATCGGCCTGGCGGTCAATTATGTCCTCTGCCAGGATTTTCATAATCCGCATACCTGCCTTGTTGCAGGTGATGATCTTCCTGTCCTCATTGAGTGTCACCACACCGTTGCTCATTGATTCCAGCATGCTCTCATTGTAATTCTTGGTATTCTGCACTTCGTTGAAGAGCTGGGCATTTTCCAGGGCAATGGATATCTGACCCGTAAATGTGCGCAGACGGAATTCATCCTCTTTGGTAAAAGCTCCGCCCTTTTTGTTGAGCACCTGCGTAACACCAATGGTTTTTCCGTTTTTGTTGACAACAGGCACACAGAGAATGGATCTGGTGAAAAAACCGGTTTTTTTGTCAACGGTCGGGTTGAAACGGAGATCCGCATACGCGTAGGGAATATTGACAGTTTCTCCCTTAGTGAAAACCGCACCTGCTATGCCCATATGATTGGGCAGACGAATCTGGATCGCGCCCAGTCCCTCCCCCACCTGTGAAAACAGTTCCTTTGTTTTGTCATCATTGAGAAACAGGGTGGATCGTTCCGCATTGAGCATTTTGGTGGCCTGGGCCATAACCTTGTTGAGAATGGCCCCCAGTTCGATTTCGGAAACCACATCGGAAACGACATTGAAAAATTCCTTTTCCTGCGCCCGGCTTTTTTTGACTTTTTCCACAAACTGTATAGTTTGCAGGGCTACAGCCGCCTGTGTGGTCATGACAATAAGAAGTTCCAGATCATCTTCTGTGAACTGCCCTTTTCTCTTGTTCAAAGCCTGTGCAACACCAATGATTTCCCCTCTGACCGTGCGGATGGGAGCGCAGAGAATGCTTTGGGTGACAAAACGGGTTTTTTCATCCACACTTCGGTCAAATCTCGAATCCGAATATGCGTCATGCACAATCGTGCCCTTTCCATCCTTGAACACGTTTCCGGCCACGCCCCGCTGGGCCTGAATCCGAATCTCCCTCTGATAATTTCCGGTGGCCACACGGGAATAGAGTTCATCGGTTTCCCTGTCGTAGAGATAGATGGTTCCCCGCTCAGCGTTGACCTGTTCGATGATGATTTTCACAAGAGCTTCGAGCATTTCATCCAGATTTTCAAAAGCGGCCATTGTCTGGGTGATGTTGAGCAGTATCTCAGCCTGATCCTGTCCCATATTTCCGGAAGAACGGAGCGGCTGAGCTTTTCTGTTTTCATCCTGATTCTGATTAACCATGACATTCCTCCAGTTTTTGGCGGAGAGACATAATTGTCTGCTGCAGATACTTCATTTCATTCCTTGCAGCACATGCTGCATCCTGCATTTTCTGATCATGTTTCATTTTCATGACATCCAGTTCTTCCCGCAATGCACTGACAGTTTTTATGAGTTCACGGTTTTCCGTTTTTTCCTTTGCAGTCGCAGTTCGGATGGCCGTGGCTTTGTCAAATCCGGTATTTTCCAGTTCGGATCGCAATGCCAGAATTTCGGATTTGAGTTCCCGCATTTCCTTTTCCATAGCCCAGGAAACAGTGTCCGCTTTTTCGTCTTTTGCAAAATCAGCATGTTCCAGTTCTTCCCGCAAAGAAGCCACTGTCTTTTTCAGTTCGGATATTTCTGTATCGGCATTGTTCAGGGCTAATCGGACATCCTGCTGTTTTTCATATTCTTTCTGTTCAAATTCCGCCCGCAGGTTGTTGACAGTCTCTTTTAACTCCCGTATTTCATTTTCAGAATTCATTACAGTTTTCCGGACACTTTCCTCTTTTTCATGATCTTTTTTCTCCAGTTCCGCCCGCAGGTTGTTGACAGTCTCTTTTAACTCCCGTATTTCATTTTCAGAATTCATGACAGTTTTCCGGACACTTTCCTCTTTTTCATGATCTTTTTTCTCCAGTTCCGCCCGCAGGTTGTTGACAGTCTCTTTTAACTCACGTATTTCATTTTCAGCATTTATTACAGCTTTCCGGACACTTTCTTCTTTTTGATCATCCTTTTTCTCCAGTTTCTCCCGCAGGGTGTTGACAGTCTCTTTTAACTCCCGTATTTCATTTTCAGCATTTATTACAGCTTTCCGGACACTTTCCTCTTTTTCATGATACTTTTTCTCCAGTTCCGCCCGCAGCCCGGCAATCATGGATTTCAGATGGTCCGCATCCCTGTCCGAATCAGATTTGGCTATCCGCAGACTTTCAGTCCTGTCACGTGACAGTTGTTCAATTTCCCTGCGCATAACATCCACAGCGGATTTGAGATCTTTGTTTTCGTTAAGCAGATCACTCAGACCTGCTTTGATTTTTTTTTCTTTTTCATGTTCAGCCTTTTCCAGATTCTCCCGCAGTGAGGCAGTTGTCAACTGAAGCTGAAGGATTTCCTTATCCGCTCCGCTTACAGCGTTCTGAATTTCCTTCTGGGTGCCATAGATCTGTTTCTGGAATTTTTCACGCAGCAGATCCACAGTTTCCTTCAGATGAAGGTTTTCCTCCCGGAGTTTTTCCAATTCATCTGTTTCCAACTTAGATTCCATCATAATGCCTCAAAATTGCAGGGTGTTGAAATCATGACACCGGAATCGGCCACTGTCTGCCATATGCCGGTAATTAATACGAAATTATCGTTCTGTTTTTTTTTCTTATAATGGCAGCAACTCCTCTGTGGTCGGAAAGCACATCATCCAGCACCCTGTACTCCGCAAATTCATATTCCGCCGGAATCAGAATCCAGTCCAGCCTTTTTCCGGGATTGGCCTGGGGAAAAGTCTGCAAATTCTTTGCATTCTCCTGCCAGACTTTCAATCCGAGCAGCCGCGCAGTCTCAGCCACAGCCGATGTTCCCTTTTCCCATCCGCAGTTGAAATCTCCCATGATAATTAGCGGAATTTTATCTGCGGACAGTTTTTCAGTCATGCTCCGGATCTGTTCTTTTCGCACAGATTCACGGGAAAAGTCAAGATGCACAGAAATTATCCTGATTTCTGCTGCCGGACTGCCGGGCTGTTTCACAGAAACAGCCACAAATCCTTTGGAAGGTGTAGGCGGAGACGGGGCAAATGTGACAGAAAGTGTTTTTTCAGGAGGAAACCGGGACAGTATGGCAGTGCCATAGGAAAGCCCCGGCATTTTCACATGCTCGCCCCGAATCCAAAAGGGAAATCCTGTTTTTTGAGCCAGATATGCCACATGATCAAAATTTCCGCTCCATGCACAGGGGCCGTCTGCTTCCTGCAGAGCAAGAATATCCGGTTTTTCACGATTCAGCACATCAGCAATTTCATCCAGATGGGACAGAATTTCCTTTTCTGTCTGAAAGATCTGGCTGAATCCGTCTTTTCTGCCGTGTGCCATGTTCAGGGTCATCAGCTTCAGTTCGGTTCTGTCTGCATTTTCCTGATTTGCAGCAGAAAATCCCGGATGCCGGTTTACTGCCGGAGAAAATTCTGCCGGGCCGTGTGCGCAGCAGGTCAGTGCCAAAACAGCACAGAACGCGAAAGCACATCCCAGCAGGCAGAACCGGATGATTTTTTTCCTGATTCCGGGATTCTGGGGATCAGTTACGCTGTTTTCCTCTGTATCTGTGCGATTTTTATGTAACATATCGGAAAAAGCTTCTCAACATTTTTTGTCTGCAAATTGAGAAAAAATGCCATTGAACAAAGTATAGTATTTTCCTCAAGTTTTGCTCTCTGTGCAGAAAACTGCTCCGCTTAATTTCTGCACTCCCCCATCGGATTTTGCAGAGAACAAAAATTGGTAAAAGAACTGTAAACAGAGGAGTTATCCTGCTGTCCGGGTCATATCCTGCCTGCCTTGTTCATATGTTGCGGACTGTATGAGTCCTATATTTCTCCTAAGCAGGTCATTTACAATTTCACTGAGATCCATCTCTTTTTCATGTGCAATCTTTCCTATAAATCCAGCTACATCTTCCTCCAAATAAACAGGAAAATTGAAAATGGCATTGGGATGATAAAATTTGCCCCGTTCACCTTTTGAAAAATCATATTCTTTCTTCATCGGTTTAACTCCTTATATTGTTTTATCTCATTTTTTGATGCCTTACGGGATGATATAATGCGAATGCTGCACCGAAATCTGTCAATCATCTGAAAAGTATGTGATACGATCTGCAAAACCCCTTTTTCATCTATCCCGATGCTTATCCACCGTTCTTCTGTGACACTGTGTTCATCATCAAAGATTGAAATCATGCAGGAATCCCGAAAAATTGTTGCAGCACGCTGAAAACTCACTTTATGAGTTTGGATATTCTCCCGCGCTTTCTTCGGATCCCATTCAAAAAAATATTCCAACGATATTTTCCTTTTTTCATAAATGTTATTTGGTGCAGCAGATTCTGCACCAAATAAAAATGATCAGGCAGGTGATCCTGTTCTTTACTCTTCTATCCCCTCAGCACTTCAGCAGCCTCCAGCGCAAAATAGGTGAGGATAATATCCGCTCCGGCACGTTTGATCGAGGTAAGAGTTTCCATCATCACTTTTTTGCCATCGATCCACCCCCTCTGCTCTGCGGCTTTGATCATGGCAAATTCACCGCTCACATTATAGGCAGCAACCGGCAGATCAATCTCCTGGCGCACCCTACAGATAATATCCAGATAGGGCAGCGCGGGTTTGACCATGATGATGTCAGCGCCTTCCTCAATGTCCATTGTGGCTTCCCGGATGGCCTCCAGCGCATTGGCCGGATCCATCTGATAGGTGCGCCGGTCTCCGAACTGGGGAGCGGAATCCGCAGCCTGACGGAAAGGTCCGTAATAGGCGGAGCAGTATTTTACTGCATAGGACATAATCGGCGTATTGCTGTAGCCGTTTTCATCCAGCAGAGCCCGGATTTCCGCCACACGGCCATCCATCATATCCGAGGGTGCAACCATATCCGCACCTGCCTCGGTATGGGAAAGCGCGGTGCGTGCCAGCAGATCAAGACTGAGATCATTGTCAATCACGCCTTTTTCCACAACACCGCAATGCCCGTGATCCGTATATTGGCACAGACAGACATCCGTGACCACAGCCAGCCCCGGAACTTTGTTTTTCACTTCCCGTACAGCCTTCTGCACAATGCCGTCTTTGGCATAGGCACGGGTGGCCAGCGGATCTTTTTTGTCCGGAATGCCGAAAATCATGATAGCGGGAATCTTTGCATCATATGCCTGTTTGGCAATTTTCACAAGATTTTCCACTGAAAAGCGGAAATGTCCGGGCATGGAATCAATGGGTTCTTTCACATTTTTTCCGCCAATGGCAAACAGGGGAAGAATAAAATCATCAACCGAAAGTGTTGTTTCACGAACCATGCGCCGAAACGACTCATTCATGCGCATTCTTCTGCCGCGATAGTCTGGGAATAACATGGCAACTGCTCCTTATGAAAAAATGAATTTGGGACAGTATTTCATTTATGACGGACAATACTGTTTAAGCAAAGGGTAAAAGTTTCCCACAGAGGACACAGAGAAAAAAATGAAAAATATCTCTGTCTTTTCCTTAAAAAACCTCTGTGTTTTTTGTGGAAATAAAGAAGTTTCCCACAGAGAACACAGAGAAAAAACACAGAGGACACAGAGAAAAAAATGAAAAAAATATCTCTGTTTTTTCCTGAAAAATCTCTGTATTCTCTGTGAAACCTCTGTGATCTCTGTGGGAAACAAAAAAATCTTTCCCTCAGAGATCACAGAGAAAAAAATTAAAAAAACCTCTGTGTTCTCTGTGAAACCTCTTTGTCCTCTGTGGGAAACAAAAAATTTTCATACCAGATCATGCCTGACTCATTGCAGATAGTTGTTTATCTGATACCGATTTCCTCATCTGTGAGATAACAGGCCGGGTCTGGAGCCCAGACATCATCATAAATGGCCTCTGCACGCACCCGGAAATTTCCTCCGCAGATACTGAGCCACTGACACTGCGCGCACCGTCCTTTGACATACTGTTTCTTGTCTTTGAGTTTGGACAGGAGCGGATCAGACATATCGGTCCAGATTTCAGAAAAAGGCCGGTGCCGGATATTGCCGAAACTGTGATGACGCCAGAACTGATCCGCATAAACCTCACCGTCCCAGCTCACGCAGCCAATACCCCGTCCGGAATTGTTGCCTTCGTTCATCTGCAGCAGTTCCAGCACTTCTTTGGCACGCTCCGGATTTTCCTTTTTCATGCGCAGGTACAGGTAGGGCCCGTCCGCATGGTTGTCAACGGTCAGCACCTCTTTCTCAATTCCCCTGTCAAACATGTCTTTGGTGCGATCCATAATCAGATCCACCACCTTCCGGGTTTCTTCATGGCTCAGGTCATCTTTGACCAGTTCCGATCCCCGGCCTGCATACACCAGATGATAGAAACAGATGCGGGGAATATTGCGTTCCTCCAGCAGATCAAAAATCGCAGGAATCTCCCCCGCGTTGAAGCGGTTGATGGTAAAGCGCAGCCCCACCTTGATGCCAGCGTCCTGGGAATTTTTGATTCCTTCCAGAGCGGCTTTGAACGCTCCCTTCATTCCCCGGAATTTGTCATGAACCTCTTCCATGCCATCCAGACTTACACCCACATAGGACAGCCCGATTTTTTTCAGAATTTTTGCTTTTTCCTGTGTAATCAGGGTTCCGTTGGTGGAAATCACAGCGCGCAGACCTTTGGAAACAGCATATTCAGCAAGTTCCGGCAGATCTTTGTGCATCATAGGTTCTCCGCCGGAAAAAAGAATCACAGGCACACCAAAGTGTGCGAAATCATCAATGAGTTTTTTCCCTTCCGCTGTGCTGAGTTCATTTTTGAAAACCTGATCCTTTGCATGGGCATAGCAATGCACACATTTGAGATTGCAGCGCCGGGTCATGTTCCAGACCACCACCGGTTTTTTGTCTTCGGAAAACTGAAGCAGATGGGAGGGCAGTTGTCCGGAATGGCGGCCGTAACGCAACGCATCCGAAGGTTCCACAGTTCCGCAGTAGAGTTTGGATATTCCAATCATTGTTGTAACACTTTCCTGGGTTGAATAATAAAAATCAAGCTATTTCCGGCATGTTGTGATTTTCCGGCATTAAGATGCCGGTGACAGAGACAAACCGAAGCCAATCCCCGGTATTGAAAATGGAAAAGGACACGAAAGTATGATTTTCCGTGTCCTTTGGCAGATTATCAAAAAAATGGAAAAAATTTCAGTCCGGACACAGGGCATCCTTCCGGAAAAAAATTTCACTGTGCTTTCAGCAGTTCTCCGATATAGGCATCCGGATTTTTAAGTGCCTCATGGGTGATGAAAAAACGGTTCCTCCCGGTTTTCTGCCGCACCAGTTTCAGGCCGTATTCAAAATCAAGATTCAGTTTTTTATAAAACTCATCCATATGGGATTCGTCCCTGAAAACCTTCCCGATAATGTAATCAATTGCGTCTTCCTCCATCACGATATTGATATCATGACTTTTGTAAAAATACAGTTCCATCTTCTTGATTTCATCGGAACAGAGTTTGACCTTCCGGATCACATTTTCCACATCCATTGTATGTCCGGAATAGTACTCTGCCACGATATCCGAGCGCGATGGCGTAAGCGGCAGATTGTATTTTTCAGCCAGATTACGTTCATCAGAAGTGATATAGGAGCGGATGAAATCCTTTTCCTCTGATTTCAGTTTTTCAAACATTTCAGATATGCGGCTCTGATCCGGATTCTCTGTCAGTTCCCGCAGAGATTCTTCCGGATGATCGATCACTTCCTCTGTCACCGGAAATATCATTGTTTTGGTGGAAGGCAGAACTTTTTCAAAAGGGAGAATTGCGTGTTCCACCGCGCTTACCAGTCCCCTGGCTCCGGTATTTTCGCAAAAGGCACGGACAGCCAGCTTCCGCAGGGCTTCCTCCTGGAATTTGATTCGTATGCCGTATGCGGAAAAATCCAGCTTTTTCCCCAGAATGACAGGGTTGTTGGGGTTTTTCAGAATCTGGAACAGATCCTCCTCGCCCAGACGCTCCAGCACAGCGTGAACAGGCAGACGTCCGATAAATTCTGATTCAAAACCGTATTCAATCAGATCTTCCGAACGCACATGACGGAGAATCTCATCCGGGCTCCGGCTTCCTTTCAACTGAGCGCCGAAACCGATGCCTTTTTTGTTCATGCGCCGGGTGATGATTTCCGGAAGTTCGGCAAAGGCCCCGCTCATGATGAACAGGATATTCCGGGTATTGACCGTGCGTTTGTCCCGTTTGCCGGTTTTACGGAAACGTTCAATTTCCTGAATCATGGAAATGGGATCATGGGGAACCTTGAGCTCCACATCCGTATCTTCCATGGGTTTAAGCAGAGCGCGCTGCACTCCGGTACGGGAAACATCTGCGCCAATCATATTCCGGCTGGATGCGATTTTGTCAATCTCATCTATATAAATGATGCCCTGCTGGGCCAGTTCAATGTCATCATCCGCCTCCCTGACCAGATCGCGCACCAGATCCTCCACATCACCGCCCACATAACCGGTTTCGCTGAATTTGGTGGCATCCCCTTTGACAAAGGGCACCCCGATTTTGTTGGCAATTAGGCGGATCATATAGGTCTTGCCGACCCCTGTGGGGCCGATCATCAGCACATTGTTTTTGATGCGGCCCACAGGCTGCTGTGCATCACTTCCCAGAGTTTCGCTGTGCCGGATCCTATTGAAATGTGTGCAGATTTTGGTTGCAAGTATGGCTTTGGCCTGATCCTGCCGGACGATGTACTGATCCAGATAGGCTATCAGTTCACGGGGTTTGAGATCAAAACTGATTTTTTTCTTTTTCTCCCGGATACTGCCTTTTTCCATCACAAGTTCCTGGGGAATGCTCATGGGCGAGATGATTTTCACCTCCCCCCCGAATTTTTTTGCCAGAAATTCGGCAAGCTCTCTTTCGATTTCCTTGGGGTCGGGTATTCTTTCGTTTTGTATGCTCATGTTATGGATTTCCATTGTTTGTATATAATAATGAAGTCATAATAATCATGGCAGCCGGATATGCAAGAACAGGGGGGAAGAATTTATGAAAACCAGATGAAAAAAATCAAAGACAGGGTATGGTGCGCCCGGCTGGAATCGAACCAGCGGCTTTCAGCTCCGGAGGCTGACGCTCTATCCACTGAGCTACGGGCGCATACAGAAAAATCTTATAGATGATTGCCGCAGAGAAGTCAAGACCAAAAAATTAGGGATTGATGAATCTGTAAAAAGTCTGATTTCAGATTGTTCCCTCATTCCTGCAAAAGCGGGAATCCGGTGCTTTCAAAATGTTACAGGCTCAGGCTTTTGCCGGATTTACGGGATTTCCTCGTTTATCAGGGATTTGACTGCGAAAATTTTTTTCTCTGCGGATGTCCCTGATGCTTTTGCAGGGACAGATATTTTTCCCTTTGTTCTCTTTGGAATATTTTTCAGTCCGGCAGAAAAAGGGATTCTGCCCCTGCCCTTTTTTCATTGCCTGTTGCCTATGAATAAAATTCGTGGTATATAAAAAATATGGAATTCAAAACTGCAGTCTGTCACAGAAAAGGAGAAAAAATGAGCAAGAAAAGAATACTTGTTGTGGACGACGAACCGGATTTTGCCGCCATTGTCCAGAAAAATCTGAAAAAAGAGGGTTTTGATGTGGAAGTGGCCTATGACGGTGTGCAGGCCCTTGAAAAGGTGAAAGCAAATCCGCCGGATGCCATTGTGCTGGATGTGATGATGCCTGAAAAAGACGGATATGAGGTATGCAGAGAGCTGAAAAGCAGTGATGCCTACCGCAATATTCCCATTGTCATGCTCACGGCAGTGGCCGATCATGTGTCTTCCACCCGTTATTCCCATTCTGACGGTATGAGCATGGAAGCCGATGATTATCTTCCCAAACCGGCATCTGCTGATCAGATAACTGACAGTATCCGGAGCCTGCTGGAATAAGACAGTTCAGACGATTTTTCCAAAAATAAACTTCCTGCTTTGCCGGGAGGGTGAAAACTGTCCCGGCAGAGCATACAGGAAATTGAATTCATTGCATGATTCGGCATAAAAAATTTCCATTCCGTGTCCGGCATATTATTTTTTTTAACGCCTCACGGAACCGGGTTCAGGAATGGGAATTTTGCCGCATTCTGCGGAAAAAAACAGCATACGGAACCCGCCATCAGGCAAGGAAACCATTGTATCATATGGAAAAAGAAAAGGATGAAAACGGTAAGAAACTGACATTTACGGATATAGAATATTCCCGGCAGCTTTTCGGGGAGCATAACCGCAATCTGCAGAGAATTGCCGATGCACTGGAAGTGGTTATCCACGCCAGAGGCAGCAGTGTTTCTATCCAGGGGGATGACATCGGAACAAATCTGGCTGACAAAATTCTCAATCAGTTGTACGATCTCATCAAAAGCGGTTATCCTGTCTATCCCAATGACATTGACTATGCGGTCAGCATTCTGTGCAATGATGATCGTGCCTGCCTCAAAGACATTTTTCTGGATACCGTCTATATCACTTCCAAAAAGCGCTCCATCACTCCCAAGAGCCGCAATCAGAAGGATTATATTGATGCCATGCGCGGTTTTGACATTGTTTTCGGCATTGGCCCGGCCGGAACCGGAAAAACCTATCTGGCTATGGCTATGGCCGTGGCAGCGCTTTCCAAAGGCATTGTCAGCCGAATCATCCTGACCCGTCCCGCAGTGGAGGCGGGCGAGGCTCTGGGATTTCTGCCCGGTGATCTTACGGAAAAGGTGGATCCCTATCTCAGACCCCTGTATGACGCGCTTCATGACATGATGCGTTTTGAAAAAGTTTCAGGGCTGATGCAGCAGGGGGTGATTGAGGTGGCTCCCCTTGCTTTCATGCGGGGACGCACCCTCAATGATTCTTTCATTATTCTCGATGAGGCCCAGAACACCACATCCGAGCAGATGAAGATGTTTCTGACCCGTATAGGGTTCAATTCCAAAGCTGTTATCACCGGAGATGTCACCCAGATTGATCTGCCGGCCCACCGCATGTCAGGGCTGGTGGAAGCCAGGGATATCCTCCAGAAAGTCAGGGGCATCAAATTTGTTTTTTTCTCCAAAACCGATGTGGTCCGTCACAGGCTGGTGCAGGAAATTATCCAGGCATACGAAGAACTTGACGCGGGCAGAAAAAATGCAAAGGCTGGCACAGAACCCGCTTATGCTGTGAAAAAATGAAAATCGGAAAAATCAGAAACGATTTCATCGGATTTCTTAAAACCGGGGAACCGGTTCGGTGGATACTGCTTTTTTCTGTTATGACCGTGTTTACCGTCATTCTGTATCCCCATATCATTTTTACAAAACACACATGGCAGCAGGGAGATGTGGCAGACAGGGACATCAAGGCCCCGGATGATTTTCTTATCGAAGACAAAGCCGCCACAGAAAAAAAACGCAAAGAGGCATCCGAAGCTGTTCTCACTGTCTATGACCACAATGCGGAACTGCTGAGCAAAATTGCCCTGAATGTGAACAACGCTTTTCAGATGATGCGGGAAATATTTCAGGAAAAGGAAAGCGCTGTTTTGGAAGAGGCTGAAACTCTGTCTTCAAAAGTACCTGCTGATGAAAACGGGGGGAAAAACCTGCATGACCGGATTTGGGAGATGAGAGAGGGGTTTGAAAAGCAGATCGGCATTCCGGTCAGCAGCGGCGCATTCAGAATTCTGGAAACCTATCAGTTTTCCCCTGATATTCCGGATCTGATTCTGAAAATTATGAAAGAAATACTGGAAAACGGAGTGGTGGCCAGCAAAGAATTTCTCATGCGGGAGTCAGAGAGGGGAATCGTACTGAGAACCGTGGAAACCCAGGAAGAACGGGTATTCACAAATCTGAAAAAAGTTTACGGTCTGGATCAGGCCAAAACCATGGTGCGCGTTGCGGGTCAGCCCATACTCAGGGATCAGAATTATACTTTGGTCAACCTGATCGTGGATTTCACCCAGCAGCTCATTCAGCCCAATATCACTTTCAACCTGAATGAAACCGAGGAGCGGAAGAAAAAAGCGGCAGAATCTGTACAGCCCATATTTTACAAAATCAAGTCCGGAGAAATGCTTCTGCGGGAGGGGGAAAGGGTTACGGAGCTGCAGATGCTCAAACTAGAAGCACTGCGCAGACAGCACCGGCGGGAAAGCCGCTTTGCGCGGGTGGTCGGGAGTCTGGCAATTGTGATGAGTCTGCTGGTGATAACAGTTTTTCTCCATACGCGGCTGCCTGGCAGACGGAGACTGCGGACAAACCGGGAACTGCTGTTTCTTTCTGTCATGCTGATCTTTTATTTCCTTTTTCCGGGCATATTCCTGACCCTGTTTGATTCTCTGGCCCGGAACACACCTTTTCACATATCTGAAAATTCCATGTTTTTCGGAATTCCGCTTGCCTCCGGTGCCATGACGGTCTGCCTTTTCATGGGCTTTGGGCTTGCTGCGACCTATTCGCTGGTTCTCTCTGTCGGCACTGCGATCATTTTCCAGAGCCGGTTTGAGGTTTTTGTTTATTTCTTTCTCACCTGCCTTATGTCAGCCTACTGGATGCAGAGCTGCCGGGAGCGGAAAGTCTTTATCCGGGCCGGTTTCAAAACAGGTCTGCTGAATATGGGACTGGCTGCGGCCCTTTCGTTTTATATGGGAGATTTTTCAGGGGGAACAGTTTTCCGGAACCTGCTGACCGCGTTTATGAGCGGGATTGTTTCGGGCGTACTGACAGCAGGCATTGTTCCGCTTATGGAAATGACTTTTGGATATATTACGGATATTACCCTGCTGGAACTGGCAAACCTGGAGCAGCCCATTTTGCGCAGACTGATGATGGAGGCACCCGGAACCTATCATCACTGTGTGGTGGTGGGATCCATGGTGGAGGCGGCTGCTGCTGAAATCGGGGCAAATCCCCTGCTGGCAAAGGTATGCGGATATTACCATGATATTGGCAAAATCCGCAAACCCCTCTACTTTGTCGAAAACCAGGGCGGCGGCAAAAACCGTCATGACAAACTGGCTCCTTCCATGTCCGGACTGATTCTGATTTCCCATGTCAAAGACGGGGTGGATATGGCCGTAAAAAACAAACTCGGCCCGGATATTACAGACGCTATCCGTCAGCATCACGGGACCAGTCTTATCAAATTTTTTTATGAAAAAGCCAGGCAGCTCAAGGGGGATGACGCTGTCAATATTGCAGATTACCGGTATCCGGGCCCCAAGCCCCAGACCCGTGAAATCGCTCTGGTAATGCTCGCGGATGTGGTTGAGGCAGCCTCCCGGACTCTGGAGGATCCCACGCCATCCCGGATTCAGGGACTGGTCAGGAACCTGATTACCAATGTGTTCACAGACGGCCAGTTGGATGACTGCGAACTCACGCTGCGGGATCTGGATAAAATTGGAAAAACCTTCAATAAAATACTCAACGGAATCCACCATCACCGCATTGAATATCCGGAGCAGAAAACAGGTGCAGACGGAAAGGAGAAAAATGGCAGTACTGATAACAGACAACCGAAATCAGCCACAGGAGAAGACAGAGCCGGATCCGGCAGCGCCGGAAAGGATAAGACAGATCGCACAGACAGTCCTGCACGAGATGGGATCGCCTGAGGCAGAGCTGTCAGTGCTGATCTGCGGAGATCCGGAAATCGCGGAATACAATGAAGTCTATCTGAAAAGAAAGGGGCCGACCAATGTAATTGCCTTTCCCATGCAGGAAGGCGATTTTTCCGATATTTCACCCTATCTGCTTGGGGATGTGGTCATTTCCGCAGAAACAGCACAAAGAGAATCTGAAAATATGGGAATCTCCTTTGAGGAAAGGGTAGATGAGCTGCTCATACACGGCATACTTCACCTTTTCGGATACGATCATGAAAAATCCGAAGAGGAGGAACTGCGCATGGAAAAAAAAAGCCTGGAACTGCTGTCACGCATCCGGCAGACACAAAAGCCGAACCCGGCAATACCCGGTTAAACTTATTTTGAATAATAATCTGTAGGGGCCTGCCCCTGCAGTACATGGCTGTTAAGGTGATTTCTGAAAATAAATATCCCGGTTCAGTTCACAGGCACAGGGCAAAAGCCGGAAGCTTTTGCTACTTTTCCGGTATATTTTTTCCTGGAAATCAACTAACAGCCCTGTGCCCCTGTAGTATGCCAGAATAAAATTAGCTGTGCATTACTGACTTTTTCTCAATATCCCTGACAGTTCCCTGGTAAGATACAGAACCTTTTCAGCATGTTCCGGCCGCAGGGAACCGGTCCCGCAGCTCGGTGTAATGATAGACTGTTTCAGTACCGTTTCCCGGTCAAATCCCAGAGCGCAAATCTGCCTGATCTGTTCTTCCCACAAAAAAGCAAGAGAATCAGGCGTTTCCCTTTCTATATCATCCGCATTTCCGGTTGGCACAATTCCCCAGGCTATGTATTTTCCGTCATGGAGGAATTTTTTTATGGCTCCGGCATAGAGGATAAAACGGTCAAAAAAGGAATAACTGTCAAAATTCACAATATCCACTTCCGTATTCATAATCAGATCCCATTCCGTATTCGCGCAGACATGGATGCCGGCCAGTCCTCCTTCTGCATGAACGGCCTCAATGACCTCATTGAGTGCGGTTTTCACGTCCTGCTTTGAGATGCTGATAAATTCCGAGGAACCAAAACCGGCCAGAGCGGGTTCATCCAGAAAAATGATGACCGGGCATCCAAAGCCCGAAAGCTGCCGCACCTGCCATTTCGCTTTCATGGCCAGCAGTTTTACTGCCGCATCCCTTACCTGTTCATCGTAAAAAACAGATCGTCCCTCCCGGTCTTTGACAGCCGTGGCAAAGGTCAGGGGGCCGGTTACCTGCCCCTTGACCGCAGCAGGTGCAGGTTTTATTTTTCGGAGATAATCCAGAAAAACAAAAAATCCTTTGGCTGTGTCCGGTTTCAGTGCAAAACGGGATGTGCCCATGTCCGCGTCTCCCTGGGATACTGCCATGTATTCCTCATAAAAATGCAGCAGTTCATCAGGAAAATTTTCATGCAGTGTATCCAGATACGAACGGTCAGTCTCAATTGTCAGACCGGGCAGACCCGGCATAAACTGAAAAATCATGCCCTCTTCCGCATATACGGGCAACTGAATCCATACAGGAATTTCAGGAGTGTACTGCTGTACTTTTTCCGCTGCATCCCGATGGCTGGTCAGAGGAAGACTTCCAATCAGTGTGGCAAGGCCGCGGGGGCAAAAAAAATTTTTCATAAATATTCGTCCTTTCTTTCAAGACAGTGGCAGAATCTGAAATTCTGTGATAATTAGCATGAACATCAGCATATGGCAAGGGGCAGATGTCCTGCCTTTCAGACACGGCAGTTGCCGGAGTCCGGCAGGACAGTTCAGGAAAACAAACCGTAAGAAAGGAACTTTATCATGAATGTCATATATCTGTCTCCGCATTTTCCGCCCAATTATTATCTTTTCTGCGTCCATCTGCGGAAAGCCGGGGCAACTGTGCTGGGCATCGGGGATGCGCCTCATGAAACCCTGCGGCAGGAACTCAAAGAGGGCATGACCGAATATTACCGGGTGGATAAGATGGAGAATTATGAGCTGCTGCTGAAGGCATGCGGTTATTTTGTCCATGCCTACGGACGGCTGGATCGGGTGGAGTCCCACAATGAATACTGGCTGGAAAGCGAAGCCCGGCTCCGCACGGATTTCAATATTCCGGGCATCAAAACCCATCAGCTTGCCCGGATTGTCAGCAAGTCCGAGATGAAAAAAATGTTCCAGAATGCAGGCGTGGACACAGCCCGCGGCAGAGTGATCAAAAATGCGGATATGGCACGGAGTTTTGCAAAGGAAATCGGGTATCCGTTTGTGGTCAAACCTGACCGGGGCGTGGGAGCGGCCAATACCTTCCGCATCAGCACAGACGCGGAACTGGAAAAATTTCTCAGCACCATGCCTCCTGTGCGTTATTTTATGGAAGAATTTGTCACCGGCACGATCTGCTCTTTTGACGGGCTCACTGACCGGGACGGCAATATTGTTTTTCACACAGCGCATATTTTCAGCCAGGGCATCATGGAAACCGTGAACGAGGACAGAGATATTTTCTATTATTCACTGCGGGAGATTCCCGAAGATCTGGAAAAAGCAGGCCGGAACTCGGTAAGAACCTTTGACATCCGGGAGAAATTTTTTCATATTGAATATTTCCGCACCCCGGATAACCGGATTGTGGGGCTGGAAATCAATGCACGGCCTCCGGGCGGCATGACCACAGACATGTTCAATTATGCCAACAATATTGATGTATATATGGGATGGGCCGAGATGCTTGTGAACAACCGCTTTCCCTTTGTGTATTCCCGGCCCTATCACTGCGGGTATATCGGACGGAAACTGAACAAGAACTATATTCATTCCCACCGCGATATTATGCAGAAATTCGGATATCTTATTGTGCACCACGGCCCTGTGGAATCAGTTTTCAGCGCTGCCATCGGAAATTATGCCTATATTGCCAATTCCCAGAATTCAAAGGAACTCCGGGACGCAGCAGCATTCATACAGGAAACCTCATAATGCGAATTAAGGGTTAAATTTGCTAATGCAAAATCAGCCGGGTACAAAACAGATTCGGCAAATCCGGTTTTATAACTGATGTTACGCCACACTTCAAAAAATCAGCAGACTGCTACATATGCCGTCATTCCGGCGAAAGCCGGAATGACGGCAGGGCATAATATCAGTTAATGATACTGCTGCAATATGCAGGAACAGGAAACAGGGTTGAAAAAAATGTCAAAAAGCAAAATATCTCTTGCATATGTCACGGGCTGTCTGTTGGGCGGAGCAGTGGGCGATGCCTTGGGCGCTCCTTTGGAATTTCTGTCTTTGCACCAGATACTCAGCAAATACGGAGCAAATGGAATTGCGGATTATGCTCCCGCATATGGCAGAAAAGGGGCCATTACCGATGACACCCAGATGACGCTGTTTACAGCAGAGGGGCTGATTCTGTCCCATGTGCGGGGAAATCCCTCTGAGATTTCACAGATACCGGTTTTTGTGTATCAGGCATATCTGCGCTGGCTGTCAACTCAGCAGATGACAAATCCGGATCTTCTGATGAATCGTTACGGTTCCTGCGTCATGGTGGACGGTCTTCTCATTACACGGAAAGAAATGTATGCCCGCCGCGCACCCGGCAATTCATGCCTTTCCGCTTTGATGAGCGGCACAATGGGAACAGTTTCCGCTCCCATCAATGACAGCAAAGGCTGCGGCGGCATCATGCGCATTGCGCCAGTCGGATATTTTCTGAAACCTGAATCTGTGTTTGACACGGCCTGCGAAATCGCGGCCATTACGCACGGTCATCCCACAGGTTATCTGGCAGCCGGATGTCTCGCGCAGATTATCTGTAACATCAGTTATGGACAGGATATTCTGCGTGCTGTGGATAATACTATGAAAATTCTTGCAGCAAAACCAAATCATCAGGAATGCCTTGAAGCAGTTGAAAATGCCCTGAAAGCAGTAAAAAAGGAAGCGGTTTCTTTTGCCACAGTGGAAAAACTGGGAGCGGGATGGATTGCTGAGGAGGCACTTGCCATTGGTTTGTACTGTGCGATTGCAGCAGGAGATGATTTTGAAAAGGGAATGCGGCTCGCGGTCAATCACAGCGGAGATTCAGACAGCACAGGATCAATTGCAGGCAATATTCTGGGAGCCATGTACGGAAAAGAGATCATTCCGCACAAATACCTGCATGATCTGGAACTGATTGATACAATTCAGGAGATTGCCTCTGATCTCTTTGCCCGTGTGCCGGATACCGGCCAATAAGTACAGATGTCTGCGGAAAACTGCCATTAAGTCAGGATCTGAGGATGTCCTTTGTGGATGCGGAACAGACCGCAGGTTTGCTTTCCCGATAAGTACGTTTTCATATATTTTCAGACATAAATTTTCCGAACAACCGGATTTTTCGGAAAAATCCGGTTTTTTTAATGCACGAAAATTTTCGCTTGAGTAATTATCTCCGAAAGCACAAAGCAGCAGCAAATGAAGATAAAAAAAATATGTGTAACCTTTTCTGAAACCCGAACGACATAAGAGACAGAACCTCAGCAGAAGTGCTGAACTGAAACCATTTTATCTTAAAGAAAGGAATCTGAAAAATGAACAGAAAATGTATTGCCGCTGAAAATGTGTCCCGTCAAAACCCTTTTTCCATTTGCATGCTTTTTGCTGCGCTCCTGTTTGTGTTTGCAATGGCGCAGACGGTCTCCGCTGCCGGACTTCAGAGACAGATGCCCAAAGTCCCTGATGCAGAGCAGATCATTGCCAATCTGACTGCCGAGCTTTCCCTGAGTGGGGATCAGGTGGCGCAGATTCGTCCCATTATTGAGGATCATACCAAAAAAAGGGATGCGGTTATTGAAAAATACGCGGATCAGGACAGAAGCGGCAGACAGAATATGAGAGCCGAGCTGGATGCGCTGCGTACAGAACAGGATGCCCGTCTTCAGGAAGTGCTTACAGAAGAGCAGATGGTGAAATACCGGGCATATACAGAGAAAAAACGTCAGGAAATGCAAAACAGAATGGACGGCTCCGGAGGCGGAAAAGGGAAGGGCGGACGTTCTTTCTGAGTGCAGAACGAATTTTGTTTCCCACAGAGAACACAGAGATTTTTTTAAACATAAATATCATTTCCCTCTGTGTCCTCTGCGGTTTTTTCCTCTCTGTGTCCTCTGTGGGAAACCTTCCCCCGGAGGCAAGGATTTGTTTCCCACAGAGAGCACAGAGGATTGCACAGAGAACACAGAGATTTTTTTAAAACATAAATATCATTTCCCTCTGTGATCTCTGTGGTTTTTTCCCCTCTGTGTCCTCTGTGGGAAACCTTCCCCCCGGAGGAAAGGATTTGTTTCCCACAGAGATCACAGAGGATTGCACAGAGAACACAGAGATTTTTTTAAAACATAAATATCATTTCCCTCTGTGCTCTCTGTGGTTTTTTTCCTCTCTGTGTCCTCTGTGGGAAACCTTCCCCACGGAGGCTTATTATATTAATTTGTTGCCAATGTTTTAAAAGGAGTCAGCTTCATGCAAAAGGATCATGACAGCAAAGAAGATATTCGCAGTACGCTGGGTTTGGATGTTCCAAAGAAAAAACGGAGAACTTTTCTGATCCTGCTGGCAGCCGCAGTTCTGCTGCTTATTGGCGGATTTCTTTGGTTCAGACCCGCGCAGGAAACAGACTATCAGTTCAAAACTGCGGAAGTGAAATCCGGAGAACTGGTGGTGACAGTGACCGCAACAGGAAGTCTGGAACCGGTCAATCAGGTGGAAGTGGGAACCGAGGTTTCCGGAACAGTAAAGACTGTGGCTGCGGATTACAATGACCGGGTCAGCGCGGGGCAGGTGCTTGCGGAACTGGATACGGAAAAACTCAGCGCACAGATGCTGCAGTCACAGGCTGCTCTGGCATCGGCCCAGGCCAACTATCTGGAAGCCCAGGCCCGTGTGCTGGAAACAGACAGTTCCTTTAAACGCCTGGCAAAATCATGGAAAATAAGCGGGGGAAAAGTGCCTTCGCGGCAGGAACTGGACGCTGCGGAAGCCACCCTGAAATATGCGCAGGCCGGGGAAGCCGCAGCCAAAGCCAAGATTGATCAGACACAGGCTGATCTGGATGCGAAAAATTCTGATCTGGCAAAAGCCATTATTCGTTCTCCCATCAGCGGCATTGTTCTCAGCCGCAGTGTGGAGCCGGGGCAGACGGTCGCGGCCTCTCTGCAGACACCCGTGCTGTTCACGCTGGCAGAGGATTTGGCAAAAATGGAACTGCATGTGAATGTGGATGAGGCTGACATCGGACAGGTGCAGGAAGGGCAGTCTGCGATGTTCACTGTGGATGCATATTCGGATCGGCATTTTCCGGCCCGGATTATCCAGACGCGTTATGCGCCCGTGACAGAAAACAATGTTGTGACATATGAAACACTTCTGGCTGTAGACAATTCGGAACTTCTCCTGAGACCGGGCATGACGGCCAGTGCGGAAATCACGGTGCAGACCATAAAGGATGCTCTGCTGATTCCCAATGCCGCTCTGCGATTCACCCCGCCGGATACTATAAAAAAAACAGGGGCAGATACGAAAAAAAGCCGCGGATTTATTGGTTCACTTATGCCCGGGCCGCCCGGAAGATCCTCACGGGAAAAACAGACGGATGCTGACAAAGCAGAGAAAAAAAGCCTGATCTGGATATTGGAAAATGGGCATCCGAAATCTGTTACGGTGGAAACCGGAGCCACGGATGGCACGTTTACGGAAATCAAAGGGAACGGCATCAAAACCGGCATGAAGGTGCTGACAGACACGGTAACGGCAAAGGACAAGAAATGATATGGAATCCCCTGTCATTGAATTTGAAAAGGTCAGCAGGGTTTACGGCTCCGGCAGTTCCACGGTGACTGCCATGCAGGAGGTGAATCTGCAAATCCGTGCAGGAGAATTTCTTGCGGTCATGGGGCCAAGCGGTTCGGGAAAATCCACATGCATGAATCTGCTGGGCTGTCTGGACACCCCAAGTTCCGGAATTTACCGTTTCCGGGATGTGGATGTGGGAAAACTGTCCCGTGACGAGCGGGCTTTGCTTCGGCGGCATTATCTGGGATTTGTTTTTCAGGGCTTCAACCTGCTCAACCGCACATCCGCTGTGGAAAATGTGGAACTGCCGCTCGTCTATCGCGGAACCCCTGCCGCGGAAAGAAGGAAAATGGCAATGCAGGCATTGGAAAAAGTAGGACTCAAAGACCGGGAGCATCATACTCCGGGCGAACTGTCCGGAGGCCAGCAGCAGCGGGTTGCCATTGCAAGAGCCATTGTCACTGAACCTTCTGTTCTGCTGGCTGATGAACCCACCGGCAATCTGGATTCGGTGCGCAGCCGGGAAATTATGGAACTGCTTTGTGAATTCAACCGATCCCAGGGAATCACGGTCGTCATGGTCACGCATGAACCGGATATGGCAGAGTACGCATCCCGCATGATTCATTTTCTGGATGGCCGGGTGGTCTCGGACAGGACAAACGGCAAATCCCAAAAGGAGAAACAGTCATGATAGGAAATGCCTTTATTCTGGCCCTCCGGGCTATCCGCCGAAATGTTTTGCGCTCCTTTCTCACCATTCTGGGAATTGTGATTGGTGTCGCGGCTGTTATTATCATGGTGACTGTGGGACAGGGCGCAACCGCAAAAGTCACAGCAGATATTTCCAAACTGGGGAGCAATCTGCTCATTGTCAGTCCGGGACAGCACCGCGGACCCGGCGGCAGTTCCGCTGATTCCAAACCCTTTGAGATCAGCGATGTCAAAGCAGTCATATCCCAGATCAGCAGTCTGAATGCGGTGGCCCCGACGTCAGGCCAGAGTGCCACGGTCGTATATGGCAATATCAACCGCAGCACTTCTGTCACCGGAACCGACAATGAATACATCAAAGTCCGGGACTGGTCTGTGGCTCAGGGACGGGAATTCCGCGACAGTGAACTGCGAAGCGGAAAAGCTGTGTGCATCATCGGCGCGACTGTACTGAAAGAAATGTTCGGCTCCCAAAATCCCATAGGGCAGCGCATCCGTGTCAAAAAATTTTCCTGCGAAGTGGTGGGTGTTTTGTCTGCCAAAGGACAGACCGGCATGGGCCATGATCAGGATGATACAGTTATCATTCCCCTGCGCACCTTTCAGCGCCGGATTTCCGGCAATACCGATGTGAGTCAGATTCAGGTATCTGTGCTGGATGGCGTGTCCACAGAAAAGATCAGAGGAGACATTGAAAAACTGATGCGGGAACGCCGGGGTGTCAAATCCGGGGATTCAGACAATTTCACGGTCAGGGATATGAAAGAAATCGCGGATACCCTCAGCGGAACCACAAAAGTGCTTACCACACTTATGGGTTCTGTTGCGGCTGTCAGTCTGCTGGTCGGGGGCATCGGCATTATGAATATCATGCTGGTTTCAGTAACGGAACGGACAAGGGAAATCGGAACCCGGCTGGCTATCGGGGCAATGGAAAAAGACGTGCTTACCCAGTTTCTGGTGGAGGCGGTTGTGCTTTCCTCTTTCGGGGGAATCATCGGTATTGCACTGGCCCTGGCCGCATCCGCGGGAATTGTGCGTCTGCTGAATGTTCCATTGGTGCTGGATTTCCGCATTGTGGCACTGGCCTTTGTCTTTTCCGCAGCAGTGGGTGTGATATTCGGTTTTTTCCCGGCCCGAAAGGCCGCGCGTCTTGATCCCATTGAGGCACTGCGGTATGAATAGGAATTTTTTTGTTTCCCACAGAGGACACAGAGATTTTTTAAATTTAAAAAATATTGGGGGATAAGAAAGAATTTTTTGTTTCCCACAGAGGACACAGAGGTTTTTTCCATTAGGCACTCTGTGATCTCTGTGGGAGATTTCTCTGTGTTCTCTGTGGGAAACAATTCTCTGTGTCCTCTGTGGGAAACCCCATTCGGATTTGAAATGAAAGGAAATGATAATTCCATGATAAAAAAACATTTTTCCATAAAACTGCTGTCCATCACCTCTGCTGTGCTTTTTATCAGCGGATGCGCTGCTGTCGGGCCGGATTACAAAGCCCCGCAGTCTGATCTGCCTGCACAGTGGAACAATCTGCTGCAAAAAGGCGATACTTCGGAAACATCTGATCCCGCTTCTCTTGCACAATGGTGGAAAACACTCAATGATCCGGTGCTGACAAATCTCATTTCCCAGGCCATCGCGGAAAACAAAGATTTGAAACTGGCCATGTCCAGAATTCGGGAAACCCGTGCGCAATGGGGCATTGCAGAAACAGAACGCTTTCCGTCCGCAGATGCTTCCGGAGCGGCCACTTCAGCGAAAAGCAGCGGAAAAGAGGAGCGAAATGAAAACTATTCCCTCAGCATTGATGCAGGCTGGGAAGTGGATCTGTTTGGAAGAGTGCAGCGATCTGTGGAGTCTGCGCGTGCGGATTATGAATCTGTCACAGAAAATTACCGGGATGTGCTTGTCAGTCTGATTGCGGAAACCGCTCTCAATTATATTGATGTCCGCACCTATCAGAAACAGTTGGCAGTGGCAGAGGAAAACCTGAAAATACGCAAAGAGGCATATGAACTTGCCAATTACCGTTACAAAGCCGGGCTTGCCTCCGCTCTGGATGTGAACAGCGCCAAATACAATGTGGAGGAAACACGGGCCGGTATTCCTGTGATTGAAAGGAATCTGGAGACAGCAAAAAACCGCGTTGCTGTGCTGACAGGAAAAACACCCGGCTCGCTTCATGCGCAACTGGCACAGACAAAACCGCTTCCCGTGCCTTCTCTGAAGCTCGCCGCAGGAATTCCGGCTGATATTTTGCGCAGACGTCCGGATATTCGGAAAGCAGAACGGGAACTGGCGGCGCAGACAGCACAGATTGGCGTTGCCACTGCGGATTTGTATCCCCGGCTCACGCTTTCCGGATCTATTGGACTGGAAGCCATTTCCCTGAGCGATCTATTCACATCAGATGCGATCAGCAACAGCATTGGCCCCCGTCTTTCCTGGAATATTTTTGACGCGGGAGCCATACGCAAAAATATTGAAGTGCAGAACGCAAAGCAGGAACAGGCCCTTATTCAGTATGAATCCGGCATTCTGTCTGCTTTGGAAGAAGTGGAAAACGCCCTGTATTCCTATGCACGGGAACAGTCGCGCAGAAATTCCCTGCTCAGCGCGTTCAGGGCAGCAAAGCAGGCATCCGGTCTTTCCCTCAATCAGTACAATTCCGGGCTTACGGATTTTCAGACCGTGCTGGATGCCCAGAGGTCACTGCTTTCCTTTCAGGAGCAACTGGCAAAAAGTGAGGCAAACATTCTCATGTATCTTATCCAGCTTTACAAGGCCCTGGGAGGAGGATGGAATCCGGGGGCATAATCCCCGTTGGTATCAGTTTGACCAATCTGCCGCATTTATCCTATTCTCGCTCAAACAGACACATAAATTCCTCTATACTGACAGTGCAGGGGGCAGCCCCTGCATCAGTATTCTTTTATTTTTTCAGTATGAAAAGTTCCTTTATCCAAAATCAAAACTGACAAAACATAGCGTATTTCTGCAAAAATTTTGTATTGTATTCCCAATGCCTCTCTGCTGCGGAGTTCTGTTTTTCTGTCTTGACAACACACCGCGCAAAGTTTATAAAAGTGCTTATAAAAACAAGGCATTTTTATACATAAATTTTTTCCCCAGGAGATCTTTATGCACCCTGTAACCGATATGTCTGCCCTGTCTGTCTGGAATCCCGGTATTTTCAGTCTCACCGTTTTCGGGATTATCGTAACTGTCCTGATTGGATTCCTTTTGTTCCTCTCTTTCTGGCTGGGGGAAAAGAAACCCAATGCCGAAAAAATGAGAGTTTATGAAAGCGGAATCATCCCAAGCGGTTCTGCGCGTCTGCGCTACCCGGTTCCCTTTTTCATGGTCGCCATCTTTTTCCTGCTGTTTGACGTGGAGGGAGCCTATATTTTTTCCTGGGCTGTGGCCTGCAAAGATCTGGGCTGGTCCGGATGGATGCAGATGTCTTTTTTTATCATCATCTTACTGCTGGGACTGGTCTATGTCTGGCGCAAAGGAGGTCTGGAGTGGGGTCCGTCAATGAAAAAATAAAACACATGGAAAAACATATGGGAAAATGGATTGGCCCGGCTGATATAGTGCTGAACTGGGCGCGTTCCCGCAGTTTGTGGCCCATGTTTTTCGGCCTGTCCTGCTGTTTTGTGGAAGAGGCCACATCCATCACTTCCCGCTATGACATTGCCCGTTTCGGTGCAGAGGTGTTCCGTCCTTCGCCCCGTCAGGCTGATCTGCTGATTGTTTCCGGCACAGTGTTCAAAAAAATCGCGCCGGTGGTTATCCGTCTGTACGAGCAGATGCCTGAACCCAAATGGGTGATTTCCATGGGTTCCTGCTCCAATACCGGCGGGATGTATGATGTTTACAGTGTTGTTCAGGGCGTGAACCAGATTCTGCCTGTGGATGTGTATATTCCCGGATGTCCTCCCCGGCCTGAGGCTGTGTTTCACGGCCTGAATATGCTGCAGAAAAAGATATTTGAGGAAAAACCGATTCGGTCTGTATTCCACCTGGGAGGAGGAATTCAGGGAACACAGAAACCTGTGCTTGTGGACGGAGAAAGCAAATCCCGTGATCCCAGAGGCCCAGGCATGGAAGGCATTCCGGTGCGGGGAACTGCGGTTACTCCGCCTTTTTTTGCAGAAACCCGCACAGATCTCATGTGGACGCCCCCTGCTGCCCGGATTGAACTGAGTGAAACAGACAAAGGCATTGCACAAAATCTGAAAGAGCGTTTCGGAAATGCCGTGCGCCAGACCGAATTCACATCGGACATGCCCACGTTTCATGTGGAAAAGGAAGCTGTGAAAGACGTGCTGCGTTTTCTGAAAAATGAATCTGCTCCCCGTTTCCGGAGACTGGAAGACCTGACCGCGATTGATGAATCTGCACGGCGGGAGAAAGAAAATCCCCACCCGGATTTCACTTTGGTTTACAGCCTGCTTTCTTTTGACACAGCCTCCCGCATCCGCCTGAAAATGCCTTTGTACGGGGAAATTCCCTTTACCCCGACTGTCACTGATATTTGGCCTTCTGCCAACTGGTATGAAAGGGAAGTCTTTGACATGTTTGGTGTGCGTTTTGAAGGACATCCGAATCTGCAGCGCATTCTCATGCCCAGAGATTGGCAAGGTTATCCTCTGCGCAAATCCTATCCGGGCAGGGCAACGGAACATCCACAGTATACTCTGGAAGATGCAGTAAAAAGACAGCCTTTGGACGGAGCCGTGTTTGTGAAGCAGGGAGAAGACGGGGAGGAAATGATTCTCAATCTGGGGCCCCATCATGTCAGCACGCACGGACTGCTGCGTTATATCATCACACTGGACGGTGAGGAAATCCGGCAGATGGAAATGGAGATAGGGTATCATCATCGGGGTGCGGAAAAAATCGGGGAGCGTCAGCACTGGCACCAGTTCATTCCCTATACCGACCGGGTGGATTATCTGGCCGGAGCATCCAACAATCTGCCCTATGTGCTGGCTGTGGAAAAACTGGCCGGAATCAAAATACCGGATCGGGCGCAGTGCATACGGGTGCTGCTGTCCGAACTTTTCCGGCTGAGCAATCATCTGGTTTTTGTCGGCACATTTGCGCATGATCTCGGAGCCATGACACCCACTTTTTACACGTTCCGGGAAAGAGAAATGATTCTGGATATTGTGGAACTCATCACCGGCGGACGGCTGCATCCTTCCTGGTTCCGCATCGGGGGCGTGGCTGCGGATCTGCCCGACGGATGGAAGGAAAAAGTGGATGATTTCACAAAAATATTTGGGAAAAAAATTGAGGAATACGAATCCCTGATTACCAAAAATGCGATTATCAAAGCCCGGTCTGTGGGCGTAGGACGCATTTCTCTGGATGATGCAATGGAATGGGGCGTAAGCGGCCCGAATCTGCGTTCCTGCGGACTGGAATGGGATTTGCGAAAAAAATTCCCCTATTCCGGATATGAAAATTTTGATTTTGAAATCCCCACTGCCACTGGCGGGGACTGCTATGACCGTTACCGGGTGCGGGTGGAGGAAATGCGGCAGAGTCTGCGGATTATCCAACAGGCTGCGGAACAGATGCCTGGGGGACGTTACAAAACAGAGGATTACCGTTACACTGTGCCGGAACGCAAAGATATGCTCAAGGATATTGAAAGCCTGATTCACCATTTTGTCAATGTAACACGGGGGCCGAAAATTCCCAAAGGCGAGGCATACATGTCCTGCGAAATTCCGCGCGGGGAACAGGGTTATTACATTGTCAGTGACGGAACCGCGTGCGCGTACCGTATGCGCATCCGCACCCCCGGATTTCCCAATGTGCAGGTCATTCCCATGATGTCCAAAGGATGGACAATTTCCGATTTGATTGCAATTATCGGTTCTGTGGATTATATTTTGCCGGATATTGATCGGTGAATTCTATTTTGGGTAGTCAGAGAGTCTTTTACAGACTCTCTGATAACAGAGAGAAGTTTCCAATATTGGACAGAGGGTTAAATTGAAAATCAAGGAGAAAAAGAGATGAACAGAAAGGTTATTCTTTATTCCCATTTTGGCGGATTAGGTAAATACAGACAAAATCCTTCAAGTTTAGGTTCAAGTAACTATTTGCAAAGATTTGAAGAAATGATACAAGTCAATGTTGATTCATTGGCAGATGTTAATGACTACACAATTGCGAGTGTCTATATCTTTGTAGATATATCTACTTATTCAATAGTAAAAGAAAATAAGGGAAAACTAAGCGAATCTGAAGTGAAAGAAGCATTAAGGAATGAAAGAGAAATAATCGCTGGGCTTGAAAAGATTGAGCAACAGGCGAGAAAAAATGTGGATAACACTTTAATAAATCCCAATTTTTCAACTCAATATATGATAGGGAATTATCCTAAATTCATATACATCGGAATAAACCATCTGTCAGTTTTATTAAATGAACTGGAATCAATAGAACCGGAATTGATACAGTTTGTGGGAAGTAGGGCTGGAACCAATTTTACATATGACACTCCCAAATTTGTTGAATCAATAATCAGAATTGCACGGAATAATATAAAAATTCCCTGTACCGAAGAGGTGATACTGAGGATTGATGAAGATGTAACAGTCTATTATGATGGTATAAAAACTTTACTTAACAGATATTCTCAATTTACAAAAAAACCTTTTCATTATTTTTCAGGAACTTATGGTAAATATAATAGCGGAAATCCGACAGATGATCATCCGAAGAATAATTATGCGGTTCGGGTTCATTTTTTTGTTAATCCCAATACTCAGAATTCTGCCCCTGCATTGTCAACATTTCTTTCAGATTTGGCAGAATTGGGGGCAACTCAAGAAAATTTTCAAAAAAATCATAGTGAAAATCTTCAATATCTTGTTATTAAAGGAAAACATAAAAAAAATGAAACAAGAAGGTTTTCTGAAATTATTTCCGGTGCGGGATTGATAGCATCGCCTTTGGTAATTCGATATCTGCCTCCGTTTATGTGTTTTGATATGCCTGTTACATGGATAGATGATCATTTAAAACGCAGACTTTTGGAAGTTATTGAATTTATATCCAGAAATGATATTGAATCTGTTCAAGATGCAAAATTTACAAAAAACAGACATACGCAACCTATAACAGAAAAGGATATTCTGGGTGCACCCGGATATTTAAAGATACTTTTATCCGGTTGTATGTTTCATAGTCTCATAACGGACGATAATGAACGGCCAACCGAATATTCCGATAAGATTAAGGAAATAATCAGAAAAAAGAAGTTGTCTTTTAATAATATTCCAAATTTTAAGGGAAAAATTAAGGAAATTCTTGCAACTAAGTACGAAAAAGTTATAGAATGTTGGACATCGGATGAGTATAAAGATAGCCCCGCTCCCAACTTAGATGTTTTTTATAAATGGGCAAAAACAGAAAAAGAAAAAAAGGAAAACAAATGGAAACTTGTTGATGGCTTGACAGAGGATGCCATGAGGTATTTGGAACTGATGTCTCGATGGGATATTTTCGTTAGTGCTATTGACAGACTATAAAAAAAGGAGCATACAATGAAAGAAAACTATCAGGATTGGCTGTATTTTGATTACAGAGATTTGAATTTGGATTTCCGTATATGTATAGACAGGTATATTAAGGAAGAGCATGATGAAATCCATAAAGAAATTGCAAAATTAAGATACTATGATAAAAAGACATCTCAGGAAGTATCTTCTATGTACCATGTTGATACTGAGAGAATAATCAAGCATATTCAGTCAAGGTTGATCTCATTTTTGAAATCAAGAGGATGGGAGGAATATCAATTCAATGGAGGTAAGAAAAATGAATAGAAATTTTAGTATGTTGGATATCGCTGAGTTTGGTTTAATCCCTGATGTTGTTAAAAAGGAGAATCCTGAAAAACATAAAAGGGTTGAACTGTTTTTGTCAGAAAATGGGGGATTGTTTTTCTTAAAAGACAGGTATCCTCACGGACTAGGCAGGAATGATAATCCTGAATTGGTAAAGAGATATTTTGTTTCTGAAGAAATACAGGAAACAAAGACGAAAATAGTTACATTTATCATTCAAAAGATCAGTGATAAAATTGTAAAACTTTTTTCATCTGATGACATATATTATATTATGCAACCGGCTGAGGTATTAAATGTATCAATGTCATCAGAAAAAAAAGAAAAATCTTCGGCTTTGCTCAAAAAAGAGAAAATCGGTTCTGATGGTGTAGATATATCAGGAGACAGGCCGATAAAAATTCAGTCACCGGATGGCAAAAATTTAGGAGAGTTACATTGGGATCAGAGATATATAGTTGGTGAAAATCTTGATTCCAGTGTGAAATTGATAATAAAGATGCCTGATGGAAAAGAAGAAGTGATTTCTCCGTCAGGAAACTATTTTGAAATTGAATATCATTTTTGATTTATCTTAAGCAATACTTAACATCCAAGTTTTTTGCAAACATTTTGGAGAAAAAATAGATGAAATATCTTGATTTGGAAAAGTATTCACCGAAAACCCGTTCTGTAATCGAAATAATGATGGGAGAAATTAACCTATCATCAATTGATAAATATATCTCAACATATTGGGATTCATTTATAATTTTGGAAATAATTGCCGATTTTTTGCGTATGACTGGAATCCGGAAAGATAAGGCAATACAATTACGTAAAAGGTTATTGGAAATTGACAGTAATGCAAAGATAATGCACTTGAATTTGGCTAATTCATACTGTGATAAAAATGAGTTAGAATATGCTGAATTTCATGCAGAAAAATCTATTGAAGCTATTCCTGATAACCCAAGAACACTTAATTTAATGGGAGAAATATATTTTATCCGTTATAGGCTTAATCATGGCAAGGAAGAGTACTTCTACAAGGCTGAATCTTGGTATAAAAGGGCTAAAAACATTGATCCAAACAGATTATTACCCTATTTTAATTTGGCAAAACTTTATCTTTATGCTAAACAATTTGATCATGCATTTTATTTTGTAAAACAAGCATTTGAATTAGTAAAGCATCACGAAGGAAAGTTTAGGGGTGATATTGATATTATCAATGCCAAAAGCATAAAAAAATGGAAACAGCTTACAAATGCTAACCATTACTTTTTTGTTTCATATGATGAAATTCTTAGATTGGCATTAGTTGAAAAGGAATTGGGTTTGCAAATTGCTATGTTTGGCTTAATTGCTTCTGCCCAAATAAGTGAAGAATGTTTTAATGCTTTTTTAGATGAGGTTAAATTATATTACAATGAATTGCTTACTAAAATTAATGTAAATAGAAGTTTTGAAAAATTTGATAATATGAGTTTTTTTGATTTATCTGCACAGGAATATATAAAAAAAGAGATAGGAAATTTTAATTTATTTTCTTGGTTATCTTCTCTGTTTGTTACCGGATATATGTTACGAAAGAGGAAAGGAAAAATAATTGGCAATATTGTTAATTTTGTTTTAAAAAATAGATATATCGAAGCATTAAACTGCTTTGAAGAACTTAAGAAATGGGTACTCTTTAAGCCATTATCAAATGAGGAACGAATAAAACGTTCCATAAATGCGTTGGATGGGTTAACTCCGCTTATCAGATGTTCCGCCCAATTTATTGGGAATTACGAAAAATCTGATGAAATCATTGATTTTTTTTATAAAGATATTCTTCCTGTTATTGATCCGGAATGGCAAAAAACTGATGGTTATTGGAAGCCTGAAGATGCGAAAAATCTTTTTCATTGTGTTAAAAAAATCCTTACTACAGGAGCATATAAATTAAATATTTATCATTCTGATATAATAGGTTTTTTTAATAATACTTATAATATTTATTCTCAAACCAAACCAATAGAGATAAGCCTATATCAACTTGATTATATTATAATAAAATCAATACAATGTCTTGAACTGGAAAAATTTGTTGATCTTTTGTATTTATCCGGTGGTTTGATTATGAAAAAAATAGGATCAATTATTGATACAAAGCCTAATGATGAAATTTTTGGTTCATCCGGCAGATTGGGTGCAGGCGATTGGTTTATATCAGGAGCCATGTATTATCTTTCAAGCGCATATTTATCATTATCAATTGGCAAAATAGAAAATTTTTTACAAAGTCTTGATTCATTTGAAAAAATTTTTGTCATGATTAGAGAAAAGATAAAGAATGAAGATGATAATGTCAATTCATTACTATTAATAAATAATAAAATGGAAGATATTCATAACGAAGTTATATCACTGATAAATATAATAATTCATGATAACACTCCATTTCATAGACAAATGGTTCTGCTTTTCCAATCGGAAGAGATTTCTTCTTGGTATCATTCTTATATTATTTCTGAATTCAATAAATTTTTCGAAAATATTAAATTTGAATTAATAAATGAAAAATGGCAGGAACTAGAATCAGTACTATCAAGAGCAGAATCTTATAGTTTGCAAGCGTTTAATTTTTATGATAAAGGGCATTCAATAGGATTGGCTATAATGATGGGATCGATTGGCATTATATATATGCCACTGGGTTTCAAGATTAAAGCTGAAGAGCTTTTTAGGGCAGGATTAGAACTTATTCAAAAAAGTGAAGGAGAATATTTTGAAAAAAATTATGCCTATCAGGTGATGGCATTGTTGGGAGATAAACTTGATCTTGCTGATGAAACTTTGGATATTTGTGAAAAAGCATTGGATGATTTGGAGAATATTTTGCTTCCTCAGTTCAAATCTCCTGAAGAGCAAAATCAATTTGCCTCACGTTATATCAACTTTATTAATACTGCCTTAAAGATGATAGAGAAAAAAGGAAATGTTTGTAAAAAACATCAATTTCTATTGAACAAAATGGAAAGATTCAGAAGCCGTTTTCTCAGGCAATTGATGATGATGCCTAAAAATAACGGACAAAATACAATCAATTCGGCAATAGATGTGGAAGTGACGAAACTTTTTCCCCAGAAATCCGATGATAGCAATTTGGATATTTCAGCTATTTTAACAACCGAAAATCTTTCAAAAATAGATGTTCTTTTTTATAAAAAACGCAAAGAACTATTTTCTGATAAAAATATAAAAACAGATCTTCCAAATTTTGAAAAGGGAGATATTGGAAAGGAATTAAGAATATTAAAAAAATCTTATAAAGATAATTCTGAATTTCAGCGTGTTATTGCGCTTGCTTTATATCCTTTGGAAAACAATTTTCTCCTTTACGCTGAAAATGATAAAGGTGAGTCACATGTGTCTTTTTATCCTTATGAAAATACTAATCAAAAAGACATCTATCGTTCTGTTGCAAAATTTATTGATATTACAGGTACGGATAAGCAAAATAAAAATATTTGCTTTGAGGAACTTAATAAACTTGCAGGACCAATATTTATCAATCCCATAAATGAAGCATTAACAATGCTTGATAGGAAAGACAAAAATACTGTTCTTTTTTTAGCAGGACATCATTGGATGGGACAACTTCCGCTTCATGCTTTATCGCCGACAGGAGATGACAAGTCCTTTTTAGATGAGACAGTAACCTGTGTTTATCTGCCTTCCTTATCCTTTCTGAAAACAATGACAGAGAGAAGAAAAAACTATATAGAAAAACAGGGAAAAAGCATTATTACCGGCTATTTATCGGAATCGAAAAAGGATACTGATTTCACAAATGATTTTTTAGGAAAGATTGCTGAAGAAATAAAAAATGGGGAAATTCAGAATATTACCATAGAAGATGTTATAAACTTACCCGAATACATTGATGATTTTTTCATTCTTGCACATGGTCTGAATATTGAAGATAATGCTTTTTTGTCTTGTTTGTGTATAAATAATAAACGCCCTTTGTTTGTGAATGATCTGCTGAATGTAAAAGAAAAAAATATTGATATGGCTGTAACTGCATCTTGTTTGTCTTATTTATCAACAAGATATAGGGGTGATGAATTGCTTGGTATAGCTTACAGTCTTATATTGTTGGGGGCAAGAAGTGTTGTTGCCAATTTATGGTCTGTTCCCGTTGAAGATACTGCTACGGTTCTCCTGAATTTTTATAAGGCTCGAAAAGAAGGATTGAATAAGGCACAGGCATTAAAGGCAGCTCGGCGACATTTTCGCTGGCGAGGCAGAGAAGAAGAAAGTATTTCCCAATGGATTTCAAAAGAACCGACAATCAGGGCAGGCAAGTCACCTTATTCATGGGCTGGCCCGGTATTAATCGGAGATCCATTTTAAATTTATCAAAATTTAATCAGTAGATAGTAAGTCAACATTTTTTTGCACACCGGAGTCAAAAGAACATGCCATGCAAAAAATGAACCTGACATAAAGGTTCCATAAATTTTCGGGTATAAAATTCCGAAATAAAAAAACAGAACAGGCTTCCAATTTGTGCAGGGGATGAACAAGCTGGAAGCTTGTTCTGCTTTTTTATATACTGATCCAATTTTGGTTTTATCCGGCATGATTTTTGACTGACTGGCTGAAAGTGAAAAATCATCCGTTTCTGGCCTGAAAAACCCAGCATACGGGCTGAAAAAACTGTTTTGGCGCATACGCAATTTCCGTGCCAAAGAAAACCAAAATTGGATCAGTATAATTAAAAAATTATTGACAAAATTATAATGATGATCATTATATAATATAAATAAATATAAGGAGATAAATATGATTGCTCATGAAACAATCAGACAACTTCAAAGTATCTCTGTCGGGGAGCGTATTCACATTATGGAAATTCTGCTGAACTCACTGAAACGGGATATTAAAAGTAAGGAAAGACAAATACAGCCCAAATTGGAAAAATTCACTGTACGCACGTTCAATTTAGGGCAGGAAATTCATGCGGACAGAGATATTATTTATGCTGAAAGGGGATTCTGATTATGTTCGCAATTGACACAAATCTTATTGTATATGCACATAATACTGCGTCTCCATATCATAAGAAAGCGAAAGAGTTTACAGAACGGGTAATGAACGAACGAAATACCGAAGGCCGGCTCAATATTTGTCTGCCGGCACAGGTATTAATGGAGTTTGTTCATGTCATCACATGGAAACATCTGGAAGCCCCGCTTTCCCTTCAGGAAGCTATAAAAACTGTTCAGGATTATCTTAATTCAGGCGTAAAGATTATTTTCCAGCAGGATAGCCGGATTATTACGTTTATCAGTTTGTCAGGTATGGTTACAACACGGAAAAAAGTCTTTGACGTAGCACTTGCATCAACTTTAAAAGATAATCACATAAGTGGGTTATACACAAACAATGTTGATGATTTTAAAGAATTTGATTTTTTGAAGGTAATAAATCCATTATCAGATGAGGAAAAAGAAAAAGCATAACCAGTCGCTCAACCGGACAGGGCTATCGCCCTGCCGGTTAGCTCTTTGTTATGGAGGTTATGATGTATAATTACAGCGTTACTCAATTACATTGAGAACATGAAAATACGAAGTAAACACCTTACCAGGCGGTGGATCGGGCAGGGCCGATAAGCAGCCATCCACTTGCTGAGATATAAGTATAAAGGAGATAATTATGTCATATTCTTCAATAATTGACAGAATTATAAATCTGTCCAAACAATACGGAGCAAATTGTCTTATCCTGTTCGGGAGCTATGCAGAAACTCCAGATAATGCAGGCGATATAGATATTGCCTGTGACGGAATTAAGGGGTGGAAAATATATGAGTTTGCCGGTCAGATTGAAAATGAAATGCACATTCCGATAGATATTGTTCCGTTAAGCCCCCCAAACGATTTTACCCGTCTGATTGAGGCAAAAGGGAAAGTGCTTTATGACATACGAGGAACTGCCTGAAGAAAAAATTGAGGATATATTTCTGCGATTCAGAACAAAAGTTTTAAGCAACTGGAATAATTTGATATAATATTGAACAGATAAACGATCTGGCCAGTTCGCTGCATCGGACATGGAGGATAAACTGCCTGCCGGTAACTTGATGTTCGGGGGACTTGCTGAAATATTATCCTGCTTCTTTGCGGCGGAGATAAATCTTCTCAGAAAAAAGATATAAAAAAAGCAAAAAAATATTGGAAAGAATTGGCAGAAAGGGGAAAAATATGAGAAATTACAGAGAGTTTGTAACAGAAAAAATGCAGATTCCGGAAGAGGCTGCCGAATATCTCAGATGTTCTCTTGATGAATATTTCAAGGATGGCAACACCGAAGCTTTTCTGGCAGCAATCCGGACAGTGGCCGAAGCGCAGGGCGAAATAACAAAACTTTCAGAAAATACAGATCTTAACAGACAGACCTTGTACAGAACCCTTTCAAAAAATGGGAATCCAAGAATAAACACACTGCGTTCCATATTGAATTCACTTGGTTTCAGACTTTCAATCGAACCGCTTTCCTGAGCAGTCATTTCAGGCAGGCAGGGTATGCAAAATCTTTTTTGCCCATCGCAGTCAAAAGAAAATGCCAAGTAAGATACGGACATAAAGGCTCCATAAATTTTCGGGTATAAAATTCCGAAATAAAAAAACAGAACAGGCTTCCAATTTGTGCAGGGGATAAACAAGCTGGAAGCTTGTTCTACTTTTTTATACACGAAAATTTTCATTTGCCTGCTTATTAATCAAATAACTGTATTGAGGTTATATGCAAAATCAACTGAATATACAATATCCGCGAGCCCGGCTGGATGTTCTGCATCTGACACAAAAATCTTTTGAGGAAGAGGCCAAAATGGCAATGGCTGCCAAACTGTATGAAATGAAAAGGCTTTCTTCCGGAATGGCGGCAAAACTTGTCGGAATTCCGCGAGTTGTGTTTCTGTTTAATCTTCAACGCTTTAATGTCCCAATGATTGATCTGGAAGAGGACGAACTTTTGAAGGACATTGAAAATGCCTGAGACGCAACGGATTGTCATCAACACCGGCCCAATTCTTGCAGTAACAGCCAGGCTTGGTAATTTGAACATACTGAATTTTTTATATGAACAGGTTATTGTTCCCTGGGATGTATGCCGGGAAATCATGGCAGGCGGATCAACGGGGTTTTGAATCCGGGAGTTTGCAGAAGCGGTTTTTTTAATCAAACTTGATAAACCCACCCTGATTCAGCCTTATCTCCAAAATTCTTTGGATTCAGGTGAAAGTTCTGTGATTCAAACTGCTCTTGATAAAAAAATTCAGACTGTTCTGTATTGATGAATCGCTTGGCAGACGCGTAGCCCGCCTGAATGGTCTGAAGCTTACAGGTTCAATTGGAATTATGATCCGGGCGAAAAAAGAGGGACATTCTTTCGTTTTACGGGAGGCTGTTCATCAAATGCAGCTTCGGGTTGTCCGTTTAAGCGAAAAGGTCATCAACTTTGCATTAAAGCAGGTCGGTGAATAAAAAAAACAGACAGTTCCTCATCAGAATATTTGATTTGCTCTGTCCGGAGGGATTGTCATCTGACTGGAATTCTGATTCAGATTTTTATCAATATCTTATGCCTGAAATACAAAGAGGCGGTTATGAACTGGCAGCAGATCTGTGAAAATCCACAGTTGCGGAATCTGCGGTATAAGTGACAGTGTCAGCGAACTGAGTCTTAACACTCTCGTGAGAGAGATACAGAGAAATATTATTTATGTTCATATACTGTTAACCAAATTAATATGTAACTCTTTGTTAATAATGGATATGGCAAATAAGTTTACTTTTGGCGTTTAAAGTAAACTTAGAGTATAATAAGTTTACTTTAATAAACGAATGTAAAAAAACAATGGATATTGAATCATTTATATCTGGACATTATGAAAGAGGCTATCAATACGCTGGTAGTGGGTCTGCACATACTGACAAAAAAATAACTGCTTAATATTATTATATTTTCAAAAATATACTGATTTTTGTATATACACAATAAATACAAATAGTTATACGATACATCCATGATACTGATTATACTGATTATAAATAACATATTGATTTATATATTAAAAAAATCAGCATGAAAAGTCCCACTACCAATACGCTTACTTTGTCCCGGAATTAATCAACAAACAATGGGAATGGAAAGATCCTCAATTAGGAACATTGCTTGAAAAAGCATCTTTCAGCCTGGGTGAACTCAATTCTTTCGCACGGTTGACGCCCAATATTGACTTGTTTATTCAATTGCATGTTACCAAAGAGGCAGTTGTTTCAAGCCGGATTGAAGGTACACAAACCAACATGGATGAGGCAATAATGCCGGTGGAAGAAATCGAACCTGAAAGACGTAATGACTGGTTGGAAGTACGCAATTATACTGATGCCATGAAATATGCAATCAACGAATTAAAACAGCTTCCTGTTTCATCGAGGCTTCTGTGTCAAACCCATGAAAAGCTCCTTTCAGGTGCAAGAGGAGAACATAAAAGTCCTGGGGAATTTCGCAGAAGTCAAAATTGGATAGGCGGAAGCGGTTTGAATGATGCGATATTCATACCGCCATCACACATTCATCTGAATGAATTAATGGGTGATTTGGAAAATTTTTTACATAATGAAACGATTCATGTTCCTGAACTGATACGCATCGGGATTGCCCATTATCAATTTGAAACCATTCACCCTTTTCTGGATGGTAATGGAAGAATCGGACGCCTGCTGATTACGCTTTATTTGGTCAGCAAAAAAATTTTGCATGAACCACTGCTTTATCTTTCCATCTTTTTTGAAAAAAATCGGGATTTTTATTACAACAATCTAAACCGGGTCAGAATCAATAATGACCTGATTCACTGGCTTAAATATTTTTTAACCGGAGTATATGAAACTGCAAAACAGGCATCAGATACACTTTCAAAAATAATGCACCTTAAAAGAGACATCGAAAACACGCTTCAAAAAAATGCAGGCAGACGCGCCAATACATCTCTTGTTTTACTCAACCATTTATTTATTGAACCGATTATTCGGGTCAATCAGATAGAAACCGTTTGCGGCTTGAGTACAAAAGCCGCAAATGATTTGGTAAGTCTGTTTGTACAGCACGGTATTTTAAAGGAAATCAGCGGGAAAATCCGCTATCGGAGGTTTATGTTTGAAAATTATATGAATTTATTCAAATAAAAAATGTCAAATAAGAGAATAATCAAAAGAGATATGAAACAGACAGATCAGTAAGCAATAAAAAAGATAGATGTTTAATACGCTAAGAGCGTTAACCGGTCGTTAAACCGGACAGGGCTATCGCCCCTGCCGGTGAACTTGTTGCTGCTGCCGTATGGATGCTTCACACATTGCTGAGTGTGCCTGTTTCGCCTGATGTAATCGACCGGTAAATCGGACGGAAGAACAAGCAGGCCTGCCACACGATCCTGCCGCCAGTTTCTGCAAATCTGTATAACTGACCTTACGCAGTCTTCCAAAAAAATCATTGAATTATTCTCTTTGGCTGTCACTCCTGCACAAACCGGAATAATACCAAATCGCTTTCAAAGTTCGGTGAATGTCTCTTTTTTTAACCACGAAAAACACGGACAGCACGAAAAGACAGCATTTGGCATGGTCATGTTTTGAAAGCGAATTGGTATAAGGTATTTTCAAAATCTGACTCCCGACCAGACTGGAAAAAGGAATTTGACAAAGTTCTGCAAACTAAGGAATTGAATCAGACAGACAATGAGTGGCGGTGGATAATGGGGATTGGGAATGGTGAAACAGAATGTTCACAGATTCGATATTTGGCTGGTGCAGTTGGACCCTGCACAGGGTTCTGAAATCAGGAAAACCAGACCATGTGCTGTAATTTCACCGGATGAAATGTTATCCTTAAAGACAGCAATTGTCGCTCCAATGACTTCCGAAGGATTCAGCTTTCCAACCAGAATTCAATGCTTTTTTCAGGAAAAATCCAGAAAAGAATATCCCGCCAAAGTATCACAGGCTTCCAGCTTTTGCCCTGTGCCTGTGAACTGAACCGGGATATTTATTTTCAGAAATCACCTTAAACCAGTTCATTGAAATCTTTCATATATTCACCACCTGATCCGCTACCTGCATGGATGTTACAATATCAAGCATATTGGTGGTTTCGCCCACGGACTTCTGATCCAGCAGATTGAAGTGCGTAAGGCAGGTTCCGCAGACCAGAATGCTGACGCCTTTCTGCGACAAATCCTTCAGATCATCCAATGCCGGAGAACCGTATATGCAGAGTTTTACCCCGTTATTTACGAAAACCAGTCTCCAGAGATCCGGCCCCATTTCTTTGAGGGTTTTGACAAAACTGAGCATCAGTTTTTTTCCCAGATCATCGTCCCCGTATCCCATGCGGTCAGTGGGAATCACTATCAGAATTTTTTTCCCCTCTGTTCCGGTCTTTTTCTCCGGAGTTTCCGGAAGAGTTTGGATGCCTTTGCCCTTTCCGGTGATGTGAAAATTTCCGTCTTTTTCTTCCACAGAAACAGCAAATTGCCTTGATTCCAGAAAAAGAGACACATTTTCTTTGGAGGCTTTGTTGTCCACTATGATTTTCATCACATCAGCTTTTTCATTTTCAATTGCAGCTTTTGTCATCAGCACAGGGGCCGGACAGGCCAGGCCCCTTGCATCAATTTCTTTCATATCTGATCTCCTTGTCGGAAAAAAAGTAGCACAAGCTTCCAGTTTGTGACGTGTCCATTAGAACAAGCTGGAAGCTTGTTTTACTCTACTTTTATGATTTCTCTGTTTTCCCTGCACACTTCACCGATTTCAGCGGCTTCTATACCTTTTTGCCTCAGGGCCTGCAAAAGTCCCTCTGCCCGTTCCGGAGCCACACAGATAAGCAGACCGCCGGATGTCTGGGGATCAAAAAGCAGATAAGGCATAATTTTGCTCTGTTTTCCGGAAAATTCAATCATTTTTTCCCGGAATTCCAGATTCCGGTATGCACCTGCCGGAATCAGTCCCATAGAGGCAAATTCCACTGCTTCCGGGAGAATGGGAACCTGATCCGCGAAAATACGGACACTGAAACCCGATCCCTGTACCATTTCAGCCAGATGCCCCAGAAGCCCGAAACCGGTAATGTCCGTGCAGGCATGAACCGGAAAATTCTGCATGATTTCTGCCGCATTTTTGTTGAGTTCCGCCATGAGCCGGATAACAGAATTCTGCACATTTTCCGATACCAGACCTGCTTTCATGGCCGTGACCAGAATGCCGGTTCCCAAAGGTTTGGTAAGGATAAGCCGATCTCCGGCACGAAGATTTTTTTTGGTAAGAATGCGGGCCGGATGAATGAAACCTGTGACAGACAGCCCGTATTTGAGTTCTTTGTCCTCAATGCTGTGTCCGCCCACGAGCACCACTCCTGCCTCGCGCATTTTGTCCAGCCCGCCTTCCAGAATGCTGCGGAGTACAGACAAATCCATTTTTCCCAGCGGAAAAGCCACCAGATTCATTGCGGTTTTCGGCACTCCGCCCATTGCATACACATCGCTTAAAGCGTTGGCTGCCGCAATCTGTCCGAAACAGAAAGGATCATCCGTAACCGGTGTGAAAAAATCCACGGTCTGAATTATGGCGATTTCATCCGTAACCCGGTACACGCCCGCGTCATCAGCTTTGTCCAGTCCCACCAGCAGATTTTCATCTGTGGGAAGGGAAAGTCCGCATAATGCTTTGTCCAGGTCCCCTGGAGGCAGTTTGGACGCTCAGCCGGAACCGCTGATATTTTCCGTAAGTCTGACAGGCTTTTCTGTCATGAATCTGATTCCTTTCCAAAAGGGCAGCACAGTTCTGCGGCTTCATATTCATGGTACTCTCCGCAGAAAGGACAGGGAGCGGTCAGCCGGACTTTGGCATCCAGTTTTCTGCTGCCGTCTGTATCAGTGACAACTCCCCGGTTTTCTGCAATGCAGAACTCCGCACTTTCAAACACCTGCCCGTTTCCGGGGCATACAAAGAGAAATTTCATGAATCATCCGAATTGATTTCAGAATTTAACAAAAGGGATTTATACCATACAGGCAGGAAAAAAAGCAAATTTCAATTTTCAATAGGTCAGGTGTGGAGTGATAGATATTTTCAATCTGAAATTATGAAGATTTTTTTTGCAGTGCATTATGTCAGCAGATTTTTCCGAAATAAACCAATAGTCTCAGTCAGTATTTCCGGTGTATTCCGGATAAAACCTTCATATTCCGTGTTTGGGGATAGCAGACGGATTTCCTCTTCATAGAAGCGCTGATCCAATTTCCGGATCGCTGCATCCCATTCAATGATATCGTCAAGAGACAATGCCCGGTTATCACATATATTTCTTTCAACAAATTCGGATGTTCTGAAACAGCCACAGCAATATCGAAAATATCTCTGGCCTTGTTGTCCTTACGCCGGTATTTAAGCTATTGTGACGCAGTTGCAGACAAATCCCACTCTGCCTGCATTGCCATCAGCAGATACGGCGATATGCCGAAATATCTGCCCAGTTTCAGGGCGGTCAGAGGTGTCAGGTTCCGTTTTCCCGTATACAGTTAGCTTAGGGTTTTGCTCCCCAGACCCGTATACAGCCGAACCTGTTTCTGCGTCAGACCGTTTGGCCGGATAAACCGGGCCAGTATGAATTCAAAAGGATGCTGGATCATCTTATTTTTGGATTTAGGTTAGAAATTATCTGTCTGTGATAATAGACCTGAACAGCAGTATTGTCAATAATGGTGGCCCTATGAATTCAGAAATGCAGGCTGTTTTTCCGGCTGGGGAAAATAAGAACGGAGTGTCGGGTTAATAGCAATTCTCCATTGATTTTATAAAATATTGTCAGTTTTTTCAACGTTCAGCGTGTGCAAAAAACCGCTCCGCCTAATTTTTGCACTCCTCCGTAATGCGTGTGCAAAAACCTCTCCGCTTAATTTTTGCACTCCTCCGGATCAGTCCGGAGCAGAAGTGCATATTGTACCAGGTCAATGGCGAACCGGTATAATATCCGGCAGAGGAGAGAACTTTCGTATTTTCTGACACTCCGGATAAAAAATTTTAAACACATTATCCCTTTGGCAACGCTGTTTTTTCTTTCAGGCCGTGATAACGGATCAGCCCTTCCTGCGCGACTGTGGCCACCAGTTTTCCGTCACGGGTGAATATGCGTCCAATGGCCATGCCCCTGGCTTTTTCCGCGCTGGGGCTGGACATGGCATAAAGCAGCCATTCATCCATACGGAAGTTGCGGTGAAACCACATGGCATGATCCAGACTCGCGACCTGCATGGCGGGTTCCCAAAAAGTATGACCGTGCGGATAAAGGGAAGTTGTCACCAGATTGAAATCCGAGGCATAGAGCAGCAGATAACGGTGTGCCGCGCTGTCATCCGGCATATCTCCGCTGGTGCGGAACCAGACATATTTCTGCGGGGGCATTTTTTCCGGTTCAAAGGGATTGACCGGATTTACATGTCTGATTTCAATTGGTTTTGGGCAGAGCAGTTTTTCCCGGATTCCGGGAGGAATGCGATCCGCAAAGCGTTTTGCTGTTTCCTGTTCGGGTTCCAGACCTTCAGGCCCGGGCACATCAGGCATTTCATCCTGATGATCAAATCCGGGTTCATCTGCGTGAAAGGAAGCGGACATGGAAAAAATGGCCTGGCCTTTCTGCACGGCCACCACGCGGCGTGTTGTGAAACTTTTTCCATCCCTGATGCAGTCCACAGTATAGATAATGGGACGTGTGGGATTTCCGGGACGCATAAAATACGCATGCAGACTGTGGGCAGCCCGATCCGGTGATACGGTGCGGGACGCGGCAGACAGGGACTGCCCCAGAACCTGGCCTCCGAATACATTGCCAAAGCCCAGATCCTGACTTTGGCCCCGAAAAATATTTTCCTCAATCTTCTCCAGCTTGAGCAGCCGAAGCAGTTCTTCCAGCACACTGGCAGGTTCACATACGCACATAGTCTTTGATTCCTTAATGATTTTGTTTTTTATTTCTTTGAAACCACCCCTGATTTGATTCTGCGCTTTTGCTGTTTTCCCTCATAATAGCACAAATTATCTGCAAAATGAACAGATAATTCACTGTTCCTGATTTTCACTTTCTGCTGCTTTGTAAACATGCTGCCCCGGAAGTTTTTCCGTGTCAAAGACGTATAAACAAAAAAAATATTTATTTCTCAATAAGTTATTTTTCACAGACTATTTTGGGTTTGACATTTTTGAGGATATATTGCAAAAGATATGCAGAAAGAAAAACAGGGGAGGTACAAAAAAAATGAAAAAAATACAACTCATTGTTTTTATTCTTTTGGGAACCGTGATTCCGGGGATTTGCTCTGAAAATTCCGAATCCCGCGCACAGGGGCGGAACCCTGTTTTTGCACAGTTCAGGGAAATTTCCGTTGCCTGTCCGATAGCCGCTCCGCCGTATTCATACAAAGATGAAGACGGTCTGGTGAAAGGTTACGTCATTGACATCTGGCGCATGTGGTCGGAAAAGACAGGGATTAAAATCAGTTTCATGCCTGAATCATGGCAGGCAGGTATTGATATGGTCTGTTATGGAAAAGCTGATGCGTTTGCGGTTAATGTTTGTCTTGAAGATCAGAAATCGTGTTTAGATGATGTTACTCCGGTCGGGCGGGATAGCGGATATTTTTTCTGGCGAAAAAATATTTCAGGATTGAAAGGCATTGAAGATTTAAAAGGATTCAGAATCGGTGTTGCCAAAGGATCCGCGGAAGAAAGTTATCTCAGAAAACATTTGCCTGCCGCTGTTTTGGAAGTGTTTCCAAATAATCATGACATGTTTGATGCGATTAAAAAAAGGGAAATTCCGGTCTTTCTGAATACACTTCAAGATACCCTCCGGCTTTTGAAACAATACGGTTTGGAAACCGATTTCCAGTTTGATCCCCAAAACCCGCTGTACACCGTAACCGGCTATGCAGCGGTGAAAAAAGGTGATACGGCTCTTGCAGAAGCCCTAAAACAGGGCATGGATCTGATTACTGCGGATGAAAGAGCTGCCATTGAAAGAAAATGGCTGAACAAATCGTTTGTCAAAACCGAAGATACCCTGATGATTTCATTTCCCGTCGGCTTTTCGCCCTTTATGTTTCTGAATGCCGAAGGCAGTCCGTCAGGCATGTTTGCGGATATTTGGCGGTTATGGGCGCAGAAGACCGGAAATAAAATCGAATTTCTTCCTGCCGATACATGGAAAACCGGCATTGAATACCTGAAGAACGGCAGGGCGGATATTCATGCAGGACTTTTTTTCGCCCCGGAGCAATATGAAGGGATAGGCTTTTCTCAGCCCTTTTACGAATCAGGCGTGAGCATCTTCTTTTCCTTAACCTACGGCAAAATTTCACAGATTGCCGAGTTGTCAGGACAGAGTATCGGTGTTGTTCGGGGAACCTCTCAGGAACTGTATCTGAAAAAATACCATCCTGAAATCCGTGTTTCAGAGTTCGGTACACGGGATGAAATGATTTACGCTGCAAGAGACGGAAAAACCAAAGGCTTTATTTCCATAACAGGATTGGCACTCTCGGATTTGTCCCGTCTGGGATTATCCGGTGAGTTTGAAAGCCTGCCGCAGGTTCTTTACACCGGTAAGTTCTGTGCGGGTGTTCTGAAACAAAATACAGAGCTGATGTCCCTTGTGAATAAAGGCTTTGATGCAATATCAGATAAAGAATTTGCTGAAATCGAAAATCGGTGGATACCTGATCCTAAAAATCGTTATTTCAAGCCGGATAAGAAAAATATCCGCCTGACTGTCAAAGAAGAATCGTGGCTCAGACAGCATAAAACCGTCCGGTTCGGTTTTGTTGAAGGGGCGGAGCCTGTTTCGTATTATGAAAATAACGAATATAAAGGACTTCATACGGATTACCTCAGACTTATCAGTGAACGCACCGGTATCCGGTTCGAATATGTTTCTGTTATTCAGGCTGAATTTGATTTGAGAGCAAAGGCATACGAATTTGATATGTTTCCGTCTTTTAATGTTCCGCAGCGCAAATCATATTCAGATTTCACAAATCCGATTATGGAAATGACGTCTGTTATCATCACAAGAAGCGATGAACAGTTTATCAGCAGTATCAGCGTGTTGAAAGGTAAAAAAATAGCCGTTCTGAAAGGATTCGGACTCAACAAACCGCTGTTTGACAAACATCCTGAAATCAGACTTATTCAAAAGGAAACCATGTTGGAAGCACTGAAAGAGGTTTCCGATTTCAAAGCAGATGCCGCCATCTTACCAACTATATCTGCCTGCTGGCTGATTCAGAAACATCGTTTAGTCAATCTGAGAATCGCAGGAATTGCGGATCATCCGCCTGAACCATATATGTATGGAATTCGCAAAGAGTATCCCGAACTGCTCAGTATTATCAACAAAGGCATTGATTCCATTACCAAAGAAGAGCATGAGGCAATCCTGCAGAAATGGTTCACGGTTAAGGTGGAACATAAAGCAGACTGGTCTGAAATTTGGCACTGGTTTTTGGGAATCTCAGGTTTTTTTACCGGTATTCTGTTAATATCGCTTTTATGGAATCGGCGGCTGACAAGAGAAATTGACGAGCGCAGGCGGGCTGAGGAAACACTGAAAAGCAGCGAAGAAAAATTCCGGGCAATTTTTGAAAACAGCTCTTCCGCAACAGCAATTATGGAACCGGATACCACCATATCAATGGCAAATAGCGAATTTTGCCGGATAGTCGGTTATTCAATAGATGAAATCATCGGAACGAGTTGGACACGGTTCATTCCGCCAGATGATCTCGAACGATTGAAAGAATATAACCGCCTCAGAATTATCAATCCGAAGGACGCTCCTGAAAAATATGATTTCATGTTTTATAACAGAAACGGAGAATTAAGACATGCTTTTATGTCGCTTGCCATAATTTCCGGAATTAACCAAAAGATAGCATCATTCATTGATATCACTGATCGCAAGCAGGCGGAAGAATACCTGAAACGCAATGAAGCCCGACTGGAAAGCCTTCTGAGAATCTCACAGTACAAAACCGGAAATATCAACGAACTGCTGGATTACGCGCTGGACGAAGCCATTGCCCTGACAGGCAGCAGAATCGGATATATCTATTATTACAGTGAAGAGCGAAGGGAATTCACTCTCAACTCATGGTCAAAGGATGTGATAAAGGAATGCCGTATCACAAAACCTTACACACTTTACCATCTGGACAGAACCGGCGTATGGGGTGAGGCTGTCCGGCAAAGGAAATCCATTATCATCAATGATTTTCAGTCTCCGCATCCGCTGAAAAAAGGCTATCCCGAAGGCCATGCCGCCCTGCACAGATTTATGACGGTTCCGATCATAATTGAAGATAAAATTCAGGCTGTGGTAGGCGTTGCCAACAAAGCATCCTATTATGATGATTCAGATGCCCGTCAACTGATTCTGATGATGGATTCGGTATGGAATATTGCTGAACGCAGAAAAGGCGAGGAAGAACTGAAAAAAGCCAAAGCAGACGCGGAAGCCGCAAACAAAGCCAAGAGTGCATTTCTGGCCGGGATGAGCCATGAACTGCGCACGCCTCTCAACGGCATACTGGGATATGCCCAGATTCTCAAAGACGATCCCTCACTTTCGGAAGATCACGGTAAAGGATTGACCATTATTGAAAAAAGCGGAAACCATCTCCTGTCCCTGCTCAATGACATTCTGGAACTGGCCAAAGTGGAATCCGGCAAAATTGAACTGACAGAGAGCGTTTTCCATTTTCCGGACATGATCCGCACCGTGAACAGCATGATTGAAGTGAGGGCAGAGAGAAAAGGCATAAGCTACTGTTATGAGGAAATTTCCTCAGAGGAAAAAGGAAAAATGCCTGTTTATCTGCACGGAGATGAGAAACATCTTATCCAGGTGCTGGTCAATCTGCTGGGAAATGCGGTGAAGTTCACAGAAAAAGGAAGCATCACCCTGAAAACAGAAAACAGGGGAACAGAACCGGGGAACGGTTTTGTGCTCCGTGTGCTGGGATTTGAAATCAGAGACACCGGCATTGGCATGACAGAACAGGATCTGGGAAAACTGTTCAGACCTTTTCAGCAGGTCGGGGATAAGAAATTCCATGCCGGAGGAACCGGTCTGGGGCTGGTCATCAGCAAAACACTGGTGGAACTCATGGGCGGAAAACTTGATGTCAGCAGTCAGTACGGCTCCGGCACAGTGTTTTCTTTTGAACTGAAACTGCGGGACGCGGAAGAGAAAAAAGAGAATCAGTTCGGAAACATCCGGAAGATTCTGGGTTACAAAGGGAAAAAGCACAGGATTCTCATTGCGGATGACAAAGAATTCAACCGTCATGTTTTCAGTGATCTGCTTTCGCCGCTGGGATTTGAAATCAGCGATGCGGAGAATGGGGAGGATGGGCTGGAAAAAGCACGGGAATTTCCGCCTGATCTCATTGTCACGGATCTGATGATGCCGGGAATGGATGGAATTGAATTCATCCGGAATATCCGGCAGTCACCGGAACTCAGACATATTCCAGTCATAGCTTCCTCCGCAAGTGTGTATGCGCAGGATCGGCAAAACAGCCTGGCTGCCGGTGCAGATGAATTCTTGGAAAAACCCATGGACATCGGGATTTTCATGGAGCAGTTGCAAAGGCTGCTGCATCTGGAATGGGATTATGAGGAAAAACTGTCCGGAGATATTGCTACAGACTGCCTGCCTTCGGAAGAGGTTCTGGAAAATATTTATGTGCTGGCAACAATGGGGGGATATCGGAGGACTGAACAATGTGCTGACTCTGCTGGAAGATTCGGGACACTCATCCGGAGCATTTATGGAAAAAATGAAAAAACTGGCTGCGGAATTTGATACAGAGGCCATTGCGGAAACCGTAAAGCAGTATCTTACCACGCCTGCGGAGAATTCGGATAAAAAAGAAACAGATATTGACATTTCCGCATCACTTGCAAAACTGCCGGAAGAGTGGAGGATTGAACTGCTGAATGCAAGTCATCTGTGCAGCCCGGATCATGCTGAAAGCGCAATAAAAAAAATCCGGCACCAGGATGTGCGGCTTGCTCAGGCATTGGAAAAACTTACGGATGAGTTCCATTTCGAGATTTTGCAGAATCTGCTTGAGAAATCTTTTTGATTTCAGCCTGTGTCCGGAATATTTCCCACTAAGTAGGTTTCCATAAATTTTCGTGTATAAAGTTTTCAGGATGTCCGGATCGGGGTTTCCCACAGAGGACACAGAGGAAAAAATTATGTTTATTAGGGACGGTTCCATAAATTTTATACCCGAAAATTTATGGAAGGTTACTTATCCGCTCTCTAAAGGCAGGCTGTTAAGTTCTTTAAAAAATCTCCTATAAAGAGGGGACAAAGGGGGGTGTGTCCGGCAATGGGAAAAGACACCCCCCTGCCCCTCTAAAGGGGATGAGAAGGATAAAAGTATATAAATTACTAATTTATATTGATAAAAATCCAAATATCAAAAAAAGGGGAAGATATGGAAAAGTGGCGCATTCATCCCATTGTCATGGGAACCAAGGTTTTTGACAAGAGCATGATGACCTATCAGTTCAACAACGGCCTGGAATACACCATTCCCATTTACTGCTGGTATATTGAAGGCGGAGATCGGAAAATACTGGTGGATACAGGGGAAATGAATCCGGTTCAGTCTGCCGCGCGGGAAGAATCCCTGCGCGGAAAGATTTACACCTTTGAGCAGGGGCTGGCCCGGTGGGATCTCAAACCCGAAGATATTGATATGGTCATTCACACCCATCTGCACAATGATCACTGCGAAAACGACTACAAATGCGTGAATGCGGAAATCTGGGTGCATGAAAAGGAAATGGAGCGCATTCACAATCCCCATCCTTTGGATTACCGCTATCTGGAGGATTATATTGAAGAGGTGGAGGAAAACGGGCAGATTCGGCTTATGAACAAAGATACAGATATTCTGCCGGGCATCCGCTGCATTCATACCCCTGTGCATACTGACGGAGGCATGACTGTTCTCATTGACACGCCTTCAGGAAAGGCTGTGATTACCGGTTTCTGTGTGATTCATCAGAATTTCAGTCCCCCGCCTGAAATCCGGGGCATGGAAATGGAAGTGATTCCGCCCGGAACCCATGTGAATGTGTATGAGGCATATGACATTATGCTGAAGGTGCGGGATATGGCCGATATTCTCCTGCCCCTGCATGAACCGGCATTTGCCGTGATGGATACCATTCCCTGAATGGATTCCGGGTAGTGGGACTTTTGAGTACCCACTCACAATTTTTTTGGTATTTTTCAGGGCAAACCATGTGTTTGCCCTGAAAAACAGGGTAAGGTGATTTCCATTAATGATTATACCGTTTTTCGTAGGGTGGGCACGGCTTTCTGTGCCCACCGTTTCAGCAGGACGGCGGGCACAAAAAGCCGTGCCCACCCTACAATGATGGTACATTTTTTGGTAGTGGGTCAAACCTGTTGATGAAACAAAAATTCATGTTGCAGAGACAAGGCATGCCTTGTCTCTACGACGGAATCCCGGATTCAGAATCAACGGATTTGACCCACCACCCATTTTTTCATGGAAATCGCCTAAGCACAGTAGCTTAGCCCTACAGTTCCCGCCTTGCTCAAGGTGAGTCAGCAGATCATCATAATTTTTTTATGAAAAGTCTATACAAATATAGAGAAAATCGTTTACATAATCCATTCATCATGCCAAAAGACAAATATAGAGAAAATCGTTTACATAATCCATTCATCATGCCAAAATTCACTTGGGAACAGTCACTGATGGAATCTGCAGGAAATTTTTTCAGAAAAATATTTGATATACGGGAAGGGGAGGAACTTCGGGCTTTTCTGATGTTCTCCTTTATCTTTCTGCTCATCTCCGCACTGATGATTGCCAAACCCGTTTGCAGTGCTCTGTTTCTTTCCCGGTTCGGTGCTGCCAGACTGCCATATGTCTTCATTCTGGTGGCCTTCTGCGCGGCAGGCATGTCAAAATTCTACTCTGTGCAGATCAGACATTTTGATCTCTGCCACCTGATCCGCCGCACCCTTTACACGGCTGTATTTTCCCTGATTCTTTTCTGGGCACTGCTGTGCATGGATGTGGCAGGCGGAGCCGTGCTTTTCATTTTTTATGTGTGGACAGCCATTTTTGCGCTGGTTTCCTCTTCCCAGTTCTGGATTCTGGCCAACAGCATATTCAATCCCAGGGAAGCCCGGCGTCTGTTCGGTTTTATCGGCACGGGAGCCATTGCCGGGGGGATTTTTGGGGGATACCTGACCCGCTTCACAGCCCAGTATCTGGGAAGCGTTCATCTGCTCTGGATCTGTGCGGGATTTCTTTATACCTGCATTCCCATTGTGCGTACAATTCAGAATGCCTCCCGCAGAGATGAGGTTCTGCAGAAATTCCGCCAGGAAAAACAGATCCGTGAATCAGCGGACAGCCCTTTTCATATCATCCGCAATTCCCGGCATCTGCTTCTCACAGCAGGCATACTTGGCATTGGTGTGATCGCGGGCAGGATGGTGGAATACCAGTTCAGCGCAATTGCTGTGGCGCAGATACAGGACAGCGACAGGCTGGCCGCATTTTTCGGTTTCTGGCTGTCCAACCTCAATGCGGCTTCTCTGTTTATACAGGTAATTGCCACCCGGCGTGTGGTGACAGGACTTGGCGTGGGCGCATCACTGTTTTTTCTGCCTCTGGCCGTTTTGTCCGGCGCAGTACTGGTGCTGATTCATCCGGTGCTGTGGACAGCCATTTTTATCAAACTCTGTGACGGCAGCCTGAAAAATTCCCTTAACAAATCAGGAATCGAACTGCTGATTCTGCCTGTCCCATCGGATATAAAAAAACAGGCCAAATCTTTTATTGATGTGTTTGCCGACAGTTTTGCCACAGGCATGGGCGGTCTGATGCTGCTCCTGCTTACGGAAACCATGCAGTTCCCGGTACGTCAGGTCAGTCTGCTGATGATTCTTCTCATTGGGCTCTGGCTTTATATGGTAGTTCTGGTAAGGCGGGAATACATCCGCTCCTTCCGCATGAAACTGGCGGGACAGTCCCAGCAGAGTGAAAAACCGCGGGATTTCAGAAATCCCTGCATCATAGTGGAATGCTGCGAAATTCTGGAAAAAGGAGATGTCTCGCGTACTGTGGAGACATTGATTATGATCCGGGAAATCCGGGATCCGCGCTTTGTTCCATTTTACCGGAAACTCATACGGCATCCGGATCCCCTTGTGAGACGGGAAGTGCTGCGCAATGTATGTTTATGCAAACAGCCTGATTTTACACAGGAAGCAATGGAGCTTGTGCATGATCCGGATCAGAAGGTGAAAACCGGGGCCATTCATTATCTGTTCCGGAATCCCGGAGAAAAGGAGAAAGCCCTGATTCGGGAATACCTGCGGCATGAGGATTACAGAATCCGGGGGGCTGCGCTTTTGTCGCTGGCATGGGAAAGCCGGGGAAACCAGAAGCTCAAAACCATGTTTGATCTGTGCGGCATACTGAAAGAAAATCTGAGTGCCGCGTATCAGGTTCAGGATCAGGAAGAAGCCCGTTTTATCCGCATGAACTGTGCCCGTGTCATTGGTGCTGCCAATCTTCCGGATTTCCATCCCCATCTTCATATTTTTCTCAATGATCCTGACACAGATATTGTGAAAGCCGCTATCCGCGGCGCCGGGGAAACCCGCAGGAAGGATTTCATTTCTGTGATTATGCCTTTTCTGGCAAAGGAGGAATACCGGAAAGCAGCGGCACACGCTCTGAAGGATTTCGGGCCTGATATTGGGGATATACTTGCAGAATGGCTGAACAATCCCTTTGCAGACCGGAATATCCGTATCTGCATTCCGGATATTCTCGCTCAAATGGGAAAACAGAAGGCAGCAGATATTCTGAGCCTGAACATCCGTCACCCTGATCCGGCCATACGCTGTGAAGTTATAATGGCAATGAACCATATCCGGGTGCATTTTCCCTTTCTGAAATTTGATAACCGGCGTATTGTCCGCACCATACTGGAAGAGGCCAGGGAGCATCTGGATCTGCTGACTGTTCTTTACAGTCAGGTTCAGAATTCCGGAAATGCTGCCGGTAATGTCCATAAACTGTCCCCGGCAAATTCCGCAGAGTCTTATATTTCTCAATCCAATGCAGATAAGACAGACCGGGAAGATCAGCAGAATGTTCGTGAGGCGCGGCATCAACTGATCCACGCTCTGGAAAAACGGCTGGATGACAATCTGAAAAGGATATTCGGACTTCTGGGTCTCAAATATCCGCCACAGGAGATTTCCGATGTGTACCGCAACCTGCAGAGTGTGCGTGCGGATTTGCGATCCAGTGCATTGGAATTTCTGGATAATCTGCTGGAAACAGATCTGCGCAGGGTCATCATTCCCATTATTGAGGCCGCACCCGCAGGTCTGGGTCATATTCCGGATCTGCGGGGCATGAAAATGCTCTCAGAGTATGAATCCCTGCGCGTGCTGCTGTCCGGGAAAGACAGCCGTATGCACATACGGGTACTGCGCCTGATCGCGTGTATGAAGTCAGATCGTTATATTCCACTGGCCGGAGAAATGCTGGCCTCTTCTGATCCGGATGTCCGGGAAATGGCAGGAAGTATTTTAAAAGATGCGGGTATGCTGTAAATTTTTTCCTTTCCCGCATAGGAGAATAGTTTTCCGCAGAGAACACGGCAGTGGAACTCTTTATACTGACATTGAGCAGGCCCCTGCAAGCAAGTATACCTGTATTACAGATCATGAGAACAGGCTGGAAGCCTGTTCTGATTTATTTAAATGAGAACATCATAAAGGAGACAAAATGATCCGCTACGTTCACACCAATATCATTGCACAGGATTGGCAGAAACTGGCTGATTTTTATATCAGCGTTTTCGGGTGCAGACTGAAACCTCCGCCCCGGAATCTGAAAGGAGACTGGCTTTCAAAGGCATCAGGCGTGAAAAATGCCGAACTCAAAGGCGCTCATCTGCTTCTTCCCGGATACGGAGACGATGGCCCCACTCTGGAAATCTTTTCCTACACAGAAATGCGGGAAAAGGAAAAATCCCTTGCCAACCGCAAAGGACTGGGGCATATTGCCTTCCGGGTGGATGATGTGGCCGGAATGTTCAGCAAAGTTCTGGAATCCGGCGGAAGCCCGGTGGGAGAAGTTGTCACGCAGGAAGTCAGTGGAGTGGGAATACTGACCTTTGCCTATGTTTATGATCCGGAAGGGAATATCATTGAACTGCAATCATGGAAAATGCCATAATCCGGTCATAAAGGATTGTAACAAAATAACCTGTACAATTTTTCTGCCCGGAACCCCTGCTGCATAAGCAATTTAGTTTATCCCATTACGCAGAAGATTTGATGGTACAGCCACGAATTGCACGAATGACACGAATTACGGTTTGTGCATTCGTGCAATTCGTGGCTGTACTGTCAAATTTTCTGAGATACCAGTGTTGAAAAAATCCGTAATGATTTGAATTATTATATAAAAATTTGAAAAACAAACCGGAATCCCGAAAGGGATGACATTATCAGCCGATTTGACCCACTATAGAAAATATTACAGTCAGATTCAGAGACATGGAAACACAATGACACACTATCATAGCAATGTTGACAGCAGGGAAATCCGCAAATTCGGAAAGATTGCGAGCAGTTGGTGGGACAGAAACGGGGAATGCAAACCCCTGCATGACATCAATCCGCTGCGGATGGAATACATCCAAAGCTGTGTGAATGTAAAAGGCTGTTCCTTGCTGGATGCGGGCTGCGGAGGCGGAATTCTCAGTGAATCTCTTGCATCATCAGGAGCGTATGTCACGGGAATTGACATGGGAGAGGAAGCCCTGAACGCAGCACGGGAACATCTGCAAATAAGCAGATATGAAATCAACTATCTGCAGGCCACAGTGGAGGAAATGGCAGCCGAAAAACCGGAAAGTTTTGATGTAATAACCTGCATGGAACTGCTGGAGCATGTTCCTGAACCCTGTTCTGTGGTTCATGCGTGCAGAATGCTGCTCAAACCCGGAGGCCATGTCATTTTTGCCACTTTGAACCGCAATCTCAAATCCTTTGTTTTTGCAATCATCGGTGCGGAATACATCCTTCGCCTGCTTCCTGCCGGAACCCATTGCCATGCAAAATTCATCAAACCTGTGGAACTTGCAAACTGGGCTGCGGATGCGGATTTGTCTGTCACAGATACAGCAGGATTGCAATACAACCCCTTTACCCGGAGATATTTTCTCAGCCGGAATACAGATGTGAATTATTTCATGCACATGCGGCGTCCGCGCTGAATTTCTCTGACGGCTTTTTTTTCAAAAACAGGATCAACTCAGAACCCATGCAAAATGTCCTTGTTTATCTAATTTTTATCCTTACCTATGTTCTCATTGCATCCCGGAGGCTTACCCTGCTGCCCATTGGCAGACCCGCGGGTGCGCTCTTCGGTGCGACACTAATGGTTGCAGCAGGCGCACTCACACCGGAGCAAAGCTATCAGGCCATTGACCATAACACCATTCTCCTGCTTTTTTCCATGATGATCCTTTCCATTTATCTGGAACGGGCTGGATTTTTCATTCTCACTGCACGGAAAATGGGGAAAATCTGCAATACCCCCTGGAAAATGCTGATCGCAGTCGTGCTGATTTCCGGTTTTCTCTCCGCATTTCTGATGAATGACACCATCTGCATTTTCATGACGCCCATTGTGGTAAGCATCTGCCGGACATACGGCCTTCCTTTCGGGCCTTTTCTGATTGCACTCGCGACTTCAGCGAACATTGGCAGTGCGGCCAGTCTGGTGGGAAATCCCCAGAACATGATCATCGGCAGCCTCAGCGGTTTCAATTTTGGCAGATTCCTTCTCTTTGCAGCGCCTCCCGCTCTGCTGGGTCTGCTTATCAATATTGTGCTGCTGCGGCTGATATACCGGAAACAGATTCCTGCCGCGTTTTCCTCCCTGTCTGATCCGGAGGAAAATGGCAACGGCAATGGGAAAATGCGCCTGGCTTTGGCAACTGTGCTGTGCGTAATAGCGGGTTTCTTTGCCGGATGGCATCTGGCCTATACCTCTTTGGCAGGAGTAATGTTTCTCATTATCGCGGATCGGGAGGAACCATCGGAAATCTTTGCCCGGATTGACTGGTCCATTCTGGTTTTTTTCTGCTGCCTGTTCATTGTGGTGCAGGGACTCAATCTGACCGGAATTGTGGAAAAGGCATGGACGGCCAGCGAATCCTGGCTCCGTTTTTCCCGTCCGGACGGACTTTTTTTCTTCACCGCTCTGATGACTGCGGGATCAAACATTGTTTCCAACGTGCCCATGGTCATGCTCACCGGCCCGCTGATTGGCAATCTGGGCCCGGCTGAGGCAGGATGGGTGCTGCTGGCTTTTATTACCACAGTGGCAGGCAATCTGACTCTGATCGGATCTGTGGCAAACATCATTGTGGCAGAGGGCGCAAAAAAATATTACACCCTGAATTTTTTTGAATATCTGCGTTTCGGACTGATTTCCACCATTGCAGTGCTGGCTGCGGGAGTGGGGATGATCTGGCTGATGATGGTATAATCAGGCAGAGACAGATTTCTTAAAGCAATAAGGCGGTTTCCAAATATGGAAAGCGAATTTAATAACCTCCCGTCAATCCGGCGAAGTCGGACTCCAGAATAAGTTGAGAATACTGGATTCCGGCTTTCATCGGAATGATGAAGAAAGGGAAGTTATTTACTTTTCATTCCTATAAATTTACCATGTCTGAAGGAGTCATAAACTGAAAGTTTGTCACCAGATTGTCAGAGGTCAGGCACTGCCAAATTTTCAGTTTGGCACTCCTTTGGCAGATTTTTTTAGCAAATCAAACAAATTCAGGTGTATGCAGTTGATAAAAAAAATCAATCCTGAAACCCTAAGGGTTTTCAAAACCCTTAGGGTTTATCCGGCCAACTGCGTAACGCCTAAATATGTCAAACTTTCGTTTGTGTGCGCAATGTCCTGCATTTCACATTGGAATCAAGAAGTTATCAACTTTCTGATTTGTCCAATGCTAAGGGGCTGTAACAAAATAAACTGTTCCAAACCCTTGGGGTTTTCAAAGCCCTAAGGGTTTCAGACAGAAAAATTGTACAGGTTATTTCGTTACAAACCCTAATTCCCATCCCCGAACATCACCAGAGGCGCCCAGTAATACGGGTGCTGCCATTCTTCCCCAAAGCTGCCATTGATCATGTCCAGTTTGATTTCTCTCAGAGCCTGGGCTCTGTTTTTTCCGGCTTTGAGTTTTTCAAACAGGCCGACATTCAGTTCTTTGGCAGACAGGGATTCCACTGACCATAATGTCACCGTGACAGCCGGAGTGCCTGCGTACATGAAAGAACGGGTGAGACCCATGACACCTTCCCCGGAAACAGATTTCCCCCGGCCCGTGTTGCAGGCTGAAAGCGTTACGAGATCCGCGTTCATTTTCAGTCCAAACACATCAGCCATAGTGAGAAAACCGTCCTGTTTTGTTTCCGGATCAGGATTGGACAGAACCAGCGCAGGCTGCTGAATGATGCTGGTGGTTTCCGGGATTACGCCGTGGCAGGCAAAGACAAGATAGCGGTAATCATCCAGCCTTTCGGATGTGTTAAAGGCCAGAACATTGCTGCGGGCTGCCTTTACCTGCAGTTGCAATGGATCGGATCTGAGCGGTGCGTCAAGGAGTTGCCGGATGGCCTCGGCTTCATCTTCGGTTTCCGGAAGCGGCATAAAATTTCCGTTCATGGTGGAACGGAGCGATTCAGCCTGTAATTCCGAAAGCCTTTCTGAAGAATCCGGCCTGTTTTTTTCTTCTGCGGTGTCTGCTGTTTCACCATAAACAGGATTTGCAAATGCCAGCAGAGGGTAAAGCGCTCTTTCCTTTCGTCTGGATTTGGATTCACGGATTATGTTCAGCAATGAGGCTGAGGACAGGTAGGATATGCCGTGACTTTTTATCAGGTAACTGTCATCTTCCGTTTTCAATGCTTCAAAAGGCAGCAGGTAAAGGGGGCCGGTGGGGATGATGTAAAGATTTTTGCTTTGTTTTATATGTTTCTGGACTTCATTGGGAAAAAGAAGGGTATAAAGATCCGGAATTTCCACTTTTTCATCTTTTTTCATTCTGATGATCTCCCCTCTCAGATTTTTTCCTCCGGCTCCAAGAGCATGATTCCTGAAAATCTCCATCTTTTCTGCCAGTTCGTCTCTTCCCGCGTCTATTGCAGTAAGTGAAAAATTCTTCCTGTCAATTGTCCATACACAGGTCTGATTTTTCATGACATTGTAGATGAGCATGGTTTCACCGGGTTTGAGCAGTTTTTTCTGAACCGTTTCGCTGCTCACCGGTTTGGGGTATTTGATGGCATAATAATCAGGATAGGCTGTCTGAATGATTTTTTCCAGTTTTTTCAGATCGGACTGAACCTGTTTCATTTCTGCTTCAATTCTCTGGACAGCTTTCAGATCTCTTTTTTCAGGGGCTTTCTCTCTCTGGATTGACAACTGACCGGATAACAGTCCGATCTGTTTTTCCAATCCGGCTTCCTCCTGCCGGACAGCCTCCGGCAATCCCGCATACTGCCTGGCTCCGCTTTTTCCCATTTCTTCCAGAAAGGTTCTGCCCTGCTTTCTTTCAAATATTTCAAATGCTCTCCGGTCATAGCCGTCTTTGGGATGCTGCCGGTGCAGTGTATGCAGGGCTTCTATATAGTCATCGTAAACTTCCTGTTTGTCCTGCATATATCCGATTTTGAATTCGCTGTCCCTCAAACTTGACCTTGCAGATTCAATGGATTGAAGCGATTTTTCAAAATGATCCAAGGCTTTTTGCAGTTCATTTTTTTGCACATAAAACATGCTGAGACCTTGCTGTAATTCCCAATTTAACTTATGATCAACAATATTATTCTCCCGAACCATCGCCATATGTTTTTCCAGATAAGGATAAGCCTGATCCGGTTTATGATATTCCAGATGGATAAAAGCAATACCGAGATAGGTTTCTGCTATTCTAGCTGTTTCCCTCAGTCCTTGAAATATTGAAGAGGCCTGCTGTTTGCATTTGACAGATTCGTCATATCTGCCGATTTTGAGATAAGCATAGGATAGCCCTGATAACGCAATAGCTTCCTTAAGTGTATATTTATATTCCTTTGCTATTGATATGGAATTTAAAAAACAATCTATGGCTTTATCATACAACTCATTAGCTTCATAAAGGATACCGAGATTTAACATTGTTGAGATGTTCAAAAGTGAATACCGACCATCTGATTCTGCACGGAGTTCATCAAACACGGCCAAGGATTTTTTATAGTAATCTTCTGCATTTTCAAAATTTCCAAGCATATGATACGAGGTACCTATTGATTCCAAAGCGCCCTCAATTGCTATGCGTCTGACCAGTCCGTTTTCTCCCATCCATTTTTTTGATTGTAAAATTTTCTCATAGGATCGCTCTGTATATTCAAGCCCTTTTATATATTCACCCATCATTGAATACATATTTCCGAGACTTGATAATATGAAAGCTTCCCCTGTTTCGTTACCGACTATTCGGATCTGTACCAAGGCATTTTCATAAAGTTCCGTTGCTTTATCCAAACGTCTTTCCTTTATAGGCACCTCAGCCGATTCGACTATTTTATTATACTGTTCAAAGGCATTTCCTTTCTTCTCATCGAAAAAAATTGGAATTAATGATATCCCCAATTCAATTTCCGCTCGGTATTTATATGCTTTTACAAAGCCGACAGACAGTAACATGAGAAATATAATTACGATGATTTTTTTAAAGCTCAAACTTTCCTCTCATCCCCCGAATTTGCAGAAATAATTAATATCCCTTATTCAAAAAAAACGTCTGCTATTTCACCTGAAATGAATACTGCATGGTTCCCCACTGCGCATTTCTGATCCGGATGACCTCGCCGCGTGTTCCGTCCATTGCATTGCTCAGCAGTTTTTCCAAAGGATTCATCTCTTTTTTCTCATCTCTTGCAAATCCTTCGGATTCCAGCAGGGCCACATCAATGGGCAGTTCCGTTACGATAATCTTAACCGTCTCTTCACCGGCCTGATTGCTTGCCAATGCTGCCACTTCCCGGTAATCCCGTTCTTCCAAAGGCCGTATCAGGGCATCTTCCTGATTGTCTTCCATTGTGGGAAATACGGCCTGAATTTTTCCATCCGGGGTAATATCAATAAAATAGACATAACAGGATTTGTCAGACAGGTTTTTCACAGCAAAGGTGAGAAGATTTTCCGAAGAAAGAATTTTCCCTTCCATTTCCCGGTAATGATATTCCCCCTGCTTCTGATATGATCTCCCATCCGGCAGATGCAGGCAGTCCGGATCAGATTCCGGGCATCTGTACGCAGGTTCCCATATTATGGTGCGAAATTCTGTTTTCGGGCCGGTTTCGGATGCCAGTTTTTTCAGATCTCTGATGCGCGCAATTTTTTTCAGATTCCGTTTCAGCATTTCCATGCCTTTTTGCGGATCTTTGAATGAAATGCGCAGATTTTCATTGAGCAGTTTTTCCGTGTCTGTGAGTATCCATACCTCCGGGGGCTGGTCGGGAAAAGACCGGGGCAGTGTGTCGGAAATGTTTTTCCGGATATACTCCCCCTTCTCTTTTTTGGGACGCAGCACATACAGAAGCATTTCACAGGCTTTCTGATCCGCAGCAGGGATGAATGCGGACAATTCCCTTTCCTTTAAAACTGCCTGCAACTGCTGCATCAGAGACCTGTCTGCATCCAGGGGAAAATCTGCATTCAGAAATACCGGAATGGGTTTGAGGTCATAGGCATGACTTTCTTCCACCACCAGATCGCCGGGTTTCATCTTTCCGCTGATCTCTGCCAGACTGTCAAAGGGCCTTGTCTGTCTAATCGTAAGCAATGGCAAATCAGCAGTGTTTTTCATCCGGGGATCATATTTTCGGAAAACAGAACCCTGTGCAATACCGGTCAGGGTTCCTGCCCCGATGACGGCTGTGAGCTCATCCGCATTTACTTTGATTACCGGTATCCGCGGCGGAGCGGGTTTGAATTCCCCGCCGAATACAGGCATGTTTCTGGATCCTTTGATCTGGGGATGCTGAGAACCCCGGCGTTCCGTCACCTTTATGCGCACACGCTGGAACAGATCATGCCAGGTTTCTCCGGGCTGTGCCTGCTGCAGCGTCTGCGCCCAGAACCAGGTGAACATGCCGTATGCCTTATCATCCTCTGTCCGGAATTCCGCCGCAGATTCATCATCCTGTGCCGCTCCGATGAATATGGCGTTGTATGATTTGGAGGATGAAAATTGATTTCTTCCCAGAAGATGCTCCCGTGTGTCAGCAGGAGCGGCGCGGATAAGAGGGGCATCTTCTCCCCGGCATACACTGGCGGAATGACAGGAATCAGAAACAAAGACCACCAGTTCCGTTTTGGAAAGAATGGGAATCAGCCATTCATTGATTTCATCATCCAGAATATCATAATTGTCTTTCTCTTTTTTGTCAGAGCAGCGGGAACCATAGGATACCCAGGTCTGATCATTTTTTTCCGGTTCCTGTTCATCCAGATTGGGGGTACAGGAACCATGACCGGAATAATGGATGTAAATCCGGTCTCCGGGCCGGACACGCCCGGCAAGGTCTGAAAAAGCCTGTTCAATGGCGCTGTGGCCTGCGTTTCTGTTTTTCAGGACAATGATATTTTTGTCATCAAATTCATAGCGGTTTTTCAGAACTTCCCGAATCAGATCAATGTCATTGCCGGAACCGGCCAGTGAGATCAGTCCGGAACCCTGATATTCTTCAATGCCGATGAGCAGCGCATAGCTGTTTGCTGTCCCGGCAGGCAGTGGCAAATCATCTGCATTTGCTTTTGACTCTCCCGGAGATGGAGCCGGATATTTTCCCGCATCTGTTTTAACTTTTGCATCCGCTTTTGCATATTGGGTCCAAAAAATGAACTGTCCGCCCTGATGGTCTTCAAAATCCAGAACGCCCAGTCTGGGGGTCTGCGTCAGCCGGTCACTCACGCGGGGCGCAAAAAAATAATACAGTTCATCTGTGCATAAATAAGGTTTAGTGTTTGTTTCCAATGTGTTGATAAGAAAATGGGCAAAAACGCTGTTTTGCCCTATTTCTTTGTCAGAAGCCTCCTCTTTTGCCCCTGCTGAGGTCATGGCAAAGCGGCTTTTGCTTTTATATTTTTCCCTGTAGAATTTATCATTGATTTCGTCCCCCCGCGTCCGTTCATAAGGATATATGGTTCCGGCATAGCAGGCATCGGCAATCAGCAGAACATGGCGTGCCTTCATTCTGCTGATCTGATCCCGCAGCCAGTTGTTGGAAAGCCAGGTGCTTTTATCCCGGTTCCGGGCATCTGAGGGAATCCACCATCCCTCATTCTTTTTTTTGTCAAGTGAGCCGTGACCGGAGTAATAAATCAGAATGCTGTCTTCCTCTCTGCTGTCTCTGATGAGAGTTTCAACAGCCTGAACAATCTTTTGCTTTGTGGTGTTTTCAGAACCTGTCAGGAGAATTGGTTCCTGAAATCCGTATTTTTCTTTCAAAAGCCCGGCAAGAGCCTTTGCATCATTTTCAGGATAAAGAAGATCATTATAATTTATCCCGATGATAAGTGCCTTATAGGATCGTTTTCCGGTATCCGGGATGATGGGATGGAAAAGATCAGGCATTTGTGCCGATGCAAAGCCTGTGCCTGAAATACCTGTAAATAATATTATGAAAATCAGTATGTTTTTCATGATGTTTATCCAGAGTCTGCAAGAAAGCAATCTGTATAGCGCACATTGCGCACCGCTTCCAAAAATCAGAAACGCACGCTGTCTTTGACCGTCATTTCGGCAAAAGCCGGAATCCGGTGTTTATCAGGGCTCCGCAGGGGGAAAGGTTTTTCCCCTGTCTTTTCCCGCAAACCATTTGATGAACCACCGATCATTGACTTTTTCAAAACCTATGCTGTAATCATTCCTGTTTCTGATGAACTGTCCGAAAACATACCCTGTTCTGCCATCCGGCAGAGCAACTTTGATCCATTTTCTGTTTTTTGTCAACTCTGCCCTGAGAACCTCATAGGAACAGGAAGCGATAACAGCGGAATTAAGCCCCGGCTGCTCCCGCACACTGATATTGTTGCCAATGACAGCCCAGTATTCTGCAGCGTCTCTGTCTTTGGGCCAAAGGGAATGGACATATGGGGCAACAAACTGTTTTTTATTGTCATCCACAAAACTTCCGCCCAGAGAAAGAATCTCTGCCATTTCATCCCACAGGGGACTGAACACATGCTCCGGCTGCCATTTTTTCCGAAATGCCTCAATGCCGAAATCCTGAACAATGCCATCTGCATCCGGTGGCGATATTACGACTTTTGGATCAAGAACATTCAGAACAAATTCCGTGTCACGATTTCTTACTGCTTCAAGAAGTTTCTGTCTGAAACTGCAAAATGAGGCGTCAGTCTCCCCCTCATCGGCCGGAAAGAGTTTGTTTTCCCGCCAGGCATGGGCATCTGTGACGCCTTTTCCCGGTTCTGAGGCATTGCACGGAACCGGCATACACGGTATAAGAATCAGAAAAATAAGACAGACAATGATGAAAATTTCTTTTTTAACCATCATTTTTTCCTTTCCTGTTATCCAAAAACCATTTCAGATTCGGCTCTTTTTCCAAAGGATAGCGTTCTTTGTAAGAAGCGGGGATGGCATCCGTATGTCTGCTTACCTCTCTGATTGCGGATTCATCCCCATCCCGTGCCTTGATTGCAAAGGACACAGCAAGAAAATAATGTATTCCCTCCTTTCTGTGGTTGCTGACAATCCAGTCGGCCAGTACCTGATCCTCTTTGGTGCCGCGTGATGCTTTGCTTTCTGCTTCCTCAATCAGTTCGATTGTTTTATGACCGGCGCTGATGGCCTGATTTGCATAATCCTTTCTCTCTTTCAAATCTGATTCAACCCATGCCGCCATGGAAAATGAAAAAGTTGCGAACTGGTATTTCAATATCCTGTGCTTCAAATCCATCCCGCTTTCATCAATATTCAGAATCTGCTGCGCAAAACGGGGGGCTTTTTCTCTTACTTCACGGGCTGCATAATCGCCGTAATCATCAATGCTTTCAAATGCACTGTGCAGTTTGATGATTTTATATTTTATTTCATCAACAGCGGCTTCGGCAGGACTGATGGCAAAAGAAGCGGTATCGGAATGAGCGGATGATTCAGACTGCTCTCCTTTTTGCATATGCAGAAATGCAAAAACAGAAATCAGCAGCACTCCCAAAGGAACAATCCATATCCGCGTGCTGGAAATTTTTTTCTGGGAACCGAGGGGTTTTGCTTTTTCACTTCCCTCCGGTTTTTTCAGGGGGGCAAAATTTTCCGCACCCACTTCACAGATTTCAAGCGGTGTATCCCTGCCTTTGAGCAGATAGGGGCCATGCCTCTGCCACACTGTTTTCCCATTGATGCCGTCAAGATTAATCCCGGTCAGTGCCTGCTTTGCACTGTCAAAGGCAGAAGAGGAACAGAGAATCTGTCCTCCCTGTGCAAGTCCCATGATCCTTGCGGTCATATCAGCCTGCAGTCCTTTTATATCCCCGATGCCTCCCGGCATATTCGGGCCTTTCAGCCCCTGTTCCACAATAACTTCTCCCAGATCAATGCCGATTCTGAACTCCGGCAGTTCCGGCCATTGTCCGGCACGGGCCTCCCGGTGTTTTTCCTGGGCAAGCAGGGCAAAATGAATGGCATGGCTTGGGTTGGAAAAAACAAAAATATAGGAATCGCCTTCCACACGGACAGGCTGTGCCGCATTGTCTTGATAAAGAACCCGGATCTGATCCAAAACTTCCAGCAAAATCCGTTTATGCACCAGTTCAAGGGTCTGGGCTTTATGAATTCCCTTTTCAGTTTTAACGGCTGCCGATCCGACCAGATCTGTAAACAGGATGGTCAAAGTCCGGGTGGCATGACGCTGGGGAAGTGAGTTGGAACTGACAGAAACTGTCTGATCATACCAAACGTTATGCCCGGAGGTTTTCTCTCGGCTGTTTTTTGTATCCGCCTGAAAAGGTAAAATTTTGGGTAGTGGGACTGTTCATACTGATTTTTTTAATATATAAATCAATATGTTATTTATAATAAGTATAAGCAGTATCATGGATGTATCGTATAACTATTTGTATTTATTATGTATAGACAAAAATCAGTATATTTTTTAAAATATAATAATATCAAATAGTTAATTTTTTGTCAGTATGTGCAGACCCACTACCGGAATTGAGCCGCATTTTCTCTTTTTTGTGATTGAGGGTAAAGGCATTTGCCTTGCCTTCTGCGATAATATAAAGAGATGCGCTTGTATCTCCTTCATTGATAATACATTTATTTTTTTGATAATATTGTATTTCAGCAATTTCAGCCAACTGCTCCAGTTCCTTTTCATCAAAACAGGAAAAAAGAGGATTTTGTTTCAGTATATTTTTGTGATGCATTTTTCTGCCTCTGAACATGATTTAATTTATGCCATTTTCAATAGCTCAATCGGAGGTTATCTGACAAAATTTCTTTTGAAAGTCAAGAGATATTATCCCTGAAACAATATGTAAGACATATTCCGAAAAATAAAATGAAAACCTGCAGGAATTTCTGTAAAAATTTTTCATCTTTACTTAAAGAAAAATAAGGAGTGCCGGATTGAAAGGCCGGGAGGCATTTCTGAATCATTTGGCAGTGGGTCAAACCGGCTGAAAAAAACTACAGGGACAGATTTCATTTACCACCGAATAATCTTGACTTTTGGGATAAATCAAGACATGTTATATAACAAAAGATAAGCCGGACAAAGACAAAATCTGTTTCTGAAAAACACAAACAGGAGTTTTTGAGGAATGAATATCCGTAACCACAGTTCAAAATTGGATAAAGCAGAACTTTTTGATATTATCCGAAAGGTTCCCCTGTTTTCAGGTCTTAATGAGCAGGAACTCAGAACGCTCGCTGATATTGCTGTGGAAATAAAACCTCCCAGGGATTCTTTGCTTATTATAAAGGATACCCTGTCAACAGAACTTTACATCGTCTTGGAAGGAGAAGCGCATGCAATCAGCATTAATGAGGATGATGGAAATCAGATTGTTTTAAATACCTTTAACAGCGGTGATTATTTCGGAGAAATGAGCTTTATTGATAAGGAACCCCGCTGTGCAACGGTTCAGACAAAAGGAAAAACCCGTTTATTGCGCATTCCGCGAAATAAATTCAAGGATATTATAGCCTCAAACCCTGAAATTGTCTTTAATCTGATGAAAGGATTATTGGTGAAGCTCCGTCATGCAACCGAGCAGATTGAAGCTTTTGCATTTAAAGACAGTTATGGAAAAATTGTCAGTCTTCTTGCAAAAATGGCAAAACCCAAAGAAAATTATTGGGTTATTGAAGAAAAACTGACGCAGGCGGATATTGCAAACAGGATCGGCTGTGACAGATCCACTGTCAGCAAAATACTTTCCTCTTTAAAGGCAGGGAATTATCTTACACATGAAAAGAAAATCATCACAATAAGAAAACAACTGCCGGATTCCTATTAATGCGAATCAGAGCTGGAATTCTGGAAAGCAAAATCAATCAGTTGCAAATTGGATTATCCGGTTTTGTTTTATAACATGCAGTTTTTGCTTATTTCAGTTTTTTCCCCTTAATCTGCATTATTATACCTTCTCTTTTAGTCTCCGCCTTTGATTCATACCCTTTCAAACGCATTCATATAAAATATCATCATGTTCCCGCACTCCTTTTTTCAGGTTTCCCAACCTCTTCTGGCGCCGGATTAACAGGAAAGAATTATTTCGGCAAAAGGTGAATAATCACAAAATATAATTGCATGCAAAACAGTCATCACAGAATGATATCTGCTATATTCCCGATAAACAAGTTTGAGGCGTGACCTGGCTTTGAAACAATAAACCTGAAAGGAACACTTCATGAGACAGTTTCTGATAAGAATCATTGTATTTATCCTGTGCTGGTTTCCTGTTTCCCTGACTGTTTTCTGGGCTGGTTCAAACTGGCATATTGCATCAGTCCGTATGGAAAAAATCTGCAATGCTGTTTCCATATCCCTTCCGATTCATGACATTTTCGGCACAGATTTTTTGATTGTGCCGAGGATTATAAAAAAACAAAAACTTAATATACTTGATGCTCTGATTAATATCCTGGCTCTTCTTGTGACTTCAGCATTTCTGATGCCAGTAATCATGTTTCTGGTTTTCATTATTATGTTCATCACAGGAATACCTTTGGCAATTGCCTCCAAAAACTGGATGCAGTTTGTTGTCTGGGCTGTCTGCATTCTGTCAATTCCTCTGCATTTGCTTATTTTTCTCACCGGAATATGGCTGATTATGCTGTTTGAGCCATGCACCGCCGGATATTTTTCTTTCTGGCTGGCTATGGGGATACCTGCAATTCTCGCGGGCCTGATGTTGAATATTTTTGTCTATCAAAAGGCAGCATTAGCATTCTTTTGGGACAATGCAAAATCGCGAGAGATAATGAAAGTAAGCCTGAGATGATCCGCTGAAAAAAATGTGAATTTTCACAGAATTTATTTGAATGTCACACAGACATTCAGCAGGCGGTCTGTTATATCTGAAATCAGAAAATGCAGAGTATGTTCAGGTTTTGAACAGAAATCTGACAAAAGGCTGTTCCCATAACTTTCATGCAAAAGGAGGAGAATTATGAAAAAAAACGTATTGACAATTATTGCCGGAATACTCCTGGTGATTTATGCACTGGCCAATTTCGGTGCATCATTCGGACAATTTGCCAAGGGCAAAGCAGTTGGTGAAACAGCATCGCTGGTTTCCGGTTTCGGGCAGATGGCAGGAAATATGAAAAGCGCAGCCCAGATAGAAAAAAAAGGCTTTGCGGCAACACTTGTGCTGTATGGCATTGCGGTATTCATTTTGCTTACAGCCATTTTGAATCTGACTGCGGCCATAGGGCTTTTCTCTCCCCAGACATGGACATTTAATGTGGTGACTCTTTCTGCAATTTGCGGAATACTGGTGGAGATACAGGATACTGCGGAAGATGGTTTCGGCATCGGCAAACTCATATTTTTTGCAATCAATATCCTGGCATTTATCGCTGTCTATTCAGCAAAGCAGGAGCAGGAACTCTTAACAGAATAATCAGAACAGCAAGGAACCGCCAAGAGAGTTTCACACATCTCACAGGGGGGCGGGTTTTCAACCGCTCCCAATTCTTTTCAGAGTTACTTCGCATCCATGATGAATGACACCATCTGCATTTTCATGACGCCCATTGTGGTAAGTATCTGCCGGACATACGGGCTGCCTTTCGGGCCTTTTCTGATTGCGCTTGCGACTTCCGCGAATATCGGCAGTGCGGCAAGTCTGGTGGGAAATCCCCAGAACATGATTATCGGCAGCCTCAGCGGTTTCAACTTTTGCAGATTTATTCTCTTTGCAGCGCCTCCGGCTCTGCTGGGACTGGTGATCAATATCATTCCATGATACTGCTATACTGATTCTAAATAACATATTGATTTATAAATTAAAAAAAATCAGTATGGGAAGTCCCCCTGCCAGTTTGTCATTCATGCCGCATGACTTCTGCTGAATGTCTGTTCTTCATGAAAAAATGAAAGATTTACCGGTTTGGAAATAATTCCTTCCCTGTACAGCCCGTTGAAAAAACGCTCCAGCCCTCTGATCTGCATGGGGCTGAGATCATAATGGAGCCGCTGATAATAATGATCGCAGGTATCTGTGCTTATGCCCAGTTTTTCTGAGGCAAGGGGGAGAATTCTTTTTATATTCTGTTTCCCCAGGAGTTTGGATCTCCGGAATTCCTCAGTCACTGCGGATACAGATTCCGGGTTTTCTTCTGCAAACTGCCGGCGCACTGCCCATAAAGCAAAAACAAAGGGCATCCGTGTGCGTTCCAGCCACATTTCCCCCAAATCCCACACATGAGCAAAATGCGCTGCCCAGTCTTCTTTGAGAGCCGCATCACCGATAACCAGTGCGGCTCCGGCTTCATGCGGCAGATCATCGGGACACAGGACTTTTCCGGTTTTAAACTGCGGACAGATTCTTTGGGATGCAAACAGATAACGGCTCAGAGCAGCAGCAGCGGCAGAATCCCGTGTCAGCACCACGGTCTTTTTGTCCAATTCTTTAAAAGAACAGCGGCTGACCAGAAGCACGCTCATGACTTTTCCAAAACAGGAGATGGACAGATCCGGCAGCAGCAGCCATTCTTTCTGATGCCGGGCATAAGCAGCGGAAGACACAGGGCTTATGTCCAGTTCTCCTGCGGCCAGCATGGTGTTCAGCACAGAAGGCGGTGCGCAGACCATATCCATCCACCGGGGTTTGTGGCCGTTGTTCAGTCCGTAATAGACCGGGGCCACGTTCATATAACTGATGCGTCCCACGCGGACATTGCAGGGAAAACCGCGATCAAAAGACAGTTTCATGAATCACACGCTCCAAAAGATTTGAAGATGCACAATTGTTTATGGGTATATAAATGAAAGTCCCGGATTTCCCAGGAATAAGGGAACCGAAACGATCAGCGAGTCCGAGAGCAGCGGCTCCGTTTACGCCAGACATGGCAAAAATATGTTCCGGAGATATTTCCGGAAAGCATTTGGCAGTAAAGGCCATTTCATCAAAAAGATTAAGGGTTTCCACACTTGCAGAGCTGTCGGTTCCCATACAGGGATGCAGACCCGCTCGCAGCATTCCCGGCAGATCCGGAAGCCGTGCGTGCAGATTGTAATTGCTTCTGGGACAGATGCAAACATGACTTCCCCGTTTTTTCAGCAAACTGAAATCTTCAGGCCCGGCATTAAGCAGATGAACAAAGATGCTTTTTTCATCCGCAAGACCAAGCTGATCAGCATAAGCCACCGGATTTTCCACAGGCAGTCCCCATCCGGAAAAATCAATTCCCCTTTGTGTGAGAAAATCAGCCCATTGACCTTTGCCGGTGCGCAGAAATTCTGTTTCATCCTCAGATTCTGCCAGATGAAGGGAAAAGGGAAGTCCGTATTTCCGGGTGTTTTCTTTGAGTGTTTTGAGCAGTTCGGGAGAAGTCGTATGGGGTGCATGACCGGCCATAGAATCAAAGCAGCACAAACTTTCAGTTTGCGCCGCAGAGTGGCACAAGCTTCCGGCTTGTGCGGTAACTGCTTCCATTCCGCCCAGATATTCCCGGAACCAGACTCCCCCAAGCCCTGAATTCCGTAAAATTTCCCGCGTCAGTCCCAAAGTGGAAATTTCCCCAACTGCAATACAACCGCTGCTTCTTAGTTCTTCGATTCCGGCCTGTGCGCCCTTTTTAAGTTCTTCCGCTGTCGTGGAAGCACGTTTTTCCAAAAGCATACTGACCCAGGGACGGAAACCATGTGCAAAAGAGATTTTCCCTTTCAGTGCACTCAGTTCCAGATGGGTATGGACATTGATTAAAGCAGGAATGATCACGCCAGGCCCGTGATCCAGGATTGGCACTGAAGCGGAAATTCTGCCCTGACCTATTTCCCGGATAATTCCGTTTTCAATGCAAAGCCAGCCGTTTTGAATGATGGTCTGCGGATCTGCGGCAATCCATCCGGCCCGGTGAATCTCGGCTCCCTGCCTGAAACGGCAGTCAATGTTTTTCAATTTCAGGGAATCTGTCATGGTTTTTACCGTAAAAGCAGCACAAGCTTCCAGCCTGTAATGTCAAAGTAACACAAGCTTCCAGCTTGTGTACAGCGCACGAACAGTCTGGAAGCCTGTTCTGCTTTGTGTATGGCGCACGAACAAACTGGAAGTTTGTTCTACTCTGTTTTGAGATGATTGTAAAAACAGTCCCTCTGCACGGCCTGAAAACCGGCTGTCTGAATCAGGCGGATCATTTCGCTTTTGGGCAGGCGAAAGTTCACTCCGGCTGCTGCCACGACATTTTCCTCAATCATGGTGGAGCCAAGATCGTTTGCCCCGAAAGCAAGAGAAATTTGCGCTATCTTGGCGCCCTGCGTTACCCAGGAAGCCTGAATATTTGCCACGTTATCCAGCACAATGCGGGACAGTGCCAGTACGCGCAGATATTCCGCGGCTGTTTGGGGAACCACGTCAATCTTTGTATTGCCCGGCTGAAAAGTCCAGGGGATAAAGGCTGTAAAACCTCCGGTTCCGTCCTGAAGTTCCCTGATATTGATGAGATGGTCTATGATATGTCCGGGTTTTTCCAGATGCCCGAACATCATGGTGGCTGTGGTGCGCATTCCCATTGTATGCGCTGTTCCCATCACGCAAAGCCATACTTCGCTTGGGCATTTGTGGGGGGAAACCTGCTCCCGGACTTCATCCACCAGAATCTCGGCCCCGCCTCCGGGAATGGAATTGAGGCCCGCGTCTTTAAGCTGTTTCAGGGTTCTTCGTATGGAAAGATCGGATTTCTGAGACAGATACGCTATTTCCGGGGGTGAAAAGCCGTGAATGTGGATATTGAAATTCGCATGAATATCTTTCAGCAGATTGGTGTAATAATCAATATTCAGATCCGGATGCATCCCGCCCTGCAAAAGAATCTGCGTACCGCCCAGTTCAATGGTTTCCTGTATCTTGCGGTGCAGATCTTCACGGGTAATCACATACGCGTCCGGCGAATCCGCACTGCGATGGAACGCACAGAAACGGCATCCTGACACGCAGACATTGGTGTAATTGATATTCCGATCCACCACAAATGTGACAAGGGGTTCCGGGTGCATCTGCCAGCGGATGCGGTCGGCCAGGCTGCCCAAAGTCAGCATATCCGCCTCATAATACAGCACCAGAGCCTCTGCTGAATCAATGCGGTTTCCGGCCCTGACCTTTTCCAGCACTGCATCAAGATGACCTGATTTTTTCACAGCCCTGCCCGCGACTTTTTTCACCGGCTTATAAAAAGAATCCCTCTCCACAGGTTCAAATCCGGCAGAAAGAATCAGATGCTCCATCTGCTCCCTGCCCAGTCCTTTGGGAGATGATGCCCCGGCCATATGGAAAATCTTTTCTTCCACAATGGTTCCGTCCAGATCATCAGCTCCAAAGGACAGAGCCACCTGCGCGAGTTTTTCTCCGATCATGACCCAGTAGGCTTTGATATGGTCGAAATTATCCAGCATAAGCCGGGCAGTGGCAATGGTTCTGAGATCATCATAAGCGGTTGTGCCGGGCAGATGGGAGAGTTTCGTATTCTGCGGATGAAATGACAGAGGGATAAATGCTGAAAATCCTTTGGTTTTGTCCTGCAATTCCCGGAGTTTTATCAGATGTTCAACCCGTTCCTCCAGACTTTCGATATGACCGTAAAGCATGGTCGCGTTGGCTGTAAGACCTGCTCCGTGCAGTGCTGTCATAACCTCCAGCCAGCGTTTGCCGCTGATTTTACGCGGAAAAAGCTCCTGCCAAATGCGTTTATTCAGAATTTCCGCACCGCCGCCCGGAATCATGCCCAGCCCGGCTGTTTTGAGTGCGTCTATGGTTTCCTCCAGGGAAAGCCCGGATATTTGATTAAGCCAGTCAATCTCCACTGCGGTAAAGGCTTTGATCGTTGCCTCAGGCCGGATTTCCCGGATAATTCTGAGCAAATCCAGATAATAGTCAAATCCCAGAGCCGGATTGAGTCCGCCCACCATATGGATTTCACGTATGGGTTCATCCATGCGATCCGCAAGCTGTTTCCGAACATCCTCAGAAGAATATGTGTAGGCTCCTTTTTCCTCTTTATCCCTGGCAAAAGCACAGAAACGGCAGCGGTTTATGCAGATATTGGTATAGTTGATATGCTGGTTGTACACATAAAATGCAGTATTGCCGTGCCGGGCGCGGCGCACCTGATCCGCAAGACGGCCCAGTCCGGTAATATCAGGACTGCGATACAGCATCAGCCCGTCTTCCGCGGTTAGACGCAGCCCCGCAGATATTTTGTAACTGATTTCATACAAATTCTGATCTGTAAAGGATATATCCATTGTAATTCCTGTTTTTATATCTGAATATCAGGGAATGCAGAGACAGATTTTTCCGTATTTCCTGACAGTTGATTTTTTGTTCTCCGAAAAATGACCACACGGTCATCTTTTATAAAACAGAAAAATAAACGCTTGGCAAGAATTTTTTATCTGAAATACAGAATTTTGGGGAAAAGGAGAGAGCGGGAAGGGGAAAAAATCGCAGGATCAAAGCTCTGTTTTTTTTCGTCATCATAGCATAAAACAAATTTTAGTTACTGATATTATTATCAATGCCGTTTCCTTAAGGTTCCCATCCCCTGAGGGCGGGCAGGGGAGGGTGAAAATATCAGATGATCTTACGCAGCCTTTCCAAAAATCAGGAAATTACCTGCTGTGCCATTCCGGAGAAAGCCGGAATCCGGTAATTTCAGTATATTCTGGATACCGATTTTCTTAGGTATGACGGCAGTGCGTAAGGTGAGTTATATAATTTCAATATAGAATTGGTATTATACCAATTCTCTATTGTAATGATCCGATTAATGTGTTATACAGGTGACAATTTTTCAGACAGCAATTTTTTTAAAAGGGGGGCTTTGGGGAAATGCCGAAAAAAGATTGGACAGTATTGG
>JBFXEJ010000004.1:0-137512 GCA_050180235.1 Desulfococcaceae bacterium
GATGCCCGAATTTGGTAAGAAAAACGCTTTCTTTCAGCCGTGATGATGATTTTCATAAAATCCGTATCCGAAGTTTTATTGATCATTATAATTTTACATTATCAGCATGAAAAGTCCCACTACCCAACACTTATACAAATCAATGTGTATGTTCCCAAGTTCCGGAGTTTGCATCAATGGGAATAAATGTAACCGTTTACCCATTTGTTGAAGAAAATATCAGCATTCAGGGGCCGTTAAAGTTTGTGCCAACCACATTTGATGTGGATTGTGACGGAAAAAGAGGCTTGCCGGAAAGCATTTATATTCTTCAGGAAATTTCAGGTGTCAGAGAATCCAAGTAACTGATAATACAGAACATGCCTTCGGTTATTTATGATCCGCAGTACAAAACGGAGGCATGTGCAATTTTTTATTTCCTGTTCCTGTTTTTGCCTAAGATGCGGTATTCTGATAAAAAAACAGCAGCAGAAACGTATTTAATACCGATTCACCATTGACTTGATACAATTTGCACTCCCGTCCCGGATTGATCCGGAGGAGTGCAAAAATTAAGCAAAGCGGTTTTTTGCACAGGCAGAACCGAGGAAAAACTGACAATATTGCATCAGATCAATGGCGAATTGATATTAATTCGCATTAATAATATTTTGATTTTTTATAAGATTGCGTAATGTCATATAGTCAAACAGCTTAACCGGACAAACGAAAGGACAATCACAATGGGTACTGTTGCAGACAAGATCAAGGATCTCAAAGATCGGAAGGCAAAACTTCTGCAGATGGGCGGCGAAAAAGCCGTTGCCAAACACAAAGCAGACGGAAAGCTGACCGCAAGGGAAAGGCTCAGCCTTTTTTTTGATCCCGGCACATTCCGGGAAGTGGATATATTTGTTACACACCGCTGTGTGAATTTCGGCATGGAAAAGGTTGACGTGCCTTCAGACGGTGTTGTTACAGGTTACGGAAAAGTGGATGGCAGAACCGTGTACGCTTTTGCCCAGGATTTCACCTCACGCGCAGGCAGTCTGGGGGAAATGCACGCGAAGAAAATCTGCAAGGTCATGGATATGGCCCTGAAATCAGGAGCGCCCTTTGTGGGATTCAATGATTCGGGCGGAGCCAGAATTCAGGAAGGCGTGGATGCGCTTTCCGGGTTCGGACAGATTTTTTACCGCAATTCCATCTCTTCAGGCGTGATTCCCCAGATTTCCGCAATCATGGGAACCACAGCAGGCGGTGCGGTGTATTCCCCGGCCATGACCGATTATATCTTCATGGTCAAAAACACCAGTTTCATGTTCATCACCGGCCCACAGGTTATCAAGGCGGTAACGGGTGAGGAAATCAGCTTTGAGGATTTGGGCGGAGCCTCTGCACACAATGAAAAAAGTGGGGTTTCCCATTTTGCCTGTGAATCCGAAGAGGACGCGATCAGCAAGATCAAGAAACTCCTGTCCTACCTGCCGTCCAACAATATGGAAGATCCGCCCATTGTGAACACCGGCGATGATCCGGGCCGTATGGATGCGGAACTGGACACCATTATTCCGGACAATCCCAACCAGTCCTACAATATGAAAGATGTGATTGCGCATATTGTTGACAATGGGGAAATTTTTGAACCCCACGAATACTATGCCCCCAATATCGTTATCTGCTTTGCCCGGCTCAACGGACGCACCATCGGCATTATTGCCAATCAGCCTGCATTCATGGGCGGCGCGCTGGACATCAATGCCTCAGACAAGGCTTCCCGCTTTATCCGTTTCTGCGATGCGTTCAATATTCCCATGCTGACTATTGCGGATGTTCCCGGTTATCTGCCGGGCAGCGATCAGGAATGGGGCGGCATTATCCGTCACGGTGCAAAACTGCTGTGGACATATTCCGAAGCCACTGTTCCCAAACTGCTGCTGGTGACACGCAAAGACTACGGCGGGTCTTATCTTGCCATGTGTTCCAAAGATCTGGGCGCGGATGTGGCACTGGCCTGGCCCACTGCGGAAATCGCGGTTATGGGCGCGGGCGGAGCGGCCAATATCATTCATGCCAAAGAGATTAAGGATGCGGAGAATCCGGGCGAAAAACGCAAGGAAAAGATCAAAGAGTACGAGGCTTTGTTCTCCAATCCCTACCGCGCGGCAGAAAGAGGCTATATTGATGACGTGATTGTTCCCAGCGAAACCCGGCCCAGACTCATTGATGCTCTGGAAGCCCTGTGCAGCAAACGGGAACTCCGTCCGCCCAAAAAACACGGAAATATTCCGCTGTAAACAGGTGTAAGAGGTATGGGTTTAGGGGTTAGGGTTGGAGGGTTAATTCATAAATGAAACTGACTCAATCCTGCCCACTAATCCCCAGTCCCTAACCCCGAATCCCTGAAACCTGAACACAGATCATTTACAATACGGGGGATCAATGGATAACAACGCATTGACAGATAAAAAGAAAAAGGTGGCTGCACTGGCTGCGGTGACTGCGTATATCAAAAGTCAGCAGGAGATGATGGCTATGCAGGCTGCACCGCCCTCTGCTTTGGCTGAGGTTCCGAAACCTGCGGCTATGCCTTCGCTGTGGGGCGTGAGCGGCCGTATGGATATTATGCAGATGCGCAACATGATGCAGATGAAATCCTTTCACGGCGTAAAATTCAGATAATGACTGTTATTTTATTTTACACATAATGTTTTAACCATTTTTTAGGGAGAATATGATATGAGCGATCAAGTAACAATGACCGAGATGAACTACGGCCCTGACAGACCGGCTGCAAAAAATCCCATTAAAATCATGGATCTGTCCCTGCGGGACGGGCATCAGTCCCTGTTTGCCACCCGCGGACGCACCGAAGACATGATTCCTGTGGCAGAACTGATGGATGAAGTCGGTTTCTGGGCAGTGGAAACCTGGGGCGGAGCAACCTTTGACACCATGCACCGCTTTCTGAACGAAGACCCCTGGCAGAGACTTCGCACCCTGAAGAAATACTTCAAAAAAACGCCTTTTTCCATGCTGCTGCGCGCCCAGAATCTGGTGGGATACCGCAACTATGCAGATGATCTGGCCGAGGCATTTGTGGAAAGAACAGCGGAAAACGGCATGGATGTTTTCCGTACCTTTGATGCACTCAATGACTACCGCAATTTTGAAACTGTAGTCAAAGGCATTAAAAAAGCAGGAAAACATTTTCAGGGATGTATCTGCTACACCATGACCCAGCCCCGTCTGGGCGGCGATGTTTACAATCTGGATTACTATATAAACAAAGCCAAAGATTTGGAATCTATGGGCGCAGACAGTATCTGTATCAAGGATATGGCCGGTCTGATTGCTCCCTATGATGCCTATAAACTCATCAAGGCTTTGAAAGCAGCGGTCAAACCGCCCATTCATCTGCACAGCCATTTCACATCCGGCATGTCTCCCATGAGCCATCTCAAGGCCATTGAAGCAGGCGTGGATATTATTGACACCTGTATGACACCTTACGCGTACCGCACTTCCCATGCAGCGGTGGAACCTCTGGTTATGGCTTTGCTGGGAACCAATCGGGACACTGGTTTTGACATTAAGAAACTCGCTAAGATCAATGAGATTCTTGAAAAAGAAGTCATGCCCAAATACAAACACCTGCTGGATGACAGCAAGGTGTCCATCATTGACATCAACGTGCTGCTGCACCAGACTCCGGGCGGAATGCTCTCCAACCTTGTCAATCAGCTTCGGGAAATGGATGCTCTGGACAAAATTGGTCAGGTTTACAAAGAACTGCCCAGAGTGCGCAAAGAACTGGGTCAGATTCCGCTGGTTACACCCACCAGCCAGATTGTTGGCATTCAGACCGTCAACAACGTGCTGTTTGATGATGAAAACGAACGCTATAAAATGATCACAGCACAGGTCAGGGATCTGTGCTACGGTCTGTACGGAAAAACCGCAGTTCCCATTGATCCGGAAGTGCAGAAAAAAGCCCTCAAAGGCTATGCCAGAGGCGAACAGCCCATTACCTGCCGTCCCGCAGAGGTTCTGGAGCCGGAACTGGAAAAAGCAAAGGCGGAAATCGGTGATCTGGCAAAAGATATTGATGATGTTGTGCTGTACGGCATTTATCCTGTCACGGGCAAGAAATTCCTGAAATGGAAATACGGTGTGGAAGCTCCGCCCAAAGATGTTATGCCCAAAACCCTTGAGGATGTGAAAAAACAGGATGAACTGATCAAAAAAGCCAAAGCCGGTCTTCTGGTGGAAAAACCGAGCAAAGAGGTTCCGGAAAAAGGCGAAGGCACACGTACCTTCAATGTGTTTGTGGACGGAGACTACTTCCAGGTGGATGTGGATGAACCGGGCGGTGCGCCTGTGATTGCGTATCAGGCTCCCGCGGCTGCTCCGGCAGCACCCAAAGCCGCAGCTCCCAAATCGTCTGCTCCGGCAGCACCCAAAACTGCTGCTGCGCCCAAATCTGCCCCGGCTCCCAAACCCGCAGCACCCAAAGCAGCCGCGGCTGCTCCGGCAGCGGCCGGTGCAGTGGACGGCACTGCTTTGACATCGCCTATGCCCGGCATGATTGTGGCCTATAAGAAAAATGTGGGCGATACCGTGGAAAAAGGCGAAACCGTTGTGGTGCTGGAAGCCATGAAAATGGAAAACGCTCTTCCCGCTCCGGTCAGCGGAACCATCAAAGCCATCAATTTCGCGAGCGGCGATTCTGTTGCCAAAAATGCGGTACTCTGTGTGATTGGTTAAAATAAGTAGGGTGGGCACATTTTTTGTGCCCACCGCAAATGGTGGGCAGAGATAGGCTTCTGCCCACCCTACTGCTGCATATAAAATTGATTTGATTATGAATAACCTGTGGATTTATCCGCAGGCAAGATATATAAAAGGAATTGGAAACACCATGAAAATCCATGAATATCAGGCAAAAGAGTTATTCAGAAAACACGGCGTCGCGGTTCCCGAAGGCAGTGCGGCCTTCAGTGTGGCCGAAGCAAAGGCAGTCGCGGAAAAACTGGGCAAATTCCCGGTTGTGGTCAAAGCCCAGATTCACGCAGGCGGACGCGGCAAGGGCGGCGGTGTGAAAGTCGCGAAAAACATGGCTGAATTTGAAAAATATGCCAAAGAAATCCTGGGCATGACCCTGGTGACCAAACAGACCGGCCCTGAAGGCAAACTGGTGAAAAAACTGCTCATTGAGCAGGGACTCAACATTGCCAAAGAACTGTATCTGAGCATTCTTCCTGACCGTTCCACTGCCAAAATGGTCATCATGGCCAGCGAGGCAGGCGGTATGGATATTGAGGAAGTTGCAGCCAAAACACCGGAAAAGATTATCAAAGTCTATGTTGATCCCATGACCGGGATTCAGGCTTATCATCTGCGGGATGCCGCGTTTGGTCTCAATATCCCGGCAGAGGCGCAGAAAGCCTTTACCGGACTGCTGAAAAACCTCTACAATTTCAGCGTGAATTATGACTGTTCGATGGTGGAAATCAATCCCCTGGTTCTGACAGCGGAAAACAATGTGATTGCATTGGATGCCAAAGTGGATTTTGATTCCAATGCCCTTTACCGCCATAAGGATGTGGTGGAATACCGCGATCTGAGCGAAGAGGATCCCAATGAAGTAGAGGCTTCCAAATTCGGTCTCAACTATATCCACCTGGGCAGCGGAAATGTGGGCAATATGGTCAACGGAGCGGGTCTGGCTATGGCCACAATGGACTGTATTAAATATGCGGGCGGCAAACCGATCAATTTTCTGGATGTGGGCGGCGGCGCGAGCGCGGAGCAGATTGAAAACGGTTTCCGCATTCTGCAGAGTGATTCCAATGTCAAAGCCATTCTTATCAATATCTTCGGCGGAATCCTGAGATGTGACCGCCTTGCCAACGGTGTGGTCCAGGCTGCGGAAAAAGTCGGTCTGAAAGTGCCTGTGATTATCCGCATGGAAGGCACCAATCTGACAGAGGGCAAAAAGATTCTGGCAGAATCCGGTCTGAAACTTATCAACGCGGCGGATCTCAAGGAAGCTGCGGAAAAACTCAAGGCAGCCATTCAGTAAACCCATTTCACAGGTGAGGAAAACAAAGTGAGCATACTTGTCAATAAAGATACGAAACTGTTGGTACAGGGAATTACAGGAAAAGAAGGGCAGTTCCACACCCGTGCGTGCGCGGAATACGGCACAAAGGTTGTCGCGGGTGTGACTCCGGGCAAAGGCGGCCAGAAAATGGATGAAATTCCGGTGTTCAACACTGTCAAAGATGCAGTGAAATACACAGGAGCAAACGCGAGCATGATTTTTGTTCCGCCCCCCTTTGCAGCAGACGCTATTATGGAAGCCACAGACGCGGAAGTTCCCCTGATTGTGTGCATTACCGAGGGAATCCCGGTCATGGACATGATGAAGGTGAAAAACTATATCAAGGGCAAACCCGTAAGACTGATCGGGCCCAACTGCCCCGGCATCATCACTCCTGGGGAATGCAAAATCGGCATCATGCCGGCCGTGATTCACAAACCCGGAAAAATCGGTGTTGTATCCCGGTCCGGAACCCTGACCTATGAAGCTGTTCATGCTCTGACCCTTGCAGGACTGGGACAGACCACCTGCATCGGCATTGGCGGAGACCCGGTCAACGGAACCAATTTCATTGACTGCCTCAGCCGTTTCAAGGATGATGAGGCCACCAAAGGCATTGTCATGATTGGGGAAATCGGCGGATCAGCCGAGGAGGAGGCAGCGGAATACATCAAAGCCAATGTGAAAAAACCGGTGGTGGGATTCATCGCGGGACTGACCGCTCCTCCGGGACGGCGCATGGGACACGCTGGCGCGATTATCAGCGGCAACAGCGGAACCGGCCAGAGCAAGGTTGCATCCATGAAAGCCAACGGCATCCATGTGTGCGAAAACCTGGCCTATCTCAAGGATGTGTGTCAGGAGACCTTTGCGAAGGTGTAAGCAGAGGCAAAAAATCTCTTCTTTCAATAACAAAGCGGCATGGGAATATATTTTTCCCTGCCGCTTTGTTTATTGTTCGTTCTTCAGTTTGTCCAAAATATCTTCAATTTCTTTTTTCAGGTAAGGAATATTCTCCTGAACCGTATCCCAGACAATGTGATAATCCACTCCAAAATAATGATGTATCAGGCGGTCTCGCATCCTTGCCATTGCTTTCCAGTCAATCCGGCTGTATTTTTTCTTTTCATCATCGGGAATACTTTTTGAAGCCTCTCCGATAATTTCAAAACTTCTTGCAAATGCTCTTTTCCGTTTTTCATCCGCAAGAAATTCCGTCTCTGTAATTCCTTCAGATTCTTTCAGAAGAAACACTGTTTCCTCCAGAATATGCAGGAGATAATCAAGGGGCAAGTTCGACATACTCCACTCCCTTCAGTATCTTTTTGCCGATGTGCGGACTTAAACCGTCAACAGTGACAAGATCATAGGTTTTTCCAAAATAATGTTCCAGCAGATCGCACAGCAGATTGAAATTGCCGAACTTCCGGCAGTCCTTTTCAAATTCAACAAGAATATCTATATCGCTGTTCTCATTGTCGGTCTGTCTTGCCACCGAACCGAAAATCCCCAGAGATTTAACACCGACCGCTCTGAATTTATCCCGGTTTTCTTTTAATAAATTGAGTACATTGCTTTTTCTGCTCATATTGGGATATTCCTTTAAATCTGTCTCATTTCTGTTTTCCATAGAAATAAAGGTCATGATGCTCTGATGCGTTTTTCAGACAGCCTGTTACAGCGTCATTTCCGAGAGTGCGGAATATATTCCAGCCTTCTTCAGATGGCTGTATCTGCTGTTCATTGGTTTCATGGGCAGTGCGGATGGAAATCTCCTTTTCTCTCATTTCAATTTCCAGACGGTTTCCAAGTCCCGCCTTTTCCAGCCATTTTTTATCTATCCAGATTCCCTGATGAATATCTGTCACCTGTATTTCCTGCATGTTACGCTCCTTTCCTCCTCATACTGTTTTATGTTCATGTACAAATATATAATGACTTTATTTTACAGTCAAATCAAAAATGGCAAAGAGAGATAAAAAATACGGTGAAAATTTCATTGACTGCCTGGGCCATCTCATCAATGCCATTAAGTTAAGGAAAAGCCCCGAAGGGGCGGATTGATACAGCCCAGGCCGGCGGCCTGGGAATACATGAAAAAAAGATAAGCCCTGAAAGGGCGGATTATATAACTGATGTTACGCCGGATCGTCATACCGGCGAAAGCCGGTATTCAGAACGTTTTGAAATTACCGGATTCCGGCTTTCGCCGGAATGACGGAAGATACAGTAACCTGCTGATTTTTGAAAGGGTGGCGTAACATCAGTTATATAAGGCTGACATTCCGGAACCGTTTTTTGTTACGCCCTTTCAGGGCTGATGTCATATTTTATTCAATTTTCCCAGGGTTTTGCCCCGGGCTGTAATATTACGCCCTTTCAGGGCTTTCCGTCAGGACTTTCCTTAACTTAATGGCATTGGGGCCATCTCATGGATGAGTCAGAAATCCGATCCCGGTTTACGGATTTCTGATTTTCTCAAAAAATAGCACAGCCTTCCAGCCTGTGCTGCGGCTTATGAACAAACTGGAAGCCTGTTCTGCCTTATTTCCGATTTTCCCATTGATTTGCAGATTCTTTTGGAATAATCTGTATAAACGGTCAGGACAGGTTTTCCATTAAACTACAGGGATTGTGTGTAAGCAGGGATTTCTTTAATTACTTGAAGTGATTTTATTTTTTTCGTAGGGTGGATGAAGCGTCAGCATAACCCACCATTTATTGTCTGAACTGTGATTCTGATGATTTTTGTGATTGACATGATGGTTTCAGCAGCAATGGTGGGTTACGCTGACGCTACACCCACCCTACAGTTGAAAAATTTCATATAAACGAAAACAAAAAAGGAGTACCCGCCATGCAGAATGGCTGCTGCAATGTTTATAATGATTTTTAACTCTTAATTGGCATTAATTATGCCAATTAAGGGTTAAAAACTTCGGAATCAGGAAAAACAGGCAGTTATAAAATATGACCTGCGGAACCTGTTTTGCAGATGACTGTTTTTACGATACCGAATTCAACCCTTAATTGGCATTAATTATGTATCAGTACTTACGTATCGAACCGGAAAGCGGGGAAACAGAAATCCTGATTACAACCCTGACAGATGCAGAGAAATATCCCCATAAAATTTTCGCAGAACTGTACCACCTCCGTTGGCCCGTAGAAGAGGATTATAAAGCACTCAAATACCGACTTCAGATCTAAAATTTTTCTGGTAAATCAGTTCATTCTGTTTATCAGGATTTCCATGCCAAAGTATTTTCAAAGAACTTAACGGCTGTAATTGCAACAACAAAAAAAAAAGAAATTATTCAAAAATCCAGAGATCTGAAATTTGACCACCGGATAAATTTTGCCCAGGCCTTATCAAAAATGGGTAGTGGTATTTTTTTGACTGTTATAACTTATATTTTATTATGAGAAACAGGGAGCGAAAAATATGATAAAACTGCCGTGCAGAATATGCGGAAGCGGGAATATACGGAAAAACGGAAAAACAGGGGCCGGGGCGCAGAAATATCACTGCAGGGTCTGCAGTTTTTACGGCACTCCTGTGACACAGGAAGAAAAACAGAAGAAAAAAGAGGAGGTTACGGAAAAACTTCTTTATGAGAGGATATCAATGCGGGGGATCGCACGTTCACTCTCTGCAGGCCGTATGAGACTGAAAATGTTTATAAAAAAAAGAAATCCCGGAACCTGCAGCCGGAACTGTGAAAACAGGGGAACGTCCGGTTATCGGGACGGATGAAATGCGGTCATCCGCAGTGTCAGAAGAACATAAGCCATGGATTTGGCCTGCAGCAAACCGTGAAACACGGCAGACTGCCGGTGCGGCCTCCGGAGACCGGTCTGACAAAACATGTCTCAGATTATGGGAATCTCTTCCTGATGATTACCGGAAACATGCTGTTATTTATACAGATTATTGGGAATCATACAGAAATGTTATCCCCTCAGAACGTCTGCGGCAGTCCGGGAAGGAAAGCGGGGAAACAGCACATACTGAACGTTTTAACAATACTTTACGCCGGAGGTGCGCCTGCATGGTGCGGAAGACTCTCTCCTTCAGCAGAAACCGGGAAATGCACGGAAAGCGCATAAGAATGTTTGTCAGCCATTATAATGAAAGTTTAATGCGGTGAGATTTGTCAGTCAAAAAAATACCACTACCGTTTTTCATAGCACAACATCCATTTTTCAGCGTGAATTAGATATACGCACAGGGTTTGTCCTTTTTCCAAAAAAGGATGAAAACGCACCGGTTTGAATCATGACGGTGACATATATCAGAATTTCCGGAATAAAAAAACAGGATTTTATATCTGGAACCGCATGAGAAGTTTTTTGGGGTGAATTTTTTTCAAAAAAGGTCAGAATAAGAGAAATAAATGCAGGGAGCAGCCACAGTGACTGTCCCTGCAATTTTTCAAAATATCATAAAATTACAAAGACTTGGGAAGCATGGAATCCGGCATCTGAACAGCCACAACCTCACCTGTTGCACAGATCTGCCCCTTTGCGGACAGAGTGGATTCGATAACAACCTTTTTCCCTTTGATTTCTTTCACTTTTCCCCGGATTTCCAGCGGCCCGTCAATGGGTGTGGGCCGGAGATAATTCACATGCAGCGAACCTGTCACATAACGGAAAGCCGGTTCTGTGTCCATTTCCCTGCCTTCGGCTTTGTAGGCTGCGGCTGCGGCCGTGCCTGTGGAATGGCAGTCAATCAGAGAGGCAATCAATCCGCCGTATACAAAACCGGGAATGGCCGTATGTGAAGGCCGGGGGGTGAATACGGCCACGCTTTCATCGCCATCCCAGTAACTTTTGATTTGCAGACCATGCTCATTGAGTCTTCCGCATCCATAGCAATGGCTGAGAATATCCGGGTAATAATCCTGAAATGCTTTTTTCTCTGTCATCAGTTATGATTCTCCTTTGATTTGAATTGTATACAACTTTTTTGCATTATTAAAAATTTTCCGCACCCGGAGTGCCGAACTGAAAATTTGGCACACTCTGGCGCATCCCAAACTTTCAGTTCGGGACTCCTGACAAAAAATTAAAAACTCATGTTACGCAGTCCTTCCAGAAATCAGGAAGTTATCTGATTTCACCGTCATTACGGCATAAGCCGGAATCCAGTATTTTCAACATCTTCCGGATACCGATTTTCTGTCTGTATGACGGAAGTGCGTAAGGTGAATTAAAAATTTCATCTGAATTCTTCAGTGACAGGGATTTATACTTATTTTCCTGAAATGTCAAACCGGAAAACAAAAATATTTTGTTCATACGGCTCTTGCATTCCGGGGCAACGAATGATAAAGAGCGTTATAAATTCAACAGGAGCGCGCACCCCATTCCCCTATGAACCCAAATTTTTGTTCCATACCCGCTGTGATCTCAGCAGGTCTGATTCTTTCGCAGATCATATCCGTCCTTCAGGTGTATCTGTCAAATATCCGGTATTACCGGAAACTTTCTCTGCTCCATGCTGCCGGGTATCTTACTGTTCCCCATCTGCGGGTGATGGAAAGTCTCAAATCTTTTGAAACAGCATTTATGGGCGGCCTGTTTTTCTCACTTACGGTCGGACTCTGCCTTACACTTCTTTCTTTTGGGGCTGCGTGGCTGTGGGATCGTATTTTTTCACGGAAAAAAAACGCCCTGTATCCCTTTGTGATTTTCTGGATTGCCTGCCTGATTCTTGCCAATATACAGGGATTTCTGCCAATGGTTACGCTCTGTTTTCTGCTGATTCCCCCGGCAGTATTCGGCCTGAGCCTGAAATGTCTTCCTCCACAGTCCAATAATCCCAAACCCGGACGTATGCTGCTTTTTCATGTCATCTGTCTGATTCTGCTGGCTCTGATGGGAGTCAGGCAGATGAACCCGGACATGTTCTCTCTGATCCGCGACAAAATGCTTTTGTCCAATTCTGTGGGCATTGGTCTCAATAATGCCTATTACCGTTACACTCTTTACGCTGCACAGGTTTTCAAAAACCTGTATCAGGATCAGTTGCGAACCTGCCGGATCAGCGGAGAATTTCCGGAAAAAGACAGAGTGAAACAGCAACTGGCACGGTATGACTGGCTGAGTATTGAAAATGAACTGACAGATTTGGAGATTTCTGCAAATGGCAAAGAACTGATATTCCGGCACGGGGAAAAGGAAATTCTGCGATCAGATTCTTCTGATTTTTTCAAAAACACAGGGAAAATACTGAAAACATTTTCAGAAAAATGTGATTATTACACTTTTTTCCGCACATTCACCTTTCTTTCCCTGCTCCTGGTTTCCGGGCTGAGTATCTGGATGATTCTGTATCTTCCCATCCGAATTTTATGCGGTATATGCCTGAAAAAAAAATTTGTCTCTGTTTCTGCCCTGATAATATGCTTTGCATGTGGCGCAGTCCTGATTTTTTTCTCACAGCCTGAAGCAATTGGCAGAGTTGAGCGAAAAGAACTGGATCAGATGCTGCATTCAGAAAATTTGAGTGAAAAAATCAAGGCTCTGCAATATATCCGTTATAAAAAAATGGAGATTGCTGATTTTCATGTGCATAACATCATGGCTGCAAGTCCGCATGTTCCGGAACGCTATGAACTGGTCAGAACCCTGAGTGTCAGCCGTTCTCCAGACACTTGGGCAGTAACACTGGCTTTGACAGATGATCCCCAGATTAATGTGGCATACCGGGCCTTTCATGCGCTGGGTGCAAGACGGGATTCGCGGGCTGTTGAGGAAATCCTGAAAAAAATTCCCCTTTCGGATGAATGGTATATTCAGTTTTACGCATACAAAGCATTGAGGAATCTGGGATGGCGTCAGACCGTATCCAACTGAAACTTCTGTGTTATTCCCTTTTTATCATCCTCATTATCGAGATGGGGTCAGATTTTTTTCTTCCCAAAAAATGGGGAGGCCCCTATCTGTTAATCGGGCTGGTGCGGATTACGGAAATTCTTTTTCTGCTCCTGATGATACACTTTTCTGAACGCGGATTGAATGCCATTGGACTGGGCAGACATCAGATTCGCAGCGGACTGGAAAAAGGAATCATCTGGTCTCTGGGTTTCGGGGGACTGGTCTGCGCGGGCTTTCTCATTCTTCATCTGGCAGGAACCAATCCCCTTAAACTTTTTCCCATGCGTCTGCCGCAAAAAATGACAGATCTCATTATGCTTTTTGCGGTCGGCGGTGTGATCGGGCCTGTGGCTGAAGAAATTTTTTTCAGGGGAATTGTTTACGGATTTTTCCGGAGATGGGGAATTGCCGCTGCATTGCTGATAAGCACATCTCTTTTTGCAGTGCTTCATTCCGGATTCGGAATCATACAGATCATCGGAGGCATTATCTTTGCCCTGGCCTATGAAAAAGAGGGAAAACTCATGACGCCGCTCACCATTCACATACTGGGCAATACTGCCCTGTTTGCACTGCCTCTGCTGCGCTGAGCTGTGTGCAACCTAAAAATTGCAATTCCTCAACAGTAAATGGTAACTTTTCAATAAATTCGGGCAGAAGCAAAAAAGCAGAAGACATTTTGTCATAATGTGTTAAGAGAATTTTTATGTTTATATCTCAAATAACAAATTTGGCAGTGGGTCAAATCCGTTGATTTTTGCTATGAAACCTGCTATAGTTTTATCATTACGAAATAATATGCAGGCATTGCGGAAACGACGATCCTGTAAAAAACTGCCGCAGCTAAAACGGTACACAGTGTCGTTTCTGCAATAACTGTAAAAAAAGCGAATCCCGTTGCAATGCGTGGCAGCCCGGTGTTAAAGATCAGACTGAAACGCAGATACTTAACAGCAGCGGAGACAGAGACATCGGTATAAATCTTAAAATATCAGATAATACAGCATGTTCCGACTTTAAAAAGACTCATGCGGAGATAAATACGTACTTTCCACAGTCCCTAATTTTGTAATTCTTCATGTCTTTGTGGCAATATTAAGTAACATTTGAATATTACTTGTTTCCATCTCTATAAAAATAAAAAGGATAAAAATCAGACCTTTGTCATCAGATTGTGAAAAAAAACTCCGTACCGGTTTCACCACCGGAGCTGCGGCTGCGGCCGCTGTCAAAGGAGCGCTCCAATACCTGCTTACCGGGCATTTTCCCCCGAAAGTGAACATTCCCCTGCTTACGGGACAAATCATTGCTATTCATATACATACCTGCCGGGCTGAATCAGAAAGCAAAGCAGTCTGCACGGTTATCAAAGACGCGGGAGATGATCCGGATATTACCCATAAAGCAGAAATCGGTGCGGTAGTGGAAATTTCCGATGATTTCTCCGACAGCACGGAAATCCGCATCACAGGCGGAGAAGGCGTGGGCCGGGTGACAAAACCCGGACTGGAAGTGGCTCCGGGAAACGCGGCTATCAATTCCGGGCCTCAAAAAATGATTCAGCAGGCTGTGACAGATGTGCTGAATTCCCATTACCGCAAGGCTTTGGTTTCCATTGAAATTTTTGTTCCAAAAGGAAAGGATTTGGCAAAGAAAACCCTCAATGCCCGGCTTGGGATTTTGGACGGCATTTCCATTTTGGGAACCACCGGACTTGTCCGGCCCATGTCCCATGAAGCCTATATCGCGACCATTGTCTCAGCCATGTCTGTGGCTCATGCCGCAGGTCTTCAGCAACTGATTCTGACCACCGGACGGCGCAGTGAACGCTTTGCACAGGCCCGATGGCCTCAACTGCCGGAAGAAGCATTTGTGCAGATTGGCGATTTTTTTCAAAAATCTCTGCAAACTGCATCAGAAAAAGGTTTTGAAAAAATCCGGCTGGCTGTTTTTTTCGGCAAGGCTCTGAAAATGGCTCTGGGGTTTCCCCATACCCATGCAGCCAAATCAGAGCTTACCCTGCACAGACTTTCAAAATGGGCATTGGAAATCATTGGAAATCAGGAAGTTGCCGAAACCATATCCCATGCCAACACAGCCCGGCACGCGTTTGAAATGATTTCCGCACAGTATCCGCAACTGATTGCATATGTGGGAAAACAGATGATGGCATCTGCCAAAAATTTTTCATCTCCCTCTCTGTATGTGCAGGGCATGATATTTGATTTTGAAGGCAATCCGGTCTATGATTCGGAAAAAGGGGAAGATTTGCCATGAAAACGGTATCTGTCATCGGACTGGGGCTTTCCCCTGCTGATCTTACCGCAGCACATTTGGAACTCATCGGCTCTGCGGATATCCTCATAGGCGGAAAACGGCATCTGGCATATTTTGAAGATCTGCCCTGCATCAAAAAGGAAATCAGCAAAAATCTCAGCGAAGTCAAGGAGTTCATCCGGCTAAATATGGCAGACAAGGCCATTACTGTGCTGGCCTCCGGTGATCCGCTTTTTTACGGTATCGGCTCTTATTTGGTCAAAAAAATCGGGGCGGAGAATGTGCACATTTATCCCAATATTACTTCGGTGAGCGCTGCCTTTGCCCGGATAAAAGAATCATGGCAGGATGCCTGTGTTATCAGTATGCACGGACAGTTTGATGAAGGGGAACTGCTGTTTGCAATGCACAGGGAGAACAAAATCGCTTTGCTGACCGATCCGCAGCATTCTCCCGCGTGGCTGGGTCAATTTCTTCTAAAGAAAGAAATAAATGATTTCCGTATGTGCGTACTGGAGCAACTTGGAACAGATACAGAAAAAATGCAATGGTTTGAAGCAGAAGAGGCGGCTGAAAAGGATTTTGCCGAGCCAAATCTTGTCATTCTGCAAAAAACAGAACAAGCTTCCGGCTTGTTTACACCGGAAAAAGTAGAACAGGCTTCCAGCTTGTTTATACGTAACGATATGAACAAACCGGAAACCTGTTATCGCTCCGGGAACAAGCTGGAAGCTTGTTCTACTGTCTCCGGAAACAGGCTGGAAGCTTGTTCTACTTTGCATTTGGGAATGCCGGATGAATGTTTTGAACATGAAAAAGGACTGATTACCAAATCTGAAGTCCGGGCTGTCACGCTTTCCAAACTCCGGCTTTGTTCACCTGACCTGATCCTGTGGGATCTGGGCGCGGGCAGCGGCTCCGTATCTGTGGAAGCCTCGCTGTTTCTTCCAAAAGGGAAAATCTTCACTTTGGAGCAGCATCCGGAAAGAATCGCACAGATTCGGGAAAACCGCAGACGATTTGGGGTATATCAGATGGAAGTGATACAGACCGTTCTTCCGGACGGACTGGAAAATCTGCCCCGGCCTGACCGGGTTTTCATTGGCGGCGGGGGAAAAAATCTTGAAACCATTATCCGCACAGCAGCAGGATATATGAAAACCCCCGGAATCATGGTCATCAACACGGTATTGGTGCAGAATATTCAGACAGCACTTGACACTTTGCAGAAAAGCGGGTTTATTGCAGAAATCATACAGGTGCAAATCAGTGCGGGAAAGGCTATGCCCTGGGGCGAACGTCTTGCAGCGCAGAACCCGGTGTGGATTGTCACCGGCATGAGGGACAGTTGAACCAACCGGGGTGAAGGATATTTAAAGTTGGTTCAGATCTTTGGTCTGATCCATTTTGACTTTGACACAACTCCGTTGTTATTATGGTTCACAGAGAATGCGGATATAAGGCAATTTATGAAAGTATTTATCGGCTCTATTGCATTCGTCATTTCTGTTATTGTTGCTAAAATTGTTCTGATACTGATAGTATCTCCCGTTTTAGTTATTCCTTCTATTTCAAATTCCTCCATTTCAGGTGGAATATGTATGGGTATTGCTGTAATCGCGGGTATCTGTTCTGGAATATTTTGTTTTAAAAGAATTTTCAGATACTTAAATAAAGAAATTCCAAAAATATTGAAATAAGGGCTGCATAGAACTATGCCTTCCGGCAGACGCAAGAAGCAGTGTCGCTGAAGGCATGTTATATTTCTAAAAAGAATGTAGTGCAGGTCTGTTCTGTTCAAATCGGAAATTTGAACCAACTATGAAAAAAGGGGTTATAACATGAAAGGCATTATTCTGGCGGGCGGATCAGGCACACGTCTGTATCCCATTACAAAGGTGGTGAGCAAGCAACTGCTGCCCATATATGACAAACCCATGATTTATTATCCCCTTTCCGTGCTCATGCTGGCCGGAATCCGGGAAATTCTGATCATCTCCACACCTCACGATCTTCCCCTTTTCAAAAGACTGCTGGAAGACGGCAGCCAGTGGGGACTTTCTTTTGATTATGTGGAACAGCCCGCTCCCGAAGGCATTGCGCAGGCATTTATTCTGGGAAAGGAATTCATTGGAAAGGATTCTGTCTGCCTGATTCTCGGAGACAATATTTTTTACGGTCACGGCATGACCCCCAAACTTGACAATGCGGTTTCCCGAAAAGACGGCGCGACTGTGTTCGGTTACTGGGTCAAAGATCCCCATCGTTACGGCGTGGTCAGTTTTGACAAATCCGGCAAGGCTCTGGATATTGTGGAAAAACCGGAAAAACCCAAATCCAGTTATGCTGTCACCGGTCTGTATTTTTACGACAATCAGGTGATTGACATAGCAGCAGGTCTCAAACCTTCTGCAAGAGGGGAACTGGAAATCACGGATGTGAATCTGGCTTATCTGAAAATGGGATCGCTCAACGTGGAAAAACTGGGACGGGGCATTGCCTGGCTGGATACCGGAACCCATGAAAGCCTGATGCAGGCCTCTGATTATATTGAAACCATTGAGGCCCGGCAGGGACTGAAAATCGCGTGTGTGGAGGAAATCGCTTTCCGCAAGGGCTATATTAAGGAAGCACAGGTGAAAAAACTGGCACGGCCCCTGCTGAAAAATGCGTATGGGCAGTATCTGATGGAAATGCTGAAATATGAATAAAAACAGGAATCCTGGAAAAAAACAGCATCATTAACTGATGTTACGCCAATCCTTCAGAATCCGGCAGACTGCTGTATTTCCCGTCATTCCGGCAAAAGCCGGAATCCGGTATTTTCAAAGACTTCTGGATACCGGCTTTCTCCGGTATGACGATCCGGCGTAACATCAGTCATTAATATAAATTCTGAAAGATAATCAGACAGTAACCTTTGTGAGACTTTGTGTCTTTGTGCCTTCGTGGCATAAAACAGAAAACCGTGGAGAGAGGAAACTTTTTTTGCCAAAATTTTTTCCAAATTTCATATAACCAGTATCAGCAATCAGCAAGTATTCATTATTAAGGTAATTTATGAACATCATACCCACTTCACTTGACGGGGTTCTGATTGTGGAACCCGGAGTATTCAAAGACCCGCGCGGCTTTTTCATGGAAACCTTTCAGGAAAACCGCTACAGGAAATCCGGCATTGACCGGCATTTTGTGCAGGACAATCTTTCCTTTTCTGTGCGTGACACATTGAGAGGACTGCATTTTCAGATTCGCAATCCCCAGGCCAAGGTGGTGCAGGCTGTTTCCGGAGAAATCTTTGATGTTGCTGTGGACATCCGGCCCGGCTCTCTGACCTTTGGCAAATGGACAGGCGTGATTCTTTCAGATCAGAATCACCGGCAGTTGTTCATTCCCGAAGGATTTGCTCACGGATTCTGCGTATTGAGTGAAACTGCACATTTTCTTTACAAGTGTTCGGATTTTTACGCGGCTGATGACGAGGGCGGCATTCTCTGGTCTGACCCGGATATCGGTATTGAATGGCCCGTGGATTTTCCGATTATATCTGAAAAGGACAGCCGCTATCCCTGCCTTTCCCAATGCGCTCCGGAGCGGTTGCCCACAGGGAGGAAAAAACAATGAATATAATGATTACAGGCTCAAAAGGACAACTGGGCTGGGAACTCATGCGTCAGGGCAGGGATTTTAATCTGCTGGGACTGGATCTGCCGGAACTGGACATCACCCGGCCGGAAAACATTGCGGAATGTGCAAAGGATTTTCAGCCGGATCTGCTCATCAACGCGGCAGCATACACCAATGTGGACAAATCCGAATCTGATGTGCAAACCGCTTTTGCCGTGAACAAAGACGGGGCTGCCAATCTTGCGGATTTCTGCAAAAAGAGAAATATCCCTCTGATCCATATTTCCACAGATTTTGTTTTTGACGGGAAAAAAACAAGTCCTTATCTGGAAACCGATCCGGTATCTCCTCTGGGCGTTTATGGAAAAAGCAAGGCCGATGGAGAAGAAGTAGTTCGTAAGGGATTGAAAGAGCATATCATCATCCGCACGGCATGGCTTTACGGTGTTCACGGACATAATTTCGTAAAAACAATGATCCGGCTTGTTCAGGAAAGAGAGGAACTCGGTGTTGTGGCTGACCAGCATGGCTGCCCAACCTGCGCTGCTGATCTGGCAGAAGCTGTGCTGCGGGTTGCTCAGCAAATCTGTTCAGATAAAGATATCTCATGGGGAACATATCACTACTGCGGAAAAGGAATTATCACTTGGCACGGATTTACAGAAAAAATACTGGAACTGGCCCGGCCATATTTTTCCATACGCACTCAAAAGGTCAATGCCATCAACACAGCACAGTATCCCACACCTGCCCGGCGGCCCGCGTATTCTGCTCTGGACTGCACCCGGATTCGGGAAAATTTTGGCGTGGAAACCAAAGACTGGAAAGAAAGTCTGAAAAACACCATAGTGCAGATAGCGGAATCTGGAATATACGGAAAGCTGGCAGATCAGATATTTTAAAACCTGGCAGGCTGAAATTATACTGGGTCAACCCGGTTGCTCCGTTCAATTTTTTGCACTCCGCCAGATCAGTCTGAGTGCAGGAGTACAAAATTGAGCGGAGCGGTTTTTTTGCATTTCTGTATCCGGTTTTGCAGGGGCAAAGGAGATACAGAATTCTGCATTACCACAGTTACAGGAAAAAATATCATAATTTATTCTATATTTTAAATAATTTCTTATATCAACAGGTTAAATATATACTACAAAAAATGATGCTGAAAAAGGCAAAAGAATTTTTTCTTCAAATTTTGGAGGATAATAAGGCTGAAAGCATCATTTTTTTGAAAAACAGAAAAAATAACTTATGTAATAGTAGATGAAAAACATGACTCAAAGGAATGGATATGAAAATTTTTACAGATTTTTTATAAATTAAAATAGGATATTAAAAATATTTTCCGGCAAAAAGAAAAATAGTTCTTATGTCTGGCATGTATTCTGCATATCAAAACAGCAAATCTGAATCATGAAAGATCAGATAAAATAGTCTTTGCAGAATGAATTTCATAGTACTTTATGACAGCGTGCGCGAAAAAATCAATTGATTGTCATTAAGGTTCCCTGAAAATCAGCAAAAGCTCATTACAGTAATCTAAGAAAAGGCCAAACTCATCGTGAGGTGAGGACGGAAAGCCACGGGTCTTATGGGAAGACAGCCGGGTTGCCTTGATGAAGTTGCGGTGAACTGGCGCTGTGCCGGTTCACCATCTTATTAAACTTTATTTAAGGCATGGAGGTTTATCATGAAAAATTTTGCAAAAGTTTTGGCAGTGGCGGCAGTGGCAGTGTTTTTGGTGGCAGGGAGTGCATGGGCAACCTATATTAATCCGATAGGCGGAGATGGACCCAACACAGATCTGCAGACACTTTTGAATGGTATAGGTTCAACCATTGATGTAGATGACGATCAACTGTCTGATGCGGCTGATTCTTATTGGAATCTGACTGCATCTGGCGGTTCTGTCACAACGCTTATTTTTGAATTTGCGGGGTTTAGCAACATAAATTCTTTTGGTGTATATAATGGCAGTCAGACGGTGGAGTTATTCGATGGGGCGGCATATAATCCGGATGCTCAGGCTATGTTTTCAATAAGGGCCGATGGCTCTGTGAGAGTAAACAATGTTGACACATTTATTGATTTTGCAGGTGATACTTTTGGTTACTATTTGCAAAACGATACCGGTATTTTCTACAGTGATACCAGTAAGAATAATAATGGAGTTGACATGATGGTCGCTTATCAGGGAAAAGATTCCGATATTGTCACTATTCCGGGCTATACGGCTGGATTATGGACTGACAGTGAGTTTATTCTGGCTTGGGAAGATACGATGAATGGTGACAGCGATTTTAATGACTTTGTCGTCATGGTTGAATCCGTAGATCCGGTTCCTGAGCCCGCCACCATGTTCCTGCTGGGTTCCGGACTTGTCGGTCTGGGTGTCATCGGACGGAAAAAGAAAGTTGCATAATCATAACTGATATTGCTCATTTTTTCTTCAAAGGAGGGGATTTTTCCCCTCCTTTTTTTTGCACTTTGTGCTTAAAACAGCCACATTCTCTGCCACCCGTTTGGCAGTGGAACATTTATTGACAGTGCATGGGCAGACGCGCCTATGCCTCAATGTCATTAAATTAAGGAATTTCAGGAGTGCCGAACTTAAGGTGATTTATTAAAATAAATATCCCATTTCAGTTCACAGGCAAAAGCTGAAAGCTTTTGCTACTTTGATAGAATATTCTTTTATGGAAATCACCTAAAGTCTGGCTGTATTTTCCCCACAATCTTTTCAGTCTCCAAAACTCTCTGTTCGGAACTCATCCGCCTTAACTTAATGGTCTCTCTGCCACTACTGATTTTATGATAGCGGGTCAAATCATTTGATTCTGAAATTCCCATCCACCGGGGGGATGGGTCATCATGGAGGGGAAAAATGCCCTGAAGTTATAAACTTTTTCCACCCTCCCCGCCACTCCCTCAGGAAGGGAAGAGTTTTTTCCGCATCATCAGCCGGTTTGACCCTCTACCGATTTTATCAGTATTAGGAGTTACGCAGTTGGCTTTCAAGTATTTGATTTTACATAAGCTGATTTGTGCAGTGCAACATCTGCATCTATAAAATCAGCAGTTTAAAATTCAGTTGCGTAACTCCTAAGTATAAAAAACACCATTTCCCCATCCATTTTTCAATATTTGTCATTATGGCAAGAAAACATCCTTGCCAAAAACATATTTTCCCTGTATAATTCAAACCAAACTGAGGGATATTTTTTTCTGCATTTCCGGTATATATTTTTTCAAAGATTATAATTTGTGATTTTATGCAGGGGTAAACCTGTGCTTACCCCTTACAGGGCAGCCCTCAATGGCAATTATGTTAAGGAATTCCCGGAGTGTTTAAGGTGATGTTTTTCGTAGGGTGGGCACGGCTTTTTGTGCCCGCCGTCCTGATGAAACTGTGGGCACAAAAAGCCTTGCCCACCCTACAATATGGTACATTTTTTCATGGAAATCGCCTAACGAAAAGTCCGTCAGTCCGGGACTCCTCCAAGTCCTAACTTAATGCATATTGGGGCAGACCCCCGCAGTCAATGCCCTTTATGAGTATAATTAACCACTTTACACACCGCTGTCGTATACCGTAGACAAGACTTTGAAATTCCTGGAGTACGGCTTTAAGCTTTTTTTGAGAGTGGTTAAATCCGGGATGCTGGAACTTGGTTATGGGAAAAAAGAAGGTGGGAATTCCCTGAGATAAAAATACTTTTTTCCCCCTATTGAAATTCCTTTCATATTCGCATATAAAAAATTCATTCTTTTTCAGGGGGCATTACAAACAATGGATGAAAAAATAGACATTCTTCCCAAAATTGACTATTATGTGAAACTTGTCCTGAAAAAACGCTGGCTGATGATTATCCCTTTTTGCATATCCATGATTGCGGGCATCTATCTTTCTGCAACTCTTCCAAAAATATACAAAGCAGATACTTTGATCATTGTTGAACCCAAAAGCGTACCGGACAAATTTGTTCCTTCTATCTATCCGCAGGATCCGCAGGAACAGATTATTACCATTGAGCAGCAGATCAAAAGCCGTTCCAATATAGAAAAACTTATGGAAGAATTCAAGATTTTTTCAGGTGCGGAACATACCCACATGTTCATGGAAGACAAGATTGAACTTGTAAGAAAAAGGATTATGCTTAAAGTAAACAAAACACGCAGCGGTATTGAATCCTTCAGAATTGAATATGAAGACAAAGACCCTGAAAAAGTGATGAAGGTGGCGAACTGGCTGTCAGGCACATTCATTGATGAAAGCGTCAAATTAAGAGAACTGCAGGTATTTGAAACAAACAAATTTCTCACTGAAGAACTGGCCTCGCTTCGTGACAGACTGAAAGAGATTGAATCTTCGATAAAAGAATACAGGAAAGAGCATTATGGCCAGCTTCCGGAAGAACTTGCTTCAAACCTGGCAGCTTTGGAAAGACTTCAGTTGCAACTGAGTGAAAAACAGCAGAATATCAGAGACGCAAAAAACAGACTTGTCATGCTGGAAAGCCAAATAAACAGTACTGCAAACAGCACACCGGATTCTTTTGACCTGTCAGAACTGATGGAAGAAACAGATGAAGCGGAAGCATCCGGAGACTCAGACTCTCCATCAGGACTTGGGCAGTTAAGAGACACGCTAAAAAATCTTGAACTTAGATACACTGAAAAACATCCTGACATAGTAAAACTCAGGATAACCATTGCGAAACTTGAGGCGGAAGAGGCTGAAAAACAGAAAGAAAAAAAAGACGGCAATGCTGAAGAAGAACCCGCTGAAGACGAACAACTGGAGGCTGTTTTTGAAAACAGTCAACTGTCCTCTCCTTTGATATTGCAGCAGAATGAGATAAAGTCTGAAATAATAAGATATGTTGAAGAGAACAACAGTATTCAGGATCATATACAGAAATATGAAAAACGGATAGAAATGACACCTAAAGTTGAACAGGAACTTATTGATTTAAATAGAAATTATATAAATCTGCAACGAACATACAACAATCTTCTGGATAAAAAGCTGGAATCAGATATTTCAATGAATATGGAAAAAAAACAAAAGGGCGAAAAATTCCGGGTGGTTGATACTGCCAAAATTCCGCAGAAACCTGTATCTCCAAATATGAAAATACTTTTTGCCATATGTCTGGCAGCAGGACTTGGGATCGGAGCTGGAATCATTTTTTTCTTTGATTTTATGGATAATACATTGAAAATACCAGAGGACATTTCTTCAAAGCTTCATGTTCCGATGCTTGCGGCAATTCCTGAAATACAGGAAACAAAACATCTGATTTTCCACAGAATGAATCAGGTGTTTACCGCTTTTTCACTCATACTGGCATTCGGTCTGTTTTCGATTTTCGGACTGTTCGCTTTAAAAGGTGTGGACAGGGTTCTGGAATTTGTAAAAAAATTTGTCTGAAGAAAAATATGCAGGAGGACCGGTAAGTGAGAATTTTCAATCGGAAAAAATCAGAAACTGAGGTCAAAAATCCGGGCTGTTCTGATGCATCCGACACTGTTTCTGCAACCGGATCTCAAAATGCTGAATATGCAAAAAAAGCAAAGGGGAAAAATCTGCTGCCCGTCAGAGGATCAAAGCTGTTTGAAGCAGATCAGTTCCGGGGACTGCGGACAAAACTTCTTTTTCCCGCTTCCGGCAAGCGGCCCCGATCAATAGCCGTAACCAGTGCAGGGGTGGGTGAGGGAAAATCATTTATTGCTGCAAATCTCGCAGTCTGCATTGCACAGAATGTGGACAGACGGCAGACCGTTCTCATAGACTGTGATATGAGGGTTCCCACTGCTCACCGCATGTTCGGTTTTGGTGACAGCCCCGGGCTTAGTGAATATCTGTCCGGCGATATTCCTTTATCTTCCCTTCTGTTAAAAACAGACATTGACAAACTCACGATTCTGCCCGGGGGCACACCGCCTCAGAATCCGTCTGAACTCCTGTCTTCCGTAAAAATGGCTGAGCTTCTCAGGGAAATGCAGTCAAGATATGATGACCGCTATATTGTGATTGATCTTCCTTCCCCCAGGCTTGTTGCCGAGGCTGATCTGATAGCCCGGCAGGTGGATGGAACCGTGATTGTTGCACGTTACGGTCACACCCCTGTAGCTCAGGTGAAGGATCTGATAGAAATTCTCGGAAAGGATCAGATTCTGGGAGTTGTTTTCAACCGTTTTGACACCAGTATGCATTCATCGCTTTACAGAATGTATCGGAAATTTATCCGGAGAAAATAAATACTCATGCTGAAAATATTCAAACAGTATTATCCCATCCGGAATATATTTTTTGTTATCGGTGAATTTCTGGTGATTTATGCTTCCGCACTTGCGGCCAACTGCATACTGCTCGGTCCCGGCATTATGATGGGAAACTGGACACTGCTTATCAAAATACTCATGATTACATGGATATGCCAGACCTGTCTGTATTATAATGACCTGTATGATTTTAAAATAACGGATAATTTTCCTGAACTCAGTACCAGGCTGCTGCAGGCACTGGGTGCATCGGCCATTATTCTGGCCGGAGTTTATGCTGTATTTCCCGATGCCAGTATGGGTTTGAAAATTTTTGTTATCAGTATAGCCTTTGACATTCTGTTTATCGTATCATGGCGCTTGCTGTATACGCTGATTCTGAACAGGCAGCTCTTTGATGAAAAAATTATTCTGATGGGTTCCGGGGAACTCTCAAGAAATATTTTTAACGAAGTCACGGATCGCAGGGACTGCGGCTATATTATTGCTGCCGTATTTCTGGAAGGCCGCAGGGATACAGATGAAAAAATGCAAAATATCGCAGAACTGAGAGGAGATGTGAACGTCATTGCTCCGGAAAATTATGAAAATCTTTGTAATACTGCAAAAGATCTGGGAATAAAAAGAATTGTGGTTGCCCTGGAAGACAAGCGCGGGAAATTTCCGACAAAGGAACTTTTAAAGTGCAGGGTGGACGGAATTGAGGTACTGGAGGGCACCACTTTTTATGAAATGCTTACCGGAAAACTGATTGTGGATCATATCAATCCCGCGTGGCTGATATTTTCAGACGGATTCCGGAAATCCCGCACCAGACTGTTTGTCAAACGCAGCATAGATCTGTTTCTTTCCTTCCTTATGCTGATTTTTCTGATACCCCTGTTTGTCATTATCGGGATTCTGATTAAAGCCGACAAAAAAAAGCCGGAATATGACTTTGCGGATGTCTGGCGCTATTTCAAAAAAATCTGCTCTCAGGAAAAGGCAAGTCCCGCAGACAGACTGCGGAATCTGATGCTTGCGGAACTGGCAGAACAGACAGACAGCACAGCGGAACAGTCTTTCATGGAAATCTGGCATAAATTCAGAACCCATTGTGCTGCAAAGGGGAACAAAGTATCTGTCCTGCTGACCGAGATTCTCAAATCCCATATAGATCAGAAAGAACCGGAAGACAGCATAGCAAACCCTGTTTTTTTTTCCCAGGAAAGAATGGGAAGAAAAGGAAAGATATACAGAATTCACAAATTCCGTTCCATGATCGTAAATGCCGAGCGCTTCAGCGGACCTGCCTGGGCCTGCAAAAATGACAAACGGATTACCCGCATTGGCAATTTTATACGCAAATGGCGGATTGATGAACTTCCACAGATATGGAATGTGCTGAAAGGCGAAATGAGTTTTGTAGGGCCCCGGCCGGAAAGGGAGCATTTTGTCAGGCAACTGGAACAGAGTATTCCCTATTTCCGGGAACGCCTGTCTGTAAAACCCGGTATTACCGGATGGGCCCAGGTCTGTTACGGTTACGGTGCTTCAGAAAATGATGCAAAAGAAAAGTTGAATTATGATCTTTTTTATATTAAGAACATGTCCATTGCCTTTGATCTGATGATTGTGCTCCGCACCATCAAAATTGTGATTTTCGGCAAAGGAAGATAGTGCTTCATTTCATCTGAAATTGCAGGCCGGATTAGCGTCAGAGTAATCCGGCATTCCGGCACTGCCGTGAAATACACCGGCAGTTTTGGCTGAAACAATGCAGTAGTGCTTTTGTCAACATTGAATCTGTGAGTGCAGAATCTGCGCCCTTTTGCGGCTTAAGGTGATTTATGAAAATAAATATCCCGGTTCAGTTCACAGGCACAGGGCAAAAGCCGGAAACTTATGCTGCTTTTGTGGGATATTCTTTTCTGTAAATCACCTAAAACTCATAAAATCAAAACTGACATTAACCTGACAAAGTAGTGGCAGGGGTTTTCAAAATCTGTTTAATTCTAATATATTGACAGTCAGTGTAACTGACCGTGCGGAGCTGTATCATATCTCAAAAATAATCTGGATGGGGCTGAAAACCCTTCTCTGCCTTATTTTATGAACAAACTGGAAAATCTGTTTTATTTTATTTTTTGTGTACAGGAAAAAAAAATGCGGATGAACATTCTGATTTCAAATGTGCTGATCATTGTCTTTGCTGCCGGATTAGTCTCCTGCACCACTGACAGCCGTTTCCAGACAGCAGAAGCTGTCAAATTTTCTTCTGATATGACGCGGAATGATTATCTCATTGGGAAAGGGGATATTCTGCAGATTGTCACATGGAAGGAACCGGATTTTTCCCGGGAGGATATTCCGGTCAGAATTGACGGAAAAATCAGTTTTCCCCTTCTGGATGACATGCAGGCGGCAGGACTGACACCCGTTCAGGTCAGGGATGAAATCACTGCCAGACTCAGAGAATATGTCACCCATCCTGTAGTTTCCGTGTCTGTCAAATCCATGGAAAGCCAGAAATTTTATATTCTCGGTGAAGTGGCCAAGCCGGGAGAATATCCTCTTTCAAAAAATCTGACAGTTCTTCATGCCATTGCTCTTGCACAGGGATTTACCGAATGGGCCGGAAAAAATAATATCGTCCTGATACGGAATGAAAACAGTTCTGAGACATTGATAAAAATCAGCTATGGCAAAATTGTGAAAGACGGGGAGCTGAATCAGAATGTGCTGATAAGGGCAGATGATATCATTATTGTTCCATGATGAATATTTCCATATTCCGTTCCGTCCTGTTCCGGTGATTATATATATTTTTCTTTTTCTCACAGGCTGTGTTATCAGCACCATGACAGCTTCAGCCGGTTCCCGGATCACACTTAAGCCTGTAATCACCATGGATCAGGAATACACAGACAATCTTTTCCTGTCAAAGGAATCCAAAGAAGAGGATCTGATTACCGTAATTTCGCCCGGAGTGATTGCAGAAGCAGGGAACAGAAAGGGCAGTATCAGATTTTTTTATAACCTGGGTTACAGTCATTATCAACTCCATTCCGAATATGATGCCTGGCGGCACAATTCCCAACTGGCTGGAAATATAAATTTTTCAGAACATACACGGATGGAATTCCGGAACTCCTTTCTTCTTACGGAAGAACCTGCTGAAGATATTGAGGAACGGAGAGATGAGGACGATACGGAAGACGCGGAACCTGAAACCTATGAAGCTGAAACAGAAACTGTCCGGCAGAGCAGGTACAGGTATTATACCAATTCTTCCCAAATCCGGCTGATTCATCAGTTCGGAAAATCTGATTCCCTGAGATTTGCCTATGCCTGTGACATGCTGAAAAATGAGGATACAACAATCCGGAATGAGATAAAACACCGGCCGGCTGCGGCACTGACATATTGGATGATACCGCAGCGGGTGGGACTGGACGCTGAGATAAGCTATGTTAAAAACGATATTTCGGATGCAAAGGGAGATCCCGGTTATCTGGAAGAAACTCTGACATCCTCCGCGTATATGACCTGGTGGGCAGTTCCTGTGCGTCTTAGTTTCAAACCGGGACTGTCTTATATAAAAGGTGTGTCCAATGAGGAAAATGCGGATGATTCGGACAACTGGTATGAAAGCATCACACCTTTGCTGAAAATCATGTACAGATTTTCGCGCCACAGCAGTATGGAAGCAGAAGGATATGTTACAAAAGCCCTTACCTATACATCGGAAGAACTGAGTGATCCTTCGGATGATTTTGAAACATGGTACGGTTCTCTTACATTTACCCATCAGTTTCACAGGCATTTTGAAGGTTTTGTCAGATATATGAGTTCGGTAACGGATTATATGGGCGATGATAATGGGGAAGATGAGGATTATGAGGATTATACATTGTATGAACCATCCGCAGGCATCAGATATATACTGGCAGAAGGACTGCCGCTGAGCCTGAGTGTGGGATATCTTGTCCGGGATAAAAAACTGACAGGCAGAGAAGCTGCCATAACCCTGAACGGACAACTGGGAGCCTGGAAATTCTGCCGTTACGGTTCTGCAAAATTCAGCGCTTCCAGCGGTTATAATGAGGATCATTTCGGCCCTGAAAATCTCGGATTAGGTTTTTATTATAAAGCTGATGCCAGTGCTGAATATATTTTTTCCCAATATATCACAGGCCGCGTGTATGGACGCTATCAGCGGAACAGATATTTGGACAATGAGGAGACCGGCGGGGAAACCCGGAATGACAAAAGCAGGGAGTTTGGTGCAGGACTTGTTTTTCAATCCCGGAAATGGTGGTTTGTGCGCGTGGATTATATTTATCGCGATGTCAGTTCAACTGATGATCAGGACAGTTATGAGGACAACCGGATTCTTCTGAAAATGGGAATTTCACCCGCCAGGGGCATTCGGATATGGTAATTTTCAATATTTCAAAATTCTTATGGAGCGGTATGAATCACATCGGATATTTTTCAGCGGCACAGGTTCGGAGTCTGGTTCTTTTTTTGTTCATGTTTCAGATCTTTTTGATCAGTAACACTGTACATGCCGGATGTCCGGAAGCAATCAGAGCTTACTGGCAACTGGATGAAACCGGCCCCGGAATTTATGCGGATACAGTTGGAAACGCTCAGGGACAGTGTGCAGAACAATGTCCGGTTCCCTTTGTTTACGGCAGTGTCCGCGGATCTCAGTTTTTTAATGGAAAAGATACGGGAATTGACATTCCCACGAATAATATTTTCAGATGGAATCAGAATCAAAGTTTTTCCATTGCCTACCGGATGAAAAAAAATCCGGGCACAGTTTCATGGGATGAAACTGTGATGGAAATATATGACAGTGCCACCGGTATGAAATTTCGTGCAGGTATCGGGAAAATCGGAAGCGGCGGAGTGGCTGTATTTATTCTGCAGGACAGCGACGGGAAAATATATACCCTGCAGGGCAGTACAAATCTGGCAGACGGATACTGGCATTATGTGGTCTGTGTGCGGGATGCCGTAAGCGGCCGGAATTTTCTTTATGTGGACTCACTGCTGGAAATTTCATCCGCTGCGGTATATTCCGGGGATTTCATTTCTGAAAATGCAACTCTGCATATGGGATGGTCTGAAACAGACAGGGATCACAGATTTACTGGTCTGCTGGATGAAACTGCCATTTATGAAAAAGCTCTGACAGCAGCGGAAATCAGGGAAAACTGTTACAACGGACTGTCTGATATAAGATGGGGCCTCTGTGATGCCAAACCTGAAATCCGGATTATGCCTTTGGGAGATTCCATTACCGCAGGATTTTCACCGGGACTGGAGCCTGAGATGGAAATCGGATACCGGCAGAAACTGTATCAGGATATGATCGCATCCGGATATGATGCTGATTTTGTGGGAAGTCAGACTTTTGGCAGTTCGGTTCCGGATTTTGACTGGCACAATGAAGGATATCAGAAAGAATATGAAGAAGTTCCAACAGGCCGCACAGCCGGGGAGCTTAAAACCGAAGTGTACGGGCTGCTGAACGCCAATCCTGCGGATATTGTTCTGCTTCATATCGGAACATACGACACCCTCAGTCAGAATGCGGATTCTTCGGATACTGAAGCCGTTCTTGATGAAATTGACCGTTATAATCCTGAAATCACAGTTGTTCTGGCTCTGATCATTAACGGAAATCCTGAAAATCCGAGAATCACACAGTATAACAGCGCAGTACTGAGCATGGCAAAACGGAGAATTGCAAACGGAGATAAGATTATTCTTGTAAATCAGGAAAGTGCTCTGACCTATTCTCTTGATATATCAGAAGACGGCATACACCCCACTTCTTCGGGATACAGGAATATGGCTGATGCCTGGTTTGCAGGTCTTATAAAATATCCTGAATCTGTGCCGCTTCCGGACGCAGGTGAGGATCAGGATGTTTTTGAAAAAAGCACAGTTGTTCTGGATGGTTCAGATTCTTCTGATCCCAACGGCCCTGTTGCCAGTTATCTGTGGACACAGATATCCGGGCCTGTAGTCAGCATTTCCAATGCCAGTGCAATGAAAACATCCTTTACTGCCCCTTCCTATGAATCTGAACTGATATTCCGGCTTTCGGTTCAGGATCAGACAGGATTAATCAGAAATGATGAAGTCATCATCCGTGTTCACCAGTATCCTCTGCCCCAGGCTGATCCTGGGCCGGATCAGAGCGTAAAAGCAGGGGAAACCGTAATTCTGGACGGTTCAGCATCCTCTGCCACTGATGCTGAAATTGTCACTTATCAATGGGCCCAGATCAGCGGAACTTCTGTAAAACTGACAGCCTCTGCTCCGGCACAGGTTTCGTTTGCTGCTCCGGATCCATCCGAACCTGAGGGGGAAACACTGGTATTTATGCTCACGGTTACAGATGACAAAGGAAAGCAGGATGCCGAAGAGGTGCTTATTCATGTGGAGAGAACTTTGCCTGTAGCGGATCCGGGTGAAGATCAGACTGTGAATTCAAGGGATACGGTGATACTGGATGGTTCAGCTTCCTCTGTGACTGACGGAGAAATTGTCACATATCAATGGGCACAGACTTCCGGCACCAGTGTAACCTTATCCTCTTCTGACAAAGCTGAAATTCAGTTTACCGCACCGGATACGGGTCTGGAAGGGGAAACCCTGATATTTTCACTCACAGTCACAGACAGCAGGGGGAAACAGGATACAGCCGAAATCAGCATACATATTATCAATGCCCGTCCGGTAGCAAATGCGGGAAAAGATCAGACAGTAACAGAAGGAATGACCGTAACATTGGACGGTTCCGCTTCCTATGATCCGGATGGCGGAATTTCATCCTATCAGTGGGTGCAGAAATCCGGATCTGCGGTATCCCTTTCCAATGCCAATGCTGTGCAGACAACCTTTGTGGCCCCGAAAGTGGGGGATGCCGGACTTGTCTTTGCACTTTCCGTAAAAGACAAAGTCGGACTGGAAAACAGCGATGAGGTTCTGGTTACAGTCAATGCCAATGGCATCAGCGGGTTTCCGGATTCTGTCACCACATTTGCAACACTTACAGGCAGATACATGGGAATACACATTGAGAGCGGCGGCAGTCTGGTAAAACTCGGCGGACTTGATCCGGCTTCCATCTCCGATACCGTCAGCCGGCCGCAGAATCTGCCATACGGTCTTACTTATTTGGAAATCCGGCTGGATAATCCCGGAGGCCAGGTAGTTGTGATTTTTTATCTGCCCGAACCCGCTCCTGCCGGATACCTTTGGTACGGATACGGAACAGTCAAAGGATGGACTGCATACAATGATGCGGTATTCAGCGCGGACAGAAAAGAAGTGCGTATGACCTTTATTGATGCAGGAACCGGGGATGAGGCGGATTCTTCCTCTGTCAGCAATGGAATGATAAAAAATATTTCAGGTTTAGGCTATATTCCGCCACCGGAAAAAGAGGACAAGGACGAACTGCTCAGTTGTTTTATTCACACATCATCCGATTCATTTTTCACTTTTTTTCAAAAGTAAAACAGGCTTCCAGCTTGTTCATAACTTTCACAGGCAGGATGCCTGTGCTGCATTGAGGAAAAACTGCATTATGCCAATGAAAAACACAATCACAGCCTCTGTTCTTATGATACTGGGCGCCGTATTTCTCCGCTATGTCAGCAATGCAGAGGATATTCATCCCAACAGGCCCTTTGCGGATTTTCCAAAACAGATTGGTCAGTGGTCTGGAACCGAAAGCCGTTTTGATCCCAAAGTATACCAAGTATTGGGCGTGGATGATTCATTTTTATGCAATTACCATGATCCGGATGGCAGGCAGGTGCAGCTCTATATAGGTTTTTACCAAAGCCAGCGCGAGGGAGACCTGATTCATTCTCCCAAAAACTGTATGCCGGGTGCGGGATGGAATATTGTTGGCACTTCCCTTGTGAAAATCAGAAAACCGGAAAATCCGGATGAGAAAACAGATGTGATTATGCTCAGGCTGCAAAATCGCGGTCAGAAACAGATCGTGCTGTACTGGTTTCATTCCAGAGGGCGTATCATTGCATCAGAATATATGGAAAAAATCTGGCTGGTCATTGATTCTGTCACACGGCATCGCACAGACGGTTCCTTTGTCCGTCTAATTTCCCCTGTTGTGAAAAATGATGAAGAAAAGGCTCTGAAATCTCTCACCGATTTTGCTGAGACAATTATGCCAATTTTGAATGAGTATATTCCATCATGAAAACAAATCCTGAAATGACAGAAAGGCGCATGACTTCTCCTGCTGTTCAGACAGTTATGCTCTCCCTTTCTTTTGCCCTGCTTTATCATCACACCATCAGCGGACTGATTCATGACTGGTCTTCTGATGAAAATTATTCCCACGGTTTTCTGATTCCTTTTATTGCAGGATATATGATATGGCAGAAAAAAACTGAACTGAAAAAAATAATATCTGCGCCTGGCAAATGGGGACTGTTCTTCATTCTGTTTGCTATTGCACTGCATATAGCGGGAAATATCGGAGCAGAATTTTTCACCATGCGATTTTCCATTCCTGTGATGCTCTTTGGTCTGGTGCTGTATTTTTTTGGAAAAGAAACAGCCCGTGAGGTCTGGGTTCCCATCGCCTATCTGATATTTATGATTCCCATTCCGTCCATTATCTGGAACCATGTGGCATTCCCTTTGCAGCTTTTTGCCGCAAAACTCACCGCAAATATTATTTATTTTATCGGAATACCGGTACTGCGGGAAGGCAATGTTCTGCACCTGGCCAATACATCTCTGGAAGTGGTGGATGCCTGTTCCGGTCTGCGATCCCTGACCTCTCTGCTGGCGCTGAGCGCAGCCTTTGCATATATCGGATCATTAAAAAATCCCAATAAATGGATTCTGTTTCTCTCAGCCATTCCCATTGCTGTGCTTGTCAATATCATCCGCCTGACATCAACAGCCATGATGGCCCGGTGGATCGGAGCGGAAACAGCGCAGGGTTTTCTGCATGATATGTCAGGAATGCTGGTGTTTGCAGTCGCGTTTGTGCTTTTGTTTGCTGTTTCCTATCTGCTTTCAAAAATGGAGAAAAAATTACAGCTTTCAGGAAAAGAGAAAGCCGCATGAATGCTGATGATCGTATGCAGCTTGTCCGGAATGGAGAATTTTCTGATTGCAAGAATCTCTTTTTCCGGTCTGAACTGGTGATCAGCACCTGACATCTGAACTATGATTTATTTGGAAAGAATTTGACCTGATGCAAGGATAACAACTCAAAATGACAGACAAAAAAAAAAGTATTCACCTGATAGCCGCAGCCCGGCCCAATTTTATGAAAATCGCACCCCTGTATCATGCCCTGAAAAAGGAAAAATGGGCTATGCCTTTTATTGTGCATACAGGACAGCATTATGATCTGAACATGTCAGATGTGTTTTTTCAGGATCTCGGACTTCCGGAACCTGATATTCACATGGGCGTGGGCAGCGGTTCCCATGCGGAGCAGACAGGTCAGGTTATGATGGCTTATGAAAAAATTCTTATGGAAAAACAGCCGGATCTGGTGGTTGTGGTGGGCGATGTCAATTCCACAATGGCTGCCACCATTGCCGCAGTCAAACTGGGCATTAAGGTGGCCCATCTGGAGGCAGGTCTGCGCTCTTTTGACCGCACCATGCCTGAAGAAATCAACCGGCTGGTCACAGATGCGCTTGCAGATATTCTGTGGACACCTTCGCCGGACGGAGATGAAAATCTGATCCGGGAAGGGGTTTCACCAAAGAAAATCTGCCGGGTGGGCAATATTATGATTGATTCCCTGGAAATGCTGCGGGACAAAATTGTACAGCAAAATACAGTGGAAGCAAACGGTCTTAAAAAAGGCGCATACGGAATTGTCACACTTCACCGTCCTTCCAATGTGGATCATCCGGAAATTCTTGCATCTCTTTGCCATATGCTCACACGCATTGCCAATGACAAACCTCTTGTTTTTCCCCTTCATCCCCGCACACGCAAAAATCTTGAGAAATACGGCCTTCTTTCCATACTAACCCAAAGCCGGGGAATATGTCTCATGGAACCCCAAAGTTATGTCCGGTTTATGAATCTGGTTTTCCACTGCGCGTTTGTCATCACAGATTCCGGCGGAATTCAGGAAGAAACCTCTTATCTGGGAATTCCCTGCTTTACGCTTCGTCCCAATACCGAACGGCCTGTCACTGTCACGCAGGGAAGCAACTGCCTGTGCAAAGACCAAAATCTGGAGGAAAAAATGCAGTCTGTCCTGTGCGGAAACCGTCCGGAAAAGAAAAACATTGAACTTTGGGACGGCAAAACTGCGGAACGTGCTGTTGAATCCATAAAAGACATACTGCTGTAAAAAAACTTCAGATCATTCCGATTATTTATAATGCCAACTGTATTAAAAATAAAAGCATTCCGTTTCCATTTTTATTCAGATGAAGGAAATGAACCTCCGCATATTCATGTGGACACACCGGAAGGAGAATGCAAATTCTGGCTTGATCCGGTGCGTCTGGCAAGAAACCGGGGAGCACATCCGCGCACACCTCAGACTGATTGAAAAAATAGTTTTCAACTATCTGGATTTGTTAAAGTAAAAATACAATGAGTTCCAAAGTCAAAGAATATAAAACATCTGTTGAGCCTGCTGCCATCAGAGCATGGGCAGAGGAAAGAATGATTTTTCTCGAACTTACAGATGGCCGTATTCTGGGATTTCCTGCCGACCGTTTCCGGATTCTCAGAGAGGCAACTGACGGGCAACTGAAAAAAGTCAGCCTGCGTCTCAACGGATTTGCCCTGCGATGGGAAGAACTGGATGAAGATATTACAGTTCCCGGTGTTGTGGCAGGCAATTTTCAGTTGCCCTATGAAACAGAACTGCTGAAAGTTGCTTAAATTTTTCCAATTTTGTTGGAAAATCCGTTAGGTGATTTATGAAAATAAATATCCCGGTTCAGTTTACAGGCACAGGCCAGAAGCTTATGCTGCGGTGGGATGTTCTTTTCTGGAAATCACCTTAAAAGAGAAACATTGAACTCTGGGACGGCAGAACCGCACAGCGGGTTGCTGCATCCATCAGAGAAAATATTGGAGAAATATCATGAACCTGATGCACAGGAATCAGATTGACCGGATTATGGGTCAGTTTGAACAGGGAATCATAACAAGAAAACAGGCCGTATGGAGTTTGACAGAAATGCCAGAACATCCTGATTTTCAGGGAATATGGGAAACTTTGATTGTTCACATTGTCTTAATGGAAATTTCCCGTGTGATGCCGGATACAGAGAAATACAGAAAACACTGGCAGACTGAAATCAAAGCATGGCAGAACCGGCTGAACCGTTTCTTCCGCAAGAACCGAACCTCTTACCGCAATGCTGTCAGAAAACATTTTTATCAGGCTGCCGATCACCTGTTTAAAGATGATTATGCCAATCTGCTGTTCAGTCTTGAAATTCATCTGGAAGAAATAACCGGGAATACAGATTTTGACATTGAAAATGTTCTGACCGGACTGAAACCGGAAACAAAAGACATGGAATGGTTTCTGGATTATTTATGAAAAAAACAATTCTTCTGACAATTGATGTGGAAGACTGGTTTCAGGTGGAAAATTTCAAGCCGTATATCCGTTTTTCTGACTGGAATTTCTGCGAACACCGGGTGGAAAAAAACACCCACCGTCTTCTTGATTTTCTGGATCAGCAGAAGTGCCTGAATCCGGATACCGGGGAATATGAAAAACCTGGGGCCACATTTTTTATTCTGGGATGGCTCGCGGAAAAGTATCCGGGGATTGTGCGGGAAATCCATGACAGGGGCCATGAGGTAGCCTCTCACGGATATTATCATCATCTGTGCAGGCAGGAATCCTGTGAAAATTTGAAAAATGATCTTGCAAAAAGCAGAAAAATGCTGGAAGATATTATTGGCTGTTCTGTAAAAGGCTATCGTGCGCCCAGTTTTTCCGTTGACAATGAAATTCTGAAAATTATTCAGGATAGTGGCTATCTCTATGATTCCAGTTATAATTCTTTTGCCATGCACGGACGTTACGGCCATGTCTCCCTGCCGGAAAACAGAAAAACAGGAATTGCTGTGAAAATGGCAGAGAATTTTTATGAACTGCCTGTGAGCAATCTGAACATGGGAAAACATATTCTTCCCTGGGGCGGCGGCGGGTATTTCCGTCTGATTCCTTTTCCTGTGTTCAGACAGGGAATCAGAAATATACTCAGGCATGAGGACGCTTATCTGTTTTACATGCACCCCTGGGAAATTGACCAGGATCAGCCCAGAGTGAAACAGGCTTCCGCGTTTTTTAAGTTCAGGCATTACAGCAATCTTCACAGAACTGAAGCAAAACTCTCCGGACTGTTTCAGTCCTTTGCAGCCTGCTGTTTTATGGGCTGTCATCATTATTTGAAGGAATCAGCCAAATGTGCATAAGACTGTTTGAACCTGCGGATCAGAAATATTGGGATTATTATGTCATGCACCATTTCCGCAGCAGTTTTTTTCATCTGAGCGGATGGAAAAATGTTGTGGAACGCTCCTTTAGGCATAAAGCCTTTTACCTGATATATGAGGAAAATTTCCGGATCAAAGGCGTATTTCCGCTGTTTTCCGTCAAAAGCATTCTCTTTGGCAAATCCATGGTATCTGTGCCTTTTGGCACATACGGCGGAATTCTTGCTGATGACAAAAATATTGAACAGCAGCTTTACTGCAAAGCAGTGGAGTTGACAAAAGACAATTATCTGGAATATCTGGAAATCAGAAATGAAGAAAATCTGCTGCCGGATATGCCGGGAAAAGATTTGTATTATGTGTTCAAAAAGGAAATTGATGCTGATAATGAGAAAAATCTCAACAGCATTCCCAGAAAAACCCGGAGAATGATCCGTCAGGGCATGAAAAATGAGTTGGAAGCACGTTTTGGCGGTGTGGAACTGCTTGACATATTTTATGATTTGTTTGCCCGAAGTTATCATCGGCTGGGATCTCCGGTTTTTTCCAAAAAATATCTTAAAAATATTCTGGAAGAATTCAAAAACAAAACCAATATCCTGATTATCTTCAAAGATGACAAAGCTCTTTCCGGAGTTCTCAGTTTTTATTTCAAAGATCAGGTCATTCCCTATTATTCAGGTGCTGTTCCGGAATCCCAGAATCTTGCAGCAAATGATTATCTGTACTGGGCTCTGATGAGTGATGCTGCCCAGAAAGGATACCGGATTTTTGATTTTGGCAGAAGCAAGAAAGATACCGGGCCTTTTCATTTCAAACGCCACTGGGGATTTGAACCCCGGCTGCTGCATTACCGCTATTATCTGAACACAGTCACAGAAGTGCCCAATATCAGTCCGGCAAATCCCAAGTATCATAAAAAAATAGAAATATGGCGAAAACTGCCTTTGTGGGCCACCAAAATCATCGGACCGGAGATTGTCAGATATGTTCCGTAATTTTGAACAGCTTCAGCCGGAACAGTGCAGGGTGATTCTTGCAGGATATATGCTGCTTCTGCTTGTGCTGTCTTTGATTCCATCGGATCAGTCCCTGCCCTTCAAATACCGCTTCCATCTGAATCCTGAATTGCAGAATCTGGGGCATATTCCGGCATATATGATTCTCGGTTTTTTATGGCTCCATTTTATTGAAAAGCAAAAAATAGTCAGAAACACAGCGTTTTATGTTTTTGCATCTGCCAGTGGATACGGAATTGTCAATGAACTGCTGCAGGTATTTGTTCCTGGGCGTTTTTTTTCTGTTTTGGACATACTTTTCAATGTCATGGGCGTTTTGCTGGGAATCATGCTTTTCCGCTGTTATACAAAAATGCACAAAAGGCCGATATGAAAATTCTCTATCTTTCTCATCGGATTCCCTATCCGCCCAACAAAGGGGATAAAGTCAGATCGTTCAATGAAATCAAATATTTTTCCTCTTTTCATGATATAGATCTGGCCGCGCTGGTTGACAATCCGGCAGATTTCAGATATGAATCTGATCTGAAAAAATATTGCAGAAATGTGATGCTCGCCCCGCTGAATCCTTTGAAAGGCAAGATTAAAGGACTGTTTCGGATGATTCAGGGCCAGCCCCTGTCAGTGGGATATTTTTATTCCAAATCTCTGCAAAAGAAAATTGATCTGCTTCTTTTTCAAAACGATTACAATGCCATTGTCTGTTTTTCCTCTCCAATGGCAGAATATCTCTATACCTCGCGGAGCGGAAAAAATCTGTTTTCAGAAAAAAAACGTCCTGGACTGATTATGGATTTCTGCGATCTGGATTCAGACAAATGGCGTCAGTATGCCCAAAACTGCGCTTTTCCGCTGAATCTGATCTACCGGATGGAATACAGATTTCTGCTGGAATATGAAAAAAAAATAAACCGGGATTTTGACCGTTCCATTTTCATATCTGAACAGGAAGCCAGTCTGTTTTACCAGTTGTATCCCCGTGCCTGTAAAATATCTGTTATCCCGAATGGCGTGGATCATCAGTATTTTTCTCCGCAGGGTTCTGATCTTCCCCTTGCGGAAAAAAAAGGGCCTGTTCTGCTTTTTACAGGTGCAATGGATTATTACGCGAATGTGGATGGCGTATGCCGGTTTTGTGCAGATATTTTCCCACTCATCAAAGCAAAATATGCAGATGCACAATTTTATATTGTCGGCAGCAAACCCGATCCCAGGGTCAGGGATTTGGAAAAAATCAAAGATGTGCATGTGACCGGTTTTGTGGATGATATTCGTCCCTATTATGAAATGGCTGATGTCAGTGTGATTCCGCTGCGCATTGCCAGAGGGGTTCAGAACAAGGTGCTGGAAGCCATGTCCATGAAAAAGGCGGTGGTGACAACATCAACCGCTGTGAAGGGGATCAGGACAGACAAAAATGTTCCTTTTCTGATTGCAGATGAATCTCAGCATTTCGCAAATGAGGTGACAAGAATTCTGGAAAGCAGGGCATTGGGAAATTATCTGGGAAAGATGGCAAGAGAATATATAACTGTTTTCTGTGACTGGAAAAAGAATATGTCTGATTTGAATGATATTGTCATAAACTTACAATGATTTATGAAACAATGCTGAAAATATGCTGTTTTTGTATATTTTTTCTGTTCATCTTTGTTTTTCCGGACAATGTGCAGGGCCGGATTATTAAGGCAGGGCCTTCCAACTATTCCAGATATATTCAAGGCATGAAAGCAGGAGACAGTCTGTATCTGCGTCCGGGTGTTTATACCGGCGGACTGAAAATAAAAAACAAAAACGGAAAAAAATCCCGGCCCATTGTCATTTCCGGCCCTGAAAAAGGCAGGCCTGCTGTATTCACAGGGAAACGAGGCAGAAACACAGTCAGTATTGTGAATTCTTCTTATATTGTGATAAAAAATCTGAAAATTGACGGGCAGAACATACCTTTCATTGATGCTGTTAAAGCCGGAGATTCATCACGCGGATATGCACATCATATCACACTTGAAAATCTTCATATCACAGGGCATGGGGCAGACCGGAATACCTGTGGAATCAGCAGCAAATGCCCTGCCTGGGACTGGGTGATAAGAAGAAATACCATTGAAGCGGCCGGCACAGGGATTTATCTTGGAAATTCAGATGGATCTCAGCCTTTTGCAAACGGACTTGTTGAATACAATCTGATAGTCAATACCATTGGTTACAATATGCAGATCAAGCATCAGAATGAGGGAACACGGACGGTTTCCGGAATGCCGTCAAAGGGCAAAACCGTAATTCGTTACAATGTGTTCAGCAAAGAAAAAAATGCCTCATCCGGTTCTGATGCCAGACCCAATCTGCTGGTGGGGAATTTCCCTGCAAGCGGAGATGGTTCCGGAGATCAGTATGAAATTTACGGCAATTTTTTTTACCAGAATCCTTCTGAAAATCTTTTTCAGGGAACAGGAACCATTGCATTTTACAATAATATATGCGTTAATCATCTGGACGGTGGAGGAATTGTTTTTCAGAAACACAATGGCTTTTCTCCCCGGAATATCAGCGTATTTTACAATACACTGATTATCCGCGGGGACAAAGGAATAAGGATTTCCGAACCTGATTCCATGTACCGGCAGAGAGTCATTGGCAATGCAATTTTTGCAGATACGCCCATTTACGGTGCTTCTGAGGAAAAGGACAATATATTCGACAGATACAGCAATGCGGAAAAATATGTTCACAGTGCTTTTTCGGCTCCGGGACTGCTTAATCCCTTTCCAATCAAAGGAAAACTGAGTGGAACAGCCGTCGATTCTGATATGTTCAGAGATTTTGGATATTCCCGTTTGGATTTCAACGGTTCTGTCAGAGATCCCCGGTTCCGAGGTGCATATGCGGGTGAGGGGAAAAATCCGGGCTGGCATCCAGCTCTTTCTGTACGTCCGGAACTGCGTTTGCAGAGGCAGTTTTAGCTGTTTTGAACTAAGAGTTTTTTGGAGCATAAATGAAAATTCTTCACATTCTTGATCACAGTCTGCCGCTGCACAGCGGTTATACCTTCCGCAGTCAGAATATTTTTCTTGCTCAGAGATCAAGGGGATGGGAACCTGTGATTTTGACTTCCCCGAAACATGAGGAAAGCTGGAAAGGAGAATGGCATTGGCAGGAAGATATAGGAGACTTCACCTATTACCGCAGCGGTGCGGTGGCTTCCGCACCCATTCCTTTTGCCTATGAATCCAAACTGATGCTTCGGCTTGCCAAACGCATCCGGCAGGTTGCGGATATGGAAAAACCGGATATTCTTCATGCCCATTCACCTGTACTCAATGCCATTCCCGCACTTTGGGTCGGACGGCAGATGAAAATTCCGGTTGTGTATGAAATCCGGGCTTTTTGGGAAGATGCGGCTGTGGATCATGGCACATATGCAGAAAATTCATGGAAATATCGGCTGACCCGTGCCATTGAAACATGGGTGTGCAAAAAAGCTGATCATGTGGCAATTCTCTGTCACGGCCTGAAAAATGATCTGATTAAAAGAGGAATTGAGGCAAAAAAAATTACACCGGTTTTCAATGCGGTCAATCCGGAAAATTTTGCTTTGTGTGATCCGGATGAGCAGTTTGTTCAGGAATGGGGACTGAAAAACAAAAAAGTGATTGGATTTATCGGTTCCTTTTACCGCTATGAAGGATTGGATCTGCTGGTGGAGGCTTTTTCACAGATCGCAGATCTCCATCCGGATGCGGTGCTGCTCCTGATCGGGGGCGGAGAAATGGCAAAGGAACTGAAAGAAAAGGCAAATTTGCTGAATATAGGGGACAAACTGATCATGCCGGGACGGATCGATCATGAAAAAATCGCGGGTGTGTATGCTTTGATTGACATTCTGGCCTATCCCCGCTATTCCATGCGCCTGACTGAACTGGTTACGCCATTAAAACCGCTGGAGGCAATGGCAATGGGAAAGGCATTTATTGCAAGTGATGTGGGCGGACATAAGGAACTGATCCGGCATAATCATACCGGTTTTCTTTTTCCTGCCGGAAATGCCAAGGCCCTTGCTGCGGGACTGGACAGACTTCTCAGGGATGAAACGCTGCGGACAGGGCTTCAGACAGAGGGATTCAGATGGGTGAGGGAGCATCATACATGGGAGAAAACCACTTCGGTTTATGTTCCGGTATATAAAAATATTCTGGACGGAAAATTTTTGCAGTGAAAATTTTTATGGATGAAAGCGGATTTTTTCTTATGACAAAAAACATCAGATACAGACTGAGAAGCCTTTTTTTTCAGTTTCTTTCACATGTGTCAGATATTGATGACAGCCGACAGATTGCAGTTTCCATGTTCAGAGGTTTGCTGAGCAATGTTCCCCCTTTGGATTATAACATATCTGACTGTCCTGATCTTCCTTATCCTGAAGTCGGAAAAATTTCATCAGGGGAAGCACAAGGGGAAAACAGGGCAGTTTTCATCACAGGCCGTTTCCGCAGCGGAAGCACATTGCTATGGAATATTTTCCGCAATATCAGCGGATGCACCTCATATTATGAACCCCTGAATGAACGGCGGTGGTTTGATCCCGCAGGCAGAGGCAGCCGCGTGGATTCCACACATCTGAATGTCAGCGATTACTGGCGGGAATATGAGGGGATGTCGGAACTGGGGCAGTATCACCGTACAGACTGGACATACCGGAATCTGTATATGGATGCAATGTTCTGGGCCCCTGAAATGAAAGAATATATCAATATACTTATTCAAAAAAGCAGTGGTATACCGGTTCTTCAGTTCAACCGGGTGGATTTCCGTCTTGCATGGCTGAAAAAAAATTATCCTTTTGCCAAAATCATTCACATATTCCGTCATCCAAGAGATCAGTGGTGTTCATCTCTGAGAAATCCGGATGCTTTTTCCAGCGAGGGAACAGTAAGGGATTTTGTGGCATATGACCGTTTTTATCTGCTGCCCTGGGCACGGGATCTGAAGTACCATTTTCCCTTTCTGAATGAAAAATATATCAGTCATCCCTACCGTCTCTTTTATTTCATCTGGAAACTTTCTTATATCTCAGCCAGCCGTTATGCAGATTATTCTGTCTGTTTTGAAAATCTTGGACAAAAGCCTGAAAAAGAGATTCCCAAACTGCTTGATGCAGCCGGGATCGGGAATCCGGATATTGCCAAACTTGCGGCTTTGGTAAAGATGCCCAAACCCGGCAAATGGAAATCATACGCTGATAATGACTGGTTCGCACTGCATGAACATTTCTGCGAAAAGCTGCTGTCAGATTATTTTGCAGGCTGATGTCCGGTTTGCATCAAAGCCGGGACACCACAGCCGGGTGATTATAAAAAAATATGACGAAAAACTCCAAAATATATGCAAGAAATCTCTTTGCCAACTGGTTCGGACATGGCGCGGACATGCTGATAATGTTTTTTCTTTCCCCCTTTGTTGTGGAAAAACTCGGGGCAGTGGAATACGGGATCTGGAGTCTGCTGACAGTTCTGACCGGTTATATGGGCATACTGGATTTGGGGGTCCGGGCAAGCACAGGGCGTTACATTATCCTTTATCTTGGCAAGGAAGATTATGAAAAAACAGATGAAACCATCAGAAGCGGTCTGGGTTTTTATTCCATTATCGGCCTGGTTATTCTGCTGATTGGAATCGTACTGGGTCTGTTTTTTCAGGATATTTTTCAAGCTGTTCCCAAAGAATACAATACCATTGTAAATATCCTTCTGCCTGTAATGGCCGTTAACGTATGGTTTTCTGCGGTAAGAGCCGTATTTTCAAGTATACTGGTTGCACATGACCGTTTTGATATTGCCCGTATTATTGATGTGTCTGTTCTGATATTCCGTGCTGCCGGAACAGTCATTATCCTGATTTGGGGACACGGCATTGCCGGTCTGACCTTTGTTGTGGTTGCGGCAAATATTCTGGGAATGCTGGCAAACGGCCTGATGTCAAAAAAAATATACAGCCGTTTCCGTTTCTGGCCCTTGTCTATGAAACGGGAAAGAATAAGGGAATTGCTGGGATATGGAACATCTGCTTTTATTTCTTCTGTTTCTTTTAAAATTACCGGACAGACGGATATGGTTGTTGTGGGAGCATTTATCAGTGTCCAGGCTGTAACTGTATATTCGGTTGGGGCAATGATGGTTTTCTATTCAACCACTTTTATCGGTTTGATAGGAAACACCTTTTTCCCACCTGTTCAGCGTGCGGCAGCCCGAAACGACATGGATGAAGTGCGATGGCTTTTTTTCCGGCAGCTCAGGCTGGGACTGCTGTTCGGACTTCCTTTGTATATCGGTTTCATTGTGTACGCTGAACCCTTTATCCGTCTGTGGATGCTCAGTCCCTCATTTCCCGAATCCTCGGTAAAAACAGCGGCACTGGTGATGTTAATACTGTCAGGGTCCAGGCTGTTTTATCTTTTTACACTGGGATCAAATGAAATTCTGGCAGCTATTGGCTATGTTCATTTCAATGCCGCTCTTGCAGCAACCGAGGCCGTTGTAAATATAAGTCTTTCCCTGTTTTTTGTGTTATATATGGATTGGGGATTATTGGGTGTTGCCGGAGGAACTCTGGTGTCACGGGCCCTGATCAAAACCGCGATTCTGCCCTGGTATGCCTGCCGCAAAGCAGGCATGGATTTCAGTAAATTTATTGTTCACATAGGGCTGACAGGCAGTTTTGCAATTGTCCTGTTCTGGGGAGCATGTATACTGGTGGACAGGTTTATTGGAGATCAGACTTGGAGTCTTTTCTGGCTGCAGGTTTTCACTTCCATCATCTTTTATATCCCAATCGCATTTTTTATTCTTCTGCCTGCTGACTACCGTAGGAAGATATTAGACAATCTTACAGGGCATTTGAAGAAGAATTAGTGGTCTGTATCAAAATAACCTGTTATAAACCCTGAGGGTTTTGAAAACCCTCAGAATTTCCGGACATGAAAATTGGGTGGTGGCCCAAATCCGTTGATTAGGCAGATTCCAAGAATTTGCCCGTTTTAAAATAATAACGGTTTATATACATTCCGATAACATTGTCATGGATTTTTTCGTTCTTTGAAAAACAGATCGTTTTGCGGTTCAGGCGTTTGATATGTGTCCTGAAATTGAGGTTTCTCCTTTCGATTTTCCATGTGCTGTCCCTGCCGATAATATGATGCCCGGCCGGAATAAACTTACTGTAACTTTTCCAGTCATCGGTATGATAATATCTTATCGGAAATACAGATAATTTCTCCATCAGACGGGCACAGCTTTCATCCGTCCGCCTTCCGTTGTGCCATGCGGGAATTACTCCGGAATCTCTCTCAACTGCGTACCACGTCCATCTCTGATTGCTTTTGTCACCGACAAAACTCCAAAATTCATCGGCTTCCGCATCCGTCCGGATTTCAACATCCGGAGAGGGAATCACACCGGGATCGGTCGGAAAATACGGATTCACTTCCGCCGGAGTTTTTTTTTGAGTTCGGAGATCACAGTGTTTCTTGAAATACTGAGATTTCTGCTTATATCCCTGACGCCGCTGCTGTTAAGGGTCTGCTTCCCAATCTGCTCTTTGATTCCGGGACGCCGTGCGTTGTAAGAGTAAGCCGTCTGAAAACTTTTTTTGCATTGATTACAGCGATAACGCTGTGTGCCGTTTTCGCTGTGTCCGTTTTTGACAAGATCGTCTTTGCCGCAGTGAGGGCAGAAAATTTTGATATACTGTTTCATGAAACATATTATATATGTTCATGAAACAAAAATCAACGGATTTGACCCACTACCGAAAATTGTACAGGTTATTTTTTTACAAAACTTTTGTGGGCTGGCGGCAGACAGATTCTTTTAAATATTGTGGTGTATGGCATCCTGCCGGACATCTGAAACAGGCCGGATGCCGGTTTCCACGGTATGCAAAGAAATATTTTTGACAATTCAGTTAATTGATATGTCTTTTTATTTATCATTTTTTTTGCATTGAAAAACAGGGAAGCGCATCGCAGGCAATCTTACTGAAAGGAAAACGGTGATGAAAAAATATCTTGCACTGTCCCAGAAGTATCTGCCTCACAAAGGCGGAGCTTTTATCTGGGTGCATGAACTGTGCAAACGTCTGCATAACGCGACTGTGCTGACAGAAACAGTGAAGGGCTGTCCGGCACAGGAAATGATTGAAAATGTGGATGTCCGGAGAATCCGTCTGGAACGTCTGGCTTTTCTCCGGCCTGAATCCCTTGTGATGTATGCAAATCTCATGATTCATACAATCCGTTTCTGTATGCAAAACCGTCCGGATGCAATAATTGCAGCACGTGTCCTGCCGGAAGGACTGACTGCTGTCATTGCCGGAAGGATTTTTGGCATAAAAAATCTGATACTTGCACACGGGGAGGAAATCACCACATGGGGAACAGAGACCGAACTCAACAGCCGCAGAAAAATAACAGGTGCTTTCAAACGCCATATCCTGTGGTCGGTATACCGATGGGCGGATCATATTGCTGCAAACAGCGGTTTTACATGCAGGGAACTTACAGAAGGCGGAATCTGTCCGGAAAAAATCCGGATTGTTCATCCGGGTACGGACCCTGAGCAGTTCAAACCTCTGCCTGATAAAAATGCCCTGAAAGCCAAATGGCAGGTGGAAAACAGAAAAGTGCTTCTCACTGTGGGACGTCTGTCCAAACGAAAAGGACAGGATATGGTCATTGCAGCTATGCCATCCATTCTCAAATCCGTGCCGAAAGCCATCTATCTGATTGGCGGGATTGGTGAATATGAAACCCGTTTGAAAAAACTGGTCAAAGATTCAGATTTGTCTTCCCATGTCCGTTTTCTTGGAAAAGTGTCAGATGAATCGCTGCTGGAACTTTACAATATCGCGGACATATTTCTCATGCCCAACCGTATCCTCACAGGAAACGATGTGGAAGGTTTCGGTATCGTCTTTCTGGAGGCCAATGCCTGTGAAATTCCGGTGATAGGAGGAAATTCAGGCGGAGTGCCTGATGCGGTTGTCCACGGCCTGACCGGGATTCTGACGCAGGGAGATTCTCCGGAAGAGATTGCCGGGGCTGTGATCCGGCTCCTGGAAAATCCGGCTATGGCCAAAAAAATGGGGCAGGAAGGCAGAAAAAGAGTGTGCAGGGAACTTACCTGGAATCACAATGCTGAAAATATAAGAACCATTCTGGAATCCAAAATATAATGCCTGTCAAAGCCCTTGCATTGCTGATTGTGTTTGTCTTTTTCTGCGGTGGTGCGCTGTATCATCCCATGGTCGGTGTGGTTGCTTATCTTTTGCATTACAACACAGCTCCTGAAAAACAGTGGTGGGGAAAGCCTCTGGCCCTGCTGGGTATCCGCTTTGCTGTCATGCTTAGCCTGATGACATTCATAGGTGCTGTGCGGAACAGAGACAAACTGCGCTATGGTCAGGACTTCCTGACAGACCAGGAATGGCTCTGCATAATATTTGTCCTGATGATATGGTCTTCCACCATAACCGGGGCCTTTGGTCAGATTACAGATCGTACAGTTGATCCGCCCCATATAAAAATGACAAAGCAGCTTGTTTCCGCTTTTCTGTTCACACATATTATTACAACTGTCAAAAGAGTGAATGTTCTTTTCTGGACCATTTCCATTGCCACTTTTTTTGTGGGATATATGGCCTATGATGCCCCAAGCTGGTTGTATATCAGTGGAAGACTTGACGGTGTTGGCGGATCGGATTTCAATGAAGCAAACCGTCTGTCAGGCCATTTTGCCTTATGTTTGCCTTTTATTGCGGTTCAGTTTGTGCGCAGCGGCTGGAAGGGGAAAGCTGTTGCCGCTGTATGCGGAGCCTTTACCGTCAATGGAATGGTGCTGACCCAAAGCAGGGGAGGTTTTCTTGCTTTGGCAGTGGCCGGATTTCTGGGCCTGTTTGTTGCACATAAACAGATTCGCAAAGCATATTTTCTGTATATAATGCTGGGACTGATCGGAGCCTCTTTTGTTGTCAGTGAGCAGTTTCTTGACAGAATGCAGTCAATCACTGCCGAAGAGGACGAGCGGGATGATTCCGCCCAAAGCCGGATTTATATCTGGCAGGCTTCCACCAGAATGTTCATGGATTATCCCTTTGGCGTTGGAGCCGGAAATTTTGCAGATGCCATTGTTCCATATATTCCTGAATATGGCAAAAGAAAAGATGCCCATAATATGTATGTTCTGTGTTATTCGGAACTGGGCATTCAGGGCGCAGTGCTGTATGTTATTATCATTTTTTCAACACTGCTGCTTTACAGGAAGATTGGCAGGGAAATAGAGAAACTGCCGCCGGAAACCAGACAGGATATGATCTGGTTCCGTTTCGGCACCATCCTGAGTTTTATCTCTTCCATGTGGGGCGGTATCACCATTGGCAAACTGTATGCGGAAAACACCAACTGGCTGATTTTTGTCTTTCCGGTATGCCTGTGGCGCGCTGTCCAGAATGCGAAAGAGGATGCGGAAAACGCGAAAAACAGTGAAATCTCCCATGCTGAAAAAACATAAAAACCATCATATTCTTCATGTGGTTCCAATGATGGGGCCGGGCGGAATGGAACTTGCCATGAGCCGTGTTATACGGGGACTGGATTTGCAGAAGGGATTCCGCCATTCTGTGATATGCCTTGCAGGTGATGCAGTCATCCGGAACTGGTTTGATGATACTGTGCAGATATACTGCATGAATGCCCGGTCCAATGAGCTGCGGCTTCCCCTGCGGCTTGCCCGGCTGATACGAAAATTATCCCCTGCTGTCATTCATGCAAGAAACTGGAGCGCATGGCCGGATGTGGCAATGGCCCGTATGATGCTGTGTCATCGTCCCAGCCTGATTTTCAGTTTTCACGGGCTTGACAGTGCCGGACTCATGCCTTTCCGGCGCAGAATTGCCTCCCAATTGCTGGCCCATGTCACATCCCGTATTTTTACCGTAAGCGCGTCCTCAGCAAAATTGATGTCCTCGCACATGGGTATAGCAGAAAAACGCATAGATATTATTCCCAATGGCGTGGACACAGGGCTTTTCAGTCCCCGGAAACATTCCGAATCTGACAAAAAACATATACTGCGTATCGGAACTGTGGGCAGTCTCTCACCTGTCAAGAATCAGGCTTTGCTGATCCGTGCCTGTGCGGAACTGATAGAATCTGGAATTCGGACTGAAATTCATCTGGCAGGAGAGGGAAGGGAAAGGGAAAGACTGGAAAATCTGATCCGCTCACTTGGTATTTCAGACCATGTTTTTCTGCATGGCCATGTTGCAGATATACCGGCATTTCTTCAGAAACTGGATATATTTATTATGCCAAGTGACAGTGAGGCCCATCCCAATGCGCTCATTGAGGCCATGTCCGCGGGACTGCCCTGTATTGCAACGGCTGTGGGCGGTGTGCCGGAAGTGCTGGATTACGGAAAATACGGCTGTCTTGTAACCGCATGTGATATTTCCCAAATGAGAGAGTCGCTCAGGGAACTTATTGCAAATCCGGACAGAAGAGAAAGTCTGGGGAAGGCAGCAAGGCAAAGGGTGATTGAAAAATACAGTCTGGAACAGATGATACAGGCTTATGAATTTTTGTACAGAAATGCGGGAAATGATTCTGACCGGGGCAGCAGTTTTCAGAATGCAAATAAAAGATTCTCTGCCCAAAATTCGATTTTGTCTTCATCCTGCAAAGGTTCATGCAAAAACAGACCGAAACCGGATAATCCCCTTTCATCCCTTTCCACTGTGATTATGCTCAGTCCTCTGCCGCCCCTTACCGGGGGAATGGCAACAGTTGCAGACAATCTCAGCAAAAGCAGTCTGGCAGAGCAATACCGGATGATCATGATTAACAGCGGGAAGACAACACCTGAAAAGCGATCTGTGTGGAAAGGAATCCGGGCGCAGATTTCTCTGATATATGAGATTATTTCTGCAATTATACGTCATCATGTTCAGATCGTTCATATTCATACATGCAGCGGTTTCACTTTCTGGCGCGATTGCATTCATATGCTGATTTCAAAAATTCTGGGATGTGCCTTTGTCTGCCACATTCACGGCGGTATGTTTGGGCTTTTTGTTATGTATATGAATCCGGTCGGCAGATACATCGCTAAATATTTTTTTGAAAACAGTGCGGCACTTATTGTTCTGGGCCGGGAATGTCAGGAGAAAATGATTTTTTATGCTCCGGAGGCAAACTGGCAGGTTGTTCCCAATGGTGTGCCTGTTCCGGTTCTAAGAAATGCTGCAAAAGAAAAAGAGCCGAATTTTCTTTTTTTGGGAAATCTTCATCAGGGCAAAGGAGTTTACGATCTTATCAGAGCTGTGAATATTTCCTGTGCTCATGGTTTTCAGGGAACCGTCCATATTGCCGGAGGTGCAGACAGTCCAATAGAAAAAGAGAAAATTGAGGAAATGATCCGATCATACGGACTTGAAAATCGGATAAAACTGCCGGGCATCATTTCAGGAAAGCAGAAGGAGGCATATCTGGAAATGGCAGATGCCTTTATTCTGCCCAGTTATGCTGAAGGACTGCCAATGGCCATGCTGGAGGCTATGGCATATGAACTTCCGCTTATCGTCACAAATATCGGCGCAATTCCTGAAGTGATTTCCGAAGGGAAAGAGGGGTATCTGATCCGTCCCGGTGACACGGCTGCTCTGGCAGACCGTATCATGTGTTTATACAGGGATTGCGAATTGCGTCAAAGAATGGGAAAAAAGGGACGGGAACGGGTGTTAAGGGAATACAGCATGGATTGCATGTCTGAAAAGATAAGTGATATTTATTCAGGGATACTGAAAAACAGGGAAAACAAATCATGAAATTACTGAAAAATACAAAGATCGGCACATCCGGAACTGTTCCATCTTCCCGCCGGGTGCTGCTGATTGGAGCGGACACACAGGTTGGGCTGTGGGTGATCAGAAGTCTGGGACGGGCGGGACTGGAAGTATACTGTGTATGCAGAAATGAAAACGGACTTGCAGTGCACAGCCGTTACTGCCGGGGGGCCTGGCTGATGGAATGCGGAAGTCAGGATCCGCTTTTCATTGATCATATTGAAAAGCTGGCACGTCAGTTGGAAGTGGGTTCCATTATGACCATAGCAGAGAATTATCATCTGGCACTCATGCGAAACCGCTGCAGATTTGAACCTGACATCCATCTTTTCACTTCAACTGAGGATTGCTTTGCAAAAGCCATTGACAAGGATTATCTGCATAAACTGTCAGAAAAACTGGGGATTCCTGTGGCAAAGGGTGGCACTCTGGACAAAGTGATGGAGAAAAACGATCTGAAATATCCTGTGGTGCTCCGCACCCGTCAGCAGACCGCATCGATTGCCAACTGTCCCTGGAAGGCTGCTTATGCCAAAAATGACAAAGAACTCAGAAAACTGTGGGAAAGTGTCAAATCCATATCATCCAATGTGATTGTTCAGGAATATCATCCCGGTGCAGAGGTTCATGTCCAGATTCTTATGCACAGAGGCGAGGCTTTTATGGCAGGTGAATATATCGGGGAGCACCATATGCCTTTGGCAGGCGGTCTGACAGTGCTTCGGGTGACATGCTGCCATGAAAAAGTGATACAGGATGCTGTCCGGCTGCTGCAGGCCATTGAATGGGAAGGCGTAGCCGCAGTGCAGTTTCATTATGATCCCAAAACAGATCGCTATATATTTCTGGAAATCAATCCCAGGTTCTGCGGGGGGCTTCCCACAATCATTTTAGGTGGATTTGACATAGCCTTTCTGCTCTGGCAGAGTCATTTTGAACCGGAAAAAATGAAAAAAGGCAGATACAGGCTTGGATACCGGACAAGGGTTCTTGGCGGAGATGCAAACTGGATGCTGAGCATGATCGGAGGAGAACCTTTGCCGCCGGATCAGGAGCGCATCAGCAAGATAAATGCAGCGGGTCAGTTTCTGTGGCATTTCGGCCCCTGGACACATGATGATGTTTTCTGGTTAAAAGATCCGAAACCGGCCTGGGCTGATATGAAACAGCAATTCCTGAAATTAATAAAAATAAGAGCATAATACATTGTGCATTATCGGAAATGGAAAAGAGACACAGAGATTCAACCTGTGTGAAGCCAAAGTAGCACAAATTTCCGGTTTGTGCTGCTATTAATTAACAAACTGGAAGTTTGTTCTGCTTTATCACTGAAGGTATTCTGACCATGCTGAACGGAGAAATGCTCAAACCCGGGGTTTTTATCACTTTTGATGCAGAATGCAGTATCGGAGGAGCGCGGGGAAATCCGGGACTGAAACCTGTGGGTCCTGCCCGCGCCATGATGGGACGATATGATGGCAGAGAACTCGGTATCCCCCTGATTACAGATATTTTGTCACAGCATCAGTTGACTGCCACATTTTTTCTTGAGGTTTTTGGTGATGAACTGGGATATCCTGGGGAAACAGAAAAAGTCTGCCATTATCTGATGGACAGAAAACAGGATATTCAACTGCACATCCATCCCGGTTACAAAGAATACGGTCAGAAAAGAAAAGGAATGCTCTGGCCCCGCACAGACATTATTGCAAATCTTCCCGAAGAGTATCAGAGCCTGCTGATTGCAGAGGGCAGTGAACGCCTGAGACTGTGGACAGGAAAACGGCCATCTGCATTCCGTGCGGGAGGAATGGCAGCCTCTGAAGATTTCCTTCATGTTTTGGAAAAAAGCGGTATCCGGACTGACAGCAGTTATACCTATCCCTATGCTGGAAAACAATGCCGTTTCAGAGAGAAAAAAAATTTCAACGGTTCAAAATGGTATGGAAATGTGCTGGAACTTGCGCTTTCCGGTTTTGATCAGCCGCAGTTGCCGGGAATTCCGGCAGCAGTGCCTCTTGATCTCATGGGCATTTCTTTTGAAGAATGCCGTGATGCCATCATCAGCATCTGCAATTCCGGAGCAGATGCTGTGCTGATACTTCACAGTTTCAGCCTGTTCAAGGTAAAAAATAGGCAGTATGAGGGCGGAAGGCTTAACCGGATTGTTTTTACTCGGTTTCAGCGTCTTTGCCGCTGGCTTTCGGATCATGCATCCGCATATCCCTCATATACATTTTCCCAATTGGAAAAAGCAGTGGAACAGGGACAGTATTCAGCCAGGGAAACCCGGCCCATCAGGATGTCAACAGTCAAAGTGCTGATACGCAAATTTGTTCAGGCAGTAAACAATATATACAGTTTATAGGTGCACAGGCGGCATCCGCCTGTTATTCAAAAAAGGGAAATTTTCTGAAAACCGGGGCAGATTTTTACAGGAGGAGATTATGTCACCTATTGCAGCAAGAACTGCTTTTTATTTACAGGAACGTCTGCTGGGCCGAAACACTTTTCCGATTCTGAAAGAACTGGAAGAAAGCCAGTGGTGGTCAGATGAGCGTTTGGAAAATCTGCGGTCAGAACGACTTAGAAACATTGTTCATTCCGCATATCAGCATTCATCATACTGGCGCGGACTTATGGATGAACACGGCATTTCTCCCCGGAATATTCAGACGGCAGGCGATCTGAAAACCTTTCCTTTTCTGGAAAAACAGACTCTGCGTTCCCGAAGGGAGGATATGGTATGGAAGGGGGCAGGAAAGAGAATCCAACTGATCCGGACCAGCGGATCAACAAATGAGGCTCTTCAGTTTTATACCAATTCAGACAGAGAGGCACATATCAATGCCGCACGTATCAGAGGACACCGCTGGATGGGTATGAATATCGGTGAGAAAGAGGGCTATTTCTGGGGAGCGCCTGTTGAACTGTCAAAACAGGATCGGATTAAAAAGATTCGGGATTTTCTGATCAACAATATGCTGCTGAGTGCTATGGTGATTACACCTGAAACAGTTCCCAGGTATCTGGAAGAATGGAAAAAATGGAAACCAAAATGCCTTTTCGGTTATCCAAGCAGTTTTGTCCTTGTGGCGCAGATTGCCGGACAAAACAGCATTGATCTGACTGTGCTGAGGAAAAGCGGTCTGAAGATGATATGCACAACTTCTGAAATACTTGGTGGGGAAAACCGGAAAATCATTCATACGGCTTTCGGGGTACCGGTTTTTGATTCATACGGTGTCAGGGAAGGCGGTCTGATCGGGCATGAATGCAGCCACCAAACCATGCACTGTGTGGATGAGCAGTTGATTCTGGAAACCATTGATCCGGAAACACTGCTTCCGACACAGGGAGAGGGCGAACTTGTGGTAAGCAATCTGGTAGGCACTGTGATGCCAGTTATCCGGTACAGAACAGGTGATATTGTAACTCTGTCGCGGGAAAAATGCGGATGCGGCCGGACACTGAGCAGCATAAAAATCAGCGGCGGCCGTCAGGTGGATTCTGTTGTAAGCAGAAACGGTAAATGGATTATCGGTTATGCCTTTATATATATCTGCCGCTCTGTCAAAGGTATTGTCAAATTTCAGGTTCTGCAGGAGCATATCGGCACTGTCCGGGTTCTGCTGGTGACAGACAGGGATTTTCCGGATGACGGAAAAGAACAGGTTAAGAAGGCTGTGCAGGCCAGGATGAAAAGTGATGATGAGATTATCGTTGAAACAGCAGATGACATAGCCCCATCCCCTTCAGGAAAATACCGGCCTGTTATCAGCAAAGTTGCAGAGGAGCTTCGTGCAGCCGGGAGGATACAAATCTGAATGCGCTCATCTTGCGCTCCATCATCATACCAGCCAAAGCAGGTATCCGGAACATACTGAAAATGCCGGAGTCCGATTTTCATCGGAATGACGAAGGCTACGGTAATCTGCTGATTTTTGGGAGGACAGCGTAAGGTGAGTGATGAACAGGCTGATATTGTTTTTTAGGGAACGAAAACTGCCGTGGCGGATGCGGATGCTGAAAAATGATTTGATCAATACCTGGCATTATATAAAAAACAGATGCAATTTCATCAAAAAAGATAAAAAAACCGCAAGAATTGTTTTTCACTGCGGATTTCATGGAGAATCAGGCGGTCCGGTTGCAATTTCGGCCATCGCAAATATACTGTCCCGGAAATACCATGTTGAATTTGTGAGTTTTCCAAAGAGCAATTACAATCCCAGGCTGGATTACTCTGTCCGGATTGTAAGGTGTATGAGGGATGATGCTGATTTGTATATCTTTGATGTGTCAAGTGATCCGGGCCTGACAGAAATGCTGATCCGAAACAAAAAAAAATGTATAGTTTCCTGTCATGGTCTGTATGACTCCCTGCACGGCCTGAAACCGGAACGGGTTATGCAGTCTCTTCTTAAAGCTGACAAAGTTCATTTTGTCAGCAGAGTTCAGCAGGAATCTTTTGGGCTGAAAAAGGGGCATTTTTTTATTATTCCGAACACAAATCATCGTATCATCAAGACAAAATCCGCTTTTAACATAGGGATAATCGGCAATGCGGCTGAAAGCAGGAAAAATATAAAGAACGGAATATCTCTTGCCTTGGGGTCAAAAGCACAGCAGATACATGTATGGGGATCTGATTCTGAAGACATTCCCTTTTCCGATGAAAGAATTATCGTGCATTCATGGGAACGCAGTAAAAACAGGATATACAATTCTTTTGATGTTCTTGTTTCACTTTCCAGAAACGAGACATTTGGGCTTACAGTAATCGAAGCCATGTCCGCAGGAATTCCCTGTCTGCTGTCAGATATTCCCGCGTTCCGGCAGTTCCGTGAATGCCCCGGAATTGTGCTGACGGACTCTGATGAAAAAAACGCGGCAGCCATGATAAATTTTCTGCTGGATAACAGAGATGAATTTCATGACAAACTGATTCGGTACTGGGAAGATCATTATTCAGAGGATGTGATTGCAAAAAAATGGTTTCAAATCATTGAATCAATGATATAAATTACTCGCTCGGTAGAGGGTCAAAGCGGTTGACGGCCCATATGTTTAACCGCAGAGTCATACGGCGATTTCCGTAAAAGAACATACCCCGGATTTGACAACTTTCCGAAAGTTGTCAAATCTTTCAGATGACTGAACCGGTATTTTCATTTTCAGAAATCGCGTACAGAGTTTTTTCTGTGCGAAAACTGAGAATTAAATTAAAGATCAGCCGTTTTTATCCACTGCCTGTTACTGGTGTTGCAAAGCAGGAACTTCGCAGCAGGATTACTCTGACAAACCGATATGATAAATCACCTGGGAAATAAGGCGGGAATGATGAGCCTGATTCAGTATATATTTTTAAAATTTAAGAAAAAAAATATTCATATAAAATCAGTTTTCTCCAAAGTGAACTGCTTTTCATGGAACCGGTATTATCATAACTGTTATATGGGGATAGTTTTTTGTATTCTTGCAGCAAATTTATTTTCATCTCTGTTTCTTTCTGACGCCTCAGCATCCCAGGATAATCTTCCAGCAAACAATATTCAGATGAATCAATATCAAAATTACTATGTTAAAAATGCAAAGACGAAAAGAGAAATTGTTGAAATGTATTTAGACAAAGGAGATCAGTATCTTGGAAGAGGTGAATATCTTAAAGCCATGCAGACATATAACCACAGTCTCAAGCTGGATCCTCTTCATATTCATGCCTTATACAGACGCGGGGATATCTGGTATGAAATGGGAAATTATTTAAATGCCCTGAAAGATTATACAAAAGCAATCAAATTACAGCCTCGTCAGTCAGGAAGAACCCGTATGGCCAAATTGTGCAGGCGAAGGGCGGTCATATGGTATAATTTAGGTTATTATAAAAATGCGGTAAAAGATTTCTCAAGAGCCTTAAAAGATGAGCCGGATCCGTTTGCATACTACCACAGAGGCAATGCTCTGCTTAAAATGGGTGATGTAAAAGGGGCTTTGAAAGATGCAAAAAAAGCTCTTCAGCTCAAACCAAATGAAATGAGATTTAAAAATTTCTATACAAATATGTTTGGCGGGGAATATCCTATAGCAGTAATCAAAGGAAAAATGTAATCCGGATTTTGCGGCAGTTCCATGAATTGGAAACTGTAAGGAAATTGTGGGAACATCTTTTTATTATTCAGAATATTAAATCTTAGGTGATTTCCGGGAAAGAACATACCCCGGATTTGACAACTTTCCAAAAGTTGTCAAATCTTTCAGGAGACTGAACCGGTACATTCATTTTTGGAAATCACCTTACAGTGGGATATGGCAAAAGGATTCTCCCATAGATTTTTTTAAAAATTTTTTCCACTGAAACGCTGATAATTTTGAAAAACCTCAGTGTTTTTTTTGGACAAACATTTATGACCTCAGATTCCAAAAAAACAGTTGTGATTGCATATGATGCCGTGTCTCCGCTGGGAACTGAGATGGAAACACAGTGGAAACGTGCTACAGAAGGGGAAAGCGGCATTGGAAGGCTGTGCCGTTTTCCTTTGGATGAGCATTTTCCTGTGCGGATTGCAGGTCAGGTTCCTGATCTGGATATGCGTCCCTGGCCTTTTCTCAGTCCCCGATCTCTGGCTTTGTGGCCTTCTCCCATTTTTCCCTGGGCCATGCTTGTGGTGCACCGGGCAATGGAAAAAAGCGGCATTGAAATCACACCGGAGCTGGCGCCCCGCACTGCCATTACCTTCAGTTCCGCTGTGGGAGGACTGGATGCGGTTCTGTCTGCGGACCGGCGGATGCGGGAGGAAAAAAAACTGCCTCCGCCATGTGCAAACCCCAATTCCTGCATCAATATGGTGGGCGGAAAAATATCTATTCTGACCGGAGCCACAGGCCCGATTACGGCCACTATCACAGCCTGCGCGACCGGTCTGACCTCCATGATTATGGGAGACATGCTTCTCGAACAGGGACGTGCGGATTTGGTTATCTGCGGGGCGGTTGATTTCCCTTTGGTGGAACCCATTGTTGCCGGATTTGCCACAATGAACGGCGCATACCGTACCGGAACAGATTATAATGATGAACCGCCATCACGCGCCAGCCGTCCCTTTTCTGCTGACAGAAGAGGTTTTGTCATTTCCGAGGGAGCGGGAAGTATCATTTTGGCAACAAAGGAATTTGCCCGTACTCACGGCCTGAAACATGATCTGGAAATCGCGGGATGGAGCATGACATCGGATGCTCATCATTTTGTGGCCCCCCATTTTGAAACTGTAAAACGGTGCATGACTGAAGCCATTGCAGACGCGGGAATCACGCCCCGCGAAATCAGCGCGGTCAATGCCCATGCCACATCCACCAAAATCGGGGACAAAGTGGAATATGACGCGCTCCGGGCAGTTTTCGGAAAACACATTCCACCGGTTTCTGCCAACAAATCCATGACTGGCCATGCAATGGGCGCTTCCAGTGCAATTGAGGCCATTCTCACATTGGAAGGAATGAAAAGGGAAATCCTCCTGCCCACCATCAATTATACCCCTGATCCGGAAATGGAACTTGACTGCGTGGCAGAAGGCGCACGGAAAATATCCCAGGAATATGTGCTGAAAAATTCCTTTGGATTCGGTGGATGCAATTCCTGCATTGTCTTCCGGAGAATAAAGTAACACAGGCTTCCAGCTTGTGGCGCGGTCATAAACAAGCTGGAAGCTTGTTTTACTTTGCAGTTTATGAACAAGCTGGAAGCCTGTTTGTTCTGCTTTGGAAAACAGGAAAATCCTATGCAGAAATACATGGTATTCCCCATAGACTTTTTGTCTGATTTGCTGCATGGTTGATCAGGCAGAAGAATTCAGCAGTCAACCGGAGCAAAGGAGGGCGTTATGCAAGTGTCAGGGCATGCGGGCCTCAGAGCCAGACAGAGGGGAATCCCGCAGGAACATGTGGATATTATCATGCAGTACGGAACTCCGGTGGAAAAGCCGGGCCGTGCCTTTGAAATTCAAATCAGCAAAAAGGACAGGGACAGGATTATCCGGGATTTGAAAAATCTGATAAAAACCGTGGAAAAATGCAGCAGTACCGCTCTGCTTGTGGACAGGCACATGGGAACGGTTATCACCATGTACAATCACTGATTATTCAGGTGTAAGGGAAACATTTACAGGCATTGAAGGCAGGTTCAGAATAAGAACACAAAAACGGAGAGAATTTATTTTGGGATACACAGATGGAAAAGGGGCGGAAACGCCCCTTTTTTTATTTTCATTTTTTCCGGCAGTTGTTTCAGGAAAAAATTTTGCACCATGCCATGTGCCAAAAAAGCAGTTGCCTTTGTCATAAAGATATGACATATAACACATTTAATATCAGATATCTTACGGAAATCTGAAATCCGCATAAGCACAGAGTTTTTTCATTTTGGAAAAAGAGATTCAGGGAAATGGGCATGATGCCCTTGCAAACTGGCCTGATTTATTAATTTTTTATATAGAACTGAAATTGCCTGGGACAGGGGAAGTCCCGCAAAAGGAGAAAAAAATGAAAAAAATCATACAGAATCTGACCATCCGCAAAAAACTTTATATCCCGAATCTGCTCAATGCCATTCTGCTGCTCTTTGTGATTTTCTTTTTTTTCAGTTCCGGATTTCTCATTGAAGACATATCTGAAAAAGAAAAAATCTTTGCCGGTCTGACGGCCCGGATGCGGGATACTGCACATCGTACCAAAGACTACCTCAATCAGGCTCTATCCTATGAGGATTTGGAGAAAGATTTCAGTGAACTCATGAAACATATCAGCGACAGGGATCTGACCGGCAGATTTTCGGAAATCCGTTCACTGGTGCTGCAGATTCGTGAAATTGAAATACAGAATGCGGATATTGAAAAGCAGATTGCGGAATTCACGGATTTTTCCATTTTGCAGTCAAATACCTTTATTCAGAAGATCAGTGAAAAACTCGCGGATGAAAATCTGGAACAGTCTGTCACGAAACTGGAACGGGCCGTTATTGCCGGAGCCAGTGTCAATACTTCCGCCAATTATGAAATCAAAGTGCTTTTTGAAAAGTTAAAGAACAATATAAAAGTGAAAGATGAGATTCTCAATTACCTTGACATTGCAATCCGGAATACAGAAAAAGACAGGGTCAGACTTTCAGGGACGCCTTTTGTCAAACTGGCCGAAGACAGCATGGCAGCCATTTCCAAAGTAAAAGAACTGTCTCTGCATTATATCCGGAATATGGAAAAATATCATTCTGTTCAGAAGGATATTTTTCAGAAAATTGAGGAAAGCATTCAGGAAGTGGATCAGGCGGGAGCCGCTCTCAGCCGCAGTTTTTTCGGCAAAATCCGTATGTATCTGCGAAACATTGTCATTCTGCTTTTTATCACAGTCACCATCGGCGCGCTGCTCAGTCTTTTTGTGGCCAAATCCATATTTGAATCCCTGAAAAATGCAGCGGAAGTCACAAAGATGATTGCCTCCGGGGATCTGACCGTCACAGTGGATACCGGAAACAATGATGAAATCGGTCAGTTGATGAAATCCATGAAAAACATGGCGGAAAAACTCAGGGAAATTATAGGCGAAGTCAGGCAGGTGACAGAGCAGGTGGATTCCGGCATGAGAATGATCCGGACAGGCACAGAGGAACTGAGTGCAACAGCCTCTGATCTGTCCCAGGGCGCAAACGAGCAGGCAGCCTCTTCCCAGCAGGTTTCAGCATCCATGGAGGAAATGACTTCCGGCATCCGTCAGAATGCGGACAATGCCTCGGAAACAGGGAAAATTGCCCTGTCCTGCGCCCAGAATGCGGAAAAAGGCGGCAAAGCTGTGGAGGAAACAGTGGCAGCCATGAAAAAAATATCTGAAAAAATAAGTATTATTGACGAAATCTCAACCCAGACCAATTTTCTGGCACTCAATGCTGCCATTGAGGCTGCAAGAGCCGGGGGACAGGGCAAGGGATTTGCGGTTGTGGCAAGTGAGGTGCGGAAACTGGCTGTGGAAAGCAAAAAAGCTGCGGCAGGAATCAGCAAACTTTCTGCCTCCAGTGTGGAAATTGCTGAAAAAGCAGGAGAAATGCTCCATCAGATTGTGCCGGACATCCGGAAGACAGCGGAACTGGTTCATGAGATTACTGTTTCAGGCAATGAGCAGATTCTGGGAGCCGAACAGGTGAACACTGCCCTGCAGCAGCTGGATTTTGTCATCCAGAAAAATGCCCAGGCAGCCGAGCATCTTGCTGCGACAGCCACAGAACTTGCCGCAGGTGCAAACGAAACCGCAGTGGTTCAGATGAAAAAACTCAAGCAGTCCATTGGATTTTTCAGAATTTCGGAAGAAAAAGCTGTTCCGGGTGAAATGGCGATCTCCTTTCCTGAACAGAGCCAACTGCCTTCGGAAACCCTGTCACAGATCCGCAAAATTCTGGAAACACATATTGCTTCGGTGAAAAATATTCCGGACGGGAAATCCGCGGAAAAAAAAGATGAATGTGAATTTGTTCTGGATGAAATGACAAATGAAGTTAAACGGGTATGCAAATCTGACTACGAGAGCTACTGAGCGGGGTGTCAGGTTTCAGGAAAATGAAAGTAATGACTGCTTAGGTGATTTCCATTAATGATTATACCGTTTTTCGCAGGGCGGGCACGGCTTTCTGTGCCCGCCGTCCTGCTGAAACGGTGGGCACAAAAAGCCGTGCCCACCCTACAATGATGGTACATTTTTTCATGGAAATCGCCTTAAACATGACCGCTGAGGTGATTTCCGGAAAAGAATATACCACCAAAGTATCAAAAGCTTCCAGCTTTTGCCCTGTGCCTGTGAACTGAACCGGGATATTTATTTTCAGAAATCACCTGAAACATGACCACTGAAACCCGAACACTGAACCCGGATACTGTTATACCAATTCGCCATTGGTTTTATACAATGCCGGAGGAGTGCAAAAATTAAGCGGAGCGGTTTTTTGCAAACGCCCGGCAGCGGAAAAACTGACAATAAATATCGTATCAAATCAATGGAGAATTGGCATTATGCCTGAAACTGATTACAAATCCTTAAAAGAACATCTGAACCGGCCATTTCCCGTGTGGCTGATTCACGGAGAGGAAATGCTCTGCAACAACGCGTTTGCCTCGGTTCTGGATACCCTGATTCCGCCTTCGGAACGGAGCATGAATTATGAACCGGTGGAGCAGGACAATGTGCAGGAGGCCATTGCCAAAGTCAACACCTTTTCCATGCTTTCCGGCAAAAAAGTGGTGGCTCTGCGGGATTCCCGCATATTTTATTCCGGTCAGGAAGATGCGGATTTTCTGGAAAAAGCCAGAGACGCATATGAAGCAAAGGACATGAAAAAAGCCGCAAAATTTTTCACTGTGTTTCTGGGATCAAAAAATATTTCCTATGATGATCTGCAGGGCGGCAACCGCGATGAGATTCTCAAAGCCGCAGCAGAACAGATCGGAGACGGCAAATGGGTCGATGAACTTGCGGCATACTGCCGGGACAAAGGACTTTCCCCTGCTGCGGTGCAGGATCATATGGCAGAACTGCAGAAGGCCCTTGAAAAAGGTTTTCCTCCGGGAAACTGTCTGCTGATTACCACCGATATGGCGGATAAACGGCGCAGTCTTTACAAAACCATCAGAGATCATGGCATTATCGTAGACTGCAGTGTTCCCAAAGGCAGCACAAAGGCGGACAAAACCGCGCAGGAAGCTGTTCTGAATGAACAGATGCGCAGTGTTCTGGGGGAAAGCGGCAAAGTCATGGATACAGCCGCGTACCATGCCTTATGTGAGATGACCGGTTTTGCCCTGAGAACCTTTACTGCCAGTCTGGAAAAACTGATCCAGTATGTGGGGGAACGCAGAAATATCACAGCAGAGGATGTGCATGCGGTACTCAAACGCACCCGTCAGGATCCCATTTATGAACTGACCAATGCCCTGTCTGACCGGAACACGGAAGCCTGCCTTTTTTATCTAAGTTCTTTGATTTCCGAAGGACTTTTTCCCCTTCAGATTCTTGCTGCCCTTGTCAATCAGACCCGGAAACTTCTGGTAATCAAATGTTTTACAGAAAGCAGTCTGGGAAAAGCATGGAAATCCGGCATGTCCTACCAGCAGTTTCAGACTGCGGTTCTGCCCCAGATGCTCAAATCTGATCAGCAGATACAGGCGCATCTGGAATCCTGGGAGGAAATGACGTCCGGGGAAAAAGAGGGGGATACAGGCAAAAAAAAGAAAAAAAGCAAAACAGCGACAGATCTGCTGATGGCAAAAAATCCCAAAAGCCCCTATCCCCTGTATCTGGGTCTGCAGAAAGCCGACCGTTTCAGCGCAAAGGAACTGAAGAATGCAATGGAATGGCTGGGACAGGCTGATCTGCATCTGAAAACCGGGGGACACAATCCCAAACTGATTCTGGAAACCGTGATCCTCCGGATCTGTTCTACGCAAAAATCCCAATTTTTATAGATAATTATATTTTTTTGCTGTTTTTCTGATACAGCGGCACAGGGTAACTGCAAATTCCCCTGAAATGACCAACTGAAAGTTTGATGTCTGCATACGCGATGCCAAATTTTCAGTTGGGCACTCCTCTGTTTTTTTTTACCGGATATGGCATTGGCGTTTTGCAGGGAACAGGGAAAAGAGCAAAGTAATATATTGACACATTCCCGTATTTATCATAATCTTATGCAAAGAGATCTTCGGAAAATTTTTTCACCTGCCCGATTTCTATGGCAGAATCTTTCTGCCGCAGGTGGATATTTTCTGAAAATCTGTATTTATTTTAATGGATTAAAGCAAAAAACCAAAATGAGGGAAAGGAAAAGAGAAAAATGAAAAAACTGATGCTGATTTTTGTTGCAGGAGCGATGGTATTCACAGGATGTGCCGCACCCCAGACGAAGACGGGAAAAGGGGCGGCTTATGGCACTGCGGGTGGCGCGGCCGCGGGTGCACTGGCCGGACAGCTTATCGGCAAAGACACCAAATCCACACTGATTGGTGCGGCAGTTGGTGCGGCAGTTGGTGCGGCAGCCGGAGCAGGTGTGGGACAGATGATGGACAAACAGGAGCAGGAATATACACAGGCCCTGGCCGCCTCTGATGCTGCCTCAGTCCGCCGGGAAGGCAACCTGCTTGCCATCACACTCAAGGGTGACGTGTCTTTTGATACCAACTCTGCCAGGATCAGACCCGGACTGTATTCGGAAATTGACCGGATTGCCCAGGTTATGGCCCAGTATCCCCAAACCCGTGTCATGGTGGAAGGTCATACAGACAGTAAAGGCAGCGAGGCATATAATATGGAACTGTCCAGAAAACGGGCAGATGCTGTAAGGACTGAACTGGTGAAACGCGGGGTCAGTTCTTCCCAGATTCAGACCGTTGCCTATGGTGAAACCATGCCTATGGCTTCCAATGATACTGCCGAAGGACGCCAGCAGAACCGCAGAGTTGAAATTAAAATCGAACCCACTTCCGCCGGTTAGGACTGGGAACAGAACAATCTGACTGCAAAGACTTCCGAAGTTTCCCAAACTTCGGAAGTCTGACACTGCAACAGGCATATTGTTTTCCGGGCACTCTCTTTGCCCTTATACCTTCAAAATGACATCTTTCATCCTTCCGCAGGCGGCTGCATTTCCTGTTTATTCAGGCAGTTTTTCCAGAAGCCATCTTTTGTACCATTCAACCGCCTCCCGGAAAAATTTTTCCTGATTGTCCTTCGCTGTCATGCGGTGATCTCCGTTTCTTAGCATGATGATCCTCTTGGGCAGGACTGCTTTCTGATAGAGCCGGTGGGCCTCGGAAGGCGGAACGATTTTATCCGAATCCCCGTGAAAAATCAGAATATGATGCACACCGGCAATCTTTGCGCTGAGATCGAACTGAAGTGCTGCGGGATTGATATTTTTCAGATTCGGATCCTCAGATTTTTCAATGGCTTTGAAAACCGGTGCGCTTTTTAGCGGGGCAGCAAATGTCACTATGGCGCTGACTCCCGCTTTTTTAAACACATTCAGACAGGCAGCACCGCCCAGACTGCTCCCGAAAAGGGCTATCTTATTTTCCAGCTCATTCTGCTCCCTCATGATTTTGATCGCGCTGATCAGATCATTGCACCGGGCCTCAAACCCTGTGACTTCCCTGAAATTTCCCTCGCTGGCCCCGCAGCCCCTGTGGTCGAACCGGAAAAAGGCAATTCCTGCGGCAGTGCAGTCACGGGCCAGTTGGATCTGCTTGGGAGAACTGCTGTCGCTGAACAGTCCGTGGGAACCGATGACCACGGGGGGATTTGCTGCTTCGGCCGGAAGGTGCAATATGCCCTTCAGATGGAAGTCTCCGCTGGTAAATGTAATTTCTCTTTGAATTGCTTCAGGTTCTGTTTCAGACATAAAACACTCACCTCTTGATTTTTGCCAATGATTGATAATATAACAGGAGTCATGAACGTGAACTTTTACTGTTTTGCTGACAATGCCAACCATAAAATCCGTTTTTTCATTCCGGATTCTCCGGCAGCGGGCCATGTTTTCAGAAAATAAATTTCAGATTATCTGTTTGACTGCGGTTTTTCCATAATCTATTTTTGCACGTTTCGCAAGAGACATTTGCAGATGAACACAATGAAGAGTTCAAAGCCGGAAAAATTTACAGGACATAGGCAACCCTGCCGGACGGCACAGTTTCAGTCTTCGTTTTTTTTTTCAGGGAATCCGCCCCATACCCGTTTTTCCGCATAAGAGGAGAAAATGAAGATACAGTCAAAACTCTCTTTTTTTTCAGCCCTGGTTCTGATTTTCATAACCCTGTCCGTGCTTATGTCCGGCAGTTTTGTCATTGCAGACATCATATATGATCTTCACCGCCGGATGCTTTCACTGGAAATGTCATATGTGATCAGCGAAGTGGAAAAATTCCGGTCTCTTTCTGAAAAAGAGATACTCTCCGGGCCGGCGGACTGTGAAGTTTCGGCACTGGAAAAGGTTGCCGGAAAATTCAGGTATTCACCTTATGGAAAAAGCGGAAATCTTTTTCTGATCTCCAAAGACAGAAAAATAATCCTCTGGCCGGGCCGCAGCAGAGGTGAAACAGCAGAGGAGGAATTTCTGGATGAAATGATCCGGAAAAGGGAAGGGTTCACAGCATTTGCATACAAAGGGGAACGCCATTTCTGCATATTCCGCACCACTGCCCCCTGGAACTGGCTCGCGTGCATTTCTCTGACCCGGGACGAGATGTTTGAACAAAGATCCCTGTTTTTCCATATCATTTTTCTGATATCCGCAATTTCTCTTCCTGTGCTCATTGGTATCACCCGGATATTTTCCCGCGGATATGTCAGACGCATTGAGCAAACCCTGACCTGTATCAGACGTCTGGAAAAAGGGGATATGAGCGCTTTCATAGAACCTGCGGATTCCTGTGATGAAATTGGCATACTGCAGAGGGGAATCAATGCCATGACTGCCGAACGGAGCCGGGTGGTTGAAGAACTGAGATCGGTTCATCAGCGTATGCTTGATATTATTGAATTTCTTCCTGATGCCACCTTTGTGGTGGATCGTGACAGAAAAATCATTGCATGGAACAGGGGCATGGAAAAAATAACCGGTATTCCCCAAAGCAGTGTCATCGGAAAAGGCAATTATGAATATACCTTTCATTTTCACGGGGAACGGAAACCAGCGCTGATTGATTTTTTCTGGAACGAGAATCCCTCAGTGCATATGCAGTACAGAAGATTTGAAAAAAAAGGGAACATACTTTATGCGGAAATATTTCTGCCCGGTCTTAACAGGGGAAAGGGCGCATATCTGTGGCTTACTGCCTCCCCTCTGCTGGATAAGGACGGAAATCTCACCGGAGCTATTGAATCCATCAGGGACGTGACTGCACACAGACAGACGGTTCAGATGCTTGAACTGGCAAAATTTTCCGTGGACAATTCAGTGGATGCGGCATATTGGGTCGGGTCGGACGGGCAATGCCTTTATGTCAATCAGACAGCCTGCGATGTACTGGGATACACCCGCAAAGAATTTTCCGCTTTGCATATCCATGATGTTGATCCCAATTACCCAAAGGAAAAATGGCCGGAAGCATGGGCTCTTATCAAAAAAAAGAAGGCATTTACCATAGAGACCTGCCACCGGACAAAACAGGAGCATGTATTCCCTGTGGAAATCACGGGCCGGTATCTGGAATTTGAGGGAAAAGAATATTATTTCTGTTTTGCGCGCGATATTACGGAGCGCAAAAAAACAGAGGACGAACTGGCCCGGCATCGGGAGCATTTGGAAAAACTGGTGGAGGAACGGACTGCGGAACTGAAAAATGCCTATATGGCCCTGCAGGAATCCTTTCTCTCTCTGGAAAAAACCCAGGATCAGCTTGTGCAGTCCAGAAAAATGGCAGCACTCGGGGGACTGGTGGCCGGTGTGGCGCATGAAATCAACACTCCTGTAGGCATCGGAGTAACAGCAGCTTCTTTTATTGAAGAAAAAACACGGATTTTTTCCAAAATGTATACTTCCGGAGAAATGAAACGATCTGATCTGGAAAAATATCTGGAAACTGTGGGTGAAGCCACAGCCTCCCTGCTGACCAATCTGAACCGGTCTGCTCAGCTGATCAACAGTTTCAAGCAGGTGGCTGTGGATCAGTCCAGCGGGGAAAAAAGGGTGTTCTGCTTAAAATCCTATGTCGAAGAGGTGCTGCTGAGTCTGCGGCCCAGTTACAAAAAAACAAAGCACAGCATTACCGTCAACTGTCCCGAAGATCTGAAACTGGACAGTTATCCGGGGGCCTTTTCCCAGATTATCACCAATCTGGTGATGAATTCGCTGGTTCACGGATTTGAGGGCATGGAAGCGGGGCAGATTGTCTTTGACATATCCACAGCCGGGAATATGCTGTTTTTCCGTTACAGTGATAATGGCAGGGGCATACCTGCCGAGCATCTGGACAGAATATTCGATCCCTTTTTCACCACCCGCCGGCAGAAGGGGGGGACAGGTTTGGGAATGCATATTGTCTACAATATTGTTTCCGGAACCCTGAACGGGCAGATTACCTGCGAAAAAAAGGACAGGGGAATTTCATTTCTGATAAAAATGCCTTTTTCCCGCGGTCAGTGATAACAGAAAATCCCGAAAGGTGACACTGTGTCACCTTTCGGGATTTTTATAAATACGGAAGCCCCCGTTTTTTCTGCGCAGATTATTTCTTAAAAATTTTCTTTCTCCCCAGCCCGCCCAGTCCGATCAGTCCGGTTCCCAAAAGAAACATGGTTGCCGGTTCAGGTGTCGGTACAGTGCCCTGTCCCATGAGGTTGTCGTTTCCGCATCCCATTGTATAATGTGCGGTAAAATCATTTCCGGCAAGAAAAGCAAGGTCTATGCCAGTTACAACATTATGGGAACCTCCTGTAAAATCAACAGCAGCATTGCTTAGTCCGGTAAGATATTCAAATCCGATGTTTTCTGAGATCAGATTCCCCCCGGAAGCGTAGCGCCAGGGATTTGAGCCCTGATTCTGTTTGTAATAAGAACCAATTGTAGAGGTATCACTGTCCAACTTATAAATATCATAAGTTAAACTGCTGAAATCAAGTGTCAGTGCATAATCATAGCCAAAGGTATTTGTTACAACTGTATTTCCGTCTTTCTTCCCATGAATATCTCCGAAAACCGCATCCCCGTCAATATCAATAAATATATCTCCGGATGTGTACCCATCCACACCATTTGCAAAATCATATCCGCCGATCATGCTAAGGATTGTTCCATCCAGAAAAAAACCTTCCAAATCCCATTTCTGAGCTGCCACCATGCCCGGCTCCACTTCATTGTCCTCAGATGTGGAAGAATACCATGTATTACTGCCTGTCTGAGTGTTTTTATCAGGTATGGTGATATTTGTTCCCAAAGAGAGCGCATAGGCATTTCCATATAATAAAGAGAATGCTGCAACAGCCACTGCCAGTTTTTTAACGAACTGTTTCATTTTTTTTCCTCCGTTATCTGATTTGATAATGAAATAAATACCTGTTTGATTACGATTGCTGTCACTTTTATATGCATACAGCGTGCCGTTTTACATTTTTTATTCATAAATTGCTCTGAAAAAATAATAATATTTTGATTTTTATAATTAAAAAAATTTCAGATTCCTGATATTTTGATATGTTTATATTTAATTATCCGATTATATTAATAAAATATATAATAATTTAATATAATTATAAAATATTTAAATATGTATTTACCTCCAAATTTTGTTGATTTTAATCTAATTATCTGTTTATAAATAAAATACTGGAAACAAAAATAGGTATGCGGCAAAAAGGGAAATACCGGAATTGACAAAAATTGTAAACATTTTTTGGCATACCATCATTTTTTGATGATTAAGTATAAAACCATAAATTACAAGATGTTCAGATTATAATTTTTTTAATAACCCTAACTCATCACCGCACAGGCATACTACAGATGTCTGCGAAACCTTATGAAACCAAGACTCCGCCTGTTTGAAAAAACCTGATCCATGATTGAAAATACATCATAAAATGCTTATATTTGTAACTTATGGTGATTTCTGAAAATAATATTCCGGGTCAGTTCACAGGCACAGGGCACAAACCGGAAGCCTGTGCTGATTTTCCGGGATATTCTTTTCCGGAAATCACCATGACGGTTTTTAGCATGGAAACCTCTTCCGCAGCATCCGGAATATGTATGAATCTGTTTGAATATCAGTCTGAAAAAGAATTTGACTCTGAAAAACCACTGGCAGAAAGAATGCGGCCCCGAAGCCTGGATGATCTCATGGGGCAGGATGCTGTTGCCGGGCCAAATTCCCTGATCCGTCATGCTGTGGAGTCGGATCATATCTTTTCCATGATCCTCTGGGGACCGCCCGGATGCGGCAAGACAACGCTGGCCGGGATTATTGCTGCGGAAACCCGATCCCATTTTATCCATTTTTCCGCTGTTCTTGCCGGTGTCAAAGAAATCCGTGCAGTTATTGAGGAAGCCCGTAGGCAGCGGCAGGTATTGAGAAAGAAAACCATTGTTTTTGTGGATGAAATCCACCGTTTCAACAAAAGTCAGCAGGATGCGTTTCTTCACCATGTGGAAAGCGGACTGATTACCCTGATCGGAGCCACAACAGAAAATCCCTCCTTTGAAGTCATAGCTCCGCTTCTGTCCCGGTGCCGGGTCATTGTCCTGCAGCCTCTTTCAGAAGAGGCTTTGGGGAATATTCTCCGCAGAGCATTGAAAAATTCAGCCTCTGGCATGGAAACTTCAGGTATTTCCCTCACACCTGAAGCAGAATCCCATCTGATTCGGATGGCTGATGGCGATGCCCGCGCAGTTCTCAACAGTCTGGAGATTTCCGTCCGCTTTGCACAGGCAGCGGGAATTCAGGAGATTGGGCTGGAACATGTTGAAAAAGCCCTGCAAAAGGCTTCACTGCGGTATGACAAATCCGGAGAGGAACATTACAATCTGATGTCGGCTTTTCATAAAAGTCTGCGGGGAAGTGATCCGGACGCGGGTCTGTACTGGCTGGTCAGGATGCTGGAAGCCGGAGAAGATCCTTTTTATATTGCCCGGCGTATGGTGCGTTTTGCATCTGAGGATGTGGGAAATGCTGATCCCTATGCACTGCGTGTCGCACTTGATGCAAATGAGGCATACCGCTTTCTGGGCAGCCCCGAAGGGGAGCTTTCTCTGGCCCAGGCTGCGGTCTATCTGGCAACCGCACCCAAAAGCAACAGCATTTATGCGGCTTACGGAGAGGTGAAAGAAGTTATAGGAAATACCGGTTCCCTGCCGGTTCCATTTCATATCCGCAATGCTCCCACAAAACTTATGAAAGGCATGGGATACGGAAAAGGATACCTGTATGCGCATGACTTCAAAGATGGTTATATTCCCCAGGAGTATCTGCCGGAAGAACTGCGTGGAAGGTTCTGGTATTATCCTGCGGATCGGGGATATGAGAGGACAGTGAAGGAGCGGCTGTCCGGACGGCGGAAAGAAAAAATGATAAAAAACAAACAAAAACAGGATGAAACATCTGCAAAAAAACCTGCTGACACAAAAGAAAAAAGCTGTCCGCCTTCCGAAAATCCGGAAACGGATATCACCTGATTTGAGGGATAATGAAAGAATCTTAAAATTTTTCTTGAAAAAAAAAGCAAGTGAAACTACACTGTGACTGTTGGCATGTACATTGAACCGCGCAGATCTTTTTCGCATTTTCGTGACCCCTTTCGCTGATCCCTGAATATCACGTATAATCCGAAATCGTTTCTGTCAAATCTTTCAGAAAGGAATCATTTATTATTATGGGTATGAACATTTATGTGGGAAATCTCTCTTACAAAGTCAGCTCTTCAGACCTGCACGCGATTTTCGAACCTTTTGGGACAGTGGAGAACGCCAAGGTGGTCAATGACCGTGATACGGGCAAATCCAAGGGGTTCGGCTTTGTGGAAATGGAAAATGCGGATGACGGGCAGAAGGCGATTGATGCGCTCAACGGCAAGGAGGTTCAGGGACGTGCACTGAAAGTCAGCCAGGCAAATCCTCCACAGCGGGACAGCAGGGGAGGTGACAGAGGTGACAGAGGCGACAGAGGTGACAGAGGTGACAGAGGTGACAGAGGTGACAGAGGTGACAGAGACAGGAGAAGATCCCGCAGCAGATAGGGCAGCCGGGCTTCCGGAAAGATAATTTCACTGTGCTGCCGATCCTTTACCGGTTCACATGCTGCCTGTGAAATTGGATTTCTGAAAATCTGTATCTGATAATTGCAAAAAAAAGTTCTTCAGGGCACATAGGCATAAAGAAACCGGGTTTTTTCAAAAAACCCGGTTTCTTCATCATGATGAGTGTACTGTTTCATATACGGTGGGTACCGCTGTTTCCGCTTTTGGCGGAATGACGCAGTATCTCAGACCTGCTGCAGATTCTTCACAATCTGTAACAGCAATATTTATAAAGGAGTTTTTAAGATGAAATTGAAAAAAATGCGTGTCATTCCTGTTTGTCTGACCGCGATGATGATGTTTACCTGTTTTTCCTGTGCATCCGCTGCCGGTGACAAAGCCGGTGCTGATTCGGCAGTAAAAACCGCGGATAAAGCGGCCGCAGCCACCAAAGCAGATGATACCGCAGCCGCAACTGCCAAAACCGTTACAAAAGACAATAAGGCCGCTTCTGTCAACGGCAAAATCATTTCCCGATCCGCACTTGACAGCGAATTCAAACGGATGAGCCAGAGATTTATGCAGCAGGGAAAAGAGATCGGAGCGGATAAGCAGGATGAATTCCGCAAAGAAATCCTGGACAACCTGATCAACCGGGAACTGCTTTATCAGGAAGCAGAAAAAAAGGGAATCAAGGCTGATGAGGAAAAAATTGAAGCCCGTTTTGCGGAAGTGAAAAAAAGCGCTCCCACGGAAGCTGATTTTCAGAAGATGCTGACAGAAATGGGTGTTTCAGAAGCTGACATCAAAACCGAAATCCGCCGGAGTTTTGTTATCCAGGAGTTTATAGACAGCCAAATCACCGCTGGAATTACGGTTCCTGATGAGGAAATCAAGGCTTTTTATGACGGGCATCCGGATTATTTCAAAAAACCCGAACAGGTGAAAGCCAGTCATATTCTGATCAAATCCGATTCGGTCAAGGATGATGAGGCCGCAAAAAAAACGGCCAGGGACAAGCTGCGGGCCATTCAGGAAAAACTGAAAAAAGGTGAGGATTTTGCCGAGCTTGCCAAAGCCGGCTCAGAATGTCCCAGCGCACCCAAAGGCGGAGACCTGGGATATTTTGCCAAAGGCCAGATGGTAAAACCTTTTGAGGATGCTGCTTTTGCCATGAAAACCGGCGAAACCAGTGATATTGTTGTCACACAGTTCGGTTATCATCTGATCCGGGTGACAGACAGAAAACCTGAGTCAACCGTGAGTCTGGATGAGGCAAAAGCCAAAATCTCTGATCATCTGAAGAAACAGAAATCTATAGAAACTGTCAATCAGCATATAGAAAAAATCAGGGCTGCCGCAAAAATAGAAACCTTTCTGTAATCCTGACTGATTCATAATCCTTCCATATGCAAATAAAAACTCTTCCCTGTGCAGGGGAGAGTTTTTTTATTTTCTTTTTTTTAATTCATGTTAGGTGATTTCCAGAAAAAAATATCCCATCAAAGTAGCAAAAGCTTCCAGCTTTTGCCCTGTGCCTGTGAACTTAACCGGGATATTTATTTTCATAAATCACCTTATGTATCATACCAATTCTCCATTGATTTGATACAATACCGTCAGTTTTTCTGCTGCTGGGCATGTGTGAAGAAAACCGCTCCGCTCAATTTTTGCACTCCTCCGGATTTGCATTCCGCATTATATAAAACCAATGGAGAATCGGTACCAAAGTCATACCTGCGAAAGCCGGTATCCGGAATATGTTGATATCCCGGCCCTTTTTGCAAAAGGGTAAATCCGAATATTTATGTCAATTTCACATAAACAAAGGCACGATCTGAAACTTTGTCACATCCACCAGTCCCTTATCCGTGATTTTCAGTTCCGGGATTACAGGCAGGGCCATGAATCCCAGAGTCATGAAGGGATCATGCAGATTTGTTCCCAGCCCGCGCGCTGCCCGGATCAGTTCATCCATCTTATTCCGGATTACAGGCATGGGTTCCGGGGACATCAGCCCGGCAATGGGCAGAGCAAGGGAAGCCAGCACAGTTCCTTTGCTGACCGCGGCAAAACCGCCTTTCATTCTTACCACTTCTGTCAGAGCGGCTTTCATATCAGCGTCATCGCATCCGACCACGATAATATTGTGGGAATCATGGGCCACACTGGAAGCCACAGCGCCCTGTTTCAGCCCGAAACCTCTGACAAATCCTCTGCCCATGCCTGCTTTTCCCGTATAGCGTTCCACCACGGCAATTTTGAGAATATCCTCTGCCGGATTAGTCACAGCCATTCCATCTCTGACTTTAGCGGGAAGCACAAGCTGCCGGGTGAGCAACTGATTTGGAATAATTTCAATGACACGGATATTTGTTCCTGTGGCAGGAATTGAAAAATCCGCCATATCCGGGTTCAGATTCATGGACTCAGGAACAGATACAGGATCAGGCATTTGGATATGCGGCAGCATTTTCCCGTTTTCCGCGCAGAGAATTCCTCTGCACCAGACCTCTTCAGCACGCGGGGCATTGAGATCGGAAAAAATTATTATATCAGCACGGTATCCGGGTGCAATCGCTCCAGCATCCCGGATATGGAAATACCGGGCAGGATTGATTGTGGCCATCTGAATGGCCATGACCGGATCAAGTCCCATTGCAATGGCCCGGCGCACAATATGATCAATATGTCCCTGCTCCAGAATATCATGGGGATGCCGGTCATCCGTGCACCACATCAGGCGGTGAAAATTTTTTTCACTGATGATCGGAAACAGGTCTTCCAGATTTTTGGCTCCGCTTCCCTCCCGTATCATGATAAACATGCCTGCCGCGAGTTTTTCCGCTGCCTCTGCTGCGGTTGTGCATTCATGATCGCTGGAAATGCCTGCACAGAGATACGCGTTGAGGGAAAAGCCGCTCAGTCCGGGGCAATGCCCGTCTATGGGTTTGCGGTGAGCGTGTGCAAGTCTGATTTTGGCAAGAACATCAGGATTTTCCCATATCACGCCCGGAAAATTCATCATCTCTGCCAATGCCGGGATTCCGGGATCTGCCATAAAAGGCGCAAGTTCCTCCGCGCCCAGTTTTGCCCCTGCGGTTTCCATATCTGTGGCCGGTACGCAGGAAGGCAGATTGAAAAAGATACGGGCAGGCTGATTTTCCGCAGACTGAAGCATGTAACGGATGCCCTCAGTTCCCAGCACATTCGCGATTTCATGGGGATCTGCCACAGCCGCAGTGGTTCCGCAGGGCACAACCGTGCGGACAAATTCTGTCACTGAGGCCAGAGAACTTTCAATATGCACATGGGAATCAATAAATCCGGGAGCGGCAAAACGTCCGTGCAGTTCCCGGACTTCCTCAGCAGAATAATCTCCGATTCCGGCAATATGGCCGTCTGTAACCGCAATATTTCCTCTGACGATCTCTCCGGAAAAAACATTGACAATACGTGCATCTTTCAGCAGCAGATCCGCTTTTCCGCTTCGTGCTGATGCAATAATACGTTTTATATCCATAAGTTCTTTCCTGCTGACTTTGTACTGGCATAAATCCGGTCTGGCGTTCCGGGTATTTGCCGGTTGATTTTTTGCATGATCTTCTGTATCCTTTTTCAGCAAAACAGACAAGCAAAAACAGCAAAGCATGAAAGGGCTGTCCCTGTATTTATATAAAAATTTCAGAGGCAATGAAAAAAATATGATCATTCTCGGTATTGAAACCTCCTGCGATGAAACCGCAGCCGCTGTGGTGGAGGACGGAAAGCGGATACTGTCTTCAGTGGTGGCATCCCAGATTGAAACACACCACCGTTATGGCGGAGTGATTCCGGAACTGGCATCGCGCAAACATCTGGAAGCCATTGTTCCGGTTACGGATGAGGCTCTTTCCAAAGCCGGTATAAAAGCACAGCAGTTGGACGCTGTGGCCGTAACCCGTGGGCCCGGGCTGGTGGGCGCTCTGCTGGTGGGTTTTTCCTTTGCCAGGGCATATGCCTATACTCTGGACATTCCATGCTGCGGCGTGGATCACCTTGAAGGGCATGTCAATTCCGTATTTCTGACACCAGATCCCCCGGAATTTCCTTTCACCGCTCTGCTGGTGTCCGGCGGTCACAGCAATATTTACCATGTTACCGGACATACCGGGTTTGAACGCATGGGACAGACTTTGGATGACGCTGCAGGAGAGGCATTTGACAAGGTTTCCAAAATACTTGGTCTGGGATATCCGGGCGGTGCGGTCATAGGCAGACTTGCGCAGAAAGGAAATCCGGAAAAAATCCGTTTTCCCCGGATATGGCTGGACAAATCCGGGTTTGATTTCAGTTTCAGCGGACTCAAAAGCGCTGTCAGCCGCTATGTTCAGACCCATGCGGATGAATACCGGGATCAGATACCGGATATTGCTGCCGGATTTCAGGAAGCAGCGGTTGAAGTTCTTTCAGTAAAACTCATCCGCGCCGCAGAGGAAAAGAGATGCAGAAGCGTTGCCATTGTGGGAGGTGTGGCAGCCAATGCCCGTCTGCGTGAAAAGGTGGGGGAGGAAGCCGGAAAAAAGGGATTTTCAGTGCATATTCCGCCCTTTGAACTCTGCGGAGACAACGCTGCCATGATTGCAGCGGCAGGATACCATTATCTGAAAAACGGCCAGTTCTCCGATTTTGACACGGATGTGTATTCACGGATCAGGGTTTCATAATAAGCAACTGATATGTTCCGCTGCCAACGGTAAACCGGGACTGTTATTTCAGCATGTTCCGGATACTGACAAAAGCCGGTATGACGGGAGAGTCTAAGGCGATTTCCATGAAAAAATGTACCATCATTGCAGGGCGGGCACGGCTTTTTGTGCCCGCCGTTTCAGCAGGACGGCGGGCACAAAAAGCCGTGCCCGCCCTACGAAAAACGGTATAATAATTAATGGAAATCACCTAACATCAGTGATTAACTTTTCATACTGAATTTACGCTGATGCAGTACCATCATTGTAGGGTGGGCACGGCTTTTTGTGCCCACCGTTTCAGCAGGACGGCGGGCACAAAAAGCCGTGCCCGCCCTACGAAAAACGGTATAATAATTAATGGAAATCACCTAACATCAGTGATTAACTTTTCATACTGAATTTACGCTGATGCAGAAAATTCCGCCAGCAGAGGATCATCCGCCAGACAAAACCAATAATCAGGGCTATGCTGATAAGGATGATGAAGCTGGCAGAAAAAAAACTCATGACAAAGGAAAAGGGATCATTCAGGCTGTAAGCTGCGATCATGACCTGAATCCCGAAATACAGAAAAAAACATGCGGCAAGTGTCAGGAGAATATGCCTGATCCACCACAGAACATAGGAGGTTTTTTCATAATCCGGACTGCCCGGCCCCAGGGGAATGGGATGGCGCAGTTCCTTATGATCTTCATCATTATCTTCTTGGGGAGAGGACATTTTTTTCTTCCGTTTATGTCAGCACAGTTCCGGCAGGTATCCTGAAACCGCGCAGAAATTCCCTGACAGGCATTCTTTTGCCGGACTCGCCCTGAATTTCCTCTATGGAAAGCAGTCCATCGCCCGTAGCCACCCGGAGTTCATCAGTAAAACTCTCAAGCACGGTTCCGGGGTCGGCTCCCGTGTTTTCGGAAATCTTTTTGGCTTTCCAGATGCGCAGCCGTTTTTCCCCATAAAAGCAGAATGCGCCGGGCCAGGGATCTGTTCCGCGAATAAGACAGTCCAGTTCACACGCGGTTTTGCGCCAGTCAATGCGGCCATCGGATTTTTTCAGCATGTCTGCATAAGTGGCTTCGGCATGGTTCTGGGGAATGGGCTGAATCTCACCTGTGCGGAATTTCTCAAGTGTTTTCAGCACCAGTTCCGCGCCCATGACAGACAGGCGATCATGCAGACTTGCGGATGTGTCCTCCGAAAAGATTTCTGTTTTTTCCATCAGAAGAATATCGCCTGTATCCATGCCTGCATCCATGCGCATTGTCGTGACCCCGGTTTCTTTTTCGCCATTGATTACAGCACGCTGAATAGGCGCGGCTCCCCTGTATCTGGGAAGAAGAGAAGCATGGATATTCACAGCCGCGATACAGGGAATATCCAGCAGATTCTGCGGCAGAATCTGACCAAAGGCCACAACCGCAAAAATATCCGGTTTCAGTTCTCTTATCCTTTGGACAAATTCAGGAGTGCGCACGGATTCCGGCTGAATGACTTCATATCCCAGAGACAAAGCACATTCTTTTACCGGAGGCGGAAGCATTTTTCTGCCCCGTCCTTTGGGACGATCCGGCTGTGTCACCACCAAAAGCACTTCATGTCCGCTTTTGTGAAGGGCCTGAAGCGGGGGTACGGAAAAATCAGGCGTGCCCATGAAAACAATACGAAATCCCTTATTCATTGTTTTTCATCTGCTTTCTGATGCGTCTTTTGTACAACTCCCTTTTCAGAGAACTGATCCGATCAATAAAAAGGGTTCCGTTGAGATGGTCAATTTCATGCTGCAGCACAACAGCCAGAAAATCATCCCGCTCAATGCGCACAGGTTTTCCGTTTCTGTCAACACCTTCCACCGCAACCGCTGCACAGCGTTTCACATCTGCACGGAAATCCGGCACACTGAGACATCCTTCATTTTCCGAAATCACAGAACCCTCGGATGCCACAATTTTCGGATTGATCAGCACTTCAGGTTTGCGTTCCTCCTCCTTGCCCAGACCTCCGTCATACACAATCAGGCTTTTGTCCACACCCACCTGCATGGCAGCAAGTCCCACGCCCGGAGCATCATACATGGTAAACACCATATGCTCTATGAGTTTGTGCATATCCTCATCAATATTTTCCACCGGTTTTGCCGTTCTCTTGAGAAATGGGTCCGGATAGGTCAGAACTTTCATTATTTCCATAAGATACCGCCTTTCATACATTTTATTTCAGGGGTCATCTGAAACCGCAGTCCGATATAGCCCGGCCCGGTTTCCAGTTCCCGCTGTTTTGAAATATCAGGGTTTAAATATAATCACAAAATCAAATCTGCAAACCTTTGTGTTTATTTTACCACAAAGGACACAGAGACTGTTTTTTTGCACTAACTGCTCCTGATAAAAAAACCAATTGTCTGTGCAGTGTTCTTTGACAACCCGACTTTCTTTTGTAACCTTTGAGCGCCTTCTTTATGTCCTTTGTGGTTAAATTTTTTACCACAAAGGACATAAAGACCTGTTTTATACCAATTCGCTATTGATTTTATACAATACAGTCAGTTTTTTGATTACAAAATGTTGCATTTTTCATAAGCCTTTTTTTCGGCAGCGATTTGGTATTACAGCCGGACAGCTTTTTTTGTGACCGTTGTGCATCCTTTGTGTCCTTTGTGGTTAAACTTTTGGATAGTGGGTCAAACCGGTTGATAATGCCATCCCTTCCGGGATTCAGATTCTTTTCTATAATACCGATTCTCCATTGGTTTTATACAATTCGGAATGCAAATCCGGAGGAGTGCAAAAATTAAGCGGAGCGTTTTTTTGCATAACCGAAACCCCGGAAAAACTGACAGTATTGTATCAAATCAATGGAGAATTGGTATAATAATATCAATCCTTACAGATTTTTTCGCACGGTGTCAGCACCGGATCAATGGATTTGACCCACTGTCAAAGTTTTTACCGTAAAGGACACAAGTCTGATTTTTATTTGCAATTTCAAAACAGTCGATGACGTTATGGGGCTTTGGCATCAGAAATCCGGGAAAGCCTGACACCTGTAATCATTGCTGAAAGCAGCCCGATCAGAATGACCGGAAAGACCTGAATGGCATGGTTGGCAAGGGTGAAACCTGCTGCATCCGGGCCGGACAGTCCGAAAAGTGACATGGCAAATATTCCTCCGGCTTCCCATACTCCCCAGAATCCCGGAACCGAGGGCAGGGCAATGAAAAAGCAGATCAGGATCATCACTGCAAACATTTCCGGAAAAGACAGGTCAATGCCCGGACATCCCAGAGAAAAAACATAATAGGAAAACGCAGACAGAATCCAGATCATAGCAGACAGAACAGTGCATAAGGTCAGTTTTTTCCATGATCTCAACAGCATAAAACCAGAAGCAAAACTGTCTGTAAGGCAGGAAATCGGAACAAAGATTTTTTCTGTGAGTTTCTGTTTTGCGGATGCGGAGAGAAAAAACAGCAGGGACGGTGCTTTCATTATGCACCGCTGTATGAATTTCCGGCTTTTGTCTGCCGTGACACAAATAATTCCCGCTATAAGCAGCACAGCCAGTTTCAGCATTCCGCTTTCAATCCTATCCAGAGTTTCCCTGTTCAGATGAATATCGTTGAAAATGATCTCCGTGTCAGTGCCAATTTCCACATGTGCCATGACAATGAGCAAAAAAGACAGCAGAAGCAGAAGATCAAAAATCCGTTCTGCGGCCACCGTTGCCAGTCCGGTGGAAAGCGGAACCTGTGTATTGCGGTTCAGAATCAGGGGACGGGCCAGTTCACCCACTCTGCCCGGAAGAATGCAGTTGAGCATGAAACCGATCATCAGGGGATGAAACGCGGCCCAGAAGGAAAGGGGACAGACAGAACCCACAATCATCTGCCAGCGGAGTGTTCTAAGAGAAAAACTGATAAATATAATGATAACAGAGGGAATCACCCAGAGCCATTGAATGGAAGCCATATAGGACAGGAGATCGTCGAGCGGGACATTCCTGAACGCCAGCCACAGCGCCGGTATGGAGATAAGCAGGCCGGGGATAAGGGAAATCAGGGTTTTGTTTTTCATCTGGTGATATGCAGACACAGGTTCAGGCAGCAAAGCCCTTATTATAAGGAAAGGATATTCCGTGAAGTCTGAATATCCCGGTGAATCTGGGCAGACAGTTCGTCTATGCCGGAAAATTTCTTTTCATCCCGGATACGGTGAACAAAATTGACCCGGATTTTTTCTCCGTATATATTTTTGTCAAAATCAAGAATATGCACTTCCACCGTAAAAACATGGTCATCAAAGGTGGGACTGTATCCGATATTGGCAACCCCTTTGTACCGCTGGCCGTGAATCTCCGCAATTACCGCATACACACCGGTTTTGGGAGCCAGTTCATCATAAAGTCTGATATTGGCTGTGGGACATCCCAGGAGTTTGCCGCCCCGGTTCCTGCCATGCTCCACTTTTCCCCGAATCTGGTAATATCTTCCCAGCATCTTCTGCGCCCATTCCACCTGTCCTTCCATAACCAGTTCCCGGATGCGCGTACTGCTGATCCGCTCGGAACCGTTGGCAGGTGGCTGTATCCAGTCCGCAACAATGAGTTCAAACCCCAGACGGGCCGATGAATTTCTCAGATAACCCAGATCCCCTTCCCGGTTTCTGCCAAAGGAATAATCCCCGCCTGCCACAAATGCCTTCATGCCGATGCGTCCAATCAGGATTTTTTCCAGAAAATCCGCAGCAGAGATGGTGGCAAACTCTTTGGTGAAGGGAATACAGATCAGGTAATCCAGTCCTGCCCGTTCAATCAGTTCCACTTTCTGCTCATACAGTGTAATCAGGGGCGGATGGCCGTTGGGTTTGAGCACCCGGATGGGATGGGGTTCAAAGGTCATGGCGACAGATGTTCCGTGAATTTCATCTGTTTTTTCAATTACTTCATGAAAAAGTGCCTGATGCCCCAGATGAACCCCGTCAAAATTTCCGATGGTCACCACGGCATTTGCAAATGGTTTATCTATTTTTTCAATGCCTTGTATCAGTTTCATTTTTTCTGCATTTTCCTTTTAAATTTGCCTTGACATAAAATCAGAATCGGTATATATAGCGCACATCCTGATCGAAATCAATCTTTTTTCTGTCAGAATGCCGAAGTGGTGGAATTGGTAGACACGCTAGGTTCAGGGTCTAGTGGGGGTTCCCCCGTGGAAGTTCGAGTCTTCTCTTCGGCACCACAAAAATAATAAAGGAGTTTGCCGGAAATCCGGCAACTCCTTTTTTATTTTCCTGCGTCTGGGTTCTGCCATTTTCGGATGAGTGAACAAAACCTGCTTAATCCGGTCTTGATAAATCATTCCGCATGTATTGAATTTTTCTGTTTTTTGTGCTTGACACAAACCTCCCTTATATAATATATTTTATTTACTTGGATAAGATAGAGAGATATTGAAAAAGGGAAAATTTGTCAGGACAAAGTTTCCCTGATAAGTGGAGTTTTGGGTGTTATCAGAGCAAACTGACCTGATAATCAATGGTTATGGTGCTTTAAGTAAATTGTTCACAAATACTTTAAAATAGGAGATTGCTAAATGTCTGCTTTCAAAACTGTTCCTTTATCGCTTGATTGGTTTACAAATAACATGGATGAATACCTAAAACGGGATGAATTCATTCAATTTCAGGAAGTAGTCGGTTTTGACTACAGAGATATTATAGATAAATCAGAAAGAGGAAATATCGCAAAAAAAATGTGCGAGCATTCTTCTCTTTTTTATGAAATTGGGAGAAATAAAGGGGGAGCCTTCTTCCCTGAAAAAGTATATCGTGAAGATGCGAATTTTTATAATTCTGCGCCGAAACAAATTCCCGAAGCAGATATGATTTTTATGTACAGACCAATGTGCTATTCTCTTCGGCTTCGATATAAAACTCTTAACAGAGTAATAATCCCATATATTTTGGATACAAAATTAAAAAATAGAGAAGGAATCGTTTTAGGAAATTTAGGTTCCGGGTTGGGTAAAGATCTTGAATATGCCTCTCTGCATTATGATGGGAAAATACAAAAAATCATTAATATTGATATTGACCCCGATGTTGTAAAAATCGGAAATCAAAACATTCCTGAAAAAATAAAAGATAAAGTAAAATATTATAACACAAACCTTATGAAAGGGAATCCGAAAAAACTTCCTTATGATTTTGTACTAATGATTGGAATTATCTGTCCGCTAACGGATGAATCTACTGAACGTCTGCTTCAGTTGGTTTATAAACAAATGGCTCCGAATGGAATCATAGCGGTTTCGACGTCATCACATAAAATGGAAAAACATGACCCCTTTTGTAGCATTGGAATTCAGGTATGCGCTGAATGGTCCTTAAATTGCAGAAATGAAGATAAATTATACACAACTTTGAAAAATTCTGGATTTACCGAAATTGAGATTCAACAGGAGCCAAGTGGTTATAATCTCATAGGAATAGGTACTAAGAAATTATAAATGAGGCTGTTGTTTGAAACGCCCCATAACCCGGAGCTCCAGCGGATTTGCAGTAAGTAGGGTGGGTGTAGCGCAAGCGAAACCCACCATTTTTTGAGAATTTTCAAATCCCAATGGTGGGTTACGCTCCGCTGCACCCACCCTGCACAACTGGTTTTTGGTTGCCGCATCAGCGGGTGGCAACTTGTTTTAAATGATAACAAAAAGATGTTTATAGGAATATTGAAGTCTTCCAATACACTTTTTATTTATGTGACAAGGTGAGAAAATGCCTGAAATGATTACACCCGAAATTTATAAAAAACTTGAAGAAATCGGTTTTGAAGAATATGAAATCAGCACATTTCAGATGATTCATGAGCTGAAAACAAGAAAATATGAGTTTGATATTAAACAGCTTATAAACAGAATTGCTTTTGATAATCTGTCAGAGGGAATTGCCGAAACTTTTGAAAACAATAAATGGACTGAGGAAAATTTTTTTGACATTGTTGAAACATACAGAAAAGAAAATTTGAGAGTTGTAATCGATACCAATATTCTTTTTTCGGCTTTAAATCCGAAAAGCCGTTATTATCCGATTATTGAAAACTTTCGTTCAGAGAGATTCAGCCTGCCGGTTTCAACAGATGTTCTTCTTGAATATGAGGAAATTCTGCAAAGAGTTTTCCTGAAAGGCTGCTGGAACATTTCTGGATTTTTCTTCTGACTTCGGAAAACGTATTTTTCATCAGCCAGACATTCAGGTTTCAGCTTCCTTTTGCAGACGGGGATGATGAAAAATCTGTTGACTGTGCAGTGTGCGGAAATGCCGGGTTTCTGATTACAAACGACAGGCATTTCAATATTCTGAAAAATACTGAATTCCCAAAACTGGAAGTTGTCAAAGCAGAGGATTTTATCAGAAAGTATCTTTAGCAATCTGAAAAAAATGAAAAATATAGTGTTTAAGATAATTATTTTGGGTAGGATGTTGGGGTGAACGGAGTGAACCCCAACATCCTGATTCAGTTGGGGTTCACTCCGTTCACCCCAACCTGCGTGAAACTGCGGGAAACCCCAAAAATATTTTTTAAAGGCTATAGGTGAGAGACGATGAGCATAGTATTTGATTTGACTACATATGAAGGTATCAATAACAGTATTGTTTGTGATGTTGATAGTGAAAATTCAAAAACACTTCATGCAGGAACTCTCGCAGGCGCTGTTATTAGTCCTTTATTTTTAGGTGTGGCAGTAGGTTGTACTATCGGAGGGCTTATAGGTTGTTTTTTATAGAAGAAGTTTTATCCGCATTTCACAAAGAAGTGCTGTTCACCTCACATGCGTTGCATCAGATGAATCTTCCTGAAAGGATGATTACCAAACAGGAAGTAAAGGAAACTGTTTTGTACGGAGAGATTATTGAAGATTACCAGCAGGATATACGGGGACACAGTTGTTTGTTCATGCGGGCAGTCAGTCCTAACCGGATAATCCATGTTGTATGTTCGCCCAAAAAAGAATATCTGACAATTGTTTCTGCTTATTTACCAAGCCATGAAAAATGGGAATCTGACTGGAAAACAAGAAAAACTGTGTAAAAGAGATAAATATGGAATGCTATTATTGTAAAGGCGAGTTAAAAGAAGGGGTTGTTCCCTACTTTGTAAAACGGAAAGGCTACCAGATTGTAATTGACAGAGTACCGGCATATGTCTGCAGTCAGTGCGGTGAATATCTGTTTCGGGAAAAAGAGGTTGACCTGATTCAGGAAATTATTTCTGCTATGGAGCAGAAAGTAGCACTGATAATACCTGAAAAAGCCAGTCATGCTTACATCTGTAAAGAAAGTTATTCTGATGTTCCCATCCATCAGGCTGTATAACAGGCAAAAACACCTAATGGCCTGTAACGAAATAAACTGAACAATAATATTCTCTGAAACCTTTCTTTAAGCGGGTTTAAACTTGAAAATTGAACAGGTTATTTCGTTACAGGCCCTAACCAGCCGGTCAGTAAGCAGTGTGGGTGCAGCGCAAGCGAAACCCACCATTTTTTGAGAATTTTCAAATCCCAATGGTGGGTTACGCTCCGCTGCACCCACCCTGCACAACTGGTTTTTGGTTGCCGCATCAGCGGGTGGCAACCTGTTTTAAATGATAACAAAAAGATGTTTACAGGAATATTGAAATCTTCCAATACACTTTTTATTTCTGTGACAGGGTGAGAAAATGTCTGAAATGATTACACCCGAAATTTATAAAAAACTTGAAGAAATCGGCTTTGAAGAATATGAAATCAGCACATTTCAGATGATTCATGAGCTGAAAACAAGAAAATATGAGTTTGATATTAAACAGCTTATAAACAGAATTGCTTTTGATAATCTGTCAGAGGGAATTGCCGAAACTTTTGAAAACAATAAATGGACTGAGGAAAATTTTTTTGACATTGTTGAAACATACAGAAAAGAAAATTTGAGAGTTGTAATCGATACCAATATTCTTTTTTCGGCTTTAAATCCGAAAAGCCGTTATTATCCGATTATTGAAAACTTTCGTTCAGAGAGATTCAGCCTGCTGGTTTCAACAGCTATTCTTCTTGAATATGAGGATCGGGGGAGTATCAGAATATGAAACGACTTACTTATATCAGCAGGCTCAATATGCCACTTTCTGAGAATGAAATTAAAGAAATCGGTATTATTTCAAGTCGGAATAACCAAAAACAGGACATTACAGGGGTTCTGATTTATTTCAGAGAGTTATTTTTTCAGATTATCGAGGGAGATGATGTAAAAATTGATTGTTTATATGAAAAAATCGGACAGGATAAACGGCATGCAGATATTTTATGCCTGAAAACAGAATATCAGGTTGAAGACCGTTATTTTCCAAACTGGTCTATGAATGTTATCAATCTCGACAATAATACGGATGCGCTGATTTACCCTGTTAAAATTTTGTTACAAACCATTACAGAATCTCACGGTATAATTGAACAATATACACAGCCTGCAGTTTTAAAGATCATCAGCAGAGGAATTAATCCGCTTACCGTACCTGCCAGGACGGTTGAAAAAATTATCCTGTTTGCTGATATTGTTTCGTTTTCTGCAATCAGTGAAAATCTGCCTGTTGAACTGATTGCCCTGATGATTAACCGTTATCTTGAAATCTCCAGCGAAATTATTACGGCAATGGGCGGAGAGGTTACCAAATATATCGGAGATTGTGTTATGGCGTATTTTGCTCCTGAAATGGCAGATAATGCTGTTCAAGCCTGTTTAACTGTTTTAAGCGAATTGGAAAAAGCAAGGCAGTCTGCTAATAAAAACAGTCCGATCCGGCTGCTGTATAGCGGATTCGGATTGTCTCAGGGCATTGTGATTGAAGGAAATATGGGATCAGCAATTAAAAAGGATTATACAATTTTAGGCGACCCCGTGAATACAGCCGCCAGATTGGAAGCATTGACACGAACTGTAAAAAAGGCAATTGTACTATCTGAAAATGTTAAAAACAGCACAAAAGCAGAATGGAATTTCGTATCACTTGGGAGGCATGATTTAAAAGGAAAAGAAAAAAATTCAGAAGTTTATTACCCTGACCATGAACTGGTGAATAATTTTGATTTAAAAAACAAAATAATACAAGATATTAGGAGTTTAAGTAAAAAAGAAGGTATCGGAAGATAAGCAGTTCAGAAAGTCAGAGAAATCTGTTCGCGAGTATCTGAAAGATGATAACAAAGCGTTCAACCGGACAGTCATGTCGGGCTGCCAGTTACCTCGTAGTTATAACTCAAGAAAAAAATATTTTGGAGAATAAAAATGTTATACCAAATCGCTATTGAAAATATATTTATGAAACACACCCCTGCTCCTATCAGGAGGGGATTTTCTGAAAAAATCAATGGAGAATCGGCATGATATGAAATCTGAAAAATAATTGGGCATAAGGTTCTGCTGACATTTTACCTCAGCAATATGAGAGCACCTGAAATGTCAACAGAACCCAATCAGAAAAAAATGACTGCATTGTATAAAATCAATGGAGATTTGCTATCATTTGTATCATTTGTCCAATCTCCTTTCGTGTCAGTTTCAGAAACCGGCTCAGAATTGCTTTTTCCAAAAGTTCTGTCAAAATTTTGTTTGTGCATTCAGGCAGTGTGTATTCCGTCTTTATTTCTCTCAATGCTCCTTAATGCCAAGCTGCTTCATTTTCAGATACAGGGTTTTTCTTCCCACCCCAAGCATTTTTGCTGCTTTTGTGCGGTTCCATTTGCAGAGTTCCAGTACACCCAAAATATGTTTTTTTTCAAAATCTTCCACAGCATTTTGCAGACAGGGATTTGCATCTGCTGCATTGCCTGCCATTGCAATGAAATTCGCTGAACCGCTCCGGATTCTGCCGCCGGGAAAATCCAGTGAATTCAGGCTTACATACCGCTGAATCGTATTTTCCAGTTCCCTCACATTTCCGGGCCAGTCATATTCGCGCAGCATATCCAGTTCATGACCGCTGAGTATTGCCCTGCCTGTGGGATCATATTTTTTCAGAAAATATTCTGCCAGAAGCGGAATATCCTCCCTGCGTTCCCAAAGCCGGGGCATGTAAACGGGAATAATATGAATGCGGTAGAAAAAATCCTCCCGTATCCGGCCATCGCGAATCAACTGCTCCAGATTGCGGTTAGTCGCGGCTATTATCCTGACATCAGGTTTGCGGACTTCCAATCCGCCGATGGGTGTGTATCCTCCGCCTTCCAGCACACGGAGCAGTTTCACCTGCATGTCTTCCGAGATTTCACCAAGTTCATCCAGAAACAGGGTTCCGCCGGACGCATGATCAAAAAAACCGGGTTTGTCCCTGTCCGCTCCGGTAAAACCGCCTTTACGGTATCCGAAAAATTCACTTTCCATCAAATCCCGCGGAATCGCGCCGCAGTTGACCGGCACAAAACGGTTTGCACTGCGCTCGCTCATATCGTGAACCGCACGGGCCACCAGTTCCTTGCCTGTGCCGGATTCACCGTAAATGATGACATTGGCATCTGCTGCTGCCGCGCGCAGAATCATTTCATACACCTGCTGCATAACCATGCTTTTGCCCACAATACTGCCGAAACGGAAACGATCCTTTGCAGCAGAACGCAGCCGCATATTTTCCTTTTGCAGAAAAATATCCCTTTCCTTTACCGCGAGTTCGGCCTGTTTGCGCTCATGGATGTCCAGAATCACAGTCTGCTGGTGTGTCACAGAATCATCTGCATCAAAAACCGGTGAACTGACTGCATAACACCAGCGTCTGTCTCCGGATCTGCGGAATTCGTATTTCACGGTTTCTCCCGCGAATACCTTTTTCTGCGCGCACCATTCACAGGGTTCATCCCGTCCGTATAGAAGCTGATAACAGAATTTTCCGCTTCTGTCCTGTCCGATGAAATTTTTCAATGCCCGGTTCATAAAGGAAATCCGGAAATCCGCAGAACATATATAGATAAATCCCTCAAATGCCTCCACAATGCCGCTGAGTTTGGATTCACTTTCCCGCAGGCTGCGTTTTGCCATTTTCAGGGAAGTGATATCCAGCATCGAGGCCACACTGCATTCTGTTCCGGAAATCATATCCACCCGTACAAACACATTTTTCCGGCTGCCAAAGCGGTCTGACAAAGTGAATTCATATTCAATCGGCACATTTTCCGCAGATTTTCTGCGTTCAAAATGATACTGAACCATCCGATCCAGATCTTCGGGAAAAGCAATAATCGCAGGCCATTTCATTTTTCCCTCAATTTCCTCTTTGGAATAACCGCTCAGTTTCTGAAATCCAGCGTTGGCAAGGGAAATAGTCATGTCTTTTTCAATGATGATGGTGGCTGTTCCCGTGTTTTCAAACACAGCCCGGTAACGGATTTCATTTTCCTTCAATGCCCTAGAAATGCTTTTCTGTTCACTTATATCTTCAACAAAACCTTCCAGATATTTCACTGTTCCGTCTTTTTCCCTTGCAGTGCGCACATGAATGCGGCAGTCCATGACAGAGCCGTCTCTGCGGTAAAACCGGCTTTCAAAATTCAGAACATGATCCTGTTTTCTTATCAGGTCCATGAGTTTTTTGCGATGGGCAGAATTGACATACACATCATTGGCAATATTTTTTACAGAAGACAGGTATTGTGCAGCAGAATCATAGCCCAGCATCCTTGCCAGGGCCGGATTTGCATCCAGAAGACGGCCATCCGGCGTGGAGCGCAGAATGCCCACAGGCGCGTATTCAAACAGATCTTTGTATAATAAAAGATTTTCCGTCATTTCTTTGTCTGCATTGAGAGGCATAAAAAACATCCGATCAGAAGAAAAAACTTGATTATTGGATGAAAATCTGTATTTCCTGTAAACAGGATAACACAGAAACAGCAAAAATGTAAACACAGAAACCCGGTTTGCATCTGAGAGGATGTCTGATATTTGCAGATTTTCAGGGAAGATAAATTTCCTGAAGTACCGTTTCAGGTGTCAGGGAACAGATACAGCGCACTGAAACCGGTATATCAGCAATTTTCAAATCCTTTAGGTTTTTAAGGTGATTTCTGAAAATAAATATCCCGTTTCAGTTTACAGGCACAGGGCAAAAGCTGGAAGCTTTTGATACTTTTCCGGAAATCACCTAACCACAAGGCAGAAAAGACTGTGCGCACAGATTAAAATTTTCTCACAGAGATCACAGAGAATTTTCCATGAGACTTTGGGAAAAGTCAGGAGCATTATGTTTTCCCTATTGAAAAAAATTTTTGCACAGATTTCAGGAAAAACGGAAAAGCAGGTTTTCCGGGAAAAGGAAAGCCAGTCGCCGGATACGCATGGCAACAAGCGGAAATCAGGCAGGAAAGACAGTCTGAATCAGGGAAATATCCATAAAAAGATACAGAAAAATGAACCTTCCGGGGCACAAAAAGCAGCAGTTCCGGTTCAGTCTGTTCAGAAAAAGAAAAGTTCCCATCCCCTGCCTTCCGGGAAGAAAAACAGGAAAGCATCTGCAAAAGTCCGCGACAGGCACGGCATTCCTGTGTATGAAAAACATACGGATTTTTCAAAATATTTTGCAGAAGAACCCCAAAAACCGGAAACTGCGGCAAAGGAGAGTCAAACGGAAAGTCCTGCTCTTCCAAAGCCAAAGCGCGTCCGGGAAAAAACCGGGAAGGAGTGCCAAACGGAAAGTTTGGCTACTACAAAGCCAAAGCGCGTCCGGGGGAAAAAACAGATTACTGCAAAAGCAAATGTCCGTACCCCCGGTTCTGTTCCCCGAAACAAACATGGCATTCCCCTGTTCAGGGAAGAAGATGATTTTTTCCGCTATTTCAGAGATGAAAATTCCGGAGAAATGTACCGCCAGTCCCCTGAGCGCAGCACCCGTTTCCCCCAGCATTCCCTGCACAATTCCCTTCATTCCAATGATGCGGCAGATGATTTTCAGACCCTGCTGCATCAGTCTCTTGGAGAACGCGGGATGGAGGATATGCTGAAAAAGAAATTTGAAGGTCAGGCACAGGTTCCGCCCAAACCCCTGCGCAAAAAAATTGCAGAATATCCTCCTCCCCAAGAAGTTATGGATCTGCACGGATGCACAGCGGATCAGGCTGAGGAAAAAACCGAGGCATTTATCCGCAGAGCCAGACACAAGGGAATGCGAACCCTGCTGATTATTGTGGGAAAAGGGCTTCATTCAGAGGGAAAGGCTGTGCTGCCGGATGTGGTGGAAAACAGACTTGTTTTATTAAAGCAGAAAAACTGGGTGCTGAGTTATGAATGGGAGAAAAAAATTCAGCGCAAAAGTGGGGCTGTGATTGTTTATCTCATTGATTTGGGATGATTTCCCATCACATCCGCGACCGCAGACCAGACTGTGTCAAAAGCAATATCAGACATGCAGTATTTTTCTCCCAGCGGACATACTGGCCGGGAATGTCCGCAGGGACGGCAGGGAAATTCAGCCGCGATAATCCTGTCCTGTCTGCGTCTTGGCCCCCAGATTTCCCATTTTGTCGGCCCGAACAGGGCAATAACCGGTGTATTTACAGCAGTGGTTATGTGAATGGGTGCAGAATCATCTCCGATCAGACACCGGCTTTTCTTTATCAGTGCAGGCAGATCGCCCAGAGAAACCTGACCGGCCAGATTTACCGGTTTTTCCTCCATATTTCCCGCGATTTCGGCACATATTCTTTCATCTTCCCGGCTGCCGGACAGAATAACATGAATCCCGTAAGTCCTTGCAATATGATCACCAAGCCGGGCAAAACGATCCGCAGGCCAGCTTTTATACGGCCTGCGCGCTCCCGGATGAATGATGGCAAAGGCTTCATCTGCTTTCAGTCCCCGCGCGGAAAGAATGTCATTGATATGCGCTGTCTGTTCTGAAGTGACAGCGATAAAGGGATGAATGTCAGTCCCGGACAGACCAAAGATTTCAGCGGCTTTAAGATGATGATCCACAGTATGGATGCTTCCGGGAATAATATCAATCTGCCTGTTGCAGGCCAGAATTTTCCCCAATCTGCTGTCTCCGGCATATCCGATACGCAGCCGGGCACCGGACAGGCGGGCAAAAAGTGCGGATCTGTCATTTCCGGTCAGATCAATGACTGCATCATATTTCTCTTTTCTCAGCAGAAAGATAAAATCTGCTTTGTATCTGATACTTTTTTTGGCTTTTTCATAATCAAAAACCAGAACTTTGTCAGCATGGGGATGGGAATTCAGAACAGATTCAGTTCCCCGGTTGACAAGTATATGGGTCTGAATTTCGGGAAGCCCGGTTTTCAGTGTTTTCAGCAGGGGAGTTGTGAGTATCACATCCCCGATATAGCGCATCCGGATGATCAGAATTTTTCTGATTTCAGGCAGTTGCATATTCCCCTGATTTCTTTTCATTTCCTGGCGCAGGAAATATTTTTTGTGACAAAATCCGCGATCCCTCTGGCCCGGTTTTCCCAGGACAGTTCTTTTGCCCTTTCCTCTGCCATCAGGCTCATATGCCGGTAAATTTCCGGTGAATCAAGCACTTGCAGAACCGCTTCCACAAACCTGTCCTCATCATCCGGAAGAACATACCGGCAGGCACTGCCCATGACTTCCCGTACAGAGGGCAGATCGCTTCCAATGGCTGGAAGTCCGTGCGAAAGATAATCCAGGGCCTTGACCGGGCAGGTCAGATAGCGGTTGTAATAGGTGTCTTTCAGCATGACCACCCCGGCTGCGGCCTTTTCCGACACAAGCCTGTGCATATCTTCGGGCGGAGCAAAAGGCAGAAATTTAACATTATTTTCAATACCCATTTTTCGGCTTTTTTCCCAAAGATGGGGAATCTCCGAGTCCTTGCCTCCCAGAAAAAGGAGTTTCACCCTGTGGACAGATAATTTTGCAGATACCCGCAACAGGAAATTCAGGCCTTTTTCATCGTGCATGTGACCCACATATACCAGAGTCCGGCGTCTGCGCCGCTGTTCCGGATCAGCAGTATGGTTCACTGCGGCTGTTCCCAGGGGAAAAGCGCAGGACGGGATACCGGGAAAAACCCTGCGGTATAAATCCTGCTGTGTATGGGTGATGCAAATCAGACCGTCCATACGTGGCAGGAACAGATGCTCATATATCTTTTCCCTCCGGTGTTCACCTTTTGTTTTTTCCATCCAGGAAAGATCCGCATAAAAATCATGGAGTTCATAGTATCCGCTGATTTTCGGATGCCGCCGCAGCCACACAAGAAACCAGAGAAATCCTGATTCACGGGTAATGACTGTAACCTGATCTTTCCGGCACAGGGTTCTGATAAGACGCAGGGCATAAAAAAAGATGGGAATACTGTAGGTGCTGCCACCTTTATGCCAGCGGCGAATCCTGTGAATGTGAAAATGCGGATTGGGTTTCAGACCGTAGAATTTTTCCAAATCCGCATGGGTATCTGAACCTTCACCGGCTCCTACACAGAAATGGGTTTCAAATCCGATATCTGAAAAGGAGTATGCATTATGAACGGCCACATTGACAATAGGTCCGGGCGTTTTCCAGTTGCGTTTGTTAATCCAGATAAAAATCATTATGCTGCATCATTCCAAAATTTTTGTTTTGGCAGTGGTATTTTGACTGATAAATATCACCGCAGTAAACTTTCATCATAACGGTTAATAAACATTTTTATGTGCTGTCTTTCCCGTACTGCCGGAAACGCTCTGAAGGGGAACATTTCTCTATGATTCCCAATAATCTGTCTGTATAAACATCAGCACGTTTACGGCAGTCAGGGAAAGGGAGCCCCTCAACTTCAGAGCGTGTTTGAAAAGTCTGTTTCCCCTTTTGCAAAAGGGGCAGGGGGATTTTTTCCGCATCCGCCTGAGAAGCCCCATCAGTCCCCCTTTAAAAAAAGGGGAAGATGTCCGGACAGGGGCTTTTCAAACATCCTCTAATAAAACATAAATTATATCAGTCAAAAAAATAGCACCGATTTTTTAATCTCTGTACTTATTAATAATTTCAATATATTCATCAGTGAAATCATGTATAAAACTGAAGGGTTCCATTTTGGATTCCTTTTTTATTATTAATTAATATTATTTAAATCAATCTATTACAGCATATATCAACTGACATAAAAGTGCAACAGTAAAATTCAATATTTTAAAAGCAAAATTCGTGCCATAAAAAACCAAAACCGATTCGCCATTGAAAAGATACAATTTAAAAAAATCCCCTCCTGAGAGGGGGCAGGGGTGTGTCTGTTCCCGAACCCTGACAAACCCCTTTATCCCCTCTCAAGAGGGAAATGAGAACTTAACAGCCCTGCTCTCAGGCGGGGATTTGTCCCGAAAAATTGGAGAGATTAAGGTGATTTCCATTAATGATTATACCGTTTTTCGTAGGGCGGGCACGGCTTTTTGTGCCCGCCGTCCTGCTGAAACGGCGGGCACAAAAAGCCGTGCCCACCCTGCAATGATGGTTCATTTTTTCATGGAAATCGCCTAACAGCCCTGCTTTGCAAAAGGGGGAAACAGACTTTTAAGACACGCTATCAGAAAAATTTCTCTCAGAATTTTTTATACTCTTGACAATACAGCACTGATTTTATACTAAACAGCAAAACATTTTTTTGGAAAATCCGGGTTCCCCATATGGAATCCGGGATATTTGCATGAAAATCAGGATATTGTTATTCTTTTTTTGTTTTGTGGCCTTCAGGTCACTGTGTCAGGGGAATGTCAGACAGAAAACACTTACTTTTACTTCAGAGAGGAAAGACATGAACATTTTGATTTTCGGGCCCAACGGCAGCGGCAAGGGAACACAGGGAACTTTGATCAAGGACAAATTCAAAATTGCACACATTGAATCCGGTGCGATTTTCCGTGAAAACATCAAGGGCGGCACTGAACTGGGCAAAAAAGCCAAAGCATATATTGACAAAGGCGACCTGGTTCCTGACGAAATCACCATACCCATGATTCTGGATCGTCTGAAAAAAGATGACTGCAAAAGCGGCTGGCTGCTTGACGGCTTTCCCCGCAACAAAGTCCAGGCCCAAAAACTGGATGAGGCTCTGAAAAAAGCAGGCATCAAACTGAATTTTGTGGTGGAAATCCTTTTGGACAGAAAGATTGCCAAAGACAGAATCATGGGACGCAGACTCTGCGTCAATGACAACAACCATCCCAACAATATTTTTATTGACGCCATCAAACCCAATGGGGACAAATGCCGGGTCTGCGGAGGTGCTCTTTCCTCCCGTGCGGATGATCAGGATGAGGCAGCCATTGACAAGCGTCATTCCATTTATTATGACACCAATACAGGCACACTGGCCTCGGCCTATTACTTCAGAGACCTTGCCAAAACCGACAAATCCATGAAATATGTCACGGTTGACGGCAGCAGCCCCATCAACAAGGTAAAAGATGAACTGCTTTCCCAACTGTAGTTCTGATTCAGCGATGTCCTGCCCTTTTCTCCGGGAGCAGTGAAAAATCGCATATATCATTAGCAAAACAGCCCGCTGCCCGGCCTTTTCATCCGGCCGGAATGCGGGCTTTTTTTTATGCGGCACAAAAAGTTCTTGCAAATCCGGATATTCTGTTATATAAAATAACGTTTATATTTAGAGATAAAAATAACCACCGGGAAAATAATATATTTATTCTTAAACAGGTGGAAAGAAAGGGGCGAAGAAGTTTGAAAGCTATCGAAGTCAGGGTTATTGACAACGACCTGGAAAAGGCCATGCGCATTCTCAAGAAAAAAATTCAGAATGACGGGCTTTTCAAACGGCTCAAGCTGAAAAAAAGCTATGAAAAGCCGAGCGAATACCGGCGTCGGAAAGAGCGCGAAGCCGTAAGACGGCAGCGGATTGCTGCTTCCAGACGCAGATACAGCAACAGCAGATAATGGCAGAATGTGTTTATGCGGCCCGGCGGGACAGTTTCTGTTCTGTCCGGGTTTTTTTGCACAAAGGTGTTTCTGATGCATCCGTGCCGGAGTGCGGAAAGCGTTTTTTATCTCATCTTTAAGTCTCTCCCATCCGGATGCCTGGATCAGTCATGACAGAAAAAAACGAATATACACAGTGCCTGGAGGCCATGTACAGGCTCCAGCGTTTTGGCATCATACTGGGACTGGATACCATTTCCGGTATTCTCAGCCATTTGGGAAATCCGCAGCACCGGTTCAGAACCATACATGTTGCGGGAACCAACGGCAAGGGTTCTGTGGCATCCACTCTGGCCTTTATCCTGAATCTTGCAGGATTGAGCACCGGACTTTATACATCTCCCCATCTGGTGAGGTTCAACGAAAGAATCTGCATTGATAACCGGCCGGTTTCAGATGAGGCTGTGCTGGAAGCATACAAAGCCGTAAAAAATGCGCCCCGCAAAGAAAGGGAACTGACTTTTTTTGAATTCTCCACAGCAATGGCCTTCCATATTTTTGCAGAAGAGAAAACCGAATGGGCCGTGATTGAAACCGGCATGGGAGGCCGTCTGGATGCCACCAACCTTATAAACCCTGAACTCTCTGTTATCACCAATATTTCTCTGGAACACCGGGAATATCTGGGAAACAGCATTGAGGAAATCACAGGTGAAAAGGGCGGCATCATCAAGCAGAACCGGCCGGTTGTAACGGGTGTGCGGCAGGAAAGTGCGGCAGAGGTTCTCCGTAAGATTGCCGCGGAAAAATCCGCACCCCTTTACCGTTTCGGTGAGGCATTCCGGGTAAGTCAGGGCACAAAGGGGGATTTCACCTATCACGGCATACGGAACACATGGACAGATATGCGCACCGGTCTTTCCGGCAGGTATCAGATTGACAATGCCGCCCTTGTTCTTGCAGCATGTGAGATTCTTATGCAAAATAGCGTGAATATCGCGGTGGATCATATCCGCGAAGGTCTTTTGCGCAACCGCTGGCCAGGACGGCTGGAAAAGGTTTGCCAGTCACCTCAGGTTATTCTGGACGGAGCGCATAATCTGGACGCGGCACGGGTTCTGGCAGATTATCTGAAAGAAGAAACAGCAGACCGGAAAATCGTCATGGTCATGGGCATTCTGGATGACAAACCTTATAGGGAAATGATGCAGTATCTTCTGCCCCTGTGCAGAAAAGTCATTATCTGCCAGGCAAAAACCGGAAGGGCGATACCGGCTGCAAATCTTGCCTCTGCTGCAAAAGAGATAATTGCTGATACACAAATCATTCCGGATGTGGGACAGGCCTTGGCCCATGCCATGAAAACAGCATCTTTGGAAGATATGATATGCGTGGCCGGTTCCCTTTACGTGGTGGGAGAAGCAAAAGAGCATCTTGAAAAACAGGGAATCCCGTCTTTCCGGAGAGAAGCCTGATTACCGCATTGGCGGTGTTAGGTGATTTCTGAAAATAAATATACCAATTCAGGTTCACAGGCACAGGGCAAAAGCTGGAAGCTTTTGATACGTTGGCGTTATATTTTTTCCCGGAAATCACCTTACAGAAAAAATTGCTCGTCACATGATTACAGGCAGGAAGGGAAAGGCCCGGCAGAAATCAGTCCGCAATGCAGGTGGCGCAGGAATCATCAGATTCCCATGCGCTTACACGGGTCACTTTCACGCCCGGTTCCGTAATTCTCTGCCGCAGCCGCCCTAAGATATACAGTGCGATGTTTTCCGAAGAAGGCGGGGTGTCCGGGCCGAAAAAACCGGCTTCGTTGAGAAATCTGTGATCCAAATCTTTCATGATTTCCGCCACATGACGTTTAATATCACCGAAATCCATCAGTACGCCCGCGCGGTTTAGTTTTTCTCCCTCCACACAGACTTCCACCTTCCAGTTATGGCCGTGAAGATTTTCGCATTTCGCGCCCACCATTTTCAACTGGTGCGCGGCTGCAAAACGGGTGACAATTTTTAATTCAAACATGGAAATATTCTTTCTGATTAGGTGTCAGGATTCAGGTGCCAGTATGCTTTTGCCCAGAAACCTGACACCTGAAAAAAAGTTCATATGCCGGATTTCAGATTTCAGGATGTCTGTGCTCCTGAAACCTGAACACTGAAACCTTTATAACTATCCAGCAGCCCTTGCCTGACCGCCTTTGAGTATGTTTTTCAGTTTGTTGGAAAACTTGCCATCTTCCGCCTTCGCGAATTCCCTGAGCAGATTTTCCTGTTTTTTGCTGAGATTGGTGGGGGTGCGGACGTCTACTCTGATGATCTGATCCCCGCGTTTGCCGTTGCGCAGGGAGGGAATGCCTTCTCCGTGAAAGCGGAACAGTTCACCGGGCTGGGTTCCTTTGGGAATATCCAGAACTTTATCACCGTTGAGGGTGGGAATCTTCACTTTGTCGCCCAGCGCGGCCTGAATAAAGGAAACCGGAATTTCACAGATAACATCAATATTGTCACGCTGAAAGAATTCATGGGGTCTGACGTGAATAAAGACATAAAGATCGCCCGGAGGGCCGCCCTGTGAGCCGGCTTCGCCCTCACCTGTCAGCCGGAGTCTGGAACCGTTGTCCACACCAGCGGGAATGCGCACAGCCACTTTTTTGCTTATCCGCACCTGGCCTCCGCCCCGGCAGTTGGAGCATGGATGGGTAATGCTCTGCCCCTTGCCACGGCAGTGGGGACATGCAGTCCGCACAGTGAAAAATCCCTGGGAACGGGAAATCTGGCCGCTGCCCCCGCAGTGTCTGCATATCTCCGGCCTTGTTCCGGGTTCGCATCCTGTTCCCGCACATGTGGGACATGAAGCCCTTTTTTCAACATTTATCTGGGTTTCCGTACCAAAAGCAGCTTCCATGAAGCTGAGTTCCAGATCATAACGGAGATCGGAACCCCTCTGCGCGCTTGTTCTTGTGCTCCGTCTTCCGCCGCCAAAACCGAAAAATTCCTCAAAAACATCGCCGAAATTGGAGAAAATATCCTCGAATCCGCCAAAACCCGAAAAACCGGTATTTTCCAGTCCCCTGTGTCCGTACTGATCATATAGTTTTCTTTTTTCCGGATCCCGGAGCACCTCATAGGCTTCCGCGGCTTCCTTGAAATTTTCCTCTGCTTCCTTGTCATCCGGGTTTCTGTCCGGATGATATTTCATGGCAAGTTTCCGGTAACTGGCTTTGATGTCACTGTCGCCGGCATCCCGGCCGACGCCCAACACTTCATAATAATCCCTTTTGCTTGACATAAAGTTCCCTGATCCGATGTTCTCCGGGTTGCTGTTATAAAAAATTTAAAATCAATAAAATCCGTAAGCTGCGCTCTTATAAACCAAGATAACTTTAAAATAATGCCTAAAAGCCTCTTGTCAATGAAAAGGCATTATGAAATTAACCCATAAAGGAACGCCGTATCACTGTGTCTTTTTTCCACCGGACATCATCACGCCGGGGATAGGCAATATTGAAATGAAGGCCCCGGCTTTCCTTGCGGTGCATGGCGCAGTCAATGATCAGTTCGGACACTGTTGCGATATTGCGCAGTTCTATCAGATCCGGGGAGACCCTGAAATCCCAGTAATATTCACGGATTTCCTTCTGGATGATTTCAATGCGCCGTCTGGCCCGCGCCAGACGTTTGTCTGATCGGACAATGCCCACATAATTCCACATCAGACGCCGGATTTCATCCCAGTTGTGGGAAACCATGATCACCTCATCGCTGTCTGTGGTTCCCACCTCATCCCAGAGGGGTGTTTCAGGCAGGGATTTCCTGTCCAAGCTTTCCAGGTCTTTCAGTGCCTGCCGTGCGGATTCATGAGCGTAAATCAGGGCTTCCAGAAGAGAGTTGCTGGCCAGGCGGTTGGCTCCGTGCAGTCCGGTGCAGGCTGTTTCGCCCACAGCATACAGCCGGGAAATGTCGGTTCTGCCGCACATATCAGTGACCACGCCGCCGCACATATAATGGGCCGCGGGAACCACGGGAATGGGGTCTTTTGTCATATCAATGCCGAAATTCAGGCATTTTTCATAAAGATTGGGAAAACGGCCTTTTACAAATTCGGCAGGACGCGAGGTAATATCAAGAAAAACCGATTCAGCCCCGCTTTTTTTCAGTTCCGTGTCAATGGCCCGCGCGACCACATCCCGGCAGGCCAGATCTTTCTGCGGATCATAGTCTGACATAAATGCCCTGCCCGAAGCATCCGTGAGAATGGCCCCCTCTCCGCGCACAGCCTCGGAAATCAGGAAATTCTTGGCTTCCGGATGATAGAGGCAGGTGGGATGGAACTGGACAAATTCAAGATTAGCGACTGTGGCGCCTGCCCGGTATCCCATAGCGATACCGTCGCCTGTGGCCACATCAGGATTGCTGGTATACATATAAACCTTTCCCGCTCCGCCTGTGGCCAGCAGGGTGATTCCCGCGGAAAAGGTGATGACCCGGTTTTTTTCCGTATCCAGAATATAGGCTCCGCAGCAGAATGCCTCATGGGTGGTGGTAATAAGCCCCCGGCGCATACGGGTGGAACAGATGATCAGATCAATGGCCACATGATTTTCATAAATGGTGATATTGGGATGATTCCGGGCATGTTCCACCAGAACACGCTCCACTTCCCGGCCTGTCATGTCAAAGGCATGGACAATCCGTTTTTGGGAATGTCCGCCCTCCCGTCCCAGATCCAGCCGGGGGCTGTCTTTTTCCGCGTTTCCCCCGGTTTTTGTGTCAAAATGCACCCCCATTTCCATCAGTTCCCGAATCCGGTCAGGCCCGCTGCGGACCACCATTTCCACCACATCCTCATGGCAGAGTCCGTCGCCTGATGACAGGGTGTCCCTGATGTGCAGATCAAAGGAGTCAAGACTGCCGAAAACCGAGGCAATGCCTCCCTGGGCCACGGCAGTATTGCTGTCTGCCACCCCTTTTTTGGTGACAAGGGCCACCCTGCCGAAATCCGCAACCTTGAGGGCAAAGGTCAGCCCTGCCACGCCGCTGCCTATGACAAGAAAATCTGTTTCAATTTTCATGGTAATTCTCTTTTCTGAAATAATGATATGGGGAATCCTGTTTTTGCAAACACGGCAACAAATAACAATATGAATAGGCTGCGGATTTATCCGCAGCTATTCTGAAATAATGATATGGGGAATCCTGTTTTTGCAAACACTGCAACAAGTAATATGAAATCTGAAAAAGATTTCAGCAAAAAAAATTTCCGACCACGCTGTTTTTCTGCCACGAAGACGCAAAGACACAAAGTTTCACGAAGGTTTAATGCCCAATTATTTTTCAGATTTCATATAACAATATGAATAGGCTGCGGATTTATCCGCAGCTATTCTGAAATAATGATATGGGGAATCCTGTTTTTTGCAAACACTGCAACAAATAACAATATGAATAGGCTGCGGATTTATCCGCAGCTATTCAGCGCAGATAGGAACGTCTGCCACTGCTTCTGGAATTTATCACTCCCAGCAGAAAACCGGTCAGAAACAGAACCAGGCCTGCCCCGGTAAGAATCAGATGTCCTTTCCATGCCTTCAGTTCAGACTCCATATTTTTGGCCTTTACGCGAAGTTCCTCCAGCTCTGAAACCGCTTTGTCACGCCCCTCTTTTATCTCGATAAAATCTTTGGATTCTGACCGGAGCTGCTCATATGCCTGTACCGCTTCCTCCTTTTTCTGCTGACTTTCTCCGCACTGAATGGCAAGCTCCCCGTTATCTGCCTGCAGTTTTTTGTTTTCCTCGCTAAGACGGTTTACCTCGCCCGCGAGTTTCTCCCGTTCATCCTGGAGATATTTCAGTTCTACTTCTTTGGGTTTCTGTTCCGTAAGAAACTGTGTGTTTACCCATCCCTCCATACCGTCCTGTATCCGGATTCTAGTCCAACTGCCCTGTTTTTCCAGAACCTCAACAGCATCCCCGGACAGAAGTTTTTTAATGATCTTATACTCAGTGCTGGCCCCTCTCCGCATCATAATTTCAATTTTGTCTGTTACATACATGGTGCTTGCATAGGCGGAGGAAAACAGGATCAGAACACAGATTCCGGAAAATATGGCAGACATCAGCTTCATAAGAAAATCATCCCCTTGTTGTTTTAAGGTTAATAATCCTGCGGGTTATGCAGATGGCTTTCAAGTCTTTGATTTTACAGAAACCGGTTTGCGCTGTGCAATATCAGAATCCATAAAAATCAAAAGGTTAAAATTCAACTGCGCTACTTTTACAGTTTTTTCAGATCTTTTAAAACAGTGAACAGAGTCCGGGGCAGACTGTCCCCTGACACCTGAACCCTGGCCATTGTGTCAAAAAAAATATTTCCCTGTCAATAATTTCTTTTACATTGTTTGTGTTTGTGATAATATCAGAAGTTACTCTGCTGAGATATAACTGTCTGTTTTTATTGCCTGTGACAGTTTGCCACATTTAATAAATTCAAAGAGTTAAAAAATAAGTGCATATATTTTGAATATAAAGCAGTTTTTCATATTGCGGGGGCTGATATCCGATGATCATATTTGATTTGCAATGTTCCATGGGCCATCAGTTTGAAGGATGGTTTGATGATGTACAGTCTTTTGAGGATCAGAAGGAAAAATCTCTGATCTCATGCCCTGTATGCAACGACAGCAACATATTCCGCATTCCTTCGGCATTTGCCATCCGCTCCCCCCGCAAAGAGGGGAAAGACGGTCAGCCGGACAATATCGCGGAAATCGCCAGAAAGGTTTCCGATTATCTGGAAAACAATTTTGACAATGTGGGCGCTGATTTTGCAAAAGAGGCTCTCCGTATTCATTACGGAGTGACAGAACCGCGCAATATCCGGGGAGTCAGTACGCCGGAAGAGGAAAAAGTTTTAAAAGAAGAAGGGATCGGTTTTTTCAAAATTCCCTCTCCTGCCCGGCAGTCTGACACAGACATATCAGATTTGACTGAAAAAAAATCTTGACAGAAGCTGTGCAGTTGAACACGGAATTCCGGAAGGGTTCCTGTTTTGTCCTGCTGCCGGAAATATTGCTGATACATTCCGGATACCGGCTTTCGCCGGTATGACGACTTTGCGTAACATCAGTTAATAATGATGCCGGATATTAACCTGCCCGCCTGATGAGGATCAGCACCTGTCTCAGCTCCTTTCCTCTGAAAAAAGAATGGGTAGTGGATCAAACCGGCTTATGACGCGGAAAAAACCAAACCTGGCAGAAAGAAATCATCCCCGGCCTCTCAGGAAGGGATGGGCATGCCTGAACCGTCACAGAAAGAAAAAAATGATGAATCCCGCAGGCGCCCTCATTCTGATTATTGATGATAATATCAATAATATCAAAGTAATCTCTGAATATCTGAAGGAATCAGGTTTTGAAACGGCTGCTGCCCGCGGAGGAATCTCCGGGATAAAAAGCGCGGAAATACTGAATCCGGAACTGATTCTCCTGGATGTAATGACGCCGGAAACAGACGGATATGAAACCTGCAGACTGCTGAAATCCTGCGAAGCCGCAAAAGACATTCCTGTCATATTCATGATACCGTTGGAAAGTTTGGAAAACAGGATGCGGGTCTTTACCTGCGGAGGCTCGGATTATATTGCCAAACCGGCTCAGAGGGAGGAAGTGCTGGCCCGTGTCAGCGCACATATACAAATCCGCCGTCAGATACCGGAAATGGGGACAGCCGGACAGACAGCAAAAAATGCCGGTGAAGCCAAAAACCGTTTTCCGGCCGGTATAATCAATGCAATCCGGACATCCATAACTGCGATTGCCGGTATGGCAAAAATGCTGTCCGAAACACAGCTCAGTCCGGAACAGCGCAATTATACGGCAGACATACTTTCATCTTCCAATATTCTGCTCGGCATAACAGAAGATTTAACTGATTCTTCCAAAGCTGTTCAGGAAAAAGCCAAAAATCCGCATCCCGATCTCATGAACCATAAACCATCTGCGGATAAAGATTTTCCACTGACCGGCATACGTATTCTCCTTGCGGAAGACCATCTGATAAATCAGAAACTGATAGAGTCTATTCTGAAAAAATACGGCCTGAGTGCGGATATTGCCAATAACGGCAGGGAGGCTCTGGACCTTCTTGAAAAGCAGGAGTACGATCTGATTCTGATGGATATGCAGATGCCTGTGATGGACGGAGAGAAAGCCTCAGAAATAATCCGTTCCCCGGATTCCGCAGTGCGCTGTCACAATATTCCCATCATTGCCCTTACAGCCCATGCCATGAAAGGAGACCGGGAAGCCTGTCTGACAGCAGGCATGAATGATTATATTTCCAAGCCTGTCAATGCGGATAACCTCATAAGCACTATCCTGCGTCATATTCCGGAAATCCGCACACAGGGCTCCGCAGCAGAGATTTGCAAAGCGCCTGCCATGACGGAAAATGAAGAACAGAGTATTTTTGACAAAAAAAAATTCATGGATCGCATGAGCAGTGATGAGCAGGTGTGCAGGGAGTTCCTGTCCGGGGTTCCGGAGCATATTGTCCGTGATATTCAGCATCTGCAGAATGCCATCCGTTCAGAGGAACATTCTTTGACAATGATTCATGCCCACAATCTGAAAGGAGCGGCAGCCAATCTTTCCGCTGGCAGACTGCTGGCCAGGGCCGAAGCAATCGAATCTGCCGGAAAAAGCATGGATACCGTCAGACTACAGACACTTATGGCAGGGCTGGAGCAGGAGGCTGCCCTGTTTTTTGACTGTCTGAAGACTTCGGGACTGGCAGATGGGAATATCCCAAGCGGATCATTGTTTGCGGCTCGGGATAATGCAGAAATTCCGAACATTGCTGCCCTGCCCTCCCATCTGCGCCGGGAACTGGCGGATGCACTGAATATTCTGGATATGGAAAAAATCAGCTTTTTTATCAGAGAGATACATTCCCATGACTCCCGGCTGTCTGAAATTTTGAAAAAAATGGCAGACAATTTTGAATATTCCGAAATGATTCATCTCCTGCAAAAAGGCGCTGATTCGGAATCTGCCCCTGAAGAGACAGAGAAAATCAGGGCTTCCTGAAAGGAACGCAAAGATGAACATAGACCGGGCAGCATACAAGGCAAATCTTCTGGTGATTGACGATGATCCTCTGAATCTGCGTTTTCTGACCGGTGTGCTGAAAGACGGGGGATACAAAGTCCGGCCCGCAAAATCACCGAATCTGGCGATTTCCGCAGCCAGGCAGGAAGCACCTGATATGATCCTGCTAGATATTGTGATGCCGGAAAAAAACGGATATGAAGTCTGTATGGAATTGCAGGCCGATCCCCTGACCTGCGGAATTCCCGTGATTTTCATCAGCGCACTGGACGAGATGCCGGACAAAATCAGGGCATTTTCCGCGGGCGGTGTGGACTATATCACCAGACCTTTTGAAAAACAGGAAATACTGGCCCGGATTCAGACCCATCTTGCTTTGCGGAATATGCGCAGATCTTTGGAGCAGAAAAATGAACAGCTTCGGGCAGAAATAGCCAAGACACTGAAAACCCAGGAAAAACTGAAAGAACTGGAATTCATTGTCAGCCGGAGCCCGGCCATAGCGTTTCTCTGGCGGGCAGAGGAAAACCGGCCTGTGGATTTTGTCTCGGAGAATATACGGATGTTTGGATATGCGCCTGATGATTTTTACACACGCCGGATACTGTATGCGGATATTATCCATCCGGATGATCTGAAAAGGGCTGTGGAAAACAGCCTGCGCCATACAAGGGAAAACTGTGAGGAATACGGACAGGAATACCGGATTGTCACCCGGACAGGAGATGTTAGATGGGTGGATGACCGGACCTGCATCCGGCGGAATACTGAGGGGCAGCCTACCCATTACCAGGGCATTGTAACGGATATTACCCTCAGGAAACAGTGGGAAGAAGAACTCAAGGAGGCCAGAAAAGCCGCGGAAAAAGCCAATCGGGCCAAAAGCGAATTCCTGGCCAATATGAGTCATGAAATCCGCACTCCCATGAACGCGATTCTCGGTTTCAGCGAAATCCTGCTTTCCCGGCCCAGGGATCCGCAGGAAAAAAACTGGCTTAAGATCATTCAATCCAGCGGTCAGACACTGCTGACCCTGATTAACGATATTCTTGACCTTTCCAAAATAGAATCCGGAAAAATGGATTTGCATTACGGCCCTGTGTCTGTGGCATCCTTACTGCATGAGGTGCGCAGCATTTTTCTGGAAAAATGCGAAAAAAAGGGAATAGAACTGAAATTACGTTCAGATCCGGAAATCCCGTCACGGGTGATAACAGATAATATACGGCTCCGTCAGATACTGATTAATCTGGTGGACAATGCTGTCAAATTCACCCATGAGGGATATATAAGTATTGCTGCTGCCGGTAACTGTTTGTATAGATTCGGGAACTGTGGCACAGGGCTTTTCCGCCTGATACTGGAAGTGGCAGATACAGGCATCGGAATTCCTGAGGATCAGCAGAAAATCATATTTGAGAGTTTCCGTCAGCAGGATTTTCAGGATAGCAGCAGATATGGGGGTACAGGACTGGGACTGACCATCAGCAGGCGGCTGGCGGAAATCATGGGCGGACATATTTCCGTTCACAGCCGCAAAGGGGAGGGCAGTATTTTCACGGTGGTTCTTCCAAATCTGAAAACAGCCGAAGGTGATGATTTCGAAACCGTGGATGACCGGAAAAAGGATACAGATACCGAATTTTGCCCTGCAACGATTATGATCGTGGATGATATAATCTCCAGCAGGCAACTGATTATGACCTGTCTCGAATCTCCGCATATCCGCTTCATGGAGGCTGCCAACGGCAGGGAAGCACTGGAACTGCTGGCGCAGAGCAGCGAAACCGGACATATGCTGCCCCAAATCATACTTATGGATTTGCGAATGCCCGGTATGGACGGATATGAAACTGCGAAACAGATCCGTTGCAGTGAACGGATGAAAAATATTCCCCTGCTTGCCATAACAGCGTCAGTCATGAAAGAGGAGGAGGATAGCATCAGAAAATTTTTTGACGGATATATTTCCAAACCGATCAGCCGGGCAGAACTTTTCCGGGAGCTGAAAAGATTTTTGCCTGTCTGTGATATGCCGGCGGAAAGGGAGGAAAAGGGGGATGAAGGGGAAAAGTGCATGAATCCCGAAGATTACAGTGATCAACTGCCCGATATCATAAATATCCTTAACAAAGAAATCTTCCCTAAATGGGAAAAAATTCATGAATTTTTCTTTGTGGATGATGTGTCGGATTTTGCCTGGGATCTGAAAAATTTTGCCGGCCGGTACAAAATCAGTTTCCTCATGGAATACAGTGAAAAACTCCGTGAATGCTGCCGGGATATTGATGTGGAGAAATTTGACGGACTGATAAATGAATTCCCGCGGCTGGCGGATAGAATCAGAAATTGGTAGTGGGTCAGACTGCCTGATTTTTATTGATGAACTAAGGCAGTAGTACATGACCGCCTTAGTTCTGATGATATTACAAACTAAATTTTTTCAAAAAATCAGTTTGCCGTGCAGCAGTGCACAGCATGAATTGCGCAGATTTGTCCTTCACAGACTTCAGGTTTCAGATGCCGGCCGGTACATCCTGTCCGCGTGATAGGAACTCCGCACAAAAGGCCCGGCTGCCACGGCTGCAAAACCAATCTGCAATGCCCGCTCCCGCCACAGATCAAATTCTTCCGGAGGCACATAGCGTTTTACTGCCAACTGTTTTTGGGAAGGACGGAGATACTGGCCTATGGTCAGAAAACTGCATCCCGCGCTGAACAGATCTTTCAGGGTCTGTTCAACCTCTCCATCCTTTTCCCCCAGTCCCAGCATGATACCGGATTTTGAAGGAATGTCTGCAGAGTATTTTTTAACCCGTCTGAGCAATTCCAGAGAGCGTTCATATATGGCCTGCGGACGTACAGCCGGATAAAGCTGCGGCACGGTTTCTATATTGTGGTTCAGAACATTGGGATAAGCATCCAGCACAGTCCGAAGTGCAGATTCATCGCCCTGAAAATCGGGAATCAGCACTTCGGTCAGGGCATGGGGAATTTTCCGCCGGATTTCCCGGATAGTCTGTGCAAACAGGCCTGCTCCCCCGTCTGCCAAATCATCACGGGTGACAGAAGTTAAGACCACATAGCGCAGTCCCATGTCGGCTGAGGCCTGAGCAACTTTCCGCGGTTCATCATTATCCGGGGGGCCGTCCGGCAGTCCATGCTGAATGGCGCAGAAACCGCAGTTCCGGGTACAGCGGGAACCCAGAATCAGAAAGGTGGCCGTGCGGCAGGAAAAGCATTCGAACTGGTTGGGGCATCGGGCTTCCTGACACACTGTGTGCAAACCGCCTTTGGCAATCAGGCTTCGCACCATTTCATATTCCGGTTTGGAGGGAAGCCTGCGCATCAGCCAGCGGGGTTTCGGGCTGTGTATGTTCTGTTTTTCTGTATCTGCCAATATATTTACACCGCTTTTTTTCTCCGCGCGTCCATGCGTTCCTTAAGTTTTGGGAACTGATTAAGATTGGTATGGGGCAGGAACAGAGAGGCCACATAATGGTTCATATAGGACGGGGTCTCGGATAATTCAAAATTGGTCATCTTTTTGGTCACTTCCGCCACATCTTTGCGGATGCGGTTGGTCAGACAGCTCATTTTTGCACCCAGCAGGGAGGAGTTGCCGATGAAAATGATTTTGTCAGTGTCAATTTCCGGCAGCAGGCCGATTATCATGGCTTTTTCCAGATCCACATAACTGCCGAAACCGCCCCCCAGATAGATCTGATCCAGATCGCCTATGCTCAGTCCCACTTCCTCCAGCAGGGTCTGGCATCCGCTGTAGATCGCTCCTTTGGCACGGATAAGATTTTCAATGTCAATTTCCGTAATCACCAGATCCCGGTCAATCTGCGTATCTTCCTGCCAGGCCAGAACATATTCCCAGATCCCCTGTCTTTCCCGGATGCGGGCGGTTTTCAGATTCCGGTTGAATTTCCCGCTGTTGTCAATGACCCCGTTTTCAAACAGCACAGCCACCATGATAATCAGACCTGAGCCGCAGATGCCCTTGGGCCGCACATTGCCTATGGTGATGTTCATGGGTTCAAAACTTACCGGATCAATGGAAAAATCTTCTATGGCCCCTTTGGTGGCCCGCATTCCGAATTCAACACCGCCGCCTTCAAAAGCCGGCCCTGCGGAACAGGCAGCGCAGGCCATCCAGTCTTTGTTGCCCACCACGATTTCCGCATTGGTTCCGATGTCCATGAACAGGGTCAGTTTGTCAGTGCGGTAAAGCCCCGATCCCATGACTCCGGCCACAATGTCGCCGCCCACATAACTGGAAATCTGGGGATAGACCAGAGCAGTGACATGATCGGCCATATCCAAACCCAGAGTCACAGCCCTGATGGGAGGATAGATCGTGGATGCAGGAACATAAGGCGCACGGCGGATATACCGGGGATTGACCTTGAGAAAAAGCTGGGTCATGGTGGTGTTTCCTGCCAAAGTGATGGTGGAAATATCATCCCTGTCCACACCGGCTTTGCGCACGATTCTGTTTATAATTTTATTGATGGTTTCCACGACCACACGGTGCATGGTTTCCAGTCCATCCCCTTTTTCCGCAAACATAATCCGGGAAATGACATCCTCCCCGTAACTGATCTGGCCGTTAAAATCCCCGGCTTCGGCCAGCACCTGTCCGGATATGAGATCGATCAGCTGCCCGTAAACTGTTGTGGTTCCGATATCCACAGCAATCGCGAAATTCCGCTGCGTGGTGTCTCCGGGCTGCACATTGATAATATGGGTTTTTCTTCCCTCATGCACGGGACGGGCCATGGTGGCTGTCACCTGAAAATTCTGCGCGCGGAGAGTATCAGGAATTTTGCGGATTACCGGCAGATCCACCACCAGCCGGTGTTCATCGTAAGTGAGTTTGAGGAAACTTACCAGACGTGTCACATCCGGCAGATGATCCTGCGCGTCCGGTACAGGAAGTTCCAGGTATTTCTTTACAATGGGAGGCGTGAAAAAACCCTGTTCCCTGAGTTCATTCAGATTGGGTTCCTGAATCCGTGCTGTCTTCCGGGGGGTGGGCTGCAGATTCAGCACACTGGCATCCACTGCTGATTCCACAGGAATACGGACGGTGATATCTCCTGTCACAAAGGATCTGCAGGCCAGGCGGTAACCCTTTTCCCGATCCTCCTCTTTCAGACGTTCGGAAAATCCGCCTTCCACCTGCCCCTGTTCAATAATCACCCGGCATTTTCCGCATACTCCCTCACCTCCGCAGGATGCATTGATATGAACCCCGGCTTCCATGGCAGCGCGGATGAGATTTTCCCCATCCCGGACTTCTATGCTTCTGTTATGCGGTAAAAACGTAATTTTATGCAAACCCATCAGTGCCTATCTCCTTATTTATATGCAAGTCAGGATTGCCGCGTTCAGTCCGGAATTTCGTCCTGAACACTGTATTCCTGACAGAATTTGAGAAAATATTTTCCCCGCGGAAATTTCCGGCAGCATGAAACGCCAATTCATCTGCCGGTTCTGCCGTCCCGGTGCCCTTTGCAGTTAATCCGTGAAAATCAAATCAGAAAAAGCACTAATTTTTTGTCAACTTTTTTTATGAGTTCAGAATTCCCAAACCCTGAGGGTTTTCAAAACCCTCAGGATTTATGAACTCACAATTTCAAACCTGAAAGAACACTAAGCCAGTTCATCAAACCGACATTTGAGCAGTACCATATCATCCTCAAACGCACTTTTCACCTTGTATGGCAGCGTCTTGAACAGATTGATCATCCCCTTGTTTCCCGGAGATGTGTAGGCAAAAAAGCCTGCTATTCCGTTTTCCCGCGCTGCCTCGGCCAGTTTCCGGATGATGATTTTGCCCAGTCCCCTGCCCTGGTATTTTCTGTCTGTGGTAAAGGCTACTTCAGCCATATTGCTGGCCGGATTGAGCAGATATTCGCCCATTGCAATCACCTGACCAAAACCGAACTCACCCACAACAGCTATTATGGTCATATCCTTCACATAGTCAACCTGAAGCATTTCTTCGAGATCGTCGCGTATAAAGGTATGTTTTTCATGAAAAAAGCGGGAGACCACATCGTCTTTGTCCAGATTGTAGAAATGCTCCTGAATCCGCCGCTCATCCACGGGTTTGGAAGGCCGTATGGTCACTTCCTCTCCGTTAATCGTCAAAACCTCCTCCAGTTTCAGCGGATACACTCCGTGAAGGGAGTCTTTGAGTTTGCGATCCGCTCCCAGCAGTCCCATCTCCTTTGCCTGATGAAAAAGCTCTTCCCGGGAATCCGGATGGGCAATGCTGATCATGGCCTGTGCGCGTTCCTGCAGACTTTTGCCGAAAAGATTGACTATGCCGTATTCTGTAACAACATACTGCACATCCCCTCTGGGAACCACAACTATTGTGTCATCCAGTTTGGGAACAATCCTGCTTTTTTTATCGGACAGGGTGGTGGACGTCATCATGATAAAAGATTTGCCGCCCTGTGCCATGGTGGCACCCCGGATAAAGTCATTGATGCCGGTGACACCGGTAAAATAGGTCTGCTGCAGGGCGTCCGCGGCCACCTGTCCGGTCAGATCCATGGCCATACCCACATTCATGGCAACCATGCGGCTGTTTTGGGCGATCACCCTGGGATCATTGACATAATCTGAAGGTCTGAAATCCACGGACGGATTGTCATGGAGAAAATCATACAGCATCTGGGTTCCAATGGCAGCACTGGCCACCAGTTTCCCGTCATTGTATCCTTTTTTCCGGTTGGTGATCACTCCCTTGGACACCAGATGCATCATTTCGTCGGTGAGATACTGGGAATGAACACCAAGATCATTTTTGTCCGAAAGGGCCAGAAGTGTGGCCTGGGAAGTTACGCCCAGCCCGATCTGTATGGTGGATCCGTCCTCAATGAGCCTTGCGATAAGCCGTCCTATGGTGTTGGCAGCCTCTATTTCCGGAAGTTCTGAAATGGTCAGCAGATCCTCCTCATGCTCCACAATCACATCCACATCATTAACATGGATGAAACTTTGGCCCAGAACGCGGGGCATTTTCGGGTTTTCCTGCGCAATGACCAAATCCGCGGACAAAGCCGCAGCCAGGGTGACATCCACAGAAACACCCAGACTCATCCATCCGAAATCATCCGGAGGTGTCACCTGGATCAGAGCCACGTGGATGGGCAGTTGTCTGCTTTTAAAGAGTCTGGGTATGGCCGAAAGATTTACGGGTGTGATAAAACGCTGGTTTTCAGCCAGCCCTTTGGCCTTGGCAGATCCCAGATAAAAAGAACGGATATTGAGATTCTGCCCTTTGGTTTTATTCGCTATGAAAGTCAGAGGTGTGTGTTCCAGCGACATGAGACGGACAATCTCCAAATCCGTAAAAATTTTGGATTTTTCAGAAAGCTCCCGAACCAGATGCTGGGGTTCCCCGCAGGAGGAGCCGATAAACACGCGCTGACCCGGCCGGATCATATTTATCGCATCCCTTGCCTCTTTTTTTTTGGCAACGTAATCGTCTGCCCAGTAACCTGCTGTCACCATAGTTTCCCCCCTCTCCCTGAATAAACGGTTATACAGAAAAATATCTCTTATTATCCCATCCTGTTTTTTTTCGCAAGAGAAAATGGAAAAACCGGTGTCCGCTTCCGGATATTCTGCCATCTCTCCTATTTTTTCATCCAGTCCGGCATTCCGCCATTCTGTGGAGATTTCGGTGCAGCAGGCGGAGATTCAGCCGGGGGAACCGGTGCAGCGGAAGGCGGCGCGGGGCTGATGTGCCTCTGCTGATCAGTCATTTTAAAGGGCACATAACCGCTCAACTGGGGTTCAACAGTCGCATATTTCTGATAACCCATAAAACCGGCCACATCCACAATGGTCTGGCGTTCTTCCGGGTCTGAATGGCCGTCTGCAGCGCTGATGTCATACATGAAACGGATCAGCATTGCCATGTCCGCCTCTTTCTGCACCCGTGCAATTGATGCCACACAAAAACCGTAACCGGCCAGAAAATGTCCGTTTTCAAAAATTGACATATATCTGACCAGGGTTCCGGTGACCTCTTCCTGGGAAAAATATTTGGTGATACCCTTTTCTGCAAGACTGATCAGCAGTTTATGCTCCTCACTGGCGCGATCCTGCGCACTTTTGTTTTGCTCACCGGTGTGCATAATCAGCACGCAGCCCGCAATAATGCCCTCAAAAAGATCCTGATTCAGTCTTTTGTCTATCTTCTGTCTGGTTTCAGTGACTTTGCGTTTTGCTGTTTCCGTGGCAGTTGACAGCCCTTCTTTGAGCCTTGTCATCAAATCTCTCATATTTTCACCTCTTTTATGCCGGTTGTATCTTTAAAATTCAGATTTTCAGTTTCAGTTCATAATTCCCCACTCATAACTTCTCTTTTGCAGTGGACATTGCGGAATGGGTGGACTGAGAGGAGTGCATAAATCCCCACTCAGTTCACCTGCTCCCTGACATTGAATTCCAGTTTCCATCGCTGACCGCTTTCGTTTTTGGACACGCACCAGATTTCCAGTACACCGACTTCCGTGACTTTCACCTCTATAATCACGGGTATTGTGCTTCCCATCTGGCCGTCCAGGGTGGTTTCAATGGTGGTGATTTCTTCGATTTCCTCTTCCCATTCTTCCACAATGGTTCCGATGCTGTCCTCCAGCCGGATCGATGAGCCCAGAAAATCAAATTTCACCGGCTCGCCCACAACCAGCACAAATTCCCGGTTCGGCACGGAAGTCTGGCTTCCCTCTTCCATGCCAAAGGGAGCAACGCACAGGGCTTTGATGGGAACAGGCATACCCGGAACCGCAGGCAGGGAGGCGGCCACACCGATATAATAGGTTTTGCTGAGACCGCCCCTTATGCGGATGCCGGTTCCGCGGCGGGCCAGACCGTAGTAAGCCGCTCCTCTGGCCACGGTAAGATCAAAATCAGTGCTTTCAATCTCCCGCACAGCCGGAGCATCCGGGCTGTTCCAGGATGAGATCAGAGCCCTGACCCTTTTGCGCACAGATTCAGCCTTCATCACACCGCCGTTGAAAAGAATGGCTGTGGGCAGAACCGCTGTTTCCCCTTCACCTTTCCGGCGGCTGAGAAAATGGGCCAGATGCCGGGTGATGGCCGGATCTGATTCATAGGCCAGGCCAATTTCCTGAATACCGGTACGCTGCACAGTCGCGGGCATGGCAGAGATTTCGCATTTTGGAAAAAAACCTTCCACAATAATATCTTCAACCGTGCTGCGGGCGAGTTTTGTTTTTTTGGTCCCTCCGATCAGGCTTTTGCCCCTGCCCAGTATGGTAATGGGATACTCATCAGACTCAGGATTGGAAAGCAGGGTTTCCTTTGCCTTCCGGCATGCGTGCCAAAGGCTGCGCATCTGCCATGCGTCCGGTTTTTTCTTTCCCGATGCAATCTGCTGTGAGACTTTGAATGCCAGAGCCAGATCCATATTATCCCCGCCCACAAGCAGATGATCACCGACTGCAATCCGCTCCAGTTTAAGATCGCCCGCTTCCTCATCCACGCTGATAAGGCTGAAGTCAGATGTGCCCCCGCCCACATCGCACACAAGCACCAGATCGCCTTTGCCGATTTTGTCGCGCCATTTGTCATCCGAAGATTCAATCCACGCATAAAACGCGGCCTGGGGTTCCTCCAGCAGAGTGATATGGCCCAGACCTGCTTTTTCAGAGGCTTTCACGGTCAGATCTCTTGCCACTGCGTCAAATGACGCGGGAACAGTGAGCAGCACATCCTGATTTTCCATTTTCAGGGATTCATCTTCTGAGGCCATGACATAATTCCACGCATCCCGGATATGTTCCAGAATCAGGGCAGCAGCCTCGACCGGTGATTTTTTTTCCACATCATCCGGCCCTTCCCAGGGAAGAATGGGCTTGTTCCTGTCTGTAAGAGTATGGCAGAGCCAGGATTTGGAAGAGGAAATCAGGCGGTGGGGGATCTCCGCGCCCCGGTCTCTGGCAAATTCGCCCACAGCCACTGTATTTCCCTGTTTCCAGGGCAGATTGAGAGCGTCTTCGGGAACATCATGCTTTCCGGGCAGGAGGATAAAGGAAGGAAGAACCTTTCTTTTTTCCACGGTTCCCGCATCTGTCAACTGCGGAATTTCCAGCACGCGGATTTCCGGCTTCTTGCCTTTTTCCACTTTGGCTTCTGTATAGGCCACCACGCTGTTGGTTGTTCCCAGATCAATTCCAATGATATAAACGGGATCGGACAAAACATATCTCCTTTATTTTTCCTGAATTTCATTGTGTCAGCGGATTCCGGGTACAGGATACGGGGTACAGGGTTCCGGATATTCTGTTCTGATTTTCGGTACCCTCTCCCTAATCTCCAATCCCTGTTTCCCAATCTCCCGCCCCTACTCTATCTCCACTTCCGCGGGTGCAATGATTTTTGTGTCTTTTGTGCCGGAAAGCACAGGCATTTCCAGTTTTTTAACCTTCCAGCCCCGATGCCGGACAATACCTTTGAAAGGCGGTTCACCCACCACGTTGCCGGTCAGTTTGACAGCATTGGGATCAAAACCCGGCTCAACTGTCATCAACCCGTCTTCTTCTGTTTCCACAACAGCGTCTGCTGTCAGATATTTTTCCAAAGCCTTTTTGGATTTTTCATGAATATCCCGCACTGCTGCCCCTATGTCAGAGTCATCATATTCTTCCAGGTTTTCCGAAAGGAAATCCAGCAGCCGGCCTTCCCGCTGGAGTACGGAAATCAGATGCAGGAACAGACGCTGATCGCTTCTTTCCCTTTCCTTATGCTCGGCTTCAGGGCTTTTTTTCGGTTTTTCCTCTGCTTTGGGAACAGAAACATGTTTTTTCACAAGTTTTGTGAGGGAAACACGGCAGCAGAGCCACATGAGCAGTGCTGTGAACAGAAATATGCCTGCTGTTACCGGAATATAAAACTGTGTTATGATTTCAAGGGGTGCCCTGAGCTCATTGAGAGTGATGTCCATTCCCAGCACTTCCGGCAGTTTCAGGGCCAGATAATCCAGGGCAATATACAATGCTCCGTCAAGAAGCAGGCATAACAGGGCCATGAAAAAGAAAATCCAGAAAAAACAGCGGGCCGAATAAGATTTGACAATATCCATAACTTCATCTCTCCTTTGGGAATTACGATTTTGTTCAAAAAGCAGATTATAAAGCAGAAAAAAATAAAAATCAATTGAAACAGGTTTTTTCAGCCCGGAAAAAGAGAAGGGATGACGGAAAGATTTCAGGTGTATTGATTTATCTGTGAAAATCGGTTACTGTCCGTCAGGTAAAGAAAAATATGCTGAATTATGTTTCAGAAGGAGAGGATTTTGAAAAATAAGACAGAGGAATATCTCAGTTTTACCATCAGCAAAGAGGATATATCCGTTTTTTTTCCGCTTTTCCAGCAGGGTGTTATGCTGAAAATACGTACCGGATGCTGCATCCGCTCCCTGCTTTGCGGACAGTTGGGCATGAATCCCGAATATGTCACAGGCCGTATCCAGACCGTTTTTCTCAACGGCAAACCTGTGGATGATCCTGATCAGGCCATGATTGGCAACGGAGACACACTTGCCCTGTCCGCAGCCATGCCGGGGCTGGTGGGTGCAACTTTTCGCACACGCGGAAAACTGGCCGTGTTCCGAAGTTCCATAACCCATCAAATTCATGAAAAGGAAATGCCGGATAAGGAAGGCATGATTACGGTTAAATTTTTCAACCTGCTGGTGAGGGAAATGGGTCCGGAGTTTCTGGAAAAAGGCATATGGCTCAGAAGGGAAGCCGCAGAGGACTTTTTCAGGGAAAACGCTCAGAAATTTGGGCATTGCCTGACAAATATCCGGAAAAACGGAAAGGAAACCGGGCCTGGGGAGCTGGCCGTCATCACATGGACGGATGACCCGGTTTTCATCCGGGGAAAGATTTTTCATTTTTAATCCGCATACGGAGGTTATTATGCAGCCGCTCTTAGTTCTTCAAATTTTTTCCGACTATATCTGACCCTGGTGCTATTTCATAACCGGGCGTTGTGAAAGACTGCAAAGGGAATATTATGTTGAAATCCGGTGGCGGGCCTTTCCCCTTCACCCGGAAACACCGGAGGAGGGGAAAACTTTGGAAGAACTCTTTGCCGGACATTTTATGGATATTTCCAAAATGCTGGCCCGTCTGAAACAGGTGGCCGCAGATGAGGGACTGCCCTTTGGATATCGGCATTATACATACAACAGCCGCAAAGCCCAGGAACTAGGCAAATGGGCAGAAACACGGGGAAAGGGGGATATGTTTCACCTAACGGCCTTTCATGCGTATTTTGCAGAGGGAAAAAATATCGCGGAAACTCCTGTACTGCTGGATATGGCCGAATCCGCAGGACTGAACAGGAATGAGGCGGCAAAGGTTCTGGAAAACCGGACATTCAAAGATGCTGTGGATGCGGACTGGGCATTGTCCCGTAAAATGAATATCAAAGCCATTCCATGTTTTGCCGCGGGGAACCAGATTCTTTCCGGCGCGCAGCCTTATGAAATGCTGGAAAAAATGCTGAAATCACAGGGCGTCAGGAAAAGGGGAACCGCTCCGGTCTGAATTTTCCACAGTGAAAATTTATAAACCGCGTTACGCAGTCCTTCCAAAAATCAGCAGGTTACTGTATCCGCCGTCATGCCTGCCTAAACCGGAATCCAGTGATTTCAAGGGGTTTTGGCTGCCAGCTTCCACCTTTATGACGGGAGAGCGTAACATGGGTTATATTTTTTGTTTCAGGCAGCATCAAATATCCTTGACAATATTTCCGGATAAATGCTATTTAAATCAATTTTTGGTCATACAGATGACATCTGTATAAAATCCTTGCTCCGGATTGGCCGGGGCTTCATATCCGTAAGGAGGTATTATGAAAAGGTATGAAACAATGGCGATTGTCCAGCCGGATCTGGCGGATGATCAGCGTGCGTCTCTTTTTGAGAGAATGAAAGAAATTATTTCACAGCAGGGCGGTTCCCTAATGGAATTTGACGACTGGGGAGTACGGCATCTGGCTTATGAAATCAAAAAGAAAAAACGGGGGTATTATGTCCGGCTGGATTACTGCGGAACAGGTGCAGCAGTCACAGAAATCGAAAGATTTTTCCGCATTGATGACCGGGTCATGAAATACATGACAATTCTGCTGTCGGAAAAGGCCGATCCTGAAGCCATCATGGCAGAACTGGCCGCAAAAAAGGCCAAACCTGTCCGTACAGCCGATGAGGGCAGTTCCCCTGCTGCTGCTTTTGATGAAGCGGAATCCGAAGATGAGGATGATGCCGAATATGAAGGCGATGAGGATGACGACAGTAAAATAAACGATGAGGAGGATAAATAATGGCATTCCGACCCCAGAAAAGAAGTGCCGGCCCGGGTGGCGCAGCCGGCGGCAGACGGAAAAAAAGAGTTTTTCACCGCCGCAAGGTATGCCGCTTCTGTGCGGACAGCAATATTCAGATTGACTACAAAGATCCGAAAACCCTGAAATATTTCACCACGGAACGCGGCAAGATTATCCCCAGAAGGATATCCGGAACCTGTGCAAAGCATCAGCGGAAACTGACCGTTGCCATCAAACGCGCCCGGTGCATTGCACTGCTGCCCTTTGTCGGCACATATGAACTGTAGAAAAACACATCCGCATACCGTTTTGTCCGTCAGCACAGTCTGACGGAAATGCAACAGCCCGATAATATGACAATGATCAGGCATGGATCAGATATGGAGAACCGAACTGTGCGGCACATGGGCCGGACGGACATACTGAAGGGAACAGGCATTACCTGCCTGATTTTTCTTCTGTCTTTGCATATTCCGGTGATCGGCTTTTTTCTTTCGCTGCTGATTCCCCTGCCGATCCTTTTCTGCCGGATAAAACTTGGCAGAAAAAACGGTGGAACTGTTTTTGCGCTCTCACTGCTGATCATATTTTTCTCACTTGGCAGAATCTCTTTTGATGTGCTGTATTTTGCCGGATTTATGCTGCTGGGTTTTGTCATGGCGGAGATATTTGAAAAAAAACTGCCGGTTGAACAGACGGTTCTGCGCACAGCAGGCATTATTGCAGCCTATGCCGCTTTGTGCCTGTTTTTTTACAGCAGTTCGGCAGGCATGGACATGGGAACAGTGGTGGATGAATATGTGTCCCTGAATCTGGAATATACAGTTAAACTCTACAGAGATATGGAAATGCCCGAAGATGTCGTGCAGATGGCATCAGACTTCTTCGACACGATACATTACTGGCTGGTGCGGATTATTCCGGCCATGACAGTATCTTCCCTGCTTTTTCTCACATGGCTGGTTCTGCTTATGGCAAAGCCGCTGGCAAAGGCCGGAAAACTGCAGTATCCGGATTTCGGTTCACTGAACCTGTGGAAAGTGCCGGAAATTCTGGTATGGGGTGTTATAGGATGCGGGCTTATGATGATTATTCCGTATACACTGATCCGGATCATTGCCTTTAACGGACTGATTGTCCTGATGACAGTGTATTTTTTCGGGGGGATTGCCATTGTGTCCTTCTATTTTGAAAAGAAACAGTTTTCTCCCATGCTGAAAGTTTTTTTCTACAGCATGATTGCCCTGTGGCATATGGCCCTGATTCTGGTCATCGGGCTGGGCTTTTTCGATATGTGGCTGAATTTCAGAAAATTAGAAACAGGCGGCGCAAACGGGTGATTGTGTGCGCCGTCCGGAGGTTTTGATATGAAAGGCGATACAAAAGTTATTTTAACAGAAACCATAGAATCTCTGGGTGTTATCGGCAGCGAAGTCAAAGTGGCCAGGGGATTTGCAAGAAATTATCTTCTTCCCCAGAAAAAAGCCATGCTGTCCACACCTGCCAACCGCAACATACTGGAACGGAGCAGGGCCAAATTTGAACTCCAGATAGCCAAGGAAAAAGCCTTTGCTGAGGAAATGGCCAAACGGCTCGAAGGGGTTTCTGTCACCATAGCGGCCAGAGTCAGCGACGAAGACCGCCTGTACGGTTCGGTGACAATACGCGATATTGTAGAGGCCCTTGCAGAAAAGGGAATTGAAATGGAAAAGCGGCTGGTACTGCTGCCGGAATCCATCAAAAATCTGGGTACATATTCTGTTCCAATCCGGGTTTACAAAGGGGTTGAACCGGAAATCACGGTTGAAGTTGTTCCCGAAGTTGTACCGGAATAATGATACAGAGTTACGCAGTATGGTGGGCACATGTTTTTCCGTGCCCGCCAAACGGAACAGTGGGCACGGAAAAACATGTGCCCACCATACAAAAAAAATGCAGCAAAATTTTTGCAAAGACCACTCTCAGGAGGGGAATTGCATAAAATTTAAATTGGTCATGCAGCAGGGCGGGTTTCAAAACCGCCCCTGCATAAGTACGTTTCCATAAGTCTGCATGTATAAATTTTTCAGAAAACCCGGTTTTTCTGAGAGATCTGATTTTTCTGACACATGAAAACTTTCAGTTGGATACTTATTAACAGGTTAAAATTCAACTGCGTAACTCCCATGATATTGGGGATTACGCAGTTGAAGAAAATCCCGGCTGATCGGCGAATCTTCTGCTCAAACTGTTTAATTCCCCAATACTTCCGGCATGTTTTGAAAAACAGAATGGTATCACTTTGTAATCTTTTGAAAACATTCACTCCGGCTGTTTAAAACAGCTCTGATCCTCCATTGCAGTGGATGGTCTGCCTGCCGCCCGCCACTGAATTTGCTGACAGATGCCCTTATACCGATTCGCCATTGGTTTTATACAATACAACTGTCTTTTTTCTGTTTAATTACAGAAATATGTTTTTTTCAAAAGCATGTTTTCACTGGCGATTTGGTATTACAGGATATTGGTAAAAAAGTCAGGGAAAACTGCCTGATAATCAATGGTTATACCTGAATAAGAAACAACAATTTTAAAATGAGAAAAAAACTTAAATATATAATTGCAATGGGCGCTATTTTTATCTTGGGCATCATTGTTTATAGTTTTCTATTTGGCAAACTGTTCCCTTACTCCCCCATTATTATCGGATTTACTAAAAATGAATTAGCAAACACCATTATTTATATTCAAAAAGGCGCCGAACACCCTGATCTAAAAAAAATTGATTATTTAATACCTAACGTTGAAAAATTTCATGAATGGAAGTTTTTAAATAAACCGAGACTTTTCATTTTTAAAGATAAAAACAGCTACTATAAACGTTCCATATCCAAAGCAAGATTTTGTGCTTTTTATAACGGTGATATAGTCCTATCTCCGTGGGCATTAAAAGAAGACAAAAATGGTGAAATATCATTGGAAATTTACCTTACACATGAATTGTCACATTCCTTGCTTCATCAACATTCTGGAATTATAAGAGCTTCTCAATACCCTGCATGGTTGCTTGAGGGTATTGCAGTTTACAGTGCGAATCAAATGGGGACATCCTGGTATCCTTCAAAAGATGAAACATATAAATATATTCGAGAAGGCAACTTTATGCCCCCGGAGTTTTTCAAAACTAAAATAGAGAATCAGATCAATTTGAATGTGAAACATAGGATCACATTCATGTATTCTGAGTTTGCCTGCATTGTTGATTATCTTATAGAAAAATATGGCAAGGATAAATTTTTGTCATATATGAAAGAACTCACGAACAATGATATGTCCGATAAAGCATTTAAAGAAATGTTTGGCGTTGATTTTAATCAATTTATTAATGCTTTCAAGAAATCAGTAATACAAGAAGAATAAAAACAGTATAACAAATCACTGCACTGGATTTTTACTGCGCTGCGCTTCGTAAAAACCAGTGATTTCAAGCGTTATGCTTGAAAACAAAATCATCAAAATTTAATTTGGATCATAAAAAAATATTATTGCTGGAAATGTAAAAAAAGAGATACAGCCATAAGGGAGAACTCATGGAAACACCGACCGTAAAACACCTCAAAGACTATAAACCGCCCGCATACTGGGTGGAACACATTGATCTGCATGTGGATCTGAACGAAGCAGATACTCTTGTCAGCGCAGAACTGCATATGCGCCGCAATTCGGAAACAGCGGATGAAAATACGCCACTGATTCTGGATGGCCGTGATTTGGAATTGCTTTCTCTGGAACTGAACGGAAAAATCCTGCCACCGGAGGCATACGTGATTGCCAAAGAAAGCCTGACCATTCACCGCGTGCCGGAAGAGTTCATTCTCAAAACTCTGACAAAGATTCATCCCAAAGAAAACACTGCTTTGGAAGGACTGTATCATGCAGGCAGTATTTTCTGCACCCAGTGCGAGGCTGAGGGATTTCGGAAAATCACATGGTTTCCGGATCGGCCTGATGTTATGTCCCGCTATACCTGCACCATCGAAGCTGACAAAGAAAAATATCAGGTTCTGCTGTCCAACGGCAATCTTATCGGTTCCGGAAATCTGGAAAACGGACGCCACTGGGCCAACTGGCAGGATCCCTTTAAAAAACCCTGCTATCTCTTTGCTCTGGTGGCAGGCGATCTCTTCTGTCTGGAAGATCATTTCCGCACCTGTTCCGGCAGAGATGTTTCCCTGCGCATTTATACAGAGCATGAAAACAAAGACAAATGCGGTCATGCCATGCAGGCTCTGAAAAAATCCATGAAATGGGATGAGGAAACCTTTGGTCTGGAATATGATCTGGATATTTACATGATTGTGGCTGTCAATGATTTCAACATGGGAGCGATGGAAAACAAGGGACTGAACATCTTCAACTCCAAATACGTGCTGGCCGATCCCCGCACAGCAACAGATATGGATTTCTGGGCTATTGAACGGGTGATAGCCCATGAATATTTCCACAACTGGACCGGAAACCGGGTGACACTGAAAAACTGGTTCCAGCTCAGTCTCAAAGAGGGACTCACGGTTTTCCGGGATCAGGAATTTGCCTCTGACATGATTTCCGGGCCTGTGAAACGCATCTCTGATGTGCGTGCCATCCGCTCTTACCAATTCCCGGAAGACGCAGGGCCTATGGCGCATCCTGTCCGTCCGGCTTCGTATATGGAAATGAACAATTTCTATACGGTGACTGTGTATGAAAAAGGCGCAGAGGTCATCCGCATGATCCGGCAGATTATCGGGCCGGAAAATTTCCGCAAAGGCATGGATCTGTATTTTCAGCGGCATGACGGTCAGGCCGTGACCATAGAGGATTTTGTCAGGGCAATGGAAGACGCGGCAGGCGCGAATCTGAGCCAGTTCATGCTCTGGTATTCCCAGGCCGGAACTCCCCATGTTTTTGTGGAACGCAACTATGATCCGTCAGCAGAAACCTATACGCTTTCCTTCCGCCAGACCTGCCCGGCAACACCGGACAGCAAAGAGGAAAAACAGCCCATGCACATTCCTGTGGCTGTGGGACTGATGGAACAGAGAAAAGGCATGGAACTTCCCCTGCAACTTAAAGGGGAAAAGAAAGCAGACGGATATACAAAAGTGCTGCATCTGTGTCAGGCTGAACAGAAATTCACCTTTATCGATGTGCCTGAAGAACCGGTTCCGTCCATATTACGGGGATTTTCCGCGCCGGTCAAACTCCGGGCCGGATACAGTGATGCGGAACAGGCACTTCTTTTCGCGCATGACAAAGATGAATTCAACCGCTGGGATGCAGGCCAGTGTCTGTTTTCCAAAACCATGCTCCGGCTGGTGCGGGAGTTTCAGAAAGGGAAAAAACTGGTATTGGATGATGGTGTTTTGCTGCCCTTCCGCAAAACCCTGCTGAATCCGGATTTGGACAAATCCTTTATTTCCCATGCCCTGACTTTGCCTTCGGATTCGGAACTCGCGATTCTGATGAGCGAAACTGATCCCATTGATCCGGAAGCCATTTTTCAGGTGCGGCGTTTTGTCATCCGTGAGATTGCGGAAAAACTCAGACAGGATTTTGAAAAGGTTTATCAGGAAAATCAGGATACGGGAGTTTATACAATTGACCCCGCTGCTGTGGGACGCAGAAGCCTGAAAAATCTGGCACTGATCTATCTGGGAAGACTGGAAACAGCGGAAAGCATTGATCTGATATACCGTCAGTTTCAGCATGCTGCAAATATGACCGATGAACTTGCCGCGCTTACTGTGCTTTCTGATATTGACTGTGCAGAACGCGTGGAAGCGACAGCGCGTTTTTATGAAAAATGGAAATCTGACACCCTTGTGCTGGACAAATGGTTTTCCCTGCAGGCAGGTTCCCAGTTGCCCGGAACATTGGAAAATGTAAAGGCTTTGACTTTGCATCAGGCTTTTTCCATCAGAAATCCCAACAAGGTGCGTGCGCTCATCGGTGCATTCTGTGCAAACAATCCCAGAGCCTTTCACCGGCCTTCGGGAGAGGGATATGCGTTTCTCGCAGACCGGATACTGGAACTCAATGCCATCAATCCGCAGATTGCAGCGAGAATGTCCGGAGTTTTCAATCACTGGAAAAAATACGAACCGGGCCGGGCGCAGCTTATGAAGGAGCAGGTGGAGCGGATATACAAATCCCCGGATTTGTCCGGTCATGTATATGAAATTGTATCCAAAGCTCTGGCCTGATTTTTCTGTTCCGGTCATTCCTGACATAATTAAACAGACAGATCTGCCATCTGCACAGTGTTTGGTGATTTCCAGAAAAAGAATATCCCACCAAAGTAGCACAAGCTTCCAGCTTGCGCCTATGAACTGAAATGGGATATTTATTTTCGGAAATCACCTTGAACCAGCCAATTTCATAGACAGATTAAGGTGATTTCCGGAAAAGAATATACCACCAAAGTATCAAAAACTTCCAGTTTTTGCCCTGTGCCTGTGAGCTGAACCGGTATATTTATTTTCAGAAATCACCTAAGGAGGAACATGGCCATGAGAATATCACAACTGCAACCCATACTGTATGACATACCTTTTTTCAAAACAGTGGATGAACGGGAACTGCTTTTGGGGGTTATCGGAGCTCTCGTGCTTCGGAGAATAAGCCTGAGCAGGGCATCTGAAATAATGGGAATGGAAAAAGAGGCCTTTTTCGGACTGCTGGATGTCATGCAGGTTGATTTTTCCTATCTTGATAACAGCGACATTGAAATGGAAAGGAAATGGTGATGAAACCGGGTTTTTGTGCCTGCCGAAAAATGCAGGTGATGTCAATGGTGAATTTGTTTTCAATTATCTGAAAGGAGAAGAGAAAAATGAAACTGAGTATGAAAGTGGCAGTGTGTGTGCTTTGTATTGGTCTGTCTTTCGGCCCGGCAATGGCAGCGGGTCTGGGGGATGCAGTCAAAGGTGTTACAGATGCGCTGAATGCGGCTGAAGGAACCAAAGCCCCGGCGCAGAAGGCAGAGACTGCTGAGACAAAGGAAAGCGGAAAGGTTTCTGACAGTTCCGCAGCAGAGGGGAAAAATGCCGGAGATACGGATAAAGCCTCTTTGGGAATCAAAGAGGCCCTGAACGTGGGCATTGCGGAAGCCGTCAAACGTGTGGGAGCGGAGAACGGTTTCTACAAAAATGATGCCATCAAAATCCTTTTGCCGGAAAATTTTCAGAAAGCGGATGCGTTCGTGCGTCAGATTGGCGGAGAGGAGCTTTCCGAATCCCTGGTACTGAAAATGAATCAGGCTGCGGAAAAAGCAGCGCCCAAAGCACTTGATATTTTTGTTAAAGCCATTGAAGGTATGCAGATTGAAGATGCGGCAAAACTTCTTTCCGGAGAGGATAACGCGGCCACCAGTTATCTGGAGGAGCATACGTCAGCGTCTTTGAAAGAGGCTTTTTATCCCATTGTCAAAAGCACAATGGAAGAAGTCGGAGCGGTCAAACTGTATAATGACTATATCGGAAAATTCGCTTCCAATCCTTTGATGAAAATGGCGGTTCCGGAAACAGACCTCAGTGAATATGTCACCGGAAAATCCCTTGGGGGACTTTTTACCATTGTGGCAGAGGAAGAAAAGAATATCCGTCAGAATCCCGCCGCGCGTGCAAGTGATCTGCTCAAAGATGTATTCGGCAGCCTGGGTGAATAATCACTTGAGATTAATCAAAAAATAATATGCCCGCATTTACAGATCAGATTTCCGAAGTTTCCGAAACTTCGGAAATCTTTTTTGCTAAGGCGATTTATTGAAATGAATATACCAAATAAAACACGACTCCGACTGATTTTGAACCTGATTTAAATATTTTTATATTATATTGTACAGGCAACTTCAACTGCTGAATAAAAAATAAACTGAAAGGAGCGGAGAATGAAAGTTCCTGTATTATTAAATACTGATTATATTGAAGATATTTGTCTTGCAGTTTCAAAAATGCATGGATATGAACGTCGTTCATATATGGCTGAAATGACATTGAAATATTGTGACGGAAACAGTCGGAGGGCAGAAACAGTGTTCGGATGGAACAGGAATGCAGTTGAAACCGGGCTGGGTGAAAAACGCACCGGAATCGTCTGCATCGGAGCGCAGTCAGCCGGAAGTGGCCGGACTCTTTGGGAAAAAAGAGAACCTGAGGCTGCTGGGGTGCTGCGCAGTCTGGCAGATGAGCATTCGCAGCAGGATCCGACATTCCGAAGTGCCATCGCGTATACCCGTCTGACAGCCAAAGCAGCAGTAACTGCTTTGAAAGAAAAAGGATTTTCTGATGAACAGGTTCCATCCTGCAGCAATATGGCAAAAATTCTTAACCGGATGGGATATCGTCTGCGTAATATACTGAAATCAAAGCCTTTAAAAAAATCGGAGAGACAGATGCAATCTTTGACAATATCAAAAAAAAAGATGATGAATCAAAAAACAGCCAAAATATAAAAAGGTTAAGTATGGACTGCAAAGCAACTGTAAAAATTGGAAATTTTTCCCGTGGCGGAAAAACACGCGGTTACAATGAAGCCCTGGATCATGACTTCGGCTGCACAGAAAAATACATTCCATGCGGTATTCTCAACGAAAACAGCGGTGAACTGCATATCAGTTTCGGCAGTTCGCACAAAACAAGTGATTTTATTGCTGATACGCTGATAACATTTTGGAATAATTTGGATATTGAGGAAAAAAATTCGGTAGTGGGTCTGCACATACTGACAAAAAATTAACTATTTGATATTATTATATTTAAAAAAATATACTGATTTTTGTCTATACATAATAAATACAAATAGTTATACGATACATCCATGATACTGCTTATACTGATTATAAATAACATATTGATTTATATATTAAAAAAATCAGTATGAGCAGTCCCACTACCAAAAATTCAACAGATATTATACAAATCAAAGTTGACAACGGTCCCGAAAGCAGCGGAGTGCGGACGCAGTTTCTCAGTCGCCTGGTCAGCTTTGCAATAAAAACAGGTAAATATTTTCAATTATTATATTATCCTCCATATCACAGCAAATACAATCCCATTGAAAGATGCTGGGGAATTCTTGAAAAACACTGGAACGGCACAAAGCTGACTGATGCTGAAACCATGCTGAAATGGGCAGGCAGTATGACGTGGAAAGGAATTTATCCTGTTGTAAAAATTAATAAAAAAAGATACAAAAAAGGAATTTCACTGAAAAAAACCGCCATGCGTTCAGTTGAAAAATTCCTTTTAAGAAATCCATTTTTACCCAAATGGGATATTTTGATCAGTCCGTATGAGGTTGTCTGATTTGGTATATTTTTTTTAATAAATAGCCTAATTTATTTCAGGAACGTATGTTACGCATCACCTTCATACCGGCGAAAGCCTGTATCCAAAGCCTTTTGAAATTGCTGAATACAAAAACTAAGGGAGAGACTGTTATGACTGTAACGCCATTGCACAGCGGCAATTACCGCTGTCTTGTTATTGATCCACCCTGGAATCAGGGCAAAACAGGCAGGCGGACTGTTCGTCCGCATCAGACAACGACTTTGGATTATTCAACAATGTCAAAAGAAGAATTACGATGTCTACCTGTCAGTGAATGGGCAGCATCACAGGCTTTTTTGTGGTTATGGGCAACTAACAGCAAAGATCGGAAAACAGGTGAACCTGTTTTAAAAATCGCATTTGATTTGCTTGAAACATGGAATTTTACATTTTATACAATGATTACATGGAACAAAAAAACCGGGCCATGTCCGTTTGGCCCATATCAGGTAACAACAGAACATATTTTGTTTGCCTATAAGGGAAAATGTGTTTTTCCAAGAAAATGCTTAGGCAGAATGCAAACAATGTTTACGGAAATTCCCACTGCTCACAGTGTTAAGCCGGTTTCTTTTTATAATGAAATTGTAAAATGGTTTGATGGTCCAAGATTGGATATTTTTGCAAGACAGAAACGTGATGGATTTGACGGATGGGGGGATCAGTATGGATTGCTGCCGGAAAAGGTGCAGCGTCCAAAAACTCTTTCAAACGGAAAAGGCGCCAATGTCCAGGATAACATCAGTCAGGCATGATTCAGAAAAGCATCGCGTATATGTGCATATTGACAATCAATACTGCTGTTCGATACGTGAAAGAACGTGGCAGGCCATGAATCTGGGAGTTGGTTCTGAAATTGTATGCGGTGAGTTGAAAGAGACAGAAAGAACAATTTGGAAAAGAATCTATGCACCATTATGGGAAAATGAAAAGAGACGCATTAAACGGGTAAAACAGTGGATTAATAAATATCTTCCAAAAATTGATGTGGTTATTGCAGGTTTTGGTGCAGATACAACTGCCTATATTTCTCAACATCCGGACGAACAGGGAGAACCGGATTTAAGTTTACGTTTTTTGGACACAGAAATTATTGCGCTCGAAGTAAGCGGCACGGAACAGAAACGCGGATCAGGATACTGGATACGTCCTGACAAACTGGAATATTCAAAAAACCATCCTGAACGTGATGTGTGGATTGTATTGCATTATCAGAAACCGAAAGAGTGTTTTATATGGATTAAACCTGATAACCAAAGGGAATACAAATATATAAAAAAAAATTTGAAGGGAGCGGAGGAGCATTATGTTGTATTTGATGAGGCTGACAGTGAAGTAAAATCATCGCAGGAATTTTATGACTGTGTGTCAAATAATCTGAATTTGATGAATTATTGAATAATTTTATTTTCTTATGGTATATATGCTTCTGAATTCTTTTATACCGGTTAGCCATTGATCTGATCCGGTTTAAAAAAATCCCCTCCTGAAAGCAGCAGGGGTGTCTGTTCCCGCGCCATGAAACCCCTTAATCTCCTCTCAGGAGCAGGGCTGTTAATTTCTCATTCCCCTCCTGAGAGGGGATAAAGGGGTGTGTGTTTCAGCCGGGAATTTTACACACCCATGCCCCTCTCAGGAGGGGATTTGTCCCGAAAAGTTGGAGAACTTAACAGCCCTGCTTTAAAAAAGGGAAAGATGTCCGGGGACTTTTCAAACACCCTCTAAGTATTGTTACAGGCATCTGTTTCAATTTCATTGACAATTTGCACAAAAACAGGCATTTTCCCTGTTATGCTGAAACCATTTGCTGAAACCATTAAAAATATCGCTCTTGTATATGCCCATGCAGGTCTGAAAACAGACAGGGGAAACCGCATTTATGCTGTGGCTGCAAAGATCATCAGCCCGGACGGCAAAGAGAAAAAATTTCAGTCCCGTGTCTGTTATGCCCATCACAGCGGCAGGGATCGCTACTGTTCCGGTCTGTCGGCAAAACAGGTGCTCAACGCTCCTGCTCCTGCGGATGCGGCCCGGAAACTGCGGGATTTTCTCAAAGGACAGAAATTCATTTTTGTACTGGATGAACATGATGCCCTGTCTGAAATTCAGGTTTTCTGCGGAAACCCGCGCATCATTGATCTGAGTTTTGCCGCAGAATTTTTTCTGCCGTTTCTCAAATCATGGACATGCAAAAGTCTGTGGGAATATCTGCATGGCGCAAAACGGGAAAAAATCAGTTTTTCAGCATCCGAAGCCGTAGAAATTTCCGCAGAACTGGTCAAACACATCTGCGGATCGCTTCTGCACAGCAGTCATACGGCCCATGCCCCGGTTTTACGCCATTATCTGGAGAAAAGCAGCACTCTGTTCGGACACGCGTTTGTGCACATTCACCGCCATTATCAGGAGTATTTCAAAGGGCTTTTTGCTCCGGTAGAGGAAAAGGATTCGGAAAACTGGCGGCCCTTTCTGGAAAAAGCAGGGAATGTGTCCCGTAACACCCGTGAAAAAATCCCTTTCCGGCCTGTATCTCCGGAAAATCTGGAAAATATCTTTCGCGGATTTGCGGAAGCGGAAAAGGGTTTCAGGTTCCGGCCTGAGCAGATTGACTATGCGGTTCATGTGGCAAATGCCATCAATGATCAGGCTGTGCTGACCATTGAGGCCGGAACCGGAACCGGCAAAACACGGGGCTATCTGATTCCTGTGCTGGAGTTTCTCCGTCTCAATCCCCATGCCCGCGCGGTGATTTCCACTTATACCAAAAATCTGCAGGAACAGATATTTCAGCAGGAACTGGCAGCAGTCCGTGAGGTTCTGCCAATTTACCGGGATATAAGTGTGGCTCTGCTCAAAGGCAAATCCGCATATCTCTGTGCGGAAAAACTGGGCTATCTCTATGATGACACCTGGAAGGGAGAGAATCTGCTGGCCTGGCTCTACTGCCTGGGGCTTGTTTTTCATTTCCGCAAAGCAGACGCGGATTCTGCCGGGGAAAAGGTGCGAACATACCTGAACAAAGCATTTTTTCTTGATCGGATACGCAGTGAAAGTTCAGCCGGTTCAGGATGCACGCCCAGACACAACTGCTGTCCGGCACAGGTCATCACTGCTGAGGCATGGGCAGCGGATCTGGTCATCACCAATCATCACAAACTCGCTCTGCTGGACAACGATGCGGTGCTGAACGGGCTTTTCAGCAATTATATCATTGATGAGGCCAATCATTTTGAGGCAGCCGTGCGCAACGCATTCGGAACCGAGGTCAGTTCCCGCATTATCCGGGATATACTGAATTTTGTCAGGGAACATATTCCTTCCATTGCAAAGCGGGGAACTGAGGAGCATTGTGCTGACATGAAAAAGGCCGCAGATGCAGTTGACGCACTCCGGAAGGATATGAGCAGATGCAGAGAAATCCTGTCCAAAATTCAGCCCGGAGCAGCACCGGGCAGTGTGCAGGCCCTTGTGCATGATCATCCGGTTTTTCAGAAAGAACAGCTTTTCCCCTGTCTGGATGGCATGGCGGAAAAAATGAAGCATATCCGCAAATGCTTTGACATGATCCGGGATGAGAACACCTGCCGTATGCTCCGGCTCCAGCACCGCACAGTCAGCCGCATGATTTCCCATCTGGATCAGTTGGGGGAATCTGCTGAAGATCTGAAAAAGATACGCGCTTATATGTCTGAGGAAAAACATATCACGGCCTGTCAGATATTCCAGAACAACTGGAATCTCCTGTCCCAGCAGGTTCAGATGGGAGAAACCATACGGCAGAAAATTCATGCCAGAAAAGACTGCGTGGTTTACACAGCCGCAACCCTTTGCCACCGGAACCGCTTTGACAGTTTTCAGCGCATCTGCGGCATGGATCGTCCTCTGGAAACCATTGATGATCAGGTTATTGCCAAAGATTTCAGATTTGTGTGCATTCCATCTCCTTTTGCAAAGGATGTGATGGAGATCATTGTGCCTGATGAGGCTGTGAGCGGCAAATATGACAACAAGGAAGCCTGGCTGAAATCCCTTGTCATGCTGATTCCGGAACTGATCCGCAAAAACAGGGGCCGCACCCTGGTGCTGTTTTCCAGTTATCAGGATTTGAATCTGGTAGCAGAAAAAGTGGCTCCGGCCATTGCTGATACCCGTTATCCGCTGCTGATTCAGCGTCCGGGGCAGTCCACAGTGAATCTCTGCGATGAATTCCGTGCGGTAAAGGAAAGCGTGCTTTTCGGAGTGGACACCTTCTGGTACGGAGTGGATTTCCGGGGCGACACCCTGACACAGGTGATTATCACCCGAATTCCCTATCCGCCCCCGTCCGATCCCCTACAGATGGCCCGAAGGAAAACTCTGCCTACGGAAGTTTACTGGGATCGGTACCAGTATGACACAGAAATCAAAATGCGTCAGGGAATTGGCCGTCTGATCCGCTGTGACACGGATCGGGGAAAAGTGGTGATTCTGGATGCCCGGTATCGGCCGGAATCCAACTGAGAGGACAAAAAAGAGAAGTATACATCCGTTTCCTCCGGACTGCCGGACTGAATATCCGGCAGGATGTGCAAAAAAATCCAAATTGGGTAGTGGGTCAAACCCGCTGACAGGGCAAAAAAACCGTCTCCCCGCCCTGAGGGAGGGAAATTTCAGATCAGCGGATTTGACCCACTACCCAAAATTGTTTGCCTGACACTCCGGATACATTGTGGAAAGACCGTTGTAAGACATGGAAATACGCAGAAGACTGATTTTTGTTATGCTGGCCATTTTCATTGTAATTATGGCCGGCAGCATAGGTTATTACATCCTTTTTGATACAAATCAGAAGTTTATTGACTGTGTATATATGACAGTCATTTCCCTTACCGGCGTGGGATACGGGGAAATCATAACTGTCACAGGTAATGTTCCCGCGCAGATATTCACAATGATTCTGATTACATTCGGAATGGGAGTGATTCTGTACGGCATCAGCACTTTGACGGTCATAATGGTGGAAGGGGAACTGAGCGGAATCATCAGGAAGAGAAAAATGTTAAAAAAAATAAATAAATTAAGCGGACATCACATTATATGCGGAGGCGGAGAGACCGGACGCCCCCTGATCAGCGAACTGGTTAAAAACCGGGAAACTGTTGTGCTGATCGAAAAGGACACAGACCAGATTGATCATTGCAAAGATATTGAAGATTTGCTGTACATACAGGGGGATGCCTCGGATGATCGGAATCTGATAGAAGCAGGCATTGACCGCGCTGCCGGGATTCTCGTCTGTCTGCCTTCGGACAAGGACAATCTTTATATCACCATGACAGCCCGTATGCTCAATCCCTCTGTGAGAATCATATGCCGTATGACAGATCCGAAACTGGAGCCAAAACTGAAAAAGGCCGGAGCCAATCAGGTGGTTTCTCCAAATATTATCGGTGCTTTGCGCATGGCTTCCGAAATGATCCGGCCCACAGTGGTGGATTTCCTTGACAGCATGATGCGCAGCCAAAAAGGTGTGCTGCGCATCAGTCAGATTACGATTTCCGAAAACGGGGGAATGGCGGAAACCAGCATCATGCAGTCCGGAATCAGGGACAGATACAGTCTTCTGATTCTGGGTGTGAAACACGGAAAAGAGGAAATTGAATTCAATCCCGGTCCCTCTTTTGTGCTGAAACCTGGGATGGTTCTGATTGTTATGGGGGAGATTGACAATGTGGAAAAGGCCAGACACGCGATGAGCACCTGAATCAGAATATATGTAAACAGAATTGTGTTTTTTGCATCTTCATGTCATTAAAATTTCTGCAATTGTGCCTTATTTCCCTGACAACTGATATTTGCGCACAGCCCGGTTATGATCTTCCAGAGTTGCTGAAAATTCATGGGTTTTGTCTCCCTTTGACACAAAATACAGATACTCGGTCTGGGCAGGCCACAGGGCCGCGTGCAGAGATTTTTCACCGGGACTGGCTATTGGTCCGGGCGGCAGTCCGCTGATCTGATAGGTATTGTAGGGCGTCAGGGTTTCCAGATGTTTGCGGGTGAGATTGCCGTCAAAATTCTCAATGCCGTAAATCACAGTGGGATCAGTCTGCAGACGCATTTTCTTTTTCAGGCGGTTGTGAAAAACCGATGAAATCAGGGGACGTTCAGCGGGATTTCCGGTTTCCTTTTCAATAATGGAAGCCAGAGTTACGATTTCATGCACAGAAAAACCGATCTCCTGTGCACGTTTTTCCCATTCTTCTGTGAATACCGAATGAAAGCGTCTGATCATGGTCATAAGGATGGTTGGAATACCGGTACTTTTTGGGAAAAAATAGGTGTCAGGAAACAGATAACCTTCCAAACTATCTGCACGGATGCCTGATTTTTTTATAAATTCCATATCGGAAGCCAAACGGGTGAATTCAGATTCTTTTCCCAGCCCGGCTTCGCTCACTGCAATTGCAATCTGACGCAGGGTATATCCTTCCGGAATGGTAAACCGGCGGAGATAAATCTTCCCTTTGGCTATGTTTTCCAAAATTTCCAAAGGAGACATGGACAGGGAAAGCAGGTATTCTCCGGCTTTGATCTGCCGATCATAACCTTTGAAGAGCGCAATCAGCCTGAACCGCAAGGGATCATCCACAATCCTTTCTTTTTTCAGGGTTTCCATAACAGCGGCAAAGCCATGCCCCGGAAGGATTTCCACAATTTTTTCTGACTGCCCCTCCTGCTGCGGCGATTGGGCATAGTCCCGCAGGTCTGTGAAAATATAGAATCCTGCCCCGGCCAGCATAAAAGTGACAATTCCAGTCAGTATAAACAATGTTCGCAGCATATCTGAAGTACCTGATACTCTGTCATTCCTGAATCTGTGCGTTAAAAAAACCGGATTTTTTGGATAAATCCGGTTTTTTGCACACTTTAACTCATAAAATCAAAGTTGGCAAAGCACTAATAAATTCCATTTTAAAACAATGAAAGGTGTTCAATTATGGTTTGAGCGGACTGTCAAAAAAATTTCTGTGCATTCTGTTCCCCTGAGAGTTTTAAAAAAAACAGTTTTTACAAAATGTTATTTTGATACAGGCCATGATGTCTTTTCAGAGATTTGCTCCAGATGCTCTGCATTGTCATCTTCTTTATGAAGAAAATCAATCATCAGTTTTGTCATATCTCCGGTATGGTTGAAATAGCCTTTGACGGTATTGTGAATTCCCTCTTCAATCTTATTGTTTTTATCCAGATCCGCAATACATTCAGACTGTTCTTTCTGCTCCTTGATTTTTGCAATGAACATCCGATCCTGCTTTACCTTCATCTCGAAAAATTCATTGAACGTGTTCAGCAGTTCGGATTTGTGCCTGCCCAGTCTTCCCATTTCCTGTTTTATGCTGTCATAATGCAGTCCCCTCACAGCAGTCTGCTCTCTGATTTCCTTCATTTTTTCAATGGCTTTTCTCTCCACTGCTTCATAATCCGCAGCAGACATGCGGCTGGTTTCCAGTTTCAGTTCATATGCGTCTTTTCTTGGAATCACTTTCCAGAGAATGGGAAGAATATCCAGCAGAATAAAAATGGATGTAAGCAGCCAGTTCCATTTTTTCACATTGAAATTATTCTGACTTAACTCATCAAGAGCATTGCTTCGGGCCAGAAAATCCATTGCTGCTTTGCTTTCAAGTCCCTGCACTTTTTCATCCCGCAGTTTTCTGAGCCGGGAAATCTCATTTTTTTTGTCTTCCATCAGACTGCTGTTTCTTGCTGTGAGTGCTGCAAGTTCATTTTTTCCGAATTCCACTGACTCTTTTTTCATGCCAAAATCCGCTTTTTCCCTTTCCACAGCATTGGCCAGTTGTTCTTCCAGTCTGCGGTACTGTTCCTCGCTTTTCTGTATCTGCTCGTTAAGACTTTCAATTTTCAGTTCAACGGATCTGGCAACCGGGCCATGCCCTTTTCTGCCGGTGCGTGTGCTGCTGCCTGCAATTTCATCCGAAAGCTCCTCATGGGATTTGTTCAGTTCCTTTCTCAGTTCTGAAATCTCCCTGCCCGTATTTGCCACTTCCTTTCTAAGTTCCGAAATTTCTCTGCTTTCACCGGCCTGATTCACATAGGCCAGGGCATTCCCCTTCTCACTGATCTCTGCGTTCAGTTTTGTGATTTCAGCTTCAATGGCATCAATTTTACCATTGTAATCTTTGCGGATTTCCTCTTTTCTGCCTTCATTGCGGGAAAAAATATATTCCTCAATATTGTCGCTGAAAAGCCGCAGCACAATGGGATGGGCAATGGCATAGGCAATGAAAACAGCAATAATAAGACGGCTGAAAACCGAAAAGGAAAAAATGTCTCTGAACAGGGAATTTCCCTTGTCAAAGGTGATGATCAGATAGCGATCTATGTTCAGAATAATCAGTCCCCACAGAAAACCGAAACACAGGGACAGGAAAAGATGATCTTTGAATATGGTGGAAAAAAAATAACTTCCTGACCACATGGCCAGCACCGCGGGCGTAAGCACCAGACATCCCAGTGCTATGTATTTTGTCTTTGTGCTTTTGGAACAGTCTTTCAGAAGTTCCGGATCTGTGCCGCTGCAGAAAAGAAAAAAACGTTCAGCGTCAGAAATTTTGGGAAAGCGGATACGTCCGGCCATATTGACAAAGGCACGCAGTCTGCTGACAATAAAAGTGAAAAAAGACACCATTATCCCCCGCAGCCCGGAAGAGTCCTTTGTGCCTGACAATTCAGTTGATTTCCGATACTTTTCGTTCCAGGTTTTCAATGAAGCCCTCTAAAATTTTTTTTATGGTTTTAAAATAAATCTCGACCTCAGTTTTCATTGATTCATGGGCATGCTCATACAATACCGGAATATCTCTGTATTCCTCCAGTTCCATGAACTGTGATTTCATATTATGCAGAAATTTCCTTCTGCCCGAAGCAATGGTTTCCGAGATTTCCTCAATTTTCTCATTGGCAAATCCGGCCAGACGGGTCTGCAGATCCATGCCGATGGGGATCACAAGAGCGTCAGCCAGACGTTTGGCTATTTCCAGTTTAACATTTGAATAAAATTCAAAAAACAGTTCCCTTTTATGGAAAATCATTCTCATTTTTTCAACAGTCAGACGTTTATCCTCCTTCTGCACCGCAGAAGGAAAAATCCGTGACAGCAGTCCGGGCTGTTTGTTCAGTTCATCTGTGATTTCACGGAGAAAACGGTCATTCTCACTGCCCAGATACTGTTCCAGTTTTTCAGCAACAAGATTCAGATCTGCTGAAAAATCAAAATGTTTTGATATAAGATGCGACATTGCTTCCTTTCCGGCCTCCGGATTTGCAAACGCTGATGCTGGGTTCCGCAAATCTTTTACCTGAGAGTGTGCCGTGAAGCAACATATTTTTTCATTTCCGTATTTCAGACACAGGTAGTGGTGCAAATCTGTTGATCCAAAAATTCCCCTCCCCTGGTGGGAGGGGTCAGGGGAGGGGGATAATCAGTGATGTTTTCACCCTCCCCCTGCCCCTCCCTCAAGGGAGGGGAGACCTTGTCAACGGATTTGACCCACTACCCAGACACAGGGAAATGCAAAATATATCTCACAAATTTCTCCGGTTTTCAGAAAAATGTCTGTCCCAAAAAACATTAGGGTTTCAGAGTCAGCGGGAACGCCTTATTCCCTGCGTGAACTTTGCGCTTTTTGCGG
>JBFXEJ010000005.1:0-125287 GCA_050180235.1 Desulfococcaceae bacterium
CCAAAGATATTGTGATTTACCTGATTGGCAAAGGAAATGCGGGCGGTTTTCAACTGGCTGACACAGTTCTTTCCCCTGAAATTCTGGATATATGGATCGACACTTTGCAGCAGAAAATTCCGGGAAAAGTGATTCTGATCTGCGATTTTGCTTATTCCGATCTGTTCCTGCCGAAACTGTCTGGGGAAAACCGCATTGCAATAACATCAGGTTCGGATGTGAATACGCCCTTTTCCACTTTTTTCTGGAAAAATGTTTACAGCGGACTGAGCGCGGGAATGGCTTTTTCCCAGGCTGCTGATGCAGTGAAAACAGTGTCAGGAGGAGCCGCTGTGCCATTGCTGGATGACAATGGCAACGGCATTGCAAACGAACGCACGGACGGGCAGATCGCAGATGATTATTTTATCGGAGCGGGGATTCGCCTGACCTCGGATCAGCCCCTTGCAGATTCACTTCCCTCAGCCGCAGTGAATGTAACAGGCGGGGAAAGTGTCACCATTGCAGCGGACGGCATATCATCAGCGACTGAAATCAGCAGAGTCTGGGCTGTCATCACTCCGCCCGGATACGGAACCCTGCATCAGAATTCCGAACCTGTGACGATTCCGCTTTCCGATGAGGGAAACGGACACTATGCGGCTTCATATGCGGATTTTTCTTATTTTGGCGATTACCGTGTGGCGGTTTATGCGGAAGATTCTCAGAATGCGGAAGATTCTCAGAAAGCTGTTTCCATTGTGAAGGAGACAGTGATTCACAGAACGGACGGGCCGGACATTTATGAAAATGACAATACTGTGACATCCGCCAAAGACATTGTCATCAGTGACACTGCGCAGCATCACAGTCTGCACACGGCCACTGATGCGGATTACATGCGCTTTTACGGGATTTCCGGCATGAATTACAGTTTCAGTGTCTCCAATACCGGAAACTGCGGTGTCAGTTCCGAAATTTCGGACGGCACTGTGAAACAAATCCGTGCGGATGAAAACGCGGAATGGTCATGGACATGTCCGCGAGACGGCATTTATCATGTGAAAATTGCAGTTGAAGATGGAGAAACATGGACAGCGGACGCGTCATACAGAATTCAGATATATTTGCCGGTGGGCATGTTCGCAGGCTTTTTGAGGGGATGGACTGCTCCGGATGCGGTGATACGCACTTTTGTGAATGACTCGGCTGTCGGAGCGGCTGCCGGAGCGGCTGTCGGAGCGGCTGTTGCAGGGCCGGACGGACGCTATATGATGATTCAGGAGCCGGGCACTTTTGACATTTTCATTGAGGCCGAAGGATATGAAACATACAGGGGAAAAATCACAGTGGGCGAAGGAGGAACAACCCTGACAGATTTCACTTTGATGCGGATTGTCCCGCCGGTTCCGGTGGATCTGATTCCCGCAGTTTCCATTGTCTCCCCTGCTGCGGATGTTGCAGTTGCCGAAGGAGAATCTGTATCTTTTCAGGGAAATGTGACCGGAGGAGATGCCCCGTTCTCATATTTCTGGAATTTCGGGGGCGGTGCGGAAAATTCGCATGTTCTGAATCCCGGAAATGTGATTTTCCCCAAACCCGGAACATACACTGTCATTTTCACTGTCACAGATGCGGACGGGGATTTGCACAGTGCGTCAGTGACAGTCACGGTGAAAGAAAAGGAAATTCCCGATACTGTTCCGGAGGTTTCAATTGCTGCATTTCCGAATTCCTGCGGGATTCCCTGTATAATCTGCTTTGAGGCGGAAATCACAGGCGGGAATCCGCCGTTCATATGTCAGTGGAATTTTGGAGATGGTCAGGCAAACAGTGACTGCAATGCTGTTCATACATTCATTGCCGCGGGAAATTACACAGTCACTTTGACCGTGACAGATGCGGACGGGGACATTGCGGAAGATTCTGTCATGATAACAGTGGCAGAAGGGGAAACTCCTGTCACTCCGGATGACACGGAACCGGCTGCGGAAATCACATCACCGTCTGCGGATGTTACAATTGCGGAAGGGGAATCTGTGCTTTTTGCCGGAAATGTGCAAAGCGGCAATAAGCCGTTCACATATCACTGGGATTTTAGAACTGCCGGAAACAGCAGTGAAAAAAACCCCGGCGGGATTGCATTCAGCACTGCCGGAGAATACACCGTGATTTTCACTGTCACGGATGCGGACGGCGATACAGACAGCGCAACTGTGAAAGTCACAGTGAAAGAAACTGCTGTCCCGGTTCAGCCTGTCCTGCCTGAAACACTTTATCCTGAAAACGGAAAAACAGATGTTTCCCTCACTCCGGTTCTCACTGTCAGACCGCTTTCAGATTCCGTATTTATTCATTCGCAGACAGATTGGCAGATCAGCACGGATGAAAATTTTTCCCTTAAAATTACGGATATTGAAACCACAAATCATCTGACGGAATTTCCGGTTCCGAATCTGGTGCTGAAACCGGACACAGTTTATTACTGGAGAGTGCAGTTCAGAGAGAGCAGCGGAAATCTCTCTGAATGGTCGGAAACCGTCTCATTCACCACTTCTGCGGATAACAGTGATTCAGATAACAACGGCATTCCCGATGATTTTCAGAGAAATTCGGATGATCCTGCAATGAAATGTGTGAATACGAAATCCGGCAGAAGCATCTGCATAAAAGGTTCTGTGAATGTGAAATCTGCTGAATTTCTCACGTACACTGACCCGGAAACCCTTTCCGAAATTCCCGGAGAAATGACATTCGGGCTTGCGGGTTTCCGCATTCTCACCAATGAAAAAAGTGACACAGCCGAAATCATCATTCATCTTTCCGAATCTGTTCCGTCCGGTTCCGGATGGTATCAGTATGACAGCATCAGGGGATGGCAGAATATTTCTGATCATAACGCCATTGACAGAACAAACCGCATCATCACCCTGAACATCACAGACGGCGGCAATAGAGACGCGGATGGAACCGCAAACGGCATCATTGTCCATTTCTCCGGCCCGGTTATTCCCGCCCTGAAAACCGTATCCGTCTCAGGCCCTGACAGCGGCAACGCGGGCGGATGCTTCATCAAATCCCTTGCATTCTGATTTTAATTTACAGTGAATTTGAGCATAAATTTTTTTTGACAGTTTGCAAAGCAGTTCATTTATTTTTTTAAGGGAATCGGCAGCATGACGGTGAACGTGCTTCCTTCCTCTTCCGCAGACCGAACCAGAATCTTTCCGTCATAGGATTCGATCATTTCTTTTGCAGAAGCCAGTCCCAGCCCGGTTCCGGTGGGCCGGTCATCTTTGGCAGTCAAAGGCTTGGTTGTATAGAAGGGATTAAATATTTTGTCCATTTTCTTTTCAGAAATGCCGTGCCCGGTATCTGTGATGTCTATACAGATATGCCCCTCTTTTACAGAAGTCTCAATGGTCAGCACCCGATGTTCACTTTTGTACATGGCATCCACCGCATTACTGATCATATTGCCGATGCTCTGGCTGAAATGATGGTATATGCCCCGGTAGGGAGGAATTGCCCCCAGTTTCATTTCCGTGCTGACTTTGTGTTTGAAAAAGGGATTGGCCCTGAGCAGTTCAATCTGATCCCTGAGCAGTTCATTGAGGTCAATAAACACATATTCAGTACTGCTTTCCCGGTAACTGGTGCTCAGAATTGTGCCGATGATTTTTTTCATCTGCGCTGCCGCTTTTCTGAGGTTCATAATATTGCTGTTATCCGGCTGTTTTACCGCAAGCAGTTCCGCATTTCCCATGATCACCTGAAGCGGGTTGTTGAGGTTGTGGACAATTCCGGCAGAATATCTGCCAATGGCCGCCATTCTTTCCGCATCCACCAGTTGTTCGGTGCGTATCCTGACCTGATCGTTTAGCACTTTGTTCAGAGCCTGCAACTGATCCTCAACAGATTTCAGACGCGTAAACACTCTGACTTTGGCCAGGAGTTCTTCTGCCTTGAACGGTTTTCCGATATAATCATCAGCGCCGGCCTCATAACCTTTCAGACGTTCATCCAGCATGGTGCGGCCCGAGACCATGATTATTTTTATGAAACCGAAAGAACCGTCTTTTCTGATTCTGCGGCAGACCTCATACCCGTCTATACCGGTCATGGTGACATCCAGCAGGATCATATCCGGTCTGAATCCTGGAATTATCTCCAGACCCTCTTCGCCGCTGAAAGCAGTCTCGACGATATATTCCTTTTCCAGAATTTCCCTGATGGTCGCAACAACCGAGTGGGCGTCATCAACAACCAGTATTTTGTTTTTATTTGTCATATTTCCCCCTGACACCTGTTGAAAGTGGCATTTTTCCCTATTTTTGCATAATTTATTGACAAAATAAAGAGTTAAACTTAAATTTATCAGACAAAAATGAAAAATTTTTTTTCTTAATTTTTTTTCTATTAATATGAATATATTGCGAAAGGAGCATAATGAAAAAGGAAAAGAAGACACTTATCATAAACGCAACTGTGGAAATTTCGGCTGATGCTCTGCAGACCATTGTCGAAAATGCCAAAAAGATGGCGGGAAGGAATGAAAAAGGCTGGTACCGGGTGGATACTGCCGGGAAAGTGGGGGAAATGATTTCCCGCTTCCTTTCTGAGAAGGATTTTGAAACCTACGCTGAAAATCCGGAAAATTACCGATAAACAGAGTCCGGCAGTTTTCCGGGCATAAGTTTTTATTTCTTGTGACAGTGCCTGTGTCTGTGCTATGATGTTTTCAGTGTCAGGAAATTATTGTTTTTAACATGTGACATAACAGAATGAGAGGAGAATAAGAATTATGGCGCGCAAGAGTATGAAAAAATGGGAATGTCCCTGCGGGTATATTTATGATCCTGCGGAAGGCGATGCGGACAGCAATATCTCCATCGGAACCTCTTTTGATGATCTGCCTGAGGGCTGGGTCTGTCCCCGCTGCGGTGCAGAAAAGGAATTTTTTGAAGAAATGGATGAATGAGACTTTGATTTTTTTATTTATTGAGGGGTCGGCATTTCTCAGACCCCTCAGCACTTATTTCCCTCCCCCTGAATACAGCATTCTCCCCATTGACTTTTTTCCCATTATATGAAAAAAAGACAGATGACAAAAATCTGTTTTCCGTATTTTTTCAAATACAGGGGACTGTCCGCATCTGTCAGAATGAAAACAGTTTTTTCCAAATATTTATTTATAACCCCAGCATGAGGGAGGCAAGACATGTTAAAAAATATCAGCATCAAATGGCAACTGGTGTGCATCTGCATTTTTCTGGTGTCTGTACCTGTAATCGTTTTGGGCGCAATCAGTTACCGGTTTGCACGCAATGAGACATTTGCACAGATAGAATCTCAACTGCGGCAGGAATCGCTTCAGGTAAAAATGCTGGTTGAAAGTGTGTATGACGGAATTCAGGCTGAAAAGGAGAGCAGAGAGCAGCAGGTCCGCCTGATTGTGGATGCCCAGACCGAAGCACTGCAGCATTTCATTCTTGCCTGGAAGGGAGATGAGGAAATGCTAAAAAACACTCTGGCAGCCATACGTGTCGGAAAAACCGGATATGTATGGGTTCTTGATTACGGAGGAGTCTATATAGTATCTGATGACCGTCTGCGGGATGGTGAGAATCTGTGGAATGCACAGGATGCCAATGGAAATTTTTTCATTCAGGAAATGGTTCGCAGAGGAAAGCAGGTGGAAAAAGGCGGAGCCGCGCATATGTCCTATTCCTGGATGAATCCCGGGGACAGCAAAGCCAGGGAAAAAATATCCACGATTTTCCATGTTCCGGAACGCAAATGGGTGGCAGGCGTCAGTGTCTATTATGATGAACTGACAGACATGGAATATGAAAAAACGAAAATTGAGATGCTCAAAAACCGGCTTGCCGGTATGCCGGTGGGAAAAAGCGGTTATGTGTGCATACTCAATGAAAAAGGTGAATATGTCTTATCCCTTGAAAGAAAAAGGGATGGGGAAAACATTATGAAATCCAGAGATGAAAAAGGAAATTTCTTTATTCAGGACATCGTAAGCACCGGTCTGTCTCTGGGGGAAAATGAAACTGCTGTGAATTATTATCCCTGGAAAAATCCCGGAGAACCCCAGGCCCGTCTCAAACTGGCCGGATATTCCCATTTTCCGAAATGGAACTGGGTTATTGCCCCGACCGCATATCAGGACGATTTTCTGGACGGACTGAGAAAAATACTCAGACTGACCATTCTGACTGTGCTGATTTCCATTTTTGCAGGTTCGCTTATCACATATCTTTTTGCCACCTTCATGGGCAGAAAAATGAAGGTTCTGGCATCCAAAATGATGATTATCTCAAGCGGGGATCTGAGTGTGGAGGCTGAGGGCAGAACAGGAAAAAATGAAATCGGTGTTATGAATGAGGCCATGAACAGAATGGTGGCCAATCTCAGAAACACAGCAATGATGGCAGAAAAAATTGCAGCCGGTGATCTGGATGTCACTGTCAGCATTCTTTCGGAAAAAGACACCCTGGGACATGCGCTCAGGGACATGGTGGAGAAACTGCTTGAGGTGGTCGGGAATCTGCGGCAGGCATCGGATATCAGCAAGTCTATGGCAGACAGTCTGAAAACATCGGCTGAGGATGTGTCTTCTCTCAGCAGGCAGATCAGTCTGACTGCGGATCAGATGGCAGAAGGCTCCAATGAGCAGGCGGCCGCGTCTGAACAGGCATCGTCTTCGATGGAAGAGATGAGCAGCAATATCCGGCAGAATGCGGACAATGCCTTTCAGACAGAAAAGATTTCCAAAAAAGCTCTTGATTATACACAGCAAAGTGCTCAGACAGTTGAAAAAACCGTACTTGCCATGCAGGAGATTGCAGAAAAGATTTCCATTATAGAGGAAATCGCGCGGCAGACCAATATGCTGGCTCTCAATGCCGCAATTGAGGCTGCGCGCGCGGGCGATCACGGAAAAGGATTCACAGTGGTTGCTTCGGAAGTTATGAAACTGGCCGAGCGGAGCAGGAACGCGGCTGCCCAGATCAACAAACTTTCCACTTCCAGTGTGGATGTGGCTGAAAAAGCAGGGGAACTTCTGCGCCATACTGTGCCGGATATTCAGAAGACAGCCGAACTGGTGCAGGAAATCAGCGTGGCCTCAAATGAGCAGAGCACAGGCGCAGATCAGATCAATATGGCCATTCAGCAGCTCAATCTGGTGATTCAGAGCAATGCTGCCGCATCAGAGGAAATGTCGGCCAGTTCCGAAAGACTGGCCTCCAGTGCGGAGAATCTGCTGGCAGGTGCGGCAGATATGGCAGGACAGGCGGCCAGACTGCGGGAAACCATTGCTTTTTTCAGAATCAGTCAGCAGGAGGCAAAAACTGCTGAATCCTTTCCGGAAAAAAACAGAATGCAGGAAAAAGGCATAAACAGCCAATCCCCCGGTGCACATGAAAGAATGGAAAGGAAAAATCCTCCCCGGCAGGAAAGAAAAGATCAGCCCAATTCGGAGAAAAAATCTCCGGCAAAGGAAATGCCGAGACTGGAAGCAAAGAATCTTTCCTTTGCGGATGATCATCCGGATGACACTTTTGAACGGTTTTAATCATTCCGGAGTGCCAGACTGAAAGTCTGGCACTTCTTCACCCGTTTAAAAAGCAGGGAAAGTAGCAAAAGCTTCCAGCTTTTGCCCTGTGCCTGTAAACTGAAACAGGATATTTATTTTCAGAAATCACCTAAGTCTGCGGAACCGGCATCCTGCCGCCCCGCGAAACAGAATATGTGAAAAAACTTATTTGACAGACCAATCAGCCTGTTTTCATTTCCCTTTTGGCAAAGGGAAGGGGATTTCAGGAGAGCGAGGTGACAATGATTCTCAGTATCGGTGAAATTCTCTGTGACATTTTTCCGGAATATCAGAGAATAGGCGGAGCGCCTTTCAATTTTGCCTTTCATCTCAGGGCGATGGGATTTCCGATCATCCTGATTTCCCGCGTGGGCAAAGATGAAAAAGGTGAACGTATTCTCTCTTTTATGGCAGAAAAGGGTTTTGACACATCCTTTATCCAGAAAGATACGGAAAAGCAAACCGGTCAGGTTCTGGTGGAAACAGATGAAGAGGGCCGTCCGCATTTTCACATTCTCAGGAATGCAGCCTATGATGATACGGAATTCCGGGATGAAATAGTGGAAGAACTGCGGAAAATCCCCCGGCTTATTTACTACGGAACCCTGATTCAGCGGACTCCCAATGGGGCACAAACCCTTATGAAGATTCTGGAAAACAGGAATCCTGCCACTTCCTGCTTTTATGATATGAATCTGCGTCCGGAATGCTATGACCAGAACAGCATCATCAAATCCCTGATTCACTGTGATGTGCTCAAGATCAGTGATGCGGAACTGAGTCTTCTCAAATCTCTGTTCAATGCAGATACCTCAGATCGTCTTTTTATTGAGGATCTGATGCACAATTATTTCATCCGCTGGCTTTGCCTTACACGGGGGGCAGAGGGAAGTTCTCTGTTCACCGCAGACGGGGTCTGGTCAGAACCGGTCAGAAATGATATTCCTGTTCTGGATACTGTGGGCGCGGGAGATGCATATTCTGCAGTACTGGCAATGGGATTTCTGAATGGATGGAAACCGGAAACCATTGTGAAACGGGCCACAGCTTTTGCAGGAGCCGTATGCGGCATACCGGGGGCCATTCCCGATGATGCAGCTTTTTATGAACACTATTGTGAATGGACAAAGGAGATTTCCCTGTGAATGGCGGTTTCTGGCAAAGGAACACCAGAAAAACCCAATGCCGTTTCCTTAAGCAGAAAATTCCCCTCCCCCGGCGGGAGGGGTCAGGGGAGGGGGAAAAACAGCAGTTTGCAATCAGATGATATTTTCACCCTCCCCCCTGCCCCTCCCTCAAGGGAGGGGAGCCTTAAGGAAACGGCATTGAGGAAAACCCTGCGGAACGCTCTGACCGGAAGCGAACTGCATATTCATCCGGATACTGCGGGCAGTCAGGGTTTTTAAAAAAAACAGGCAGTGCAATTTTTCTGTCCGGAAACCATTTAGGTGATTTCCAGGAAAGAATATACCAGAAAAGTAGCAAAAGCTTCCAGCTTTTGCCCTGTGCCCGTGAACTGAGCCGGGATATTTATTTTCATAAATCACCTAAGGCGATTTCCATGAAAAAATGTACCATCATTGCAGGGTGGGCACGGCTTTTTGTGCCCGCCGTTTCAGCAGGACGGCGGGCACAAAAAGCCGTGCCCGCCCTACTAAAAACGGTATAATCATTAATGGAAATCACCTAAGATGTTTCACCCAGCTCAGGGTCTGTAACAGTTTATTTTGATACAGGCCCTTAGCGGACACTGATCCACCGCGGCGGACTGAAACCCTGACAGTGGAAGAATTTGTGAAACTGAGCCGCTGTCCGTGACAGCATTGCGATGCAGTTTTTATAAAAAAAGTTCCGTGCTGATATACCGTTCGCCTGTACTGGCCAGAATCACCACAATACATTTTCCTTTGGACTCCGGCCTTTTTGCCACTTTCAGAGCGGCCGCTACTGTGGCACCTGATGAAATGCCGCATAGAATACCTTCTGTTTTCGCCAGTTTCCGGGCTGTTTCAAAAGCCTCTCCATTGCCCACCTGCACCACTTCATCAATCACAGTCTGATCCAGCACCTCCGGAATAAAACCCGCACCAATGCCCTGAATCTTGTGGGGGCCGGGTTTTCCGCCGGAAAGAACAGGAGAATCTTCCGGCTCCACGGCAACAGCCCGGAATCCGGGTTTGCGTGATTTGATGACCTGGGAAACCCCGGTAATGGTTCCACCGGTTCCCACACCTGCCACAAATATATCTACCCGTCCGTCCGTATCCCGCCAGATTTCCTCGGCAGTGGTTTCCCGGTGAATCCTCGGATTGGCCGGATTTCTGAACTGATCCGGCATGAATGACTTGGGGTTTTCCGCGACAAGCCGTTCCGCAACTGCAATGGCTCCTTTCATGCCTTCGGCTCCGGGCGTCAGCACCAGTTCCGCGCCCAGATGTTTGAGAAGTTTGCGCCGTTCCGCACTCATGCTTTCAGGCATGGTCAGACAGAGCCGGTAGCCTCTGACCGCGCAGATAAAAGCCAGGGCAATGCCGGTATTGCCGCTGGTGGATTCCACGATCAGGGTATCAGGCCCGATCCGTCCCTCTGTCTCAGCCGTGTCAATCATGGCTTTGGCAGTCCGATCCTTAATACTCCCCAGAGGATTGAAAAATTCAAGTTTTGCGAAAATATCCGCATCCACATCTTCTGCAATCCGGTTCAGACGGACCAGGGGCGTAGAACCTACAGTATCTTTGACAGTTGCATATATTTTCATGGCAGTATCCTTAAAAATGTTTGGTAGTGGGTCAAATCCGTTGATAAGGTCTCCCCTCCCTTGAGGGAGGGGTCAGGGGAGGGTGAAAACATCACTGATTATCCCCCTCCCCTGACCCCTCCCACCAGGGGAGGGGAATTTTTGGATCAACAGATTTGCACCACTACCAAATGTTTAATGTTTAATTTTAAATGTTTAATGATTACAAAAAATCAGAAAACAGGCAGATCCGGCCTGTCAGATTTTCCGTCCGGAACTCCTCTGCCCTTAAGGTAATGGCACTGAATCTTCCCACTATCGGTCTCATACCAATTCTCCATCTATTTGATACAATACTGTCAGTTTTTACGGGGTTCAGCGTGCGTGTGCAAAAAACCGCTCCGCTTAATTTTTGCACTCCTCCGGATTTGCATTCTGTATTGTACAGAATCAATGGCGAATCGGTATCACACATCCGGAGAGTCAGGGAACGGGCAGGCGTTTTCCGGTTCATTCAAAATAATATCCCGGAAGGAAAAAAACAATATTTTCTTTTCTGTCCGAAACAGACCGGATATTTCCCCCATACTCAGACTGAAAAAATATATTTTATTTTAATTTCTGCTTGACATTTATTTTAAGTACGTCTAAAATTTAATCCATTATTTTTAAGGAACAATGTCTGTTTCCTGACAGATTTCGCACAAAGGCGTGCGGAATACCATATTTTTTTAAGCAGGCTTAATGAGACAAAGGCGTCTGGTTCCCCGGAGATGGGGGCGGATGCCTTTTTGTTTTTATAAAACAGCAATCATCACAAAAGGAGAAAACAAACCATGCGTTTTTCAAAAAACAATGATGTTCTGGGAACTGCAAACAGAGGAAATCCCACTGAAGCCAGTCTGTGCACACTTTGCCGCGCGGACTGTGAGGGAAAATGTGAAACCTGGATGTCCAGTCTGGTGGGCCGGAAACTGCTCTATCCGAGAAGTTTCGGCATAGTCACTGCCGGTGCAAACAACACCACACATGTAGGCGTTTCCTACAACTCTCTCCGTATTCAGGGCTATGCCTATGGCGCACACGGCCTGAGCGAAGGCATGAGCAATGATCCGGATGACTGCATCTTCCCCAGAGTCAGTCTGGAAACCGAATTTGGAAAAGCAGTGAAAACCAAAATCCGTATGCCACTGATGACCGGCGCACTGGGTTCCACCTTTGTGGCTGAGAAATACTGGGATTCCTTTGCCATCGGCGGCGCACTGGTGGGTATTCCCGTAGTCATAGGCGAGAACGTGGTGGGCGTGGATCGGAAATCGGAAATCTCTCCCGGTGATGTGCGCAAGGGCAAGATCAAAGGAGCTCCTGAACTGGATCGCCGTATCAACGGTTATCTCCGGTATTTTGACGGTCACGGAGCCATTATTGTGCAGTTGAATGTGGAAGATGCGCGCAACGGTGTGGCCGAATATGTGGCCGAAAAATACGGTGACAAGTGCATTATTGAACTGAAATGGGGGCAGGGCGCAAAAAATATCGGCGGTGAAATTCAGGTGACAAGTCTGGATTATGCGCTGTTTTTGAAAAACAGGGGATATATTGTGGATCCCGATCCTTCCCTGCCGGAAGTGAAGGAAGCATTTGAAAACGGGTCCATCAAATCCTTTGCCCGTCACAGCCGCCTGGGCGGAACCAATATGGATACCGTGGATCAGGTGCGCCGGGATTTCATGGGCACCGTGGAATATCTGCGCAGCATAGGTTTCAGCCGTGTCACCCTGAAAACCGGTTCCTACGGCATGGAAGAACTGGCTATGGCCATCAAATTCGCGACCGATGCCAAACTGGATCTGCTGACCATTGACGGCTCCGGCGGAGGAACCGGCATGAGTCCCTGGAACATGATGCAGAGCTGGGGGGTTCCGTCCATCATTCTTCATTCCAAAGCCTATGAATACGCCAATCTGCTGGCTGCCAGAGGTCTGGACGTTGTGGATATGTCTTTTGCAGGCGGTTTTGCACTGGAGGATCATCTCTTCAAGGCACTGGCCCTGGGTGCTCCTTTCACCAAACTGATCTGCATGGGCCGCGGCATAATGATTCCCGGTTTTGTGGGTTCCAATATTGAAGGCGCACTGTTCCCCGAAAGACGGGCCGCAGTCAACGGTCACTGGTCCGAACTGCCCAAGACAGTACGGCAGGTAGGCAGTACAGCCAAAGAAATCTTTGCATCCTATTTTGATGTGGAGAAAAAGGTGGGCAGGGATGAAATGAAAAACATTCCTTACGGAGCCATTGCCTTCTACACACTGGCCGACAAACTGGCCTGCGGTCTCCAGCAGTTGATGGCCGGTGCACGGAAATTCAAAATGAGCCAGCTTTCCCGTGCCGAACTTTTCTCCGGGAACCGGGAAACCGCCAGAGAAACCGGCATTCCCCACTGTGCGGATGTGAACGACGAAAGTGCCAAGAAGATTCTCAAGTCATAGTCAGATTTTCTCCGGCAGCCGGGAAACTGCCGGAGAAACCGGCATTTCCCGCTGTGCTGATTTAAACAGCGGGAAAGTATCACAGGCTTCCAGCTTGTGCCTGTGAACAGAAATGGGGCATTTAGCCTGAATAATTCATAAACCGCAAAGTGCGCAAAGGAAAACCGGAAATCACCTTATTTTCAGAAATCACCTCAGGTCATAATTATAGATGGCATGTTCACGGAGTTGGCAGCAGCACAGCCTGCTGAAAACTGTCTGAACTTTGATTTCAGCGATTATGGATGACCGTATGCAGACTTCCGAAGTTTTCCAGACCTTGGAAGTCTGAATGCCCTGCCAGATATATTTCTCTGCATATTATTCGCCGTGGGCGCGGCATTCTGCCGCCCCGGAAACGGCAGGATGCCGTTTCTGCGATGTCCGGAAATCGCCTAGTGCATAACCAATTTGAATTTTATATATTCCCCTCCTGAGAGGGGCAGGGGTGTGTCCGGAATCGCACACACGCAGCAACACACCCATGCCCCTCTCAAGAGGGTAATGAGAACTTAACAGCCCTGCCTCTAAAGAGGGGTTTTGTCCCGAAAAATTTGGAGAAATTAACAGCCCCACTTTAAAAAAGTGGGGAAACAGACTTTTCAGACACGCTTTAACATGAATCAAAAATATATTTTCTTCTTATACAGGCATTATTTATATTTAAATTCTCATAATTTGGGGTTTGGAAGGGGTTCAGAGACAGATATGGTACATAAGCCCTCAAAAATTTTCTTTACAAAGGAAAATATGCCTGCCGGAAAATTTTTTTATCTTTATATTTCCGGGGTCCGCTTTTCCTGTATTTGGAATCAACTATCTGTATTATATAAAAAATGATATTTTCAAAATGTTTTTCCCATGCTTTTCCCGGCTGTGCCAGACAGAAAAAACTTGACAGGATTACCCTGCATTGATTATTAAGACAAGCGGACTTACTATGTTAATGAGAAAATTCAAAGGAGGTGAGAAGGGAAAAAACACAGCTTTTTGGGAAAATTATCAGGTGAGAGAAAATTATTAGGACTAATTTTAATCAGATACCTTAAGGAGGAAATGAAGATGAAAAAGTTGGGTTTGATGGCTTTGGCAGCAGTGCTGGTGGTGGCCTTTACCGTTCCGGCATGGGCAATGGAAAGTCAGTTCGGCGGTTACTGGCGGACACGTATGTGGATGCAGGAGAATTTTACCGGCGAAGATGAAACCGAAGCAGAAGATCTTATGGCTGTGGATACCAGAACCCGTCTGTATTATACGGCTGTTTTCCATGAAAACCTCAAATTCGTGAACAAATTCGAGTTTGACGCTGCCTGGGGTACTGAACCTCTGGGAGATATCGGCGCTGACGGAAAAGAGTTTGAGATTAAAAACTCCTATGCAGATTTCAACATGGGGCCTGTAAATGCAAAAGTCGGTATTCAGGGTGCCAAACTGGCCAGAGGTTTCCTGTTTGACGATGATTTCTCAGGTGCTGTGGTCTCCTTCAACGGGCCCGGATTTTCCATTCCTTTGATTTGGATGAAGGCATGGGAAGGCGGTCCTGGCAAAGATGCCAATGATTATGATGTGGATTATTATGGAATTGCTCCTGTTTTCAATATTGGAGATAACATTAAAATCAGTCCTTACGGATTGTATGCCTATTCAGACAATGCCAGCGGATGGAAGCAGGTTCCTGCGCTTTCAACTGTTGAAGAGTTGAATATGTGGTTTGCCGGTGTGGATGTTGATGTAAAGTTTGACATGTTCTCCGCCTGGGCCACCGGTATTTATCAGGGTGGAGATGCGACCGTACTGGGTGCCGATGATATCACCCGTGATTTTGCCGGTTTTCTGGCAGCAGCCGGTTTTGATATGAATATGACCTGGGGCGGTCTGCATGGCCAGTTCTTCTATGCCACCGGTCAGGATCCTGAAGAAGAAGACTTTGAAAGATTCTGGGTTCCCAAAGGTCAGTCCTACTACTGGTCTGAAATCATGGGCTACGGCATTTTTGGCGATACCTCATATGCGAATGTGTCCAATAATGCCTGTTACGACCAGATCAGCAATATCATGGCCGGAAATTTTGGTGTTACTGTAAAACCGATGGGTAATGATGTGCTGAAAATCACATTGGATGGCTGGTATGCCGCACTGGCTGAGGATATTACTGTAAACGGCAGTGACGAGAATTATCTGGGTACTGAAATTGACCTGATTATCACCTATCAACTGACCAAAGGGCTGAATCTGGACATCGTGGGTGCTTACCTGATCGCAGGCGAAGCTACCACTATGGATCATCCTGATGAGGCTGATCCCTACGAAGTTGGTACACGTCTGTCTCTGAGCTTCTAATTTCTTTTTTACCATGATTTGATTTATAAAACCGGAAGAGATTTTCTCTTCCGGTTTTTTTTATTAAGGTATGGTATTACAAAAAAATCCCCTCTTGAGAGGGGATAAAGGGGTGTGTTTCAGGAGGGATTTTTACACACCCCCCTGCCCCCTCTCAAGAGGGGATTTTTTATGCCGAATCCACTCACTTTTTAAGGAGAAGAAAAGATGAAAAAACTGTTTTTATTTCTTATTGCCTTATCCTTTTGCCTTGTTTCAGCTCTGCCATCATTTGCTATGGAAAGCGAATTTGGCGGTTACTGGCGTACACGTTTTTATACCAACCAGAATTTTACCGGTGAAGACAAAAGCGAAGATCAGGATTTGAAACAGGCTGATACCCGTACCCGGCTTTATTATACGGCTGTTTTCCATGAAAACCTGAAATTTGTAAACCAGTTTGAGTTTGATGCAGTATGGGGTGATGATACACTTGGAGATATAGGAGCAGACGGAAAGGTTTTTGAAATCAAAAATTCCTATGCGGATTTCAATCTTGGTCCGGTAAATTTCACTGTCGGTATTCAGGGCCTTATTTTCGGCAGAAGTCTGCTTTTTGATGATGATGCTTCCGGAGCGACTGTCACATACCGTTCAGACAGTATGGATATTCAGTTTTTCTGGTTCAAGGCATATGAAGGCGGGGCAGGAAAGGATGCCAATGACTATGATGTGGATTACTGGGGATTCAACCCGGTTTTCAGATTTGGCGGTGCCTGGGAAATCAACCCCTTTTTCATGTACATCTATTCGGATGATGTCCGGAACTGGGAATCAGAGTTTCCTCCCACATTCGGTGACGCTGAAGAAGTGAATCTGTGGTATGCGGGCATGAACGCAGATGCAAATTTTGACATGGCTTCCTTCTGGCTCACCGGCATTTATCAGGGCGGTGAGATGTCTTTTTACACAACAGACCAAAATCAGGATTTCTCCGCATGGCTGGCAGCCGCGGGCGCAAGTGTGAATATTGGGGAAAAAGCCGATATTCACGGCCAGTTTTTTTATGCCACGGGTCAGGATGAAAATGAGGAAGACTGGCAGAAATTCTGGGTTCCTGCCGGACAGTCCTATTACTGGGCGGAACTTATGGGCTATGGAATCATTGATTATGACTATTCCAACAACTCCCCCGGAGATCAGATTTCCAACATCATGGCAGCCAATATCGGTGTCACCTTCAAACCGGTCAGCAATGTCTCCATCGCTCTGGATGTCTGGTATGCGGCACTTGCCGAAGATATTTATGTCCTCAACGGCGCACAGTACGGAAAAACTGATGCACCTGCCAACTCCAGTGAGGAAAACTACCTGGGTACGGAAGTTGACCTGGTTTTTTCTGTGGAACTGGTGCAGGGCCTGAATCTGGATATTATCGGAGCATATCTCTTTGCCGGAGAAGCCACCACACTGGATTCCAAAAACGATGCCAACCCCTATGAAATCGGAACACAGTTGTCGCTGGAATTCTAAATATTGAACCAAACCCTAATGGTTTTCAAAACCCTTAGGGTTTTTGAGGGAAGAAATATTGTCCAAAGGCTGGAATGGCTAAACGCCATTTCCGGCCTTTTTTGTTTTAAATCATGTTCTGCGGATAAAACCTGTTGTCATACATTTCTGTTTCTGATAAACAAAATTTTCTGCCACAAAGACACAAAGACGCAAAGGTATCACAAAGCCTGATGTGCAATTTTTTTTCAGATTTCATATAATCACACACTGCAAAAGATTGAACCTTTGTGAAACTTTGCGCCTTCGTGTCTTAGTGGCAGACTGGCACTTGAACCTATAAACGAAACATTTATCATAAAAAAACAAATGGACAAAATCATCATTGAAGGGGGAATTCCCCTGAACGGAAAAGTGAAAATCAGCGGAGCCAAAAATGCGGCTCTGCCCATACTGGCCTCCTCTCTGCTGACCGAAGGTCAGAATATCTATCACAACGTCCCTGCGCTCCGGGATATTGAAAGCATAAAAGAACTGCTGACTTATCTGTGTGCGGATATTCAGACAGAAGGAGATACCGTAAAAATCAGCGCAAACGGGCTGTGCAAAACCGAGGCACCCTATGATCTGGTGCGGAAAATGCGGGCTTCAGTTCTGGTTCTTGGCCCGCTTTTGGCCCGTGTGAAAAAAGCAAAGGTTTCTCTGCCCGGCGGATGCGCCATCGGCGCACGGCCCATTGATCTGCATCTCAAGGGACTGGCAAAGCTGGGCGCATCCATTGAACTCAGCCACGGATATGTGGAAGCCAGCGCAGATCGGCTCAAAGGGGCTGATTTCTATTTTGACATGCCCACTGTCACCGGAACCGAAAATCTGATGATGGCAGCAGTGCTGGCCGAAGGAAAAACCATACTCCGCAATGCCGCGCGTGAACCGGAAATCACAGCACTTGGGGATGTGCTGAACAAAATGGGCGCTAATGTGCAGGGTGCGGGAACCTCAGTTATCACCATCAATGGCGTGTCTGAACTCCATCCTGCGGAAGTCAGCATTATTCCGGATCGTATTGAAACCGGGACTTTTATGGTAGCGGCCGCTCTGACCCGCGGGGATATTGTCATCACAGGCTGTGAACCGGATCATTTGGGCGCTGTAATCAGCAAACTGAAACTCACAGGAGCCGAGGTTTTTGTCAAAGGCAAAGAAATACGCGTCAAAGGGCCGGAAAAAATATGCAGTGTGGATATAAAAACCCAGCCCTATCCCGGATTTCCCACTGACATGCAGGCCCAGTTCATGGTGCTGATGTCTGTGGCCAAAGGACTCAGTGTCATTTCAGAAACCATTTTTGAAAACCGCTTCATCCATGTCAGCGAACTGCACCGGCTGGGCGCGGATATACGGATTTCCGGTGACTCAGCCATTATCAAAGGGGTTCGTTCTCTTTCCGGCGCGCCGGTCATGGCCTCTGATCTGCGGGCCAGCGCATCCCTGATTCTGGCCGGTCTGGTGGCGGAAGGCCGGACTGAAGTGAACAGGGTGTATCATCTTGACCGGGGATATGAAAACATTGAAAAAAAATTTGCTGGACTGGGGGCAAGAATACAGCGGGTTTCCCAAACCTGATGAAATGCGCGATCCTGTTTTTTTCCGCCCCCTTATCCCTCTTGTTTTCGCCCTGATTTTCGGCATTGTATGCGGTGAGCAGTATCCGGGCCTGGGATGCTATGCGCGGATACTGCTTATTTTTTGCACCATTGTGATTCTCAGGGCCATTCTTCGCAAAACGCCCCTTCTGATTCCTCCACTGCTTCTTTTTTTCTGTCTGGGGTATCTATCCATTCAGCACTGGACTGATCCGGATCTTCCCGCTGATCATATTTCCCGCCATATCGGGCCGAATTACCGCAAAATTTGCGGAACTGTCCGATCCTCACCTGAGATGCAGGGAGATCGGATAAAATTTATTCTGCACGCGCAACTGCTGGATGACAATATTCCGGTTTCCGGCCGGATGCTGGTGACCGGACGCGCAGAGGAATGCAGTATTTCTCCCGGAGACAGAATTGCATTTTCCGGCAAAATCAGGAATATCAGCAGTTTCAGCAATCCTGGCGCATTTGATTACCGCCGTCATATGTCATTTCAGTCTGTATGGTGTACGGTATATATAAGGAAAAACAGTCTTTCCCGGCTGAAAGAGAACCCGGAACAGAGTTTTTTCCGCTCCCTTGAAAATTTCCGGATTCGTACAGATGAACTGATCCGGAAAAACAGTCCCGAAGATGCGGGAGCCGTGCTTTCCGCGCTGATTATCGGATACAAAAACAGCATTTCCGACAGCCTGAGAAATTTTTTTTCACAGGCAGGCATAGCCCATCTTCTGGCTATTTCCGGACTGCATATGGGCATGATAGCGACATTTTCCTTTGCAGTGTTTCTGTGGGCCGGATATCGGATTTTACCGGGAAAACAGTTTGATGACATGCGCTGCCGGGCCGCGTTTTTCTCCCTGTTCCCCATGATTGCATACGGCATGATTTCCGGACTTTCCCCGGCAACCCAGCGGGCACTGATCATGGGAACGGTCTGCATTGCTGCTGTGCTTATAAACAAAAATCAGGACACCTTCAACACCATGACCATTGCGGCCATGCTTATTCTCATCATCCATCCTCCGGGCCTGTTTTCCATTTCCTTTCAGCTTTCCTTTGTGGCAGTTGCGGCCATTATCTTTGGTTTTTCCCTGAATTTTCAGGCAGAAAAGGAAATCGGAAATCGTATAACAGAATGGCTGTTTTCCGCATTGAAATCCTCGTTTTTCGCTATCATGGGAACCATGCCCCTGACCATGTGTTATTTCAGCCAGTTTTCCCTTACCGGTCTCATAAGCAATCTGATTTTCATCCCTCTGATCGGTTTACTGATTCTGCCGCTGGGACTGTCTGGGGTTTTCATCTCCCTTTTCAGCATGGCAGCAGCAGAACAGCTTATTGAAATCACTGCTTTTATGCTGTCATATTCGCTTGCCATGCTTCCCTTTTTTGCCAATCTGCCGCTCAGCAGCATGAAAACCTTTACTCCGACATTATTGGAAACCGCTTTGCACTATCTGCTGTTCTGGGCTGCATGTATCCTGATTTCATCTGAAAAAGAAAAAAGACTGCGGAAATATGCTTTCACAGTGCTGATTCTGACATTAACAGCACTGGCAGGTGATGTGCTTTACTGGATGCATCAGCGTTTCTGGCATAAGGATTTGGAAATTACGGTCATTGATGTGGGCCAGGGCAGTTCAGCTCTTATTGAATTTCCGGGCGGAAAATCCATGCTCATTGACGGCGGCGGATTTTATGATCCTTCATCTTTTGATGTGGGAGCGGCAGTGGTGGCCCCTTTTTTATGGCAGAAAAAAATCATGTCTGCTGACATCATGGTTCTTTCCCATCCTGAAGGCGATCATATGAACGGACTGTTTTATATAGCCCGGCATTTTGCCGTAAAGGAACTCTGGACAAGCGGAGCCGGAATATCTTCAGATAATTACAAATATTTCATGGAAACTGTGAAAAAAGCCGGTATCCGGGTTCCTGATTTCTCTCACATTCCCGGTTCAGCAGAAATCAGCGGTGTGAAAATTGAGATTCTCTGGCCTCCGGCGGATTTTCTGCAAACACGGGAAAAAGAACTCTGGCTGCGGAAATACAACAATACCTCTCTGACCGTGCGAATATCTTTGGGGGATTTTTCCATACTTTTTCCGGGTGATATTGAAACTGTGGCTGAGGCGGAACTGGTAAAAGCAGAGGGAAAAAATCTCCGCACCAAAATTCTTGTGGCTCCCCACCACGGATGCGGCACATCAAGTTCCTCTGTATTTCTAGATCATGTTCTGCCGGAAAGCGTGATTATCTCAGCAGGTCTGCAAAACCGCTTCAACTGCCCTTCCCCTGAAGTTGTCACACGGTATGAAGAACGGGGATGCACAATATACCGGACTGACATGCACGGGGCTGTATCCATTTCAGTTGAAGAAGGAAAAGAAGCGGAAATCCGGACACATATCAGCAAACATGAGAAAATTCCCCTCAGAAAGCAAATAGATCAGCAGTGACAGCCAAAAAAATATGCCGGATTTTTTTCATGTCTGTCACATCAGCGCACTGACTGTTTTTTCAAGGGCAAAGGTTTCCTCCCGTGAGAGATTCTCTTCTTTTTTTCTCTTATTTTTACCTTCAAAATCATCCGCTTCCACAGCAGGTCTTCCCCATTTGCTGACATACATGGCATAAAAGACAACACTGAACATCATGTCCAGCAGATCATACGCGGATATGGACGGTTTTTCTTCGGCCAGCATACTGATAAAAAGCGACTTCCTTTCGGATTCGGCCTTGAGCCGCTCCAGTTCCTTCAGCCAGAGGATGACCTGCTTCCGGACAGAAGAGGATACGTCCGGAACCTGAATACCCTGTTCCCAGCTTGAACAGCATCTGCTGATGGCAGCCAGGGGGGCTTTTGCCATATCCGAGCGGATTTTGGGGCTTTGGAAAAATTTCTGGGATTTGATATGCTTTTGTATCTGCTTTTCAGTATCCTTTTCCAATTCGGAAATTTCCTGCCGGAGCATCCCGCACACATTTTGGGAAATTGCAGGACGGACGGATTTCAGAAGATCCGAATTTGCATCGAGTTTTTCCATGAATTCGCTGGAAGCTCTGCTCCAGAAGACACGGTTGAAACCCGTTAAGGCATCCTCCGGACGTATTTTCTTCATACGCAGGGATTTTTTCATAACCCGGATAAACTCAGGCAGAAGTTTGCTGGTTTTCTGAGCCAGATGCTCGCCTGTGATGACAATATAAATCATGCTGATAACAGCCTGCCAGTCCTGCAGATGGAAAATTCGGGGAAGACTGCTGTAAGTTTCTTTCAGCAGTTCATTTCTGAATATATGAGATGGCGTGGCATAGGACGGCGTACCGGCCAGCATGGGCTGCCGGATATTTCCGTTTTCACCTGTGCTGTAATTCACAGATGTTTCAAAATCAATGAGACCGATTGAATATTCAGCGGGATCAGCCAGCAGCATGGGAAATTTTGAGGAATCTCCCGCTATGAAAAGATTGTCCGGTTTCAAATCCCGGATGGCAATGCCTTTTCTGCGAAGGCGGGCCAGCATATCCAGCAGATTGGATATGATGCCGGATATCTGGGTTTTGTTCTGCTGAAAATTCCGCTGATTCAGACGGATTTTCATCACCTTCCGGAAATATGCGGCAGATGGATCGGATGCTGTGATATTTTCCAGCAGACTGTTCATATCCTGAACAAATTCCTGACTCATCCCCGGTTCCGCAGGTTCCGCATCCCTTTCGGCCAGATAGGTAAGAAACCACTGTCTTTTTTTATACGCGGGGAAGATGTAAAGCAGCTCATGTTTTTTCTGCAGATGACCGAGCCGGTCTTCAAACGCGAAATACATCTCATTGAGAGGATAATACAGGGAAGCATATTTTTTTCCGTAAATATTTTCAAAAATTTCAGGATTCTGCAAAATTTCCGTCTGTCCGCACAGATCATCCCGGATTCCCTTTCTGCCATTGTGCAGACCTTCCACCACCTGGCCCAGAAACGCATATCTGGAAAGATTCATAAAAAAGACAAAGGTGTTTCCAATCCTGAGATAATCCTGAAAACGGTTGTGGATTCTGAGTTTGCGGATGCACTGTTCCTCAAAATCAGGGGAATTCGCGTCAGCGGAAAAAGGGGGAATTTTTCTGAGAATAGCAGACAGACTGGGTACAATGCACTCAATATCCGGCATTATGGCCGCTGCAATCTCCCTTTCCATCCGGATACTGTCCACATACTGACCGAAATCGGTCACAGGAACAGGCGGAACCTTCACCACCAGCAGATCATCATAAATCACCTTGTAGCATGTGCTTTTGCTCCCGCTGTCCTCTCCCAGGGGGCCAAGACTGATCCGTCTGCTTTTCTGTTTTCCATTTTTGATGACCTGCAGATCATAAATCAGGTCCGTCCCGGAGCTGTCTTCACTCAGCAGCGTAAACTGTCCCGAAGCCCTGGGTGCATCCAACTGCAGTTTGTACACACTTAGGAAAAAATGGAGAATATCTGTTAAGCCGGTTTTTGACATATGCCTGCAACAACCTTTCCGCAGACTGAAACAGTTTTATCCCGCGGAGTAACGATAAACACCTGCTTAAAAAATATCTGTTTCAGCAGACACTGTGTATAAGCAGAAAATTTTTACACTGCCGGTCATAAAAATCCGGTGAATCCTGACACCGGACACCTTTTCATATAAACTGGGCAAGTTCCGGTTTGTCTTTCTGCGTCCTGTTGATATTGATTAACTGCGGAGTTCCCATGCTGTTGTCAATGTGCGCGATAATGCACCAGCTACCGGGAGCGCTTTCGGTAAGCGGCACTTCAATTTCCTGACTGCCGCCCCGGACAGTTACCAGACCGTTGTAAGTGGCAAAATTGGCATTGGGTTTGTTGAAAATATTGGCTGCAATCAGGGCATGTTCAATCTCATCCAATTTTGTAAAATATATATTTTCCTGATTATTGCCGCCACTATCCCCCACACCTGCATCTTTATCCAGAAATATCCAGGGGGAAGCTGTTTTGCTCCCTCTGTTCATGAAACTGACCTGACCTGTACCTGTGGAGCCTCCACCGGAAAATATTTTCCCCAGAATCCCTTTTTTGGCCGGAGCTTCGACTGATGCTCCCCTCAGACGGTAAAAACAGTAAAGATCCAGATCCACTGCGGTTTTCCATGTAAGTGTGGCCTGAAAGCCCTTGCAGGCCAGGTTTACCTTTTGCCCTTTCTGTTTCAGCACCACTTTGGAAGACAGTTTCAGGGCAGACGCTCCGGGCACTGCTGCCTGGAACGCATCAAAACGCATGACCTCGCTGTTGTTGACCAGACTTGCGCCCATGAAATCTGTTTTGAACCTGCACAGCACAGCCACGGAGCCGGACTGGCGGGAATCAAGTGCAATGGTATGTGTTTCCCCTTTGTCGGTAATGACTTCCACACGCGCATCATAATCGGCAAAGACTTTGGCAGCGCCGGAAACAGCGTCTGTGAAATTTACGGCCACAATCCAGATTTCTTCAATATCTTTCAGACTGGCAACGCGCAGTTCCTCCCGGTTCTGACCGGCTTTTGCGCCAACCCCGGCATCGCCTGAAAGCTCAATAAAGGGAAAAGTGTTCAGACTGCCCGGAGAACCGCCCGCGTAATTTGCTGAATATACGCCTCCAATCCGTCCGTCTTTTGCTTTATAAAAGGCCATCAGATCCAGATCCACCGGTGCAGTCCAGATCAGAGACACCTGCATTTGTGTGAAACTGCCGATAACTGCGTTTGCACCTTTTTTTTTCAGTTCCATTATGCTCTCCTTTTTTGATAGTGGGTCAAATCATTTGATTCTGGAATTCCCCTCCCTTGAGGGAGGGGTTAGGGGAGGGGGAAAAATGCCCTGCAGTTATACACTTTTTCCCACCCTCCCCCTGCCCCTCCCTCAAGGGAGGGGAGAGTTTTTTCCGCGTCATCAACCGGTTTGACCCACTACCCCTTTTTTCATGCGCCCGGAGTTAGAAGGGAAAAGGGGACAGGATGGGAAAAATATTTTTTTCCCGGCCTGTCCCTCTGAAACCTTTATTTATCCGTTGATAATATCTATAAGTTGCTGCAGGGTTTTCAGTCCCTTCAGGGTTCCGGCCTTGCTGCTGTTGATCAGTTTGGCTCCAATCGGACTGGAATTGTCAATAGTGGCAATCAGGGCAATATTTCCCATATCGCCTGTATCCAGTGTGACATTGTGGGTGCTTCCCTTGTCATCCATAACGGAAAGAGTGACATCGCTCCCCTTGAAACGGGCCGGGGAACCCTCCTGCACCTTGCCGTAATCCCAGCAGAGAATCCAGACATATTTCATATCGTCCAGTTTGGTGATCCGCATGGTTTCTTCATTTTGGCCACCTTTGTCGCCCACGCCTTCGTCACCGCTGAGCTGCATAAAGGGGAAGGCATTCAGATCCCCCAGTTCCCCGAAATAGACAAGTCCCTGTTTTCCCTGTTTGTCCTCATAGGCCGCTGCCAGATCAAAATCTGCGGCGGTTGTCCATTTCATGGACACCATCAGTTGCCTGAAACCCCCGACATTCGCTTCTGAGCCTTTCTGTTTGAGTTCCATTGCTTACCTCCTTGTATTTTTTTTCGGATGTTGACGATAGGATGAACCTGTTAAAAATCCGAATCACAGTCTTTCATCATTCCGGAAAAATCCGATATGCCGGACTGACGAACACGGTGATTTTTTACAGGATCATCACAATGAACATTTTACCGGACCTGTGCCGGACACATTATGACTCTGTCTTATATCTTTGTCAGGTTTCAACAGTCAAACAAAAAATGATGCACAGGGAATATACACAATTGTTTCCGCACTTGCAATCATATATAAAACATTATATATACCCGTGACAGATATATTCCTGATAAAACATTTTTGAGAGACAGTTATGGATTTTACAATTTCCCGGTATGTGCTGCCTGCGGCCTTTTGTCTGGATCTGATTATCGGAGATCCCCAGTTTGCCCATCATCCGGTGCGGTATATGGGAAAAGCCATTGAATCTGCCGAACCCAGGTTCCGGAAACTTCCCTTCGGACTGAGAATTTCCGGGGGCATGTTTGCCATATCCCTTATAACCGGGGCATGGGCGGCGGCTTTTTTCATTCTGACCCTATGCGCATGGATTCATCCTCTTCTGGAGACAGGTGCTGAAATTATGCTGATCTATTTCTGCATTTCCTGCCGGGGGCTGGAATCAGAGGCAAAGGATGTGTATGCTATGCTCCGGCATAACAATATCCCGAAAGCAAAAGAAAAACTGTCTATGATTGTGGGCAGGGATGTGCGCAGTCTCTCAGAAACCGGGATTGCCAGAGCTGCGGTAGAAACTGTGGCTGAAAATCTGGTGGACGGAGTTCTGTCACCCCTGTTTTTTCTGCTCATAGGCGGAGTGCCGCTGATGGTGGCTTACAAAATGGTAAATACCCTGGATTCAATGGTGGGATACAAAAATGAAACCTATAAGGATTTCGGAATGGTCGCAGCCCGCATTGACGATATTGCCAATTTTGTCCCTGCCCGTATCTCGGTTCCCCTGATTTCCCTGTCCGCATTTATCCTGAACCGGCAGAGCAGAAGGGCTTTTGAAACAGGACGGAAACAGGGACGGAATCATTCCAGCCCCAATTCCGGTTTCTCCGAGGCAGCCTTTGCCGGTGCGCTGGCCGTGAAACTGGGCGGCCCGAATGTCTATCATGGCAAAACTGTGGTCAAACCCTTTATCGGAACAGGCTTTGGAGAGGTGAATACCGGACATATTCCAAAGGCCTGTGATCTGATGGTGCTGAGCGCATTCATATTCTGCATTGGGATTTGGATCGCGGGAATTATTTAAGCAGAAAGAATTTTTTATACATAAAAGTAATTTTTTTGGAAAATTTATTACATTTTTGTAACTGCATTTTTATTTTTCCATACCTGCAGATTTAAAATATATTTTTGTATTTCAGAGAGTTTCATAAATCTGACTGTACTGGCACAAAGATTGCTTATATATCTTTAAATCCGTTACGAACAGGTTCCGGAGATCATAAAAAAATGAGAAAAAAATAATTTCCGCATTTTCAGAATATGCGGACGGTTCTGACGGGCGGCAATATGGCTCCCCGCGAAACGGGAAAGTTATTTTATACCACTTAGGTGATTTCTGAAAATAAATATCCCGGTTCAGTTCACAGGCACAGGGCAAAAGCCGGAAGCTTTTGATACTTTGAAGGGATCTTCTTTTCCGGAAATCACCTGCTATCTTCAGAGCCCCGCATGAACGTTACGGGATACTGACATTTTTCAGATAATGGCAGGAAAGGTGCAGCAACTTGGCAGAAGCGGCAAAGAAAATATATGAAAGCCCCATGAAAAACCTCTGCCTGAAGCGGAAACAGATGGCAGAGGATTTGCTGGCTGGGAATGCCCCGGATTTCAATCAGCAGAATACGCAGATTCTGGATGAATATTTTCATGAATGTTACCAGCAGAGCGCTGTAGGTATGCAGATGGCTTTTGAAAGAAAACCCTATGCACTGGTTGCTTTGGGCGGTTACGGACGCCAGGAGCAGTGTCTTCATTCTGATGTGGATATTCTGATACTGTTTGAACATAAGATTCCCAATCAGGCAGAGGAACTGGTAAGGGAAATGGTTTATCCCCTGTGGGACATCGGCATGGAAGTAGGCCATGCCACACGGTCTGCGGAAAACTGCATTTCTCTTGCCATGGAAAATATTGAAGTGCTTACCGCGATGCTGGATGCGCGCTTCATCTGCGGCATGTCTGTGCTGTATTCTGATCTTATGGGCAGGCTCCGGGAGGAAATTCACAAAGGCCGTTCAGACAGGGTTATTGCGCAAATCATCACCCGGAACCGGGAACGCCATGAACACTTCGGTGACTCTTCCTTTCTGCTCGAACCCAATCTCAAGGAAGGCAGGGGCGGGCTGCGGGATTATCACACCCTGCTGTGGATAGCCCGGATCAAAAACGATCTGAGACAGCCCAGGGATCTGGAATATTCCGGATGCTTTTCTTATAATGAATACCGTACTCTGACCAAATCCCTTGCCTTTATCTGGGAAGTGAGAAACCGTCTTCATTACCTGAGCGGAAAAAAATGCGATCAGTTGTATTTCCGTCATCAGGAAAAACTGGCCCGTGAAATGAATTTCCGCAAAAAAAACGGACAGCAGCCTGTGGAACGCTTTTTGGGTGAACTGCACCGGCATATGGATTTTCTCAAGGAACAGGAGCGGATACGGGTATATGAACTGGAAAACGAAACCGTGCGCAGGGGCAGACGCAGAAAAAGTGAAACTCCGCAGGTGCAGGGATTGGAAAACCGTAACGGGATGCTGGCCTTTGTCTCTTCGGAAAAAGTGCATGAATGCCCCCAGCTTCTGATTCAGATATTTGAAGAGAGCGCTCGTATGAAAATTCCCCTGAATGCCGAGGCCATCCGTCTGGTAAAAGAGTTTCAGCACAGGGTGGATGATAAATTCAGGACATCCGCGTTTGTCAGGCAGAGTTTTGAGGCGATACTGCTGACACCGGTTCCCCGTTTCAATGTGCTGGAAACCATGCTGACCACCGGTTTTCTGGTAAACTACATTCCGCAGTTTGATGAAATTTCCAACCGGATTCAGTATGATGAATATCATCTCTATCCTGTGGATCGGCATCTGCTGAGAACAGTACGCACGATTAAGCAGTTCTGCACAGAGGAGGATTCCTGCAGAAAAGAGACATGCTGCCGGCTTTATACGGAACTTGCTGATCCAAAATTGCTGTTATGGGCTGCGCTGCTCCATGACATCGGCAAAGGCACACCCGGAGGAAACCATTCGGAAAAAGGCGCGGTAATGGCCGGGGCCATTCTCAGAGAAAAGGGATACGGGGATAAAGATACTGAAACTGTCTGTTTTCTGATCCGGGAACATCTGTTTCTGATTAATATTGCCACTCGGCGGGATTTGCAGGATGAGGAAACCGCGATTTTCTGCGCCCGGAGAATTCAGGATACAGAACGGCTGAAAATGCTGTATCTGCTCACCATTGCGGATTCCGCAGCCACCGGCCCCAAGGCATGGAATGAGTGGACTGCCAGCCTGCTGGAATATCTTTTTCTCAATGTGCTGAATATTCTGGAAAAAGGGGAACTGGCAAGCGGAGCTGCAATGGATACCGCAGAAAGGAAAAAAGCAGATGTGCTGAACACGGCTGCTGATGAAAAAGAACGGGAACGCACGGAAAAGATTTTCAATATCATGTCTCCGCGCTATCTGCTTGCCACTTCTGCCCCGGACATTGCAGAGCATATCGGACTTTTCCGCAGTCTTGGCAATGCAAATTTTGTCTGGAAAATCAGTGGGGTTCCGGGGTCAGAAACCCGGACAGTGACCATATGCGCGAAAGACTGCCCCGGTCTTTTTTCCAAAATTGCTGGAACCCTTACGCTTAATGGCATCAATATTCTGGCCGCGCAGATTTACACATGGCGCAACAATATTGCTTTGGATGTTTTTGAGGTCATGCCACCCAAAGACGAATTTTTCGAGCAGCAGAAATGGGAACATGCGGAAAGCGATCTGGAATCTGCGCTGCTGGGACAGCTTGATTTGGAATCTGCACTGGCCGAACGTCTGGAAGTGTATGGTTTTCCCAGCCCCAAAACCTGGCAGAAACCCGATGAGATCGCGGTGGACAACAGCAGTTCCGGTTTTTTCACCATTGTGGAGGTTTATACCTATGATTTTCCGGGACTGCTGTTCTGCATCACGGACGCGCTGTTCAAATGCCGTCTGGATATATGGGTGGCAAAGATTGCCACCAAAATTGATCAGGTGGTGGATGTGTTTTATGTGCGGGATTTTGACGGCCAGAAAGCAGATTCCCCCCAGCAGGTGGCCGCCATCCGATCTGCCATAGAAAAAGTCCTGCCCAGACGCGGGCAGGTGAACACTGACAATTGGTAACTGACAACTGGTAACTGATAACTGATAACTGATAACTGATAACTGACAACTGACAACTGACAACTGACAACTGATAACTGATTTCAATATAAACTCAAAAATCACAAATCAAACAGGGAGGAATTTTATCATGACCATGACACCCGAACAGGTTATTGCATTTGCAAAGGAAAACAAGGTAAAGGCAGTGGATGTCCGTTTTATGGACTTTCCCGGAATCTGGCAGCATTTCACCATTCCCATCAGTGAACTGGAGGAAGGCTGCTTTGATGAGGGACTTGGATTTGACGGTTCCAGTATTCGCGGCTGGCAGCCCATCAATGCCAGTGACATGATGGTTGTTCCTGATCCGGCAACAGCCAAAATTGATCCCTTTTTTGCAGACCAGACCCTGGTGCTTATCGGGAATATCGTTGATCCCATCACCCGTGAACCCTACAGCCGTGATCCGCGCAATATTGCCAGAAAAGCAGAAGCCTATCTGAAAAGTACAGGCATCGGCGACACTTCCTATTTCGGTCCGGAAGCTGAATTCTTCATTTTTGACAATGTGCAGTTCCATTCAGGCCGGAACGGCGCGTTTTATGAAGTTGATTCTGTGGAAGGCGTATGGAACACAGGCCGGGATGAAAACCCCAACCTGGGATACAAACCCCGTCACAAGGAAGGATATTTTCCGGTTCCGCCTGTGGACAAGTTTCAGGATCTGCGCAGCGAAATGATGCTCACTCTGGAAAATCTGGGAATATATGTGGAACGTCAGCATCATGAAGTGGCCACTGCGGGACAGGCAGAGATTGACATGCGCTTCAAATCTCTCGTTGAAATGGGGGATCAGTTGGTATGGTTCAAATATGTGCTGAAAAATGTGGCCTACAAACACGGTCATACGGTCACTTTTATGCCCAAACCCCTGTTTGAGGACAATGGAAGCGGGATGCATATCCATGTCAGTATCTGGAAAGATGGCAAACCCATGTTTGCAGGCGACAAATATGCAGGCATTTCCCAGATGGCTTTGTGGGCCATCGGCGGAATTCTGAAGCACTGCAAGGCCATATGCGGACTTACCAACCCCACGACCAACTCCTACAAACGTCTGGTTCCGGGTTTTGAGGCTCCGGTCAATCTGGCCTACTCCAGCCGGAACAGAAGCGCGGCAATCCGTATTCCCATGTATTCGGCTTCGCCCAAATCCAAGCGGCTTGAGTTCAGAACCCCTGACCCGTCCTGCAACGGTTACATGGCTTTTTCAGCCATACTGATGGCCATCATTGACGGAATTCAGAACAAGATTGATCCGGGCGATCCTCTGGATAAAGATATTTACTCCCTGCCGCCTGAAGAACTGGCTGAAATCCCGTCTGCTCCGGGTTCTCTGGAAGAAGCCCTTACAGCATTGCAGGATGACAGTGAATTTCTGCTCAAAGGGGATGTATTTACCAAAGATGTGATTGAAAAATGGGTGGAATACAAAATCCAAAACGAGGTCAATCCGGTTCGGCTGCGTCCCCATCCCCATGAATTTTTCCTTTATTATGATATTTAATTGATTGACAGAAACATTTTTTTGCCATCTGTATCCTCCTCCGGTCTGTCAGGCTCCATGACAGACAGGAAACCGGCAGTTGAAATCTCCCGGATTTCAACTGCCGGTGTTTTTTTCATGCTCAAAATCCGTTGCCTATTCCCTCAGACAGTTACTTACTCATGCTAATGATTTGTCAACTTTGATATTAGGTGATTTCCATTAAAGATTATACCGTTTTTCGTAGGGTGGTCACGGCTTTTTGTGCCCACCGTTTCAGCAGGACGGCGGGCACAAAAAGCCGTGCCCACCCTGCAATGATGGTACATTTTTTCATGGAAATCGCCTTATGCGCTGAAGTATACAGAACAACCGGATTTTTTGAAAAAATCCGGTTGTTTCAACTCATACCAATTCGCCATTGACCTGATACAATCTGCATATGATCCGGAGGATTGCAAAAATTAAGCGGAGCGGTTTTTTTTGCACACGCGCAGCAGAGGAAAAACTGACAATAAATATTGTATCAAATCAATGGTGAATTGGTATCATACCGGTTCGCCATTGAAAGTATACTTATGATTCGGTTTCCCACAGAGAACACAGAGAGAAAAAACCACAGATAACACAGAGGAAACAACTCACCTTATTATATAAATTCAATAGCGAATTGGTATCAGACTTCCGAAGTTCCGGAAACTGCGGAAGTCTTTCTGTTTTCTGTGACTGAACAGGGACATTCATTTTCAGAAATCATCTAAGGGTCTGTATCAAAATAAGTTGTTCCAAACCCTTAGGGTTTTCAAAACCCTAAGGGTTTTTGGATAGAAAAATTTGTACGTGTTATTTTTTTACAAACCCTAAGACTTATATCAAATCGCTTTCAAAGTTAGGGGAAAGTCTCCTTTTTTAACCGCGAAAAACACGGACAGCACGAAAAGACAGCATTTTGCATGGTCATGTTTTGAAAGCGAATTGGTATTAAGACGTCTGCCGCAGTTCATCCCGTGTTCCCCACACGGCAAATACCGGATCCGCGTAGCGCATCTTTGGGAAATATTTGTCATCCCTGGGACGGGGAAGTCCGCGCAGCGAAAGAGTTTCCATATGCCGGAACTTTCCGGTTCCGGAAAAATATTCCAGCACAAGGCCCATCCGCTCAAATTCACTGAGTTCCTTCCATATTTTTATGACTTTGGGAGGAAACCAGCGGTTGGAAAAAGTCATCACAGCCACACCTCCGGGTTTCAGCACCCGCGCCATTTCACTGAATACGGCTTTGGGATGAATCAGGTATTCCACAGACACGGTACAGATAATGGCATCATAGGATTCTGAAGCAAAAGGCAGTTCCGGTTTTGTGTTCAGATCATGGACAATGCGATCCGTAAGTCTCTCATTTTTTTCCAGTTCCGCCATGTTCATGCCCAGTCCTGTCAGTTTTTCCGGTTTTATGTTTTCCGGAATATGGGATGTCCAACTGCTCATAAGATCAAGCACTTTCATACCGTCTTTGATAATACTGCCGTATACTTCCCTGACAGCAGCAATGGCTGCTGTGTCAATATGATGAACAAAGCGCGGCTGCCGGTAGAAATGATCATCTGCTGATGCATCCTCCCGTTCAAAGGGTCTGTCTGAAAAATAATCCGTGGGATGTTTCTGCCACCGGGCCTGCATACCGGGGCCGGATGCAATCACATCCAGCCAGTCATTGCAACTTCCCCCGCGTTCTGCGGCTTTTCCATCCGCATTCCGGACGCGGGCAGTAAGTTCCAGCATATACCCGGACAGCGGATGGTTGAAATCTGCTTTCAGATGGCCGTTCTGCACGGCTGCGCACCGGAACGGCTCAATATTCTGGGGGAATACGCCATACACATCCTTTAATATGCCTTTGGGATAAAAACGCCCTGAGCGGGGAATAATTTCTGTTTCCGGCATAAATTTTGTATCAAAACGATCTCTTGAGAGTTCAAAATTTCTGGACGGATTGTATGGGGGCAGACCTTTTCCCGGTTCAACAGAAATCTGCACTCTGTCCCCCGCACTTTTCCCCATAAGTTCCCTGCAAAGATTTCCGGGGAATATGTCCCGCCAGAAATTTGCGTTCACAGCCTCATAGCGTTCTGTGTGCACTGCTTCCGGACTGGTCCATTTCATCTCAAAACCGATGTCCGCAACGCTGTCCCGATCAATTCTTTTCATGGATAAATCCTCCTTAAAAGTGTTTCCGGCAGTGGCATTTTTTTACTGACAGCCTTTCAGCGGATTTCCCACAGCAAATACAGCTTTTTCACAGAGAAAACAGAGTGTTTCTGTGATCTCTGCGGGAAAATCGGCATCCAGAACCAGTCAACGGGGGTGAAAGCCAGTCTGCTGATCAGTTTATCTGTAAGATAATTCAACGGGGAACAACTGCAATGCTGGATGATACAGTGGAAAATAAGGGGAAAAAACTGTTATTTTTTTGGTAGGGGGTCAAACCTCCGGATGTTCATGCAGATCCGCAGCACTGAATGCCGGTTTAATGTGTAAAAAGTGGAAGCCCTGATATTTCATCTGACAGGGGAGAGCATCGGAACCTGTCCCAGGCAGCGGCTCAGTTTCACAAATTCTTCCACTGTCAGTGTCTCTGCCCGCTGTTTTGGATCAATACCCGCTGTTTCCAGAGATTTGTATGCTGTATCCGGATGGATATGCAGTTCACTTCCGGCCAGCGCGTTTCGCATGGTTTTCCTGCGCTGTCCAAAAGAAGCCTTGATCACGCTGAACAGGAAGGCTTCATCCTCAGCGGGATCATCAGGTTCTTTGAAGCGGATTTCCACGACCTCGGAATCCACTTTGGGCACAGGATAAAACATCGCAGCCTTCAGGGTTGCCACTGTCCGGATATCTGAACAGTAACGGAGCATAACGCTCAGACGCCCGTAATCTCTGCTGCCAGGATGGGCCACAAGCCGCCGGGCCAGTTCCTTCTGAAACATGATTACAGCACGGGAGATGTGCTTACGGGCAAAAATAAGCTGCACTGCCACCTGTGAGGATATATTGTATGGAAGATTGCCCATTACCAACAGCTTTCCCCGGATATTCTCTCTGCGGACAAATTCTTCCATATCAAAGCGGAGAATATCCTGCTTCATGATCTGCACATTGTCCAGACAGTGAACCTGCAGTTCGGTTTTCAGCAGATCAAGGATACGGCTGTCTGTTTCCATTGCATAGACCTGTGCGGCTGCCTTTGCTGCAGGAATGGTGAGTGCGCCAAGTCCGGCTCCGATTTCCAGCACAGTGTCATCGGCTGAAATCTCTGCGCGGTTTACTATCATTTTTGCAGCGTCCGCGCTAAGAAAATTCTGTCCCAACTGCTTTTTGGGTTTCAGTTCCCAGGCTTTAAGAAGTGTTCCGGGAGATGTCATTTATACTCCGATTGTTTTTTTCATGTCCAGATTCAATGCCATTGATGTAAGGGATGAGGATTGCCAAACGGAAAGTTTGCCAATACGGATGAAGCATTTTAGGCTTGCATCAATGGCATTGTGTTCAGATTTCCTATGAATACGGTCAGCCGGAAGGATACTTCTTTTTTCATTTTCTGTACAGGAAATTTAATTACCCGCATTCCCGCTGACCTGCCGGAGTTCCGCATTGATGCTGTTCACAGCAGCAGATACTTTGTCTATGCCCTGTGCCGGTTCAGCGGAAGGCTACGCAATTTCAGTCACCATCTTCCCGGCTTTTTCCGTATCGGAGGCGACATTGGAAAAAGCCGGGCCTGTCATGGAAACCGGGTAAGTCAGTATAAATTTTCGGGTATAAAGTCAATGCCGTTTCCTTAAGCATAAAATTCCCCTCCCCCGGCGGGAGGGGTCAGGGGAGGGGGGAAAATGAAACCCTGTAGTCAGATGATGTTTTCACCCTCCCCCCGCCCCTCCCTCAAGGGAGGGGAGCCTTAAGGAAACGGCATTGGGTATAAAGTTTTCAGAAAAATCCGGTTTTCCGGGAAAACCGGATTTTCTGAATACACGAAAAAATTCGTCTTCCTGACCGTTTAACTGCCTTTTCTGATTCGGCTGACCGTATCTGCAATCAGGCTTTCTGTATTTTTTTGCGGCTTGGGCGGCCAGAGTTCCCAACTCTCCTGCCACAACTGCGGCCACTGCCGCATTCAGGTACGGCAGATTGGTCTGAAACGCCACAGCATCAATTATTTAACTGTTTAATTTTTTTATCTTTAAAAATATATATCTATAAACATTCTGTAAAATATCATGTATTTTTCCCAAAACCAAGTGTTTTTTTCTGTCCAAAAAAACAGACTATTCAGGGTTAAGGTCATATTCAGGAACTATTTTAAGAGGATATGCGGATAGTCCTTAACTGGAATAAGGTGATTTCTGAAAATATAGTTCTTTTACCAACTTTTGTCCTCTGCAAAACCCGGTGGAGGAGTGCAAAAATTAAGCGGAGCGGTTTTTTGCACAGAGGATAAAAGTTGAGGAAAATACTATAAATATCCCGGTTCAGTTTACAGGCACAGGGCAAAAGCCGGAAGCTTTTGATACTTTGGCGGTATATTCTTTTCTGGAAATCTCCTAAGTATTTTTTGAGTTAAAGATCGGAAGCGGCTGAATTGTCTGAAAACGGATATTGCAGGCTGGTTTCAAAATTTGCCACAATATTTTTCTTGACTATCTTCTTTTTGAAATGATAAGAAAAAAATGGCATTGCTGAAAGTTATGCCCAGACAAATCCCCAAAAACAGGGCTGTCTCATCATACAGAATCATATTGTAAAAGAAAATATGTAAAACAGCTAATTGGAGATGATATGATTACTGCAAACAAATATTATGTCTATGATTATACAATCAATGCCGTTTCCTTAAGGCTCTCCTCCCTTGAGGAGGGGAATTTTCTGCTTAAGGAAACGGCATTGATTATACAATTGCAAAAAGGAGAATTCCATGTCCCATAATATTATTGATCGCCGATCTTTTATCCGCAGCCTGCCGTTTTTCGGGCTGATGGGTATGACTGATCCGCTCTGTCTGATCCGCAATGCCCTGGCGATGGGGAGTAAAGATTTTCCCCAGGGATTCAATGAAATAAAGGGGGATGTCCGGCTCAACGGCATTCCAGCGCAGGTCGGGGCGGTGGTAAAGTACGGGGATACAGTGACAACCGGGCAGCCTGAAAGCCGGGCAGTTTTTGTTGTGGGGCAGGATGCGTATCTGCTCCGGGAGAATACACATGTGGAGATCCGCTCAGCAGATATGAAAGAGCAGACAGCAGATTTTCTGCGCGTGGTCAGGGGGAAAATGCTGGCTGTGTTCGGAAAAGGGAACAAACGCATTGAAATGCCTACAGCCATAGCCGGTATCCGGGGAACAGGCATGTACACAGAGGCTGAACCGGAGCGCACCTATATCTGCACCTGTTACGGGGTTTTTGATATTCATCCGGTAAACAAACCGGAGCAGGGCGAGCATCTGATTGCCAGACATCATGAATATCCGAGATATATTTACGCATCCGGTGATACTCAGAAAATCATCAGCCCCGCGCCAATGATCAACCATACAGACGCGGAACTGATACTGCTGGAATCCCTTGTGGGGCGCAAACCGCCTTTTGCCACAAGGGAATTCAAAGATTATCAGGGACAGGGTGGAAACGGTGGCGGGTACTGAGTGATCTGTCAAAGGTTAATGCCCGGTTCTTTTTCAGATTTTATATTACAGTTTTTTATTTCGGTATCTGCTGTTCAAAAATTGATAGTGGGTCAAACCGGGGCAGCGGGACTTTTAATACCGGCTGTCAGCCTTTTTGATCCACTATCCAAAAATTGTGGGTGGCAGATTGGATTATACCAATTCGCCATTGACTTTATACAATACAGTCAGTTTTTTCTGTCTGATTACAAAATACTGTTTTTTTCAGAAGCATGTTTTCAGCAGCGATTTGGTATTATATATAAGGAAGATAATATGTCAGAATTAAAGAAAGAAAAATACATGGTCGGAGTTATTTCTGATACACACGGGCTGCTGCGATCTGAAATATATAAAACCTTCAAATACGTTGACCTGATTATTCATGCCGGTGATGTGGGCTCAAAGGAAGTGCTGAAGGAACTGGAAAAAATCGCTCCGATAGTTGCAGTACAGGGAAATACCGACGGTAAATGGGCAGATTGTCTGCATAGCACAGAAGTGGCACAGATCGGAGATGTGCAGTGTTATGTGCTCCACGATCTCTGGCTTTTTGATCTGGATCCGAAAACAGCAGGTTTTCATGCCGTTATCAGCGGTCATACCCATCGGCCAAAGATTGAAAACAAAGACGGTGTTCTCTATCTCAATCCTGGCAGTGCAGGACCGAGACGATTTGACTGTCCTATTTCTGTGGCTCTGCTCGAAATTCAGGGAACACGGCTGCTTCCGGAAATTGTGGAATTTAAGCTGTGATACCGATTCGCCACTGAAAATATACTATAGGCTTTAAGAAAATATTTTTGGGGATTCCTGCAGGTTGGGTTGAGGAACGAAACCCGGCAATCAGGAAATGACCTGTGTTTTTTCCGGAGAAGTGATGGCCATGATCCTTTCGCTTATCGGCGGATGGGAATAATGGAGAAAGACATACAGGGGATGGGGAAGCAGGTTGGAAAGATTGCCCGCGGTCAGTTTTTTAAGTGCGCTGATCAGATCTGACGGATTACGGGTGGTTTCCACAGCGAAACGGTCAGCCTCAAATTCGTTTTTCCGGGAAAGCATCTGCATGAGAATTCCCAGGAAAAAATCAATGGGCGTAAGCAGCATTCCGAAAAAAATCATGCCTGCATATACTGAGGAATGCGTCATGTAAAATGCGTCAAACAGTTCCTGACGGGAAATGAAAAGGGACAAAAGCCAGAAAACAATGCCTGTGTGAACAATGCCGATAATCAGTCCCTGCAGGATATGTTTTTTTTTGTAATGTCCGATTTCATGGGCCAGCACGGTCAGCAGTTCCGGAACACTGTGCTGTGCAATCAGAGTGTCAAACAGGACAATGCGTTTTTTTTTGCCAAAACCCGTGAAAAAGGCATTGGATTTGGCGGATCGCCTGGAACCGTCCATTACAAAAACACCGCTGAGTGGATAGGCAACTTTGCGGGCATAGTCTGTAATGCTTTGTTTGAGTTCCGAGTCTTCCAGAGGTTCAAAGCGGTTGAAAAGAGGCATGATCCATGTGGGCGCGGCATACTGCATAAGCAGCATAAATAAGGTGACAGCCAGCCAGCAGTACCACCAGGCATTGTTTCCGGCGTATTCAAAAAATCCCAGCACTGCCCCAAGCAGAGGCGCTCCCAGGAATACCGAAAGAAGCAAAGCCTTAATCCGATCCGCAGTGAATGTTTTCCAGTCTGTTTTGTTGAAACCAAAGGATTCCTCAATGACAAATGTGGCGTAAACAGAAAAGGGAAGTGACAGCAGACTTTTGAGCAGCAGGAGAATTCCAATGTAAACAACACCGGTCAGCACAGGCCCCCATCCGGCTGATCTGACCCATTTGTCCAGCAGGTCAAATCCTCCGGAAAACCAGAAGATCAGAAAGACAAGTAGATCGAAACCTCCGCTGATCCATCCGAAACGGGTGTTGACCCGGAGATATTCCTGGGACTTCCGGTAGCGTTCCGGATCATATATGTCCCTGAATTCTTCGGGAGGATCTGTACGGAGCCTTCGCAGGTTGAGAATGTCGGCTGCAAGTTCCAGCAAAAAGCAGAAAAGCAGAGTTGTCAGGATAATGACTGCAATGAAATTCATCCGGGTATTCCTTTCAGCTTAATGCTGCCAGTCTATGTCATTATATTCAAAACTGCTTTCATTCTCATCCTCATGTGCGGTCTGGGCTTCCAGCACGGCGCAGTCAATAATGCTGAATATGCCTTCTTCCGATATATTGTCGTTAATGGCCAGATCAATATTTTCCGCTGTTTTGGACAGAAAATGGGGAAGATCCTCCCAGCGAATCAGACCGTTCGCCACTGCATCCAGCATTTTTTCTGAAACCACATGCATCCAGCACCGGGAATTGACACCTTCCAATGCCTTTGTTTTGGGCAGTTTGTTCCGTAACAGCAGTTCCGGCAGTTCGCAGATGTTCCGGGCCCCCAGGGAGGCAATGATGGCCGTGTTCTGGGCAGTGCAGGAGGAGCATATGCGGTTGGCAGATTCCGGATCATTGAGTGTGATTCTGCCTTCGGCAATACTGACATTACGGGGCATAACTTTCCCGGATACCAGAGGAATCAGGGTTTTCAGAAAATCATCCGCTGCGCTGTCCTTTCCGGTTTCCGCAGCAGGCATCTCATTTTCTTCGCTGCTCTTATGCGTTACAGATTCCTGATCCTCTTTCACTCTCAGTGAGTATTCCCCCAGCCTGAGCAGGAGTGCCCGGGAGTCAAAAAATGGCAGCCGAGTGCCAACCACTTCTTCATAGCTTTCCCTGATTCTTCTGATCCGGTTATAATACTCCTCTTTGGTGATAAGGCCCTTTTCAATCATCAGATGCACCATAGCGTGCAACTGAATCACTGCCGCGGTCAGTGTCTGGTTCAGACTGAGCAGTTCCTGATCCGTGTCTGTTCTTTTTTCCATTCTGAATACCTCGTCCCGGTCACCCGTCCTTCTGCATTTGGTCAATAATTTCGTTCAGCACCTGCTCCCGGTCTTCTGCATTCACCTGGCAGGAACCTACACGCAGATGCCCGCCGCCTCCGTATTTCAGCATCAGGCGGCCCACATCTGTGCAACTGCTGCGGTTGAGGATACTGTGACCGCAGGTAAATACCACCTTCTGTCTGTTTGGCCCCCACATCATCCGGACTTCGATATTCTGATCCGGAAAAAGCGCATATGGAAGAAAACGGTTGCCCGCGTATATGGTTTCTTCGCTGAGCAGATTGATTATAAGAACATTCCCTGCTGTCCGGGCGCACCTGCGGATCATTTCCTCAAAATGCGCCTGCTGTTCGGCATAGCGTTCTATCCGCTCCCTGACATCCGGCAGTTTCAGAATCTCCCCTGCGCGCAGACTGCGGCAGTAGCGGATCATGTTTACCATAAACTGCATACTGCTGATACGGAAATCATCAAAACGGCCCAGACCGGTGCGGGGATCCAGCAGAAGTCCGATGAGAATCCATCCTGAGGGGCTTAGGATTTCCTCACGGGTCAGAACAGCGGAATCATATTTGTTGACAGCCTCCAGCAGGGGCAGAAATTTTGTTCCGAATTTTTTTTCCCCGCCAAAATAATCCCACACAACCTGGGCAGCACTCGGAGCAGACCTGCAGTCTCCCCTGAATTCGAGTTCCCTGATATTGACCCTGTTCATTTCACTGACATGATGGTCAAACCAGAAAGCGCATCCCGGAGAATAAGGCATATTGGCAATGATATCATCGGAAGTGACTGTCAGAAGACCGTCCTGAATCACTTTGGGGTGAACAAATTTGTATTTGTCCACCAGCCCGGCTTCTTCCAGAAATACTGCGCACACCAGACCGTCAAAATCTGTCCGTGTAATAAGTCTCATAATTTCTCCTCCTGAAGAACCGCAGAATTGTTCTTAAAATACAGGTCAATGGGCGATTCCTGCAAAAAAGGGCATAAGTATTATAAATTTCATATCAATTCATTGACTTATAGCATAAAAACAGACAGCGCACAATATTTTTTATGTTTTCTTTATGATACAGTCTCTGATTGCAGGCAGAAAAATCTTTACTGCCAAAGGGCAAACAGATATATTGGGTTCCGGGTTCGGGCAGTCCGAAATCCGGCACAGAGTATCCGGAATCCCCGGAATCTGCAAACAACCACGGTGAAACATGGTGAAAAAATGACACTGACAGATGAAAAACTTGCAGGCCAGCGCCTGATGGCCGGATTTGACGGAACCGGACTTAACAGCGATCTGAAATATCTTGTCTCTGAGTTGAAAGTCGGGGGAATCATTCTTTTCTCCCGGAATATAGAATCCCCCAAACAGCTTTCCTGCCTCTGCCGGTCGGTTCAGGCATACGCGGCCTCATGCGGACAGCCTCCCCTGCTGATTGCCATTGATCAGGAAGGCGGAGCTGTGGCCCGTCTGAAATGGCCCTTTACGGAATTTCCGGCAAGGCCGCCGGTCACAAATATGAAAGATGCCGAACATCTGGCCTGCGTGATGGCCTGGGAGCTTGCGGCAATGGGTATCAATATGAATATGGCTCCGGTAATGGATGCGGCTCCCAAAACTATGAAAAGCATTATGTCCGGACGGGCCTTCAGTCATGATCCGCATACAGTTTCGGAACTGGGATGCAGGGTGATTGAAATTTTTCAGCGGCACAGTATTATGGCTGTGGCAAAGCATTTTCCCGGTATTGGCCGCACTGTGACAGATTCCCATGAAGACCTGCCTTTTATGGAAGGAGATATGGATGACCTGTATTCCTTTGATCTGATTCCTTTTCAGGCCGCTGTCCGGCAGAACGTGGCGGGCATGATGCTTTCCCATATCCTGTACCGGAAAATTGATCCCCGGTGGCCTGCGTCCCTTTCGGTTCCCGTTGCAAAGGTTCTGCTTCGGGAGCGTATGGGTTACAGGGGTCTGGTTCTGACCGATGATCTGGATATGGGAGCCATTGGAAAGCACTATGATATGGAAACTTCCATCCGCCAGATTCTGCTGGCTGATATTGACATTGTCCTGATCTGCCACAAAGGCCCGAACACCGGCATTGCACGGGATGAGATTCTGCGGGGCATAAATGGGGAAAAAAGCCTTAGACAGGGTTGCGAAACCTCTGTCCGCAGAATCCTGGAAATGAAGCAGACATACCGTGTATAAACCGGGTGAATGCGCGGCAGGATTTTCCCTATTCCGGAATACACTGTTTTCCCCATTGTATTTTTTCGGTTTTTCATATAGGTAAATAAACGGACTCAGTATCCTCCTTCTATTTCTGTCCTTTGAAACCGCTTGTGCCGGTCAGCCCCGGCATAAGCGGTTTTTCACTGTATGATGCCATTCCGGATTCCACTGCTTCGATAATATCCTGCAAAGACCAGGGTTTATGGATGCACCGATGCAAAGGAAGTTTTTCCCGCAACTGTCCGAGTGTATGGGGATCAACCTGGCCGGTCAGCATTACCGCTATGATTTCCGGATATTTCTGATGCACCTGAATCAGAAATTCATCCCCGCGCACATCCGGCATGAGATAATCTGAAAAAATCAGGCATTGTATTGGCCTCTCTACACTCAGTTCCTCAATAACCTCCCATCCCTCTTCAGCGCTTTCAGCAACCTCGTAACGGTATTTGTCAGCGAAAATATAGCGGATCTGCTTTTTTAGGGTTTCCAGAATAAATTTTTCGTCATCAACACATAATATGGTGGGTTTTGACATGGGATTTTCCTGTTCATTACGGACGCCATCAGCACAGGCGACTGTGTTATATTTTGAAATAATTATAATTTATCCGGGAGATCCCCGGTTTTCCCTTTGTGGTTGACCTCTGCATACGGCTGTGATATGAATTTCTGTAACTGTGTTTTCAGTATGCTTAAATCCATCTTCCTGTTTTTACTCAAACATTCACTGCAAAGGAATATTTTCGATGCCATCCCCGAAATTTCATAATTTACCTGTGTGGAAAAAACTGAGACAGTGTGCAGAAATTTTTTCCCTGCCCGAAAAGCATCTCAGACATCTTATCAGAGAAAAAGAAAGATTCAAACAATTTTCGTTAAAGGGTGGCGGTATATTTTTTGACTGGTCCCGGCAGCGCGTAGACAAAACTGTCATGTCCCTTTTGCACGATTTGGCAGAAGAACGGGGGGCAATTTCCTGTTTTTCTGCCATGATGAAGGGCGAAAAGGTAAACAGTACCGAAAAACGGGCTGCTCTTCACACGGCCTGCCGCAGTTTCTCTGATGCTCCGGTATATTCGGATGGCAGGGATATTATGCCGGAAATGCGTCAAATCCGGCAGAGCATCAGAAATTTTGCTGAAAAAATTCACAAAGGGGAAATCTGCGGTTCCGCAGGAAAGCCTTTCCGTCATCTGGTGGTCATCGGCATCGGCGGTTCCTATCTGGGTCCGGAGTTTGTTTCCCGTGCGCTTGGCGCGTTTGCAGACAAAGGGCTTGAGATGCACTATCTCGCCAATGTTGACATTCACAACTTCGGAGCAGTGGTTTCCCGCATTGATCCGGAAACCACCCTGTGGATCATCATCTCCAAAAGCTATACCACTGCCGAAACGCTGGCAAACACGGTTCAGGCATACGCATTCATGAAGGAAAAGGGAATTGATCCCGCAAAACATGTTGTCACCGTGACTGCAAAGGGAAGTCCGGGTGATGATCCGGCCAATCCTGTGCTGGCCTGTTTTCATATGTATGATTTCATCGGGGGCAGATACAGTGTGACTTCCGCAGTGGGCGGAGTTCCCCTGAGTCTTTTTCTGGGATACGACTGTTTTGAGCGGTTCCTCAAAGGCGCAGAGGAAATGGATCTGCACGCTTTTCATGCGCCGGTAAAAGAAAATCTTCCCCTGAATGCCGCGCTGATCAGTATATGGAACAGCAATTTTCTCGGTTATCCCGCGCAGGGAATTATTCCTTATGCTGATCCACTGTCCAAACTCGCGCCCCATGTGCAGCAGTTATATATGGAAAGCAACGGAAAATCTGTTACAACTGAGGGCGAACCGGTTGGTGAATCCACAGGCATCATTGTTTTTGGTGAACCCGGAACCAACGCGCAGCATTCCTTTTTCCAACTGGCACATCAGGGAAGACCTTTTCCCATTGATTTTATTGGTGTCATCAATCCCCAGTATGATCTGTACCGGTCAGAATCCAAAGGGGTAAGCAATCATCAGGAACTCTGGGCCAATCTGCTGTCCCAGCCGATGGCATTGGCAATGGGCAGGGCAAATGAGGCTGATCCGGCCAGATCCTTTGAGGGAAACCGGCCATCCTCAACCATTCTGCTGGAAGATTTGTCTCCGGAAAATGTGGGAAGACTGCTGGCTTTTTACGAACACCGCACGGTTTTTGAGGCATTTGTCTGGGGCATCAATCCCTTTGATCAGTTTGGTGTGGAACTGGGGAAAAAACTCGCAGACGGCGTGCGTGCGGAAATGGCAGCGAAGAATAAGGATGCGGAACACAGTTTTGAGAAAGCCGATCCCATTACCCGGTTTTATCTGGAAAGTCTGTTTGCTGGGAAGATCATTAAGTAGTACAATGAACACGTTAGTAGGTAGGATAAGCGTCAGCGTAATCCTGCACGGCGATTAAAAAAACAATTGGTCTGCAGTAGGCTCAAATCCGTTGACAGTCGTTAAACCGCAAAGAACGCAAAGTTTATGCAAAAAAATGCAAAATCATATGCGGAGTCTTTTTTCTTTGCGTACTTTGCGGTTTAAAAAAATCAGCAGGTTTGACCCATTACCCGATAGAGAGATTGGAAAATGTCTGAAGAAAATAAAATAAAACTGTATCTCGACACATCAGTTCCGAGTGCGTATTATGACACTTCCAAACCGTTGAGACAGCTTATCACGCAGAAATGGTTTGAAAATGATGCATTATCATATGAACTTTGCATATCCGTCATAACCGTTGAGGAAATCGGGAAAATAAAAAATGATGCAAAAAAGCAGAATATCAGTGAACTGACAGTAAAATACAACATGCGAGTTCTTGACTTTTCCGACAGAGCAAAAGATTTGGCAAACGAATATATGATCAGAGGGGCAATTCCGAAATCGGAACCGCAGGACGCATATCACATTGCAATAGCAACAATAAATGGGATTGACGCATTGGCATCATGGAATTTCAGACATATCGTAAGTATAAATCCGATAAGAACAATACATGAAATCAACAGAAAATATAACTATTCAGCGATTGAAATCGGTTCATTGGAAATATTCGGAGGAGCAGAATATGGAAACATATAAAAACAGTTATGATAAAAACAAGGATACAATGCTGTGGGAACTGCATGAGATAAGACATGAACTGCATAAGGAATTCAGCCGGAAAACTGTTGAGGAGATAAACAGAGACGCCATCAAAAAATTTCGGGCCTGGCAGAAAAAATACCTGGAAAATCAGGCTGAATAAAAAAGCAGGACTTAAGGGCGGAGTCCCGAACTGAAAGTTTGGGACTCTGAAATGGTTCAGAAAACACTGCCAGACTTTCAGTCCGGCACGCACTTGTTTTTCTTAAGGAAATGGCATTAACTTTAACCCGAAAACTTATGATTGCTTATTTATCTGCTGATAATTCACGGACGGAAAAATGAGAAAATGAACAGCGGATTCATGGATGTCTGAAATCCGGTAAGACTGATGATCAGAAATGTATTGACGACTTGTGCAATAAATGGGATAATTACTGATAAAAGCAATTTCTTTGTACATAAACCCGTAACATCAGACTTGACAGGCATTAAATCCCAAATCCTGAAGGAGGATGAATCATGTCGAAAAAAGTGGGTGTTCTGCTGTCCGGATGCGGTGTTTTTGACGGTGCGGAAATTCATGAATCCGTGCTGGCACTGCTTTTTCTGGACAGAGCCGGGGCGGAAGTCATCTGCATGGCTCCGGATATGGAGCATCAGGTGGTCAATCATCTCACCGGCGAGGCGACAAAGGAAAAGCGCAATGTGCTGATGGAATCCGCGAGAATTGCCAGAGGGAAAATACGCAATCTCAAGGATGTCCGGGCCGCAGATATGGATGCCCTGATTCTGCCCGGCGGATTCGGCGCTGCCAAAAATCTGAGTGATTTTGCGGTCAAAGGCCCTGAGGCAACTGTGCATCCGGAAGTAGCGCGAATTCTCAAGGAAATGACAGATGCAGGCAAGCCGGTCGGAGCCATCTGCATTGCACCGGCCACAGTGGCAAAAGCACTGTCCTCCAAAAAGCCGGAAGTCACCATCGGCACGGATGCTGGCACTGCCGCAGGCATTGAAAAAACCGGTGCAAAACATTTCAACTGCGCGGTGGATCAGATTCATACGGATCAGAAAAACAGAATTGTCACCACTCCGGCCTATATGCTGGGGCCGGGTATCAAAGATATTGCAGCCGGTATTGAAAAACTGGTGAATCAGGTTCTTTCGATGATATAGTTCCCTGTGTGGAAAATTGTTGTAACCCATTTATTTTAAACAGACAAAAGGAGGAAAAAGAATGAAAGTGAAAAAAACATTTGCAGCCTGCCTGATGCTCTGCGCTTTTGTCGCGGGAATCTGCACGATGGCATGGGCAGCGGAAATGGTGAACATCAACACAGCCACAGAAGACGAACTGATGAAACTGGATAAAATCGGATCTGCAAAAGCAGCGGAAATTATCAAATACCGCAATGAAAACGGCCCGTTTGCAAGTCCTGATGACCTGAAAAAAGTCAAAGGCATCGGAGATGCCACATTTGAACTGAACAAAGACCGGATTGTAACGGATTTGCCGAAACCGGATAAGGCTGTGAAAAAATCCGTCAAGGAAAAGGATGCGGCTGAGGCTTCCATTCCTTCCGTACCCGCTGAAACAAAGAAAAAATAAATCCTGAATATTCTGATTCCCGGTTTTCCAATCCGGTGCATGTATCCCGGATGGAAAACCGGCTTTTCCGGAGATTTTAAAATGGATTGTCTTCAGAGAAAATGCAAACGGTCAGTCTTTACCAAATCATTTCTGCTGCGGATGATTATTTTATTTTCTCTGCTGTTTTTCTGCGGGGAAAAATCCGGGTTCTGCCTGGGATGGACAGATGAGGTGATCCGGCATCTTCCGGATGCCTCTTTTGCATCTGTGGAAACAGACAAAAGCGGAAAGCGGATACGCCGCTGTCCTTACCGGGATGCAGAAGGACGCACAGATTATGAGCAAATGATTTATGTGATCGGAACTTTTGCAGAAGAATCCTGGATTGATCCGGTGCAGAAAGAGGCTGCCCGGAAACTGCTGATGATAAACTATGAACAGTATAAACAGGAAGCCATGAAAACCGGATTGCAGGAACCTCTGAATATCAACACTGCTTCTCTGACACGCCTGGTTCTGCTGCCGGGAATCGGCCCTGTACTGGCCGTGAAGATCGTGAGATACAGAGAGGAAAACGGCCCCTTTGCAAAGGCGGAAGACATTGTAAAGGTTGAAGGAATCGGACAGGGAACCTTCAATGGCATCCGTTTTTACATCCGTACCGAATAAAGCAGTCCGTCTCTCAGGTGCTGCCCAGTGGAATTCCAAAAAACTCTCCTGCCGAATATCATGAAAACTCATTGACAAACCCCTTCAATTATTTATTTTTCTGTTTTGTATCATGGAATATGCGGTCAGATTTTCCTTGACATGATTCCTGAATATGTTCAATAATCAAAAGTTTTAAGGAAAAAATTTTTATATAATCATCTGTATTTTTAAAAAATTTTAAGAGAATCCTGTGCAGGCGCATACGGAATTCACCAAGCGGAGCTGTATTTTTTTCAGATGACACCTGATATTCAGACAAATGAAGAACCATCTGTGACAGAAGAAAAGCATTTCGTGCAGATAGGATACAAGGATTATCCCAAAGAACCGGTTGCACTGGATAATCTTTCTGTAAAATTCATGAAGGAATCCCGTTTTGTTCCCCTGGAACTGAAAGGTCATACACTGCGGATTGTCATGGCCCGGCCCGAAGATGATTCGGTTGCTGAGACACTGAAATTTGCCTATGATTTGGAAATCGAAATCTTCCAGGGAAAAACAGAGGATATTCTGGAGACTATAGAGCGTCTCTATGGTGCGGGCAGACAGTCCATTGAAAACATTATTGAAGAGGCCGGGAAAAATGTTTATGAAATCTCCGCAGACGGTGATACGGATGTGGATCATCTCATTGACATGGCCTCGGAAGCTCCCATCATCCGTCTGGTCAACCGCCTGATTTTAAATGCAGTGGAACAGCGTGCCAGTGATATTCATTTTGAACCGTTTGAGGATGAATTCAAGGTAAGATACCGCATTGACGGAGTACTCAATGAAGTGGAATCTCCGCCCGCACGTCTGCAGGCTGCGATTATTTCCCGTGTCAAAATTATGTCCAAACTCGATATAGCGGAAAGACGGCTGCCCCAGGACGGCAGAATCAAACTCAAAGTAGCGGACAAGGAAATTGATTTCCGGGTTTCCACTGTTCCCACGCTTTTCGGCGAAAGTCTGGTCATGCGTATTCTGGATCGGGAAAATCTGATTCTGGATTTGCAGCAGCTTGGTTTTCCCAAAGATATGCTGGAAGCCTATGAACATCTGATTTCCCAGCCCTATGGCATGATTCTGGTGACAGGGCCTACGGGAAGCGGAAAAACTTCAACACTTTACACCACGCTGGCAAAAATCAATTCGCCGGACAAAAAAATTATTACGCTGGAAGATCCGGTGGAATACCAGTTGCGGGGTGTCAACCAGATACAGGTCAATCCCAAAATCGGACTGAATTTTGCCAACGGACTCAGAGCCATTGTGCGTCAGGACCCTGACATTATTCTGGTCGGGGAAATCCGGGACAGGGAAACCGCTGAAATTGCAGTGCAGTCCGCTCTGACCGGGCATCTGCTGTTCAGTACGCTTCATACCAATGATGCGGCAGGTGCTGTCACCCGTCTGCTGGATATGCAGGTGGAAAATTTTCTGCTCAGTTCCACGCTTCTGGGCATTATGGCGCAAAGGCTGGTTCGGATTAACTGTCCGATTTGCAAACAAGATGTAAAGCCGGATGCAAGGCTGATTCGGGCCATGAATCTGAATCCCAAAGAATATGCCGCAAGCAGTTTTATGGAAGGCTCCGGGTGTGAAGAATGCCGCAATACCGGGTTTAAGGGCCGGATGGCAATTTTTGAATATCTGCCTGTGGATGAGGATATCCGCAGGGAAATTGTTGCTAATTCCAGTGCGGAAAAAATCAGGAAAACCGCTGTTTCCAAAGGTGCAGTCACTCTCCGGGACGATGGCTGGCGGAAAGTGCGGCTGGGTCTGACCACAATTCCGGAAGTATTGCGCGTGACTCTGGATAATTAGAGAACTATGTCTGAATACAAAAATAAAATAAGTTCCCTGTGCTTAGAGAATTTTACTGTTTTTAAAAAAGCCTGTTTTGATTTCTGTCCGGGAATCAATGTTATGATCGGGGCAAACGGAACGGGGAAATCCCATGTAATGAAAGTCGCTTATTCACTTGTTAAAGCTATAAATGAAAGTTTTGAATTTGAAATATCCGGAAAGGATTTTTATGCAGAATTTATGGGTGTGGAAGTTGAAAATTCTTTTAAAGAAATATTCAGATTGGATAAATCAGATTATCTAATAAGAACAAATCAAAACAATAATACAGATATATCATTCAACTATTTTGAAAATATATGCAATTTCAAAATTTTAAAAAAATCTGAAAGTATTTCTTCGCCATTTGTCCAGTATAGTGGCGGCAATGTAACTATATTGAAAAATGTATTAAATCCGATTTTTTTGCCTGCACAGGAATTCTTATCAATTAATGAAGGATTCATTTCTGCCTACAATAAAAGAGAATTACCATATGACTCCACTTTCTATGATCTCAGCATTGCCCTAAATGATTTGCCATTGCGAAAAAAGAATCTTGATGATGTATGGAATATTATTTTGTTATTGAAAAGTATCGTCGCTGGAGAGCCAACAGATATTTTTGAAGATGCAGTTTTTCAACGTAATGGGAGATTTTATGTGCGGGTTTCGGAGGGGTCATTTGATGTTCATCAGGTTGCCGAGGGATACCGGAAAATAGCCACTTTGTATTATCTGCTGAGAAATGGTTCTCTCACCAAAGACAGTATTCTGTTTTGGGATGAACCGGAAACCAATCTCAATCCCAAACTTATTGTGCAGCTTGTGGATGTGCTGAAGCGGTTGGCTGCTCTGGGAATGCAGATATTTATTGCAACGCATGATTATCTGCTCAGTTACGAACTTTCTCTGCTGGCTGAATATCCGTCTGAACCAAATATTGATATTAAATTTTTTGCCCTGCATAAACCGGAAAGAACCGCAGGAGTTGAAGTGGAATCCGGCAGAACATTGGCTGAAATTGAGAACAATCCGATTCTGGAAGAATTTGCCGCACATTATGACAGGGAATCGGCACTTTTCCATCACAGAGAGAAAGAAGAGCAAAGTAATGCAACGGATTGATGAAGAAAATCTGTCATTTTCTTTTGGGGACCAATGGCAGGTTTGCAAACTGGATGATCATCCCTTTTACCGGAATCGGATGGAGAAAATTGACGGCACAAAGGCGTTGGATTTTTTGGGTATTTATGATAAAAAGGAGTTGTATTTTATTGAAGTCAAAGATTTCCGGGAATACAGGATTAAAAGTAAAAAGCGGATTTCAAACGGGGAATTGATTATAGAAATTGCCCAAAAAGTAACAGGTTCCATCTCCTGCATTATCGGGGCATATCGAATGGAGAATAATCCTGAATTGTGGAATCCGTATGCAGAAATGCTTTTGAATAAGTCCATAAAACTGAAAGTGATTTTATGGCTTGAAACCGATTTCCCTTTGGATTATGTTTCTGAGAGACAGAAAGGCAGAAATTCAGTCAGTACGAAAATTCTGAAGCAGAAAATGAACTGGATCACAAGTCATGTTCTGAGTTGCAGTCTCAGAGAAAATAAGCTGCCGGATATGGAAGTCCGGAATCTGCCCATGCAGGAAAATCTGTAAACCATGTCCGTTTATTCTTATAAAGCCACTGATTTATCAGGAAAAATCGTCAAAGGCACACTGGACGCGGGAGATGAAAAAACTGCGGTTGGCAAACTGCAGGAAATGGGGTATATTCCCATCCGCATTGCACAAAGCGGCGGGGTGCATAAGACATCAGGAATTTCAGCGGGATTTTCTGCAATATTCCAAAGGGTTTCCACAAAAGATGTCATGATGTTTACACAGGATTTGTCTGCCCTTCTGGAAGCCGGTCTGCCGGTGGATCGCTCGCTTTCTATTCTGACAGATGTAAGTGAAAATGGAAAATTTGTAAATATCATTCAGGAGATACGGAAATCTGTGCAGGGAGGAGCTTATCTTTCCGATGCCATGTCAGTACATCCGGAAGCGTTCTCAAAATTTTATGTGAACATGGTGCGGGCCGGGGAAGCCGGGGGTGTGCTGGGAACAGTTCTGGAAAGGCTGGGGGAATTTCTGGAAACATCACAGGAATTAAAGGATTATATCCGTTCCGCGCTGGTTTATCCCCTGTTTCTGCTGTTTGTGGGCGGAATTTCTGTGATTATCCTGCTGGTTTTTGTGATTCCCAAATTTTCTGTCATATTTGCCGATATGGGGCAGGCCATTCCTTTGTCCACCAGAATTCTGCTGGGAATGAGCAGTTTTCTCAAATCCTTCTGGTGGCTGATTTTTCCGGCAGCAGGCGGGGCAGTAATGGCATTCAGACGGTATGCAGATACACCCGCAGGAAGGCAGCGCATAGACAGATTCAATCTTAGTGTTCCATTGACAGGCGATCTGATTCGCAAAATTGAAGTGGCCCGTTTTTCCCGGACTCTCGGCACATTGATGGGAAGCGGCGTTCCCATTCTCCGGGCATTGGAACTGGTCAGGGATATTATAAGCAATACGGTCATTGCCGGGGCATTGGAAATGGTCAGCGAGCGCGTCAAGGAGGGAGAGAGGCTTTCCAAACCTTTGGAAGATACACAGATTTTCCCCTCTCTTGCTGTGCAGATGATCATTGTGGGCGAAGAATCCGGAAAACTGGATGAAATGCTGGTGCGGGTCGCACAGAATTATGAAAAAACTGTCCGGAACACAGTGAAAAGACTCATCAGTCTTCTGGAGCCTGCCATGATTCTTGTCATGGGGCTTGTGGTTGGATTTATTGTTATTTCCATGCTCATGGCGATTTTCAGCATGAATGAAATGCCGTTTTAATTTGGGATTTTATTTAAAGATTCTGATAAGATACTGTATTGAATGTTATTCGGATTCGTATAATAACTGGTTGGGCATCATGAACTTTCGCCGCCTCATAGGGCTTTTTGCCGTTTGCAGCATTCTTGTCGGATGTACAAGCATTAGCTGTAGATATGCCCCTCCAAAGCCCGGAGACGAGCTACCAAAGGATTTGCCGATTGGTATGACACTCCAAACCAATCTCGCACTCGTTGGGCTTCTTGACGAAAGCATAGACGATTCATAGATCCACTATCTAAATGTTGTTGTGCCGCCTGGTTATCGAAACCGTTTCGTAAAACAAAGGGTAACTATTCCAGTGGGCACAAAGTTCCGAGTTATTGGGTACCGCAGACCGCATAATCCAATATGCTATTCACACGACTGGGAGGCTGTGCTTGTATCGGAAACCAAGTTCACCGCTGATCGGGACGAAATACATATGAAATTCCCATTGGCACGAAATTATGAATTCGTTAGTCGCTAACATGCTGCCCAACCCTTCGCTCAAACGAATTGCTCACTGCGTTCGCAGCCGGTTAGCTTATCGTCGGCAAATTTTATATCAATTTATGGTAAAAGATATGGAAAAAATTAAAAGAAACTTAGATAGTCCGGAAGAAGGAGAAGAACAGCTTTCTCTGTTAATAAAACAGGCAGGTAACGAAGCTCGAAATCACAGAAAAAAAGTTTTGGACGAGCATTTTGATAAACTGAATAAAATTATAAAACAGGCTGTATCCCGTATTCAGGTAAAGATGCCAACATGACAGCACAGCAGGAAAAACCAAGATTAATCATAGTAGCCGGTCCAAACGGAGCAGGTAAAACGACTATTACAGAAAAACTTCTGCGTCATGAGTGGATGCAGGGATGTGAGTATATCAACCCTGATTTAATAGCACAGAATCTGTTTGGAGATTGGAATTCCCCTGAAGCAGTTATCAAAGCGGCGAACACCGCTAAAAACATTCGGGAGAATTGCTTGAATTCCCTGACCAGTATGGCATTTGAAACGGTATTCTCATCAGATGAAAAAACAGAATTTGTGCAGAAAGCCAAAGCCTCCGGTTTTTTTATCCGGCTTTTCTTTGTATGCACGAACGATCCGTCAATCAATGCCCAGAGAGTAGCCCAAAGAGTTATGGGCGGCGGACACGATGTTCCTATCCCAAAGATTATCAGCCGATACTATCGGGCAATTGCCAATTGTGTTCACGTACTGTCTTTGATTGATCGGATGTATTTTTATGATAATTCCGAAACCAATGCTGATCCTCAATTATTATTCCGAGTATCTGATGGAAAAATTACAAAAATTTATAAAGAGATATCACCTTGGGCAAAATGTATTACAGAAGCTATCCAGTCCGTTTAAGTTCAGATGATCAAACTATATCAAAGGAAGTGAGTGAAATTTGCCAAATAGGCGATCAACCGGACATAGTATATCGCATACTCCGGTTAGGGTCTGTATCAAAATAAACTGTTGCAAACCCTGAGGGTTTCCGGACGGAAAAATTGTACAGGTTATTTTTTACAAGCCCTTAGTGTCTTTATCAAAATGACCTGTTATAAGCCCTGAGGGTTTTCAAAACATCAGGGTTTCCTTACAGGAAAATTGTACAGGTTATTTTTTTACAAGCCTTAGCTTATTTAGTTAGCATCTTTGATAACGATAATTCCGTAAAGGCGTTTGAATTATTATTATAAAAAAACAGAATATGCGATTCGGCAATCAGCCATCTTTAAAGACAAATCAGGAATATTTGAAAAAAATATGAACTGTTTTCAGATGATTTTTACAGACTTTTCAATGAAGGAAAAGCAGGAGATGATGAGGAGATGTTTGAATGGAAGGCATCAATGGCAGCAGACCAAAGAATATCTGAATTTTTTTATAAATAAATGATGTTACGCCGTTTCGTCACTCCGGCGAAAGCCGGAGTCCATAACACTTTGAAAAAAATGGATTCATGCTTTCACCAGAATGACAGGAGATGGTGATTTTTCGGTCATACCGGAGAAAGCCTGTATGAGTAACCATTTAATATTACTGGATTCAGGCTTTCGCCGGAATGACGGTGAAAAGGGCGGCGTAACATCAGTAAATAATCCGGAGTCAGGCAAAAGTTGATAATTGCAATGATTCATTCATATTTTGAGTCTGTTAAAAAAATAATCCAAAATAATTCTTTGGTTATCTGTGCCAATATCAGTTATTAAATAAAAAAATATATTTCAGGGAGTGAGAAAATGGAACTTGGAATAAATTCACAACCAACAGTATATGAGAAACAGCTTATCGGAATTATCCGCAGATTGCCGGAGGAACGGATATCTCAGGTTATTGATTTTGCAAAATTTCTTGAATTTCAGGGCCAAAATGTATCCGATAAACTGATACATCAGGATGAAACTGAGCAGGAAATTGCACAAGAGAATGCCCGATGGGATACACTGCTGGCAACGGATGAATCTCAAAGACTGCTTGAGAAAATGGCAGATGAGGCATTGGCAGAAATTCAGGCGGGCAATTCAAAACCCATGATTTTCAATAAAGAAGGACAGTTGAAACCTGGATGAATTCGCATACTCTGGCAAAATTTTGGGAATTTTATTATTGTCTGCCCGTATTGGTTCAGAGAAAAGCGGATAAAGCATATCAAATATGGTGCGAAAATCCGGGAGCATCCGGCTTATACTTCAAGCGTGTCGGCAAAACACGTCCTGTTTATTCAGTTCGTATCGGAGATGACTATCGGGCATTGGGATTGCTGCACGGTGATACAGTGACATGGTTTTGGATTGGTACTCATGATGACTACATGAGGTTGCTGAAACATATGTGATAATAAATGGTTAAAATTCTGTCCCGGAATTCATTCCGGGCTTTTATATCAACAGGAGCATATAAACATGAAAAAAATGTCAAGGAAAGAAAAAGGATTCACCCTGATAGAAGTGCTGATTGTAATGGTGATTCTCGGACTGCTGGCCGCTCTGGTCGGGCCGAAGATGTTCGGCAAAACCGGAAAGGCAAAACAGAAAGCCGCCAAATCCCAGATAAGTCTGTTTGAGACAGCCATTGACACCTACAGGCTGGATATGGGAAAATTTCCTTCTGATTTCAAAGAACTGCGGGAAAAGCCACAGAATCCCGGCAAATGGGAGGGGCCGTATCTGCCCAAGGAAATTCCTCTGGATCCCTGGGGAAAGGCATATGAATACAAAACTCCCGGAGATCATGGTGCTTATGATATTATTTCCTACGGAGCGGACGGAATTCCGGACGGCGAAGGGGAAAACGAGGATATTGTGAGCTGGAAAGACATTGGACAATGATCCCTCATTCGGATGCCAGGGGATTTTCCCTTTTTGAGATGATTGTTGTCCTTATTATCATCAGTCTGATGACTGTCCTGATTGTTCCCCAACTGACCGGGACTTTGATGAAAATGAACGCAAAAACATCTGCCAAAAAGGTGGCTGCATCTCTTCGCTATGCCCGGAGCAGGGCTGTGGCTGAAAAAATCCCTTATGTATCTGTCTTTGATTTGGATACAAACCGTGTTTCTGTGATGGATTACCGGCAATGGACAGATATTTCAGAATCCGGGAAAAGTTTTTTTTCTGCCAAATCCGGGGCAAAGGTGTATAATCTGCCCGATGGCGTGCATTTTGAAAAAAACAGAAGACATAGATTTGACAATATATCTGATCAGATTGCTTTCTATCCCACGGGCGGATGCAGCGGCGGCGATATTGTCATTACAGATGAACAGGATCGGAAATATACGGTTCATGCCGATTTTATCACCGGTGCTGTTGAAATGATCGAATGATCATGAAAAACGGCATATTATACAGCAGAACAAACTTCCAGTCTGTTCGTAAAATGAAAAACAGTGTTTTCACAAATCACGGATTCACCCTGATTGAAACCCTGACAGCCATGATGATTCTCGCTATTTCCCTGGTCAGCATCTTCCAGCTTTTTTCCGGAGGACTGAATTCGGAAAGACTGGCGGAGAATTATACACATGCCATATTTCACGCCAGAGAAAAAATGGAAGAGATTCTGCTGTACAGGGAAATGGCAGACGGTGAATTTGAAGGGGATTTCGGGGACGGATTCCGCTGGAAAGCCGCTGTTTCGGCCATTATTTCTGATGAAACAGACAAAGACAGCGGCGTGCCGGAAGAGCCAAATCATCTTTTTCATGTGTCCGTATCTGTGTTCTGGGATGCCGGAGAACGTGAGCGGTCGTATGAAATCAGCACAGTTAATATGGCCCGTAAAATCAGTGATGAAAAAAAAGGATAAGCACAACTGTGGATTCACCCTGCTGGAACTGCTGATTTCACTGACCATTGTCGCTGTGATTGTGGTGCTGATATTCAGCGCGCTCCGCATCGGTGTCAGAGCATGGGAAAAAGGTGAGGAAAATGTGGAAGCACGGCAAAGGTACCGGATTGTTCTGAACCTGATGCGCCAGCAGTTGGCGGCAGTCTGTCTCTCTGTTTCCGGAACAGGAGAAAACCGGTCAGTCCTGTTCAAAGGGGATGAGGGTTTTGTGGAATTCATTTCCCGGAGATCTTTGATGCCCGACAGTACCGCAGGCATTGTATATATCCGGTATCAGACGGAATCTGACAAAAACTCTGTCCGTTTATCCCTGTATGAGAAAAACATGGTGGTGCTGAAAAATGTGGCAGATATGGAAGTTCCTGCTCCGGATGATTATTATGAGCTGATAAGGGATATGGCGGATTTCGGATTTGAGTATCTGAAAGAATCTGCGGATGACAAATCAGGTGAGATAAAAATGGAATGGCAGCCAGCATGGGATTTGGAAAAGGATAAAGGTTTTCCACGTGCGGTCAGAATCCGTTTTCGCTCAGACAAAGCATCTGCTGCCGTGTATGTGATTGTTCCCATACGGGGAGGAAGTCTGCCAAGTCAGGAAGTTTTCGGAGGATTAAACTGAGAATCCGCATATCCGATAAGGATAAATTTTGAAAATGAAACACCGGATCGATCCAAAAGTAGACTGTGTTTTCAAGAGTATACTCGGAAAAGAGGAAAACAGGAATCTTCTGATCCATTTTCTTAATGCGGTGCTGGAACCCGCAGAGGGAATACGGATAAAGGATGTCAAAATACTCAATCCCTACAATGAAAAAGAGTTCATTGGAGCCAAACTGACAGTTGTGGATGTTAAGGCACTTGATGAAAAGGGAAAACGTTATCAGATTGAAATACAGATGGCGTTACATCCCGCCATGTCATCAAGAATGCTGTTCACCTGGAGCAGCATCTACCATTCACAGATCCGTGAGGGGGATGATTATGCCAAACTGCATCCCGTGATTTCCGTATGGATAGTGGATGGAAACCTGTTTCCGGAGAAAGATGACTGTCATCTTTCCTTTCAGGTGTATGATAAAACGCACAGCACTTTGCTGACAGATCATCTGAATATTCATGTTCTGCAACTTCCCAAATGGAAACAGGGTGATAAAGTCAGAAGCGAAAAGGATCGGTGGATTTATTTTTTCAAAGAGGGAGAAAATATTGATACGGACAGTCTTCCCAAAATTCTTGACACAGAGGAGATGAGGCAGGCCATGAAAGTACTGCAGAATTTTTCAAAAAATCAGAAAGAGTGGCTTTTGTATCAAAGCCGGCTGGATGCCATACTGGAGCGGAACACATGGCTCCGGACAATTGATCAGACGAAGAAAGAACTTGTGAAAACCCGGAAGGAGATTGATAAAACCCGGAAGGAGGCAGAGAAAACCCGGAAGAGAGCGGAACGTTCAGAAAAAGAAAAGCTACAGACTGAGAAAAAACTCAGGCATCTCCAGTCTCTGCTTAAAGAAAAAGGGATAGAGATTAAAGAGTTGTGATAAGGAAGCAATAATGATGAACGAAAGAGGCATTGCCCTTTTCATTGTCCTGTGGGTGCTGGCCCTGCTTTCTGTGATTGCGGGACAGTTCTGCCATGCCATGCGCACAGAGATAAATATCACCCGGAATTTTTCAGAAGAAACAAGATGTTATTATATTGCTAAAGCAGGGCTGAATATTGCTCTGGCAGAACTGATACGCTCCCGGACGCGTCCCGGAACCCAGGCATCTGAGGGAACTGCTTTTCAGACAGAGGGTGACAAAAGGCTTTTCCCTGTCAGAAAAACCAAAGGGGTTTCTGCTTCCGGGGAGAAAAAAAAGGACGATATTGACACAGAGAGCGAAGTCATCCTATGGCGGGTCAATACGGACATTCCGCCTGTGCCTTTTGCGGATGGAAATTTTACTGTGCATATGGGCAATGAAAGCGGGAAAATTGATATTAACCGGGCAGATGAACGGATGCTGAAAATGATACTCGGTTCTTTTGACATGGATGAAAAGACAGTTGAAATTATTGCTGATTCCATTCTGGACTGGCGGGATGCGGATGATCTGCACAGGATTAACGGTGCGGAGAATAAATATTATCAGTCCCTTCCCAATCCCTATTCTGCCAAAAACGGAAATTTTGATTCTCCGGAGGAACTTCTTCTGGTAAAGGGAATGACTCCGGAGATTTTTTACGGGGGGCTGAGTGAAATGCTGACCGTGCATTCAGATCCGGCACAGGGAGAAACAAACAGAATCAATATCAATGCCGCATCAGCGAAAATGCTGATGGCTCTGCCCGGAATGACTGAGGAACTGGTAACTGCCCTGGCTGAGTACCGGAAGGAAAAGGATTTCAAAGCAATCAGCCAACTGATACCCATTCTGGGAGATGAGGTCTATGCCGCTGTATCCCCGTATCTTTCTGTTCAGTTATCAGATGTTTATACTATCCGCTCGGAAGGATCTGTTTCAGACAGTTCTGCAAGGGAAGGCGTATGCGCTGTGGTAAAAATTGATCCGCGTCTGAAAGAGCGTTATACTGTGATGCAGTGGACTGACAGTCTGGAATATCCGCTGTATGCCCATACGGAGGCCGGAAAGTGAGTTTTCACAGCAGCATTGGCCTTGAAATCAGGGAAAACAGCGTGGTCATGGTCTGGCTTAAAGCAGCGTACTCCCGTGTGAAAATGGGCGCTCATTCGGTCTGTTCACTGGAGACAAACCGCTCTCTTCAGGAAAAACTGGAGGCTGTCAGCACACTGCTTTCGGAATTCAAAACAGCAAACCGGATTGGCAACTGCCCTGTTTTTCTTGGTATTCCCCGGAATCTGATTCTGTCAAAGGAAATCGTCTTTCCTTTGGCCGTAAAAGAAAATCTTCGCACCACACTTTCCTATGAAATGGAAAAACATATTCCGCTTCCAGCCGCGGATCTCTGTTTTGACTGTCAGATTATTGAGGAAAACAAGTCCATCAACAATATGACCGTGCTGCTGGTGGCTGCAAAAAAATCATCCCTTTCCCACTATACCGCTTTTTGCAGAAAACTTTCCGGAAAAATATCAGGCATGGAAGGAATTGACAGCGCAACGGCAAATTTCCATGCCTTTGTTTCAGACGAAAAAACAGAGATAAAACCGGAATCTGAAATTCTCCGCAGAGCTGGTATTCCATCTCCGGAACTGATTCCTGCCTTTGGTCTGGCCCTGAAAGGACTGCGGCAGGTTCCACTGCAGATCAACCTGCTTCCTGATGAACTGCGGAGAAAACCGGGACGTCTGGGATATTATATGATGAGCACAATGCTGGTGCTGCTGGTGCTGACCGCTTTGGGGCTGGGCGGAAGTTATCTGTGGCGTCAGCATAAAGCCGTGAAAACTCTGAATGAGGAACTGCACATTCTCACCAGGGAAGTCGAGGAAATTGAGGAGATGCAGACCCGGATCCGGGAACTGGAATCAAGGGTAAACCGTATACGGGCTCTGAAACAGGGATACATACCGGTGGTGGATATTATCCGGGAGCTGACCGGCATTATCCCGGAAACTGCATGGGTGCAGGATTTTTCCTTTTCAGAACAGGGGATTCAGATAAACGGATTTGCCGACTCCACATCAGATCTCATCGGCATTCTGGAGGCTTCACCGCTTTTTGAAAACGTATCCTTTCTTTCAGCGATTGTGAAAGGCAGGGAGGGAAAAGAACGCTTCAGCATCGGACTGAAGACAGAAACAGGGGTAACATCAGATGAATAAGGAAAGAAAATACATTCTGATTTTTGGTGCGGCTGTGCTGCTGGCCGGCGCAGTTTACCGTTTTCTGCCGGATGATCCCGGAGCATTGTTTTCCGGAAGGGAGGAAATTTCCCTGAAAGAAAAAAAACTGGCCCGGTACAGGGAAACTGTTCAGGAAAAAGAGAGTCTGCAGGCAATGCTGCGGAGCCTGCAGGCTGATCTGAACATGCTTGAATCCGGTCTTCTTAGCGGAGGAACCCCGGCCTTGGCAGCAGTGGAAATACAGAATATTGTCAATGAAATTGCGGCCCGGGGAGATGCAGAAATTCAGAGCATGCAGATTCTGCCGTCCAGAACCCTAAAAGACAGTCCCTATGTTCCTGTTCCGGTACAGGTGATTTTGTCAGGAAGCGTCCGGCAGTTGAAGGATATTTTGTATCAGATTGAAAATGCTCAGAAAATTCTGAAAATCAGCAGCATCAGGGTACGGCCCCAGCACCGAAGGCAGAGTGACGGGGTTCAGTCAGAGTTTACAGTGGAAGGTTTTATGAAGGGCAGTGCTTAATTATGAATGCTGAATTGTGAATTGTAAATGGTAAATGGTAAATAATCGTCACATAATTCATAATTCACAATTCACAATTCACCGAAAGGACAAATCATTATGTGGTCGAAAATCTGGTTGATGAATATTGTACTGGCAGTCTGTATCGTCTTTATGGGCGTGAATGCCTGGCAGGTATGGACAGGTGAGGTTCCGGAGCAGAAAGTTCCGGCAAAAACCGAGGTTCCGGCTGCGGTTCCCGCGCAGAAAGGGGCAGAAAAGCAGAAACTGCCTGAAAATGAATACAGCGTTATTGCAGAAAAAAACCTGTTTGATCCTGCCCGTAAAGAGGCCAAACCGGAAGAAGTTACTGCGGCGGCCCCGGATGAGAAAAAGCCGGATGCCCCCCGGCAGAATATCGCTTTGTACGGTGTCATTCTGATGAAAGATTATCAGAAGGCCCTGATCCGGACAGCCGAAACGGATTCCGGCAAAGACAGATGGGTGAAGGTGGGGGAAACAGTGGGAACCATGACGGTTTCCGCAATTGAGAAGGGGCGTATTGTCCTGACAGAAGGAGATGAAATCCTTGAAATTTCTCTGCATGAGGGGAAAAAACGTGGTGCAGGTTCCCAGAGTCTGGCAAAAAATGATGCCCCGAATATTATAAATATTTCAGCATCTGCGGATGAGCCACCCAAAGCCAGTCCTGCTGAAACCCCGAAACCTGAAACAAAGCCCGCAGATGCCAAAACAGATAAACCTGCCGCTGTCCAAAGCAATGCACCCAATCCCGTATTCGGAGGAATAGACAGACAGTCCGGGGAAAACAAACCGGCTGCCGCAGAGAATAACAATGCTGATCCGGTTTTCGGAGGAGGCGGGGGAAAAATATCAGGAGGCGGGAACACACAGGGAAATAATAATAAAGGAAATGCAGGGGAGAACATGACCAATCCTTTTCTTCAACTGCTGCAAAGGAAGAACTAAATTCAGATGAAATCTTTTCAGTTTATTACTGTTTATATTTTTTCCATGCTGCTGATATGCGGATGTGCCGAACCACCGTCCCGCATCAGAGATATTGCTGAAACTCCGGAAAGTTATGGCAGAATGAGTCTTGACAGCAGCCCGGAGGATGGCTATGTGGATTTCCGGCATGAAAGCGGAAAATCTGAAGCTGTTTCTGTTTTTCCGGCTGACAGAGCAGCGGATGATATTGCAAAAGCGGAAAAAAAGACTGCGCCTGTACAGCATGATGTGAAAAAAATTTCCCCAAAACCGGCTCCGCTTCAAAGGGAAAAAGATGTGTATATCCCATCATCCCGTTCCAGCGGAGGAAAATCTGCTCCCTCTTCGGACGGGGATGTGGTGTTCAATTTTGACAATGCGGATCTCTATGAAGTTATCCGTACTATGGCAGAAGTGCTGCACATCAATTATATGGTGGATCCGGGAATCACCGGCACAGTCACTGTGCAGACAGCCGGAAAACTCAAAGAGGAAGAGCTGTTTACAGTTTTTTATCAGGTGCTGGAGGCCAATGGCCTGACTGCTGTGGAAGAAGGCAGCCTGTACAAAATTGTTCCAATGAAAGAGGCTTCCCGTATGCCTCTTTATTCCCGGATTGGCAGACAGGGCAGGGATATTCCGCAGGAAGAACGGATTGTCATTCAGATTATTCCGCTGCACCATATATCCGCGCAGGAAATGAGCAAGCTGATTGTTCCCTTTGTATCAGCGCAGGGAACCATTATCACACATGATGATTCCAAAAGCATTGTGGTGGTAGACCGCAATGACAATGTGCAGAAAGTGCTGAAACTTGTCACTTCCTTTGACATTGATATGTTTCAGACCCTGATGCACCGCTTTTATCCTCTGGCGTATATGGACGCGGAAGAGGCTGCCAAACTTCTGACAGAGATATTTGCGGTATACGGAAAAGGGGAGGATAAAAATTTCCGGGTTATAGCCATTTCGCGTCTGAACAAAATTCTTGCAGTCAGTTCAGATACCGGTGTTTTTGACACTCTGGAAACCTTTCTCCGTCAGATTGATCTGCCCAGTGACAGTGCGGAACCCCGCATATATGTCTATTCTGTGAAAAACGGGGAGGCAGAGGAACTCAGTGATCTGCTCAATACGGTATTTACAGGAAATGCCGCATCTGAAAAAAAGAGCAGTTCCACCAAATCCGAAGAAAAGGACAAAACCCTGCCCAATCTGTTTGCTCCGTCCAAGTCTGCAAAGGACAAGAAGGAATCCAAAACAGAGGAATCCAAAAGTGATACTCGGACAGAACAGAAAACAGATCAGAAAAATGCTTCCGGAACCCTGCGGGGAGATGTCCGGATTATTGCGGACAAAACCCGCAATGCCCTGCTCATTGAGGCGGTTCCCTCAGATTATCATCTGATAGAAGGAATTTTGCGGCGCATTGACGTGCTGCCCCGGCAGGTGCTGATTGAGGTGGTTATTGCGGAAATTACCCTGAATAATAATAATGAGCTGGGAATGGAGTGGTCATATGACAAATCCCTGGGGGAAGGAAAGGGACTGTCTCTGCTGACCGGAACTGTGGGAAGCTCCGGACTGAAGTTCAAAGTGGGGGATGATCGCTGGTGGGCCGAGTTTTCCGCGATGGCATCCAAAAATGATCTCAATGTCCTTTCCGCTCCTGTGCTGCTGGCCTCAGACAACAAAGAGGCGTCCATCAACGTAACGGATCAGATACCGGTTGCCAGTGCGGAATATCTCTATGATTCCGGCACCACAGGCGTGACCCAGACCAGTATTCAGTACCGGGATACCGGCATCATTCTTACCGTTACGCCCCATATCAATGAACGCGGACTGGTAAGCATGGACATTGACCAGGAGGTAAGCGAGGTAGGGGACGACAAGACTGTGGCGGACAAGAAATATCCCACATTCCGGGAAAGGAAAGCCACAACAACCCTGACCGTGAAACACGGACAGACCATTGTCATCGGCGGACTGATGCGGGAGCAGTCCAAAAAGGAAATCAACGGGGTTCCTTTTCTCAGTCAGATACCGGTCATCGGTTTTCTTTTTGGAAAAGACGAAACCGAATCTGTCAAAACCGAACTGATTCTGCTGATAACTCCGCGGGTGATTGTCAATTCCGATGACGTGGATGTGATTACTGAGGAATTCAGTCAGAAAGTATCGGATATGCGGGAAAGAATTGTCAACACAAAAAAGCCCTTCCAAATTGCACCCGCAGAATCCGGGAACTGATTATGTTGAATATCAGTGCAGCTTCTTATGATGAAAATATCTGAAAAAGATATGGCAGCATACCGGGCAGGTGCTGAACGCCGATGGCAGGAAGAGCAGCAGCAGTTGTCCATGCGATATGAACGGGCATGGATCTTTGCCCGTAAGGCTTCGGATATGCTGAAAAAGCAATTTGGGGCCAGACAGGTTGCAGTTTTCGGTTCTTTGGTTCACAAAGATTTGTTTCATCAGAATTCAGATGTGGATCTGGCAGTATGGGGAATTAAGGAAAAGGAATATTTCCGGGCTGTTTCATGCCTGATGGATTTGGATTCGGAAATCAGTGCCGATTTGGTGATGGCAGAGGATGCCAAACCGGCTTTGGGCAACCGTATTCAGACAGAGGGAATCAAGATATGAAAACAGACGCGGAGACACGGGGGAATGCAAGTTGACAGGAATTTCCATACAAAGATGGCATTTTTGCACCAGATAGTGATGAATACCATGAAGAATAGATGATTTTTTATGAAAAAACAGGAATATATGCGTTACTGTCTGTTTCTCCTGCTGATTCTTCCGGTATTCATTCATCCCCAGACCGGCAGATCGGAAGAACCCAAAAGCATTGGGGTGATTGTTTCTCTCAACATCAAACCCTATGCCGAGGCTGTGGAGGGAATTCAGTCGGCTCTGCATGAAAACAGCCTGCGTTCCACTGTATTTTTTCTGGAAAATTATCCTGAGAAACAAAGGGAACTTCTCAAAGACAGGATTCTCCGCGATCATTTTCAGTCCCTTGTTGCTGTAGGCCCTGAGGCTTCCCGTTTTATCTGGTCTGAATTCCGGGATCATAATATCCGGCTGCTGTACACTATGGTATTGCATCCGGAGCAGATTCCGGAAGCTCCAAAAGATCCCTGCGGTGTTTCCATGAGCATTCCCGCAGATATGCAACTTTCTGAAATTGCAAAAATTCTGCCGAAAATCCGCCGTGTCGGACTTCTCTTTGATCCCCAGTACAATCATGATTTTTTTCAACTCGCATCCCGGTATGAAAACAGCACTTCCCTTTCCCTGCTTCCCCTGGAGGTGTTTTCCCGCAAAGAAATTCCCCAGGTGCTTGAAAAAAACTGGGAAAAAGTGGACTGTCTGTGGATGATTCCGGATCGCACCATTATTTCCGAAAGTATCATAGCCTATATCATCAAAGAGGCCCTGCTGAGAAAAATCCCGGTAATCGGTTACAACCGCTTTTTCTGGGAATCCGGAGCAGTGATGAGTTTTATTTTTGATTACAAAGAACTGGGAAGACAGACCGGGAATCTGGCAGCAGAAATTTTGCGTGGAAAATACTGTCCGGAAACTTCCCCAGCTTTTCAGATATGGCTCAATGAGGGGGTTCTCAGGAAACTGGGAACAGTCTATGATGACAGCGATAAAAAAACAGTGAAACCAAGATGATAAAACGTGCAGGCATACATTTCCGGCTGCTGCTGACCGGTATCATTCTGATCAGTGCAAGCACTTTTACACTGGGATATATGACCAGAAATATCACCCATGAGTTTGTCCAGTCCCGGTTTGAAAACGGGATTCAGTTTCTTGCCAAATATCTGGCTTTGAACTCAGAACTGGGGATACTGATTGATCAGCGTGACATGCTCAAACGTCAGGCAGAAAACCTTCTTTCGGAAAAAGATGTGGTTAAAGTGACCATTTTCAATGAATCCGATGAAATACTTGCTGATGTCTCCCGTGAGAATCATGGGCCGCTTTCCGTGGTGGAAGTGCCGGTGACAGTGAAAAAATCCAAAGAATTTCCCTGGAATATGGGCAGCACTGATGAGGAAAGAATCATTGGCCGGGTACGCATTGATTATACCACCGAAGGCATAGGCAAACTGCTGTCTGTGATGAAAGTTCGTTTTCTCTGGATTACGCTGGGACTTTCCGGACTCAGTGTTCTGATATTTTATTTTATTTCCCGTTCCCTGTCCCGGCCTGTAACACGGCTGGCCGCAGCAGCGCGTGAGGTTGCGGCCGGCAATCCGGATCTGCGGGTGGAACCGGGAAATCTGCCGGAAACACGGGAACTTGCCCTTTCCTTTAATGCCATGCTGGATTCTTTGCAGCAAAGTCAGGCTGCTCTGAAACGTGCCAATGAAGAGATGATCAGACAGAAAACCCTGGCCCGCATGGGTGAATTTTCCCTGATGATAGCCCATGAATTCAAAAATCCTTTGGGGATCATCAAAAGTTCTCTGGATATTCTGAAACCGGATATTGAAAACAGCTCGGAAAACACCATGATCCTCTATATTGAGGATGAAATCATGCGTCTGAACCATCTGATTGAGGAATTTCTGCTTTTTGCCCGACCTGCTCTGCCCACTTTCCGGGAGACGGATTTGAACGGCATGCTGCTGGAATGTATTGACCGTTTTGAAATTCAGTTGAACGAAGTTTCTCTTGAAATCATTTCAGATATTCCGGAAAATCCCTGTATTGCCAATGCAGATCCGGATCTGCTCATTCGGGCTGCGGGCAATGTGCTGAAAAATGCTATTGAGGCCAATGATCACAAAGGTGTGGTTGAAGTAAAGGCTTTCTGCAATGAAAACAAATGGTATATGGAAATACGGGATCAGGGGCCGGGAATCCCGGCAGAAAACATGCAGAAAATTTTTGAACCCTTTTTTACCACCCGTGTCACAGGAACCGGACTTGGACTGGCATTTGCAGCGCAGGTGACTGCGGCTCATCAGGGAAAGATTATGGCGGAAAACAGGAAAGAGGGGGGAGCAGTGTTTTGTATGGAAATTCCATTGGGAGGGGATAGGGATTGGGGGATAGGGATTGGGGGATGATAAGGAGTTATCGTGATCTGGATGTATGGAATAAAAGCATGTCACTTGTTGTTGATTGTTACAGGCTGAGTGAAAATTTTCCAAGGAGTGAGTCATACGGTCTTACCAGTCAGCTCAGACGGGCGGCAGTATCCATTCCTGCAAATATTGCCGAAGGACATGCCCGAAAATATACGAAAGAATTTTTGCATCATCTGTCAATTGCCTGCGGTTCGCTGGCTGAACTGGAAACCCATTTGCAGATTTCACGGTATCTCGGATACTCGCAGCAAAATAACATTGAAGACCTGTTGCATAAAACAGAAGAAATAAACCGTATGCTTTATGCCTTACGTCGTTCATTGGAGAAAAAAATATGAATGAATACTCCAAATCCATATCCCGGAATCCCTATCCCACAGCCCCCAGCCCCCAAATCCTGATAGTGGATGATGAAAAAAAAATGCGGCATCTGCTTTCCATTATGCTGGAAAGAAAAGGTTATACCGTTGCACAGGCCGGGGACGGGCTTGAAGCATGGGAAATGATTTCGCAGAAATCTTTTGACATGGTCATCAGCGATATAAAAATGCCCCGCATGGACGGCATCCAACTTCTGGCAAGGATAAAAGAGCAGCAGATGCCCTGTCCTGTGGTATTTATCACAGCGTTTGCAACAGTGGATTCAGCAGTGGATGCCATGCGCAGCGGTGCGGCAGATTATATCACCAAGCCCTTTGATGAGGCCAGGATTCTGCTGACAGTGGAAAGAACCCTGAAACTTTCCCAGGTACTGTCGGAAAACAGGGAACTGAAGCAGCGTCTGAAACATGCGGAAAAAAATGATGAAATTGTATATGTGTCCCAGGCAATGAAATCAGTAATGGAACTGGCGCAAAGGGTGGCGCAGACAGATTCAGCGGTTCTCATCAGCGGAGAATCAGGAACCGGGAAGGAACTGCTGGCAAAATACATTCACCGCATGAGTCTGCGGGGTGAAAAAAGATTTGTGCCGGTCAACTGTGCCGCGATTTCCGCAAATCTGGTGGAATCCGAACTGTTCGGACATGAAAAAGGCGCGTTTACCGGTGCGGACAGAAAAGCCGAGGGAAAGTTTGAATATGCTTCCGGAGGAACTCTTTTTCTGGATGAAATCGGGGATCTGCCTTTGGAAGCCCAGGCCAAAATGCTGCGTGCCCTGCAGGAGAAAAAAATCCAGAGAGTGGGCGGAAATGAGGAAATTCCGGTGGATGTGCGGTTTATCTGCGCCACAAACCGGAAACTGGCACAGCGTGTGGAAGATGGGGAATTCCGTAATGATCTTTATTACCGTATCAATGTGTTTCCCATTTCCTCACCGCCGCTGAGGGAGCGGATGGAGGATGTGATTCCTTTGTGCGAATATTTTTTCAAGCGGATGGGAGCATCCTCTCTGAAACTGGATGAGACAGCCATGCGGGTTTTGATGAAATATTCCTGGCCCGGAAATGTCCGGGAACTGGCAAATGCTGTGGAACGGGCTGTGATTTTGGCCGGAAACACAGGAAAAATCACAGGACAAACCCTGTCCTTTCTCGACACTGCCCCTGCTTCCGCATCCTGTCCTGTTCAGGGAAATTTCCGGCTGCCGCCAGAGGGAGTTATTCTTGAAGAACTGGAAAATGATCTGGTACAGCAGGCATTGGAGATGTCTGACAACAATCAGAGCGCGGCAGCAAAACTGCTGGGCCTGACCCGTGCCAAATTCCGGGTGCTGATGAAGCAGTGGTAAAAAAAGCAGAACAGGCTTCCAGCTTGTTCCGCTGCTCATAAGGGATTTGAAAACTGCTGATATACCGGTTTCAGTGTTCTGCATCTGTTCCCTGACACCCGAAACCTGACACCTGAAACGGCACTTCAGGAAATTTCTCTTCCCTAAACAGAAAAAGTAGATCAAGCTTCCAGCTTGTTTTACTGTCTTAACCGATTCGCCATTGGTTTTATACAATGAGGAATGCAAATCCGGAGGAGTGCAAAAATTAAGCAAAGCGGTTTTTTGCACACGCGGAACTGACGGTATTGTATTAAATCAATGGAGAATTGGTATTACAAACTGGAAGTTTGTTCTGCATTGAAAAAAATAAGGATAATATGACTTACCGCACATTTCCGATCCTTTGCCTGACGGCTTTGATTGTCGGTCAGGTGTATGTATCGCAGGCCAGGGGAAATGATATTTTTGCTTCCGGCCAGCATGAGGATACCATGCTGATGTTTGTGGGGGAAAAACTGGATGTGCTTAGCATTGCTTCCCGCAGGGAGGAAAGCGCATGGCAGGCTCCTGCTGTTGCTCAGGTTATCACAAAAAAAGAAATGCGGGAGTATGGCGATAATACAGTTGCTGATGTGCTGAAAAAAGTTCCGGGTTTTTATATGGCGCAGAAAGAATGGGGAACCCAGCCCTATCTGAGGGGCATACCGGATTCTGTGCTTTTTCTGTATGATACAGTTCCCCTGTCTTCGGATCTGAGCAAGTCTTTTCATCCCATTGACAATGATCTGTCTCTTGCCGGAGTGAAACGCATTGAAATTATCCGGGGGCCCGGTTCGGTACTGTGGGGGCCTGATGCGTTTGCCGGTATTGTCAATATTGTTCCCATGAGCGGCAAAGATCTCAGCGGTGTGGAAAGTGAAGTGATGTACGGAACCCCCGGAGATCGGCGGGGATTTTATCTGAATATGGGTTATGACATTGGGCGATGGGATGCTTTTCTCTCAGTAAGCGGACAGGAAGGCCAACTGGATGATACACTGTCCAATGTGGTAAGATTCTGGGGAGATGGGGAAAATGCTGTGGATGCAGAGGATCGCTATGGTTCAGAGTGGCCGGGAAATTCCCGGTATATCGAGGCATCCGGACGATTTTCCTATGAAAACTGGCTCACGGTCAGTGCGCGGCTTGCGGACAGCCGGAGGGCCTATGCCATGATTATTGAAGAAGATGATCTGAGCTGGAGGGAAACAAGGGACAATCCTCTTGCTATTATCAAAGTGGAGGCGAAAAAATCCATTGATCATCTGTCAGGTATCCGGATGACCGGCACATATCAGCAAATGAAGGATGAGCATCAGATCATTGACCAGTCTTTTACCCAAAAGGAAAGCACGGTTTACGGGGAACTGATTTATGATCGCTCTTTTCTGGCAGGAAGCGGTCTGTTTACCGGCGGCATTTCTTTTCGGGAAAAACAGATAAATGACGCACTCATATGGAACGGTTATCTGCCGGATTATCTCAAGCCTGAAAATGAATCCCTGCTGCCACTGCCTCCGGATCAGTCTGACTATGACACCCGGCTCTGGTCAGCCTTTGGTCAGTACAGTCACCGTTTCGGAGATATGGAAACCTGGCTTGGGCTGCGCTATGACAATCATGATTCCTACAAAGACAAAACCAGTATGTCCGCGGGCATTTCCTGGAATCCCTCAGAGCAGTGGATAGTGAAACTGCTGTACGGAACAGCGTACCGCACACCTTTTGCCAAACAGTTGCAGGAAAACGGAACAGCAGACCCGGAAAACATACAGAGCATCAATCTTCTGGCTGGCTGGCGTCCTTCTGACAAATGGGGCGCGGAGATTTGCGGATTCTGGAGCAAGATAGCCGATCATGTCATGGAAGACCTTTACGCGGGGCTTTCCGAACCCAATGAACAGGAATTTACCGGTCTGGAAATCCGTGGGAATTATTCTCCTTTGGAAACATTGGATTTGAGTGCAAATCTGACACTGATCCATAACCGTGGGCCGGATGAGACCTATTATTATAACGATTATTCAGAATATCCTTTGGGCGGAGGGGCAGAAATTCCCCATTATGTGAAACTGAATTATCCCTATGGTTCCGGGGCAGATACCCTGTTCAATTTTGCAGGGGTATGGCATCCGATGGACAATCTCAGTTTATCTGCGGGTCTGGGATATGTTTCTTCGGGAAAACTCATTTATCTGCGGGATGCGGATTTTTCTGTAAGTTCCGGAGGTTCTTCTGTATGGCTGCTGGATGCTGCCTCTACAGTGAATGATTTTCTGCTTCCCGGCATGGATTTGCAGGTGAGTGCCAAAAATTTGACAGATGAAAATTATGAAACTCCGGGAACCTACAGTGCGATTGAGGGAGAACCCCTGACAGTGGAAATCCGGCTGCGGAAAAAATGGTAGAAATTTAAGATAGTTAAATCTGTAATAAAACAGATGGCTAAAAGCAAAGCAGTTACAAGGTAATCGGAAATTTTTAAAATACCGGGGCAGGTGTCAGGAGCCGGTCTGCACTGAAACCTAAACACTGAAACCGGCACATCAGCAATTTCCAACTCCCTGATAACAGGGAGGAATGAGGATGCAGGCTGTGGCAATGGAATATGTTGAAAATTATATTAAAGAATCTTTCCGGTATGTTAAAGAGACAGGAGAGCAGATCATCATTACGGATCAAAATAACATCCCTGTGTTGAAAATGTCCCGTTTACATCCGATGCAAAGTGTTAATCAGGTTTTTAAGGACATCCGGGGTAAGATGAAATATCATGCGGATATTCTGGAACCTGAAACAGAAGAATGGGATGGGTGAAAGTGTGAAAAATGGTGCTTTTTGATACATGTGCATTGATATGGTGGACACCGGGCCTCAAAAAGCATCAGACGTTTGCAGAAGAATAGACGATTCAGGTTGTTTTGTATCATCCATATTTGTATGGGAGATTGGTATAAAGATTAAAAAAGGCAAACTGGAAATAGGCACTTCTTTCACAGATTATGTCAACCGTTTGCATTTTATGCAACAAATTGAAATTGTTCCTGTTGATGAATATATCTGGCTTGAAAATATCAATCTTGCATGGATTCATCGGGAACCGGCAGGCAGGAAAATTGTGGCTATAGCAAAAAGAATGAAACTGCAAATCGTTACAGCCGATGAAATTATAAGGGTGTTTTGGTGAATCTGTGAAAAAGAATCAGAAATCATTAAAATATGCTGTTATTCCTATTGAATTTTCCAACCAACTTTTTCCCAAAGAGGATATTTTTGCTGAAGATTTTCAGAAGTATTGGAAAATTACTGTCAGGGCATGATAATGTAGGATGGACTGCAAAGTCCTTTGCAAAGTCGTAATGACGCATTGAAATATTTTGAGGAATAAGAAATTTTCTTCTGATTACAGGAAAAAATGACATACTGTTTTACAGTAAAATAACGCCGAAAACGGTGATATCATCACATCCGCAGGTGTGAACCGCACCCGCATCACCGGTCTCGGTGTATCGAACACGGAAAACTGTCCTGTCTCCGTGAATCCGCATAACCCGGTATCCGGCGGCAGAAAAATCACCTTCCTGTATGATTACATGGGAATAAGGGTGAGAAAACAGGTGTTTCTCCACAGCGGCACAGACTGGAACCCGGCCCCGGAAACAGAAAAACTGTTTGTGCATGAGGGCTGGAATGTGATAAAGGAAACCACCATCACTGGCGGAACGAATTCGGAGAAATATCAAGTAGGTGGTCTCAACCTTTCCCAAATCCTGTAGGGAGCCGGCGGCATCGGCGGGCTGCTCTGTTCCTCGGAAAACGGAACTGTGCTGTATTATTTTTATGACGGAAACGGAAATGTCGGCCAGCTCGTAAACGCAACCGGAGTAACCATTGCGGCCCATTATGAGTATGATCCCTTCGGAAACCTCATCACTTCCTACGGGGCTTAGCCGAGGGGAATCCTTTCCGGTTCTCCACGAAGTATTGGGATGAGGAGACGGGGCTTTATTACTACGGTTTCAGATATTATTCTGCTGAACTGGAAAGGTGTTGGAGCAGAGAGCCGATTGAGGAAAGAGGCGGATATGATCTTTATGGATTTGTCAATAATATGAAGGATTTTTACGTTGATCCATACGGACTGAAAAGGAATTGCCGCGAAATAAGAAATGCTTTCTACAGAAAGCGCATATTGCTGGCAGAAGCTATGAAAAAGCTGGATAAATGGAAAAGAATCAGCTATTATACTGGTTACTGTTTACCCGGACATAAAATCTGAACCGACTATCTGAAATAAAAAAACAAAAAACCGGATGAAATAAATTCATCCGGTCATATAGCAATCTGGTGGAGCGGGAAACGGGATTTGAACCCGCGACTTCAACCTTGGCAAGGTTGCACTCTACCACTGAGTTATTCCCGCTCAGTTATTTTTTTGTTTTGGAAAAAACAAAAATTCCCGCGAATTTTAAAAATTGGAGGCGGCATCCGGATTTGAACCGGAGAATAGCGGTTTTGCAGACCGCTGCCTTGCCACTTGGCTATGCCGCCGTTTGAATGGAGCGGGAAACGGGATTTGAACCCGCGACTTCAACCTTGGCAAGGTTGCACTCTACCACTGAGTTATTCCCGCTCATAAAGAATTTTCTGTATAACCGATCCGTGTCTTTCTGTCAACAAAAAAAATCAGAAATCATGTATGAAGCAGTTTCCGGAAACGGATAAAATAATCAGCCCCTGACCAGAGCGTAAAAACCAATGCACCCCACAGGAAAAACATGCCTATGGCGTGAAAATTGAGCCCGAAATAGGGAAAATGGATCAGCAGGGGAATTATGGCGGCTATCTGAAAACCGGTTTTGTATTTCCCCAGCCAGGAGGCAGACACATCCTCACCGCTTTCTGCCACAATGCTGCGCAGACCGCTGACGGCCAGTTCCCGTCCGATGATGATGCAGATCACCCACGCGGGTATCCAGCCCAGGGAAACCAGCATAATAAAGGAGGAGGAGACAATCAGTTTGTCCGCGACCGGGTCCATCACCTTGCCGAAATTGGATGTAAGTCCCCATTTTCTGGCAAAAAATCCATCCAGATAATCTGAAATGGCTGCCAGACTGAAGAGAATGGCTGCCGCAAATGTGGTGAAATGATTGGGAAACAGCAGAAGCACCACAACTCCGGGCGCTGCAGCCATGCGGAAGGTTGTCAGAAAATTGGGATTGCTCAGCAGTTTTGAAATTTTTTCCCTTACATCCATTTTCTTTTCCCCTGTTTTTCAGCTTATGTTTTTTGCGGTGCGTCAATCTGCGTGATAAGGCGGAAAAAAATGCTCCCCTCCCGCAGAGGAGGGGAATTTGGGAATCAGCCGGTTTGACCCGCCAGCCTATTTTTCCCGTTTGTTCCAGTCATCCAGAAATGCCTTGATCCCTTTGTCAGTCATGGGATGGGCCGCTAGTTTGGAAAGAACATTGAAGGGAATGGTGGCTATATGCGCACCCATGAGCGCGGATTCCAGCACATGAAGCGGATTACGCACACTGGCCACGATGATTTCTGTTTCATAACCGTAATTGGTGTATATGTCAACAATCTGTTCCACCAGCACCAGACCGTCCTGGGACAGATCATCTAGTCTTCCCACAAAGGGACTGACATACGCGGCCCCGGCTTTGGCTGCCATGAGTGCCTGAAGCGGCGAAAAAACCAGAGTAACGTTGGTTTTGATGCCCTCTTCCTTCAGCACCCGCACGGCTTTGAGTCCGTCAACGGTCATGGGGATTTTGACCACGATATTTTCATGGATCGCTGCCAGTTCACGCGCCTCAATGACCATGCCGTTGGTATCCAGAGCTATGACTTCCGCACTTACCGGGCCGTCCACAATTTCGCAGATTTCTTTGATCACCTCTTCAAAGTCTCTGCCTTCCTTTGCAATCAGAGACGGATTTGTGGTTACGCCGTCGGCCATTCCCATACGGTGGGCCTCTCTGATTTCATCCACATTGGCTGTATCAATAAAAAACTTCATTGTTTTCTTTTTCCTCCTAAAGAATTGATATAAAAAAAAGTATCACAGGTTTTCAGCCTGTGATTCTGCTTATAAACAAGCTGGAAGCCTGTTCTGCTTTTTGATTCTGCTTATAAAACAAGCTGGAAGCCTGTTTTACGTTCCTCCTGAGAATTGAATATGAACAGGCTTCCAGCCTGTGATTCTGTTTATAAACAAGCTGGAAGCCTGTTTTACTTTTTCAGAAAACTGTCCCGGCATTGAGTACTGCAAAAATAAAAGTCCTGTCCGTCAATGTGCAGATGAACAGCATCCCGTTTGGAAAACCAGGTTTTGCAAACAGGATCCTGAATCATGACATCGTCAGCGGAAGGGGCTTCCCTTCCTGATACTTTATGAGAAGACTGTCCGTCCTGCAAAGCCATTGACTTCAATTTTTTGTAACCGAAATAAGCGATTCCGGCAATGATGAGTAATTTGATCAATCTGTTTTGGCTGTCCTTTCCGCAGTTCTGCGTTTTATTTTTTCTGAGTCTTCCGGCATATCTCACTGTCCTGCTTTTTTTCCTTCACACTCAAATTTTTTTTCCATTAAAACAGCTTCTCTTTTTTTCTGCAAAGCCTTCTGCACCAGATAAAAACCCACCGAAAGTGAAATGATAATGGCAGACATGCCCCAGAGCATTTTCGGATCAAACTCCTTGTAATCCAGTATAATGATTTTCCGGGCAACAGCGACCATAGCAACCAGAAAGACAACTTCCACATGCATACTGTCATCATCTAGATAGCTTTTGATGGATTCCAGCAGTTCCAGACCAATGAGAACCATGAGGAAAAATCCGAACACCTCAATCATTTCTTCCACATCCAAAAGCCTGAGAGGATGTTTGCCAATCTGCTGCCACAGGATCACTGCCAGTTCAATCGTGGAAATCAGAACAGTGACCATCATCAGTGCCAGAAGCACACATATGATAATTTTTTCAAAATATGTTATAAATTTTGCTATCTGTTTTTCAGATCTGACATCCATGCGGAATTCCCTATGTTTCCATCGGAACAATCTCCTGTCCGGTTTTTTCCAGTTCTTCCAGAAGCTCAGAAACAGTATTCCGTAACAGGGGATGAACAAGCAATGGATTTATATCACAGATCGGCTGCAGAACAAAATGTCTTTTGTGCATTCTGGGATGGGGCAGAATCAAATCCGGTGAATCCAGTATCACATCATCGTAAAAGACAATATCCATATCCAGTGTGCGCGGGCCGAAACGCTGTTCCGCGCGTATCCGGCCTGCGGAATGTTCAATTGTATTGAGTTCTGCCAGAAGTTCACGGGGATTGAGAGCCGTGCTGATTCTGACAACCGCATTCACAAACCAGTCCTGATCTGTATAATCCACCGGTTCTGTCCGGTAAAAATGGGAACAGGCTGTGACAGGGGATGTTTTTCCCAGTTCAGCAATGCCTTTTTGACACCAAGCCAGTTTGTCGCCCATATTGGAACCGACCGCGATATATGCTGTATGCGGAAATGGTGCTGTCATGCTGTTCTCAGTGGATAACTGATATGGTTTCAGAATCTTTGCCCATACTGCCATTTTCAGCCACTGCCGCGACTTTGTACATATACAGAAAACCTTTTTCCAAAGTTTCCGTATGGGAAAAAATTTTTTTGTCTTCTGCACGCACAGTCGCGATCCGTTCAAAGGGAACCGGGCATCCTTTGCATCTTTCTGCGGAAACCCTGGATTTGAAACGGTACACAGCAAATTCCGCGGGCACTGCCATCTTGTCCGAAAGATTCACTGTCCATGTCAGACGCAGACTGCCTCCGTCTTTTTCCGCGTTCAGTTCTGCCGGCTGAGGCAGGGGCAACCGGTGCCGGGGGCTGGGATCAGCCTTGACTCCGCATCCGCTCAGAGACAGACAAAAAAACAGCAGCAAAAAAAATGTCAAAAGAAAAAAATCACTCTTCTTCATTTTTCAGATTTTCCTGTGCCAAAGCAATGGCCTGTTTCACATTTTCCTTTGCTGTTCCGCCAAAAGACTGCCTGCGGCTGAGCATCTGCTCTGTGCCAAGATAATCAAACAGGTCTTCTGCAAAAAGATCGGAAAAATCCTTGAGTTCCGGAACAGAAAGTTCATGCAGTTCTTTCTGCCGGGAAATTGCATAGGCAACAGCCTTTCCCGCAATGCTGTGCGCTTCCCGGAAGGGAATGCCTTTGTTTACAAGATAATCGGCCATATCTGTTGCATTGAGAAAACCGCTTTCCGCAGCCTTTGTCATAACATCGCTTTTGATCCGGATATGGGGAAGCATACGGTCAAACACAGCGAGACAGAGTTTCAGGGTATCTGCTGCATCAAACAGGGGTTCCTTGTCTTCCTGCATGTCACGGTTATAGCACATGGGCAGGGATTTCATCAAAGTCAGCAGAGTGATCAGATCGCCATAAACCCGGCCGGTTTTGCCCCGCACCAGTTCACACACATCCGGATTTTTCTTCTGGGGCATGATGCTGCTGCCTGTGGTAAAGGCATCGGAAATCTCAATAAATGCAAATTCCGAGGAAGACCAGAGAATCAGTTCCTCAGACATGCGGCTTAAGTGCATCATGCAGATGCTGGCAGCAGAAAGAAATTCTATGGCAAAGTCCCGATCCGCGACCGTGTCCATGCTGTTGGCTGATACTTTGGGAAAATCCAGCAGTTGTGCTGTATAATGCCGGTCAATGGGATAGGTTGTGCCTGCCAAAGCCGCACTGCCCAAAGGCATGACATTGATGCGTTTGAGGCAGTCTGCAAATCTTTCGGTATCCCGCTGAAACATTTCATAATAAGCCATGAAATGATGGGAAAGCAGAACCGGCTGTGCGCGCTGGAGATGAGTATAACCCGGAAGCACGGTATGCAGATGCTGCTTTGCAAGTTCTGTAAGGGTTTTGCGCAGTTGCCGGAGCAGGGCAGTCACTTCACGGGTTTCTGCACGCAGCCACATGCGGATATCCAGAGCCACCTGATCATTTCTGCTTCGGGCAGTGTGGAGTTTGCGCGCAGTTTTACCAGCAATTTCAGACAGCCGGGATTCAATGTGCATGTGGATGTCTTCCAGACTGTCCTCATAGCGGAACTGGCCGGATTCAATCTCTTTGCGGATCTGCCCCAGTCCCCTGATCAAAATGTCCCGTTCTTCGTCAGAAATCACCCCAACCTTTGCCAGCATGGTGCAGTGGGCAATACTGCCTTCAATATCATAAGCATACAGACGGCAATCCACTGCTATGGAAGAAGTGAACCGCTCCACCAGTTTGTCCGTGCTTTGGGAAAATCTGCCATCCCAGGGTTTTTCAGACATACTATTTTATCCAGAAGCTATGGATAAATCCATAGGTTATTCATTATTCATTTTTCCTGAAAACCCGTGGATAAATCCGTTGTCAACAATGAAGGTTATAACCTATGGATTTATCCATAGGTTAGCCCGCTTCCAAAACCTATGGATAAATCCATAGGTTATTCATTATTCATTCATTCATTTCATTTATTCATTAGACCTCTTTCAAAAATCATTTCCTTTTGATTTCAGTTCAAAATTATAAATACCCGCGATCAGCCTGAATCTTAACTCAAACTTTTTTTCTGTTTCTGTATCTCTCTGAAAGTATTTTAAAAAATTTTGATTTTGCCGATAACATATTCTGTAAAAACTATCTGACCTGACAGCTTTTTGTTATTCCGCTTATCTTTCATGGAAAGCGGATTCTTTCTGCTCTTTTTCTTCGGCAGCAAACTGTTTTTATGTATTTCGGCAATACCCAAATATCCGCTGTCCGCAAAGACAGCAATTTTTTATCGGGCTCTCTGTAGCATCGGCAGGTAAAGCTTCAATCCCGGTACTGCTCTTTGCCGCCTTTTTTTCTGTCAGGCAGTATGAAACCTTCCGATATGACGAGTATATCCTCTGTCTTTTTTATCAGTTTATAACAATTCGCCTCGCTCATCCCGTAATCAGCACCAAGATGGAAATACGTCCTGTATTCCCTGTTATATTCGAGCGTCATCAGAACCTGATCTTCGTAACTCAGTTTCAGCGGACGTCCGGATATTTTTTTTCTTTCATTTTCATGCGTTGCAACAGATTCAACCATTTTCCGGAATGCCGTTTTGCTGACGCCTGTCAGGCGTTTGAAATGCCCGTTGCTTTTGTCTTTTATTTCATCATATTTGCTCATTTTGTATTTTTATATCATTTCCTGTTTAATGTCAATATTTGCTTTTGAAAGAGGTCTGTTATTCATTTTCCTGAAAACCTGTGGATAAATCCATATCAACAATAATCTGTGAACAACCTATGGATTTATCCATAATAAATAAATGAATAACCTATGGAATGAATGAGTAAATAATGAATAACCTATGGATTTATCCATAGGTTATTATCTTTATCCTCTTTTCTGCCTGTTCATTTCCCGGATGCGGAGCCGGAGCGCATTGAGCCGGATAAACCCTTCTGCATCGCCCTGCCTGTAAACACTGTCATCCTCAAATGTGGCAAAATCCTCACTGTAAAGGGAATAATCCGATTTGCGTCCCAGCACCCGGCAGTTGCCTTTGTAAAGCTCCAGTTTCACAACACCGGATACGTTTTTCTGGGTTTCGTCAATCAGGGTCTGCATCAGTTCCCGCTCCGGAGTGAACCAGAATCCATTGTAAATCATTTCCGAATACCGGGGAATCAGGGAATCCCGCAGGTGCATGACTTCCCGATCCAAAGTGATGGATTCCATAGCAATATGGGCAGCGCGCAGAATGGTTCCGCCCGGAGTTTCATAAACTCCGCGGGATTTCATGCCCACAAAGCGGTTTTCCACAACATCAGCCCGGCCAACTCCGTGTTTTCCGCCCAGCCGGTTGAGTTCTTTGAAAAGAACAGCGGGAGACATGCTTTTTCCGTTGATGGCAGTGGGATTTCCCTGCTCAAAACGGATTTCAATATGTTCCGGATCATCCGGTGCATTTTTGGGAGAAACCGTAAGGGTGAAAATATCCTCAGGCGGAGAACTCCAGGGATCTTCCAGAATGCCGCCCTCATAACTGATATGCAGCATGTTCCGGTCTGTGCTGTAGGGCTTTTTGGGAGTGGAAGACACGGGAATGCCGTGCTTTTCCGCAAAGGCCATCAGCGCAGTCCGGGAAGTGAGATCCCAAATCCGCCAGGGCGCAATGATTTTGATGTCCGGTTTCAGGGCATAATAGCTCAGTTCAAAACGCACCTGATCATTTCCCTTTCCGGTCGCGCCGTGACTGACCGCATCAGCCCCTTCCCTTTTTGCAATCTCAATCTGACGTTTCGCGATCAGAGGCCGGGCAATAGACGTACCCAGCAGATACTGGCTTTCGTAGATCACATTGGCCCGGAACGCGGGAAACACATAATCTCTGATGAATTCCTCTTTCAGATCATCAATATAGACTTTGGATGCACCGGTTTTCAGGGCTTTGGCCTCGACCGTATCCAGTTCCTCCTCCTGACCGATGTCAGCGGAAAAGGCAATCACTTCACAGTCATATTTTTCGATCAGCCAGCGCAGGATAACCGATGTATCCAATCCGCCGGAATAGGCCAGCACCACTTTTTTGATTTTTTCAGACATTGTTTTCTTACCCTGTTTAATTGAAATGACAAACCAAATGAGTCTGTGAACAAAAAAACATCGCTTCCGCAATGCCAGTTTCCCTCATCCGGACAGCGACGTTTTTCATAAAGTTGTATATGTATCAGTTAATGTCAGGCAGTGTCAATATTTTTTCAGAGAGTTATCTGCCTGGCAATCCTTTTCCGGCACTTTGATTCCATGCTGAGACATCTTTCCGTTCTCTTCCGGTATCCCAAAATTTTTCAGTTCTTCCGGATTTTCCCGGAATCTGTAAGAATACTCTTTTCTGTAAACAGAATATTCATCTGATTCTTTTGAATAAAGAATCTGTTCCGGATTTTTCTTTGTATGCAGTTACTGAAGAGATTCCATAAAGCATCCTGTGCTTCGGTATTGACGGGAATATTGGATTATTGCAGAAAATCAGGGGTAATGTCAAGAGAAGTATGGGAAATTTACGGTAATAAGCAGGGTTTCATAATTTTTCGGGTACAAACTTTTCAGGGTATCGTTTTTTCCTGAAAAAATCTGATTTTTCTGATACACGAAATTTTTTGCTGACCTGCTTAAATGGTATATGCTGCCTGAAAAAGCCATTGACCTTTCTGTATATGGAAAGTGAATAATAATTTGTAAACATACAATATTTTCTGTTTCATAAGTTTTTGAATACCAATATGCCCGTCAGCACATGACCAATTTGGATTTTGGATAATCGTGAAATTGCACTTTCTGCCGATATATCTCCTGTTGCCTGTAAATGGTCAATCTGTTATACAGACTTCAGGAAAATGTTTGTCCGAAAGAAAAACCATAAGGGTTTCAGTCTGAAAAAAATTTTTAAATCTCCGGAAGACAGACATGTTCTGATTTTGCTTTGCACTTATCTGAAAAAGGACATTTCCATGAAATACGTGATTATCGGAAACGGTGCAGCCGGTCTTCATGCGGCAGAAAGCATTCGCTCTTTTGATGCAGAGGGTTCCATCACCATGACAGGGGATGAAACCATGCTCCCTTACTGCCGTCCCATGATCAGCATGGTTCTGGAAGGTTCGGTACAGCCGGAAAAACTGCCCATACGCAATGCCCGGTTTTATGAAGATCTGAACATCACAGCGGTTCTGGGGAAACGGGTCAGTGCCATTGACACAGAAAACCGGCAGATCTTTATCCCGGAAAACAGGGGCACAGATGTACGTGCCATCGGATTTGACAGGCTGCTTATTGCCACCGGAGCAGATCCCCGGCCTGTGAAAGCTGAAGGGCTGGATTTGAAAAATATTTTTTATATGCGCAACCAGGCCCATGTCCGGGGGATGCTGGCAGAGCTGCCTTCAGTCCGGACAGCACTGGTTCTGGGTGGAGGATTGGTGGGTTTCAAGGCAGCTTACGGACTTCTGCGCCGGGGTATCCGTGTCACCATGCTCATACGCTCCGGTTATCCTCTGTCCATGCAGGCCGATGAGACTGCCGGGAAAATGATTCTGGCAGAACTGATCCGCCACGGACTGGAGGTGCGTGCGGGAACCGGCGTAAGTGCTTTTGCAGGAGAAAAAAGTGTCCGATGCGCTCATCTTTCCGATGGCACGGAAATGCCCTGTGACATGGCCGTGATAGGAAAGGGTGTACTTCCGGCCCTGTCTTTTGTTCCCAGAGAGAAAATCGCAACAGATTTGGGTGTTTTGGTGAATGAACATATGGAAACAAATATTCCCGGCATTTATGCTGCCGGAGACGTTGCGCAGTTTACTGACATTGCAAGGGGGATTTCATGGGTGAACGCGATCTGGCCGGAAGCCGTGAATCAGGGGCGTACAGCGGGGATGAATATGGCCGGAAGACCGGTATCATACAAAGGCAGTCTGGGGCGCAATGTAATCCGGATTTTCAGCACAGACATCATGACAGCCGGGATAGTAAATCCACCAAAAAATGAAGGTTATGAAGTTCTTGCAGACGTGAACCCGCGCAGGGGAACCTACAGAAAACTTGTCTTCCGGGGGGATTTGCTAACCGGTATGGTCATGGTCAATCACATTGAACAGGGTGGGCTGCTCATGTCCCTGATACAGAGCAGGCATCCGGTGATAATTGACAAAGAACAGCTTTTGGCCCCTTCGTTCAATTATTCCCGCATGCTGATTTGAGGAGATAGCTGCTTTTATAACAATTCTCCATTGATTTTATACAATGCGGAATGCAATCCGGAGGAGTGCAAAAATTAAGCGGAGCGGTTTTTTGCACACGCACAACGGTGAAAAAACTTAAAATCAATGGCGATTTGGTATCATTTGCACTGAGCAGGTTTCAAACCTGTACTGACATGAGCAGCACTTCCCCCCATTTCCGCTTCTCTGTACAAGCCTTTTTCCATTATAAATTTCCTCACAGGCTCCGGCACAAGTCCTTCAATGGATTCATTGTGCCGGATTTTTTCCCGCACCAGACTTGCGCTGACATCCGGAGTCTGAGCTTCTTTCAAAATTATGTGCGGAGGTTCTGACAGAAAACCCCGGTAATTTTCCGTGCTGTATCCGGGCCGGGGAATGATGATGAATTTCACCAGCCGGGAAAGTTCCTGTGCATATTTCCATTTCCGGTCAAAATCCAGCAGGCAGTCCGAGCCGATGACCATGTGGAAATCATACAGATTCCGGTAATCCGGGTCATCTAGGAGCCGGGAAAAGGTCAGCCATGTTTCTCCGGAGAGCCGGTGGTCAATTTCATATCCGAAATAACGGATGCGCTCTGATTCCGCCATCCGTATCATACGGATACGGTCGGTGGCATAATCTTTATGTTTTTCAAATGGATGCCGGAATGCGGGCATAAACCAGACCTGCCGGATGTCTTGCAGAAAATGCAGAACAGTCTCCGCCATTTTTATATGCCCTGCGGTAAGGGGATTGAAGGAACCTCCAATAACTGCCACTTTGCTTTTCTTCTCCGGACAGGAATTTGCATAATATTTGGCAAAAGGGGTTTCAAAAAATCTGCCATAGACAGGAGAATCATCCAGATGAAGTTCAATGCCGTGCTTTTTGCAGTATTCAGCTTTGGTGCGGTTCCATACATCCTCATCCATATTTGGTTTGCCATTGATATAGGTCAGTTGGGTTCCATATTCCTTATGGTGGGAGGTGATGGAAAAAAAATGGGTCCAGTGCAGACCCAGGTCTTCACGCAGATGCCTTTCCAGTTCCGGGCAGTGCTCAGAGCCGGTCAGAATATGGACTTCATGACCGTTTTCCACCAGCAGCCCGGTCAGGCGGGAAAAAAAGGAGGCATTCGCATCCGCAACGCCGTGAACATCAATTCCGATTCTGAGAGGTTTTTTTTTCATGGTTTTCCTGCAAAGGTAGAACAGGCTTCCAGCCTGTTTATGATAAAAAATGTAAAACAAACTTCCAGTTTGTTTATGAACAGCAGAAAAAACTGGAAGTTTGTTCTGATTTTTATTTCAGATAAGCTCTACTATACAGTAAACATTTTTTTTCACAAGTGCGTTTGACTTAAGATGTCAGGCAGAAAATCTTCCCACAGAGATTTTTTGGGAAAAACAAAAAAACTCTCTGTGTCCTCTGTGGGAAACCTCTGTGTTCTCTGTGGGAAACTTCGGCAGATTGGGCAAATAAAAACGGGGATAGGGAATTTTCTGTTGAATTTTTTCCGGATTTAAGAGTAAAAGAAAAAAACGCGGAATTTTTCCGGAACAGGAGCAGTTTTTGGTTCCGGCAGCTTCATCTGCCGCGAAGGCGCAAAGACGCAAAGTTTCACAAAGGATAAATTGCAGCCAGCTTTTTGCACCGCTGTCATACCGGAGAAAGCCGGTATCCGGAATATGCTGAAAAAACTGGATTCCGGCTTTCGCCGGAATGACGAAAAAAATGAAATTGAATCAGTCTGTATCCATCTTACAGTGAATCCAATTCACTGTCAAATTTTATATAAAAGGAGTATTTACAGAATATTATGGACTTGACACGGGAAGAGACAGAAAAAAAACTGATGCGGATTTTTGAACAGAATTTTGAGATTGAAAATCCGAAACCTGATGATGACCTGAGAAGTGAATATGAATTCGACAGCATTGATGCCATAGAACTGCTGGTGGAAATTGAGAAAATGCTGGGTTTTCCTCTGGAGCAGGAAGAAAAAAAACAGGCTATGGGCGTCAGAACCATCAACGACATCTGTGATTATATTGAATCAGTCAAAGCCGCAAGGGCCTGACACATACAGGAGCATAAATGGAAAGAAGAGTTGTTATTACAGCAGGATCGGCCATCACTCCCATCGGTCATGCAAAGAAAGATATTGTCCAAAGCCTGGAAAAGGGCATTTCCGGGGTCAGGCCCCTGAAACCGGACGGGCTGCTGTCCGCGTATATTCATTCCCGCGTATTCGGTACAGTGGATTATCCAATAGAATACGATTTTAAGCGAAGCCACAGGAAAACAATGGGGCCGGTGGCCTATTACGCGTGTCAGGTGGTAAAGGAAGTGCTGGAAGCCTCCGGTCTGGATCAGGAATTCATCACTTCCGGCAGACTTGGTGTGGCCTTTGGTTCCACACATGGCAGTCCCACAGTTCAGAGAAGCATTTACAAAAATTTCTTCAGCGGAGAGGCAGAGCAGTTTTCCAGTGTCAGTGCAGTGGATTATCTGAGATCAATGGTGCATACCACAGCCGTAAATATCACCAAAATGTTTGGCATTACCGGACGGGTGATAGCCTCTTCCACTGCCTGCACCACCAGCAGCCAGTCTGTGGGTTTTGGTTACGAATCGGTGAAATTCGGAATGCAGGATGCCATGATCTGCGGCGGTGCGGATGAATATGATACCACCACGGTCGCTGTTTTTGACAATCTGCTTGCCTGTTCCACCGCATTCAATGACACACCCCACCTGACCCCCAGACCCTTTGATGCAAAGCGGGACGGACTGGTCGTAGGCGAAGGCGGCGGTGCAGTGCTGCTGGAGGAATATGAATTTGCCAAAAAGCGGGGAGCCAATATCATCGGTGAAATCATCGGGTTTTCCTGCAACAACAACGGCGGGGATATGATACTGCCCAATGCGGATGGCATCAAAGCCACTCTTCGCCTCGCTTTGGAAAATGCGGGAATTTCATCTGATGATGTGGATTTCATCAGCGCACACGCGACCGGAACCAAGATGGGAGATGTGATCGAGGCGCAGGCCATTGGCAGCATTTACGGGGACAAACCTTATGTTACGGGCCTGAAAAGCTATATGGGCCATACTATGGGAACCTGCGGGGTGATTGAAATACTGCTCAGTCTGTATATGATGGAAAAAGGTTTTATCGCGCCTACTCTGAATCTGGAAGAAATTGACAAAAGGTGCGCGATGATCCGCCATGTCACAAAACTTCGGGAATCGCCCATACGCATAGCCGCTGTGCAGAATTTTGCATTCGGAGGAGTGAATACCTGCCTGATTGTTAAAAAATTTACAGACTGAATTTTACGTTGTCATGTTAGCTGAATCTGTCAATATCATATTTCCGACGAATATGGCGTTCATGAATCAGATTCAATATTTTTTTCGTATTCGCCTTTTGGGGAAGTGTATTTGCCAAAACAAATTTAATATCACCGCAGGAAAGCAAAGGAACATGCTCTATGTTTCTGATTTTCTTTCCGTGCCTTACCATCCTCTCCGTTCCGGATCAGTACATCTAAGGCGATTTTCATGAAAAAATGTACCATCATTGCAGGGTGGGCACGGCTTTTTGTACACACCGTTTCAGCAGGACGGCGGGCACAAAAAGCCGTGCCCGCCCTACGAAAAACGGTATAATCATTAATGGAAATCACCTAAGTGTATAACTTCAGGGCATTTTCCCATCCCTGCCCCTCCCTCCGGGGGAGGGGAATTTCAGAATCAACCGATTTGACCCACTGCCGAAAATTGAAAGAAAAAACCTGAATTTCAGGACATATATCAGTAGACTGAACCGTAAAACAGTCTGTTTTTCAAAGAACGAAACCATACATGACAATGTTATCGGAATGTATATCAGCCGATATTATTTTCAGACGGGTTGCTGTTCCGATCAGCGGATTTGACCCACTGTACTAATTGGTATTATCTCCGATCTGCGGCCTTCCCCAAATTATCTTCTGAAAAAAATAAGGTGATTTCCATGAAAAAATGTACCATCATTGCAGGGTGGGCACGGCTTTTTGTGCCCGCCGTTTCAGCAGGACAGCGGGCACAGAAAGCCGTGCCCACCCTACGAAAAACGGTATAATCATTAATGGAAATCACCTAAAGACTTTCAGATGGTTCGGGAAATCTTGCAGTTGTAAAAAAAGAGTTGCGGGAGTTCCGCCTTTATTCAAATCAGGCCGGCAGATATTATGGATTATTTTTTTTCCTTGACTTATTCAATAACGACTGTATAATAATGGATTTGATTTTTTAAAGGGAATAGGAAAATCCATTTTAACTGTGTCAAGTAACTGATTTGGATTACCTGGCATGAAAACTGCGTTCCGCACACTCATTTTTTATGCTTTATGACAAAAAACGAATAAAAACTGCTTGCCGCGGACGCTTCGCAACCGGCAGCGGACGGCAGATTGAAAGGCATTCAATGCTATCTGTTTCATATTCAGATATAAAAAAAACCGGAATTCTTTTGGCCGGAAAACTCAGACGTTTTTTCTGGCTGAAACTTTATCCTGAAAAAGCGGAAAAGCTGATTTCAAAACGCAAAGGAGTTTGCCATCAGTGTGCAAACTGCTGCCGTATAGTATATCGGTGTCCGTTCCTCACAAAAGACAATCTTTGCAGTGTTTATCACGCAGCCGTCAGACCCGATGCCTGTGCCATGTTTCCAATTGATGAACGGGACATTCTGGATGTTTATATTTCATCAGGATTCCGATGCGGCTATTATTTTGAGCACCGAAACGGTGAAAAATAACTTTTTGACAGTGCGTAAGTCCTTTTACGCAGCACCGTCATACCGGCGAAAGTCAGTATCCTCAAACACTGGAATCCTGCTTACGCCGGAATGACGGGTTAAAAAAATAACCTCCTGATTTCTGAAAAATATGCGGAAGGTGCGTCAGCAAATTCTCCGCATAGTCCCTCCCTCAGATTCCTCTGTTTTTTACGCAGTTTTGGACACTCTCAGATATGCGCCCCAGTAACCCAGTCCCACAAAGCAGGCTCCGCCCACAATATTGCCTATGGTTACGGGAATCAGATTGTCAATGAGAAAAGCAGTCCAGGTCAGTGTAGTCATATCCAGACCGGCCGGCGCAATGCCTGCCCACTGATTCAGAAATATCCCGTTGGGAATAAAATACATATTTGCCACGCAATGCTCAAAGCCGATGGCCACGAATCCGGTAATGGGAAAGAATATGGCAAAGATTTTTCCAATCACCTGACGCGAGGCCAGGGCCATCCATACGGCCAGACACACCAGCCAGTTGCAGCCCACAGCCCGGACAAAGGATTCCATATAGCTCAGATGCACTTTGGCATAGGCAACTTTTACAGCGGACTCGCCCAGAGCACCGCCTCCGGTTTTCCATAAACCTGAAAAATAAAAGAGCAGGGCCATGAGAAGGGAACCTGCGAAATTGGCCATATACACCACACCCCATTTTGCCAGCATTTTTTCCCAGGTGATTTCTCCGATCATTACACTGGAAATCATGAGATTGTTACCGGTAAACAGTTCCGCTCCTGCAATGATGACCAGCATCAGTCCCAGGCTGAAAGCAGCGCCGCTGATGAGTTTCTGCAGTCCGATACCTGTGACCGGTGCAAGATCAAAGGTGACAGATGCGGAAAACAGTCCGCCGAATCCGATATAGGCTCCGGCCAGCATTCCCAGAACAAAAAGCGTTACCCAGGGAGAATTTGCCTTGGCAACACCCACAGTCTGAGCGACAGTTTCCGCAATACTCACAGGGTTTTTGTCATCCATACTGGGAACCGGAAATTTTCTCATCATTTTTTCAAAACGTCCAAAATGCTTTTTTTCCTGTGCCACTTTCCGGTTCATGGCCTTATTCACTGTCCGGATGATTTCTTCCGGTGTAAAGGGTTTGGGCAGAAAATCCATAGCCCCGCGCTTCATGGCTTCGGTAGCCCGGTCTATGGAAGGATAACCGCTGAACATCACCACTGCGGATTCCGGTGTGCGCTTTTCCAGTTCTGCAACCACATCCAGTCCGTCAAAACCGGGCATTTTCCAGTCACAGAGTATCACATTGAAATTTTTTTCAGAAGCCAGTTTCAGACCCTCTTCAGGTTTGTCTGTGATTTCAACGTCAAAACCTTCTGCCGCAAAAATCCGCTGACAGGATGTCAGCACGGCGGGATCATCATCAATCACAAGCATTTTTTCAGCCATCGAATTTCTCCTTTTCAGACTGTCAAATCAACATTTTTTTCTGCTGATGGTTCCTTTCACATTGATATTGCCGCAAGGGCACAAAGAAAGACATCTTTCTGCACCCATTCCCGCGCAAAGCGCGGGCATGAGACAACTGCCAACTGCTGCCATAGACAGAAGCAAAGTGCATACCACAGGCTGACAGAAAAATGACTCAGGCTTAATATATTGAATCATCTGTTTATTTTTAATATGGAACCATACAGGGAAAGAAGATCATCCTAAATATTTGTGTCGGGAATTTTTACAGAATGGAAAAAAATGTACACAGGGAACAAAAAAAGGACAGATGGTAAGATTCGCCAATAACTGCCTGTTTTAACATTTTATTTAATCAATAGTCACGCAGTTGGACAAAATTGCGGAGATTTGTCATATTACTCTCTGATGTTACGCCGAATCGTCATACCGGAGAAAGTCGGTATCCGGAACTGTCCGGAATAACCGGATTCCGGTTTTCACCGGAATGACTGCATCTGCAACAGCCTGCTGATTTTTTGAAGTGTGGCGTAACATCAGTTACTCTTTTTTCTCTGTGAATCTGCACTTGCCTGACAGAGTATTTTCCACTGCCTGGAGCAGTTCATCCGGGGTGAAGGGCTTGGCAATAAAGCCTTCTGCTCCTCCGGATCTGCCTTTTTCAACGGTTTCCGGTGTCAGATAGCCGGTCATCATCAGAATCGGAATGCCGGGCCGGGCCTTTCTGATTTGGGAAATCAGTTGAAACCCGTCCTGACCCGGCATTTTTATATCTGTCAGTATCAGATCAAAAGATTCTTCCCGGTTCAGAATTTCCTTTGCCTGTACCGCATTTCCTGCCCTGCGCACGCTTATTCCCTCTGCCTCCAGTATTCTCCGGCAGCTTTCAATGACAATGGGTTCATCATCAACAATGAGTATTTTCATGCTTTCTGTTCCCCCGGCTCTGTGTTTCCGGTTGAAAGCGGCAGCCATATGTGAAAAATACTGCCCTCACCCGGTTTGCTTTTTACGCTTATATGGCCGTTGTGCCGCTCAACAATGCCTGCTGATACAGACAGCCCCAGCCCTGTGCCTTTGCCGACTTCCTTGGTGGTGAAAAAGGGATCAAAAAGCCTGTCCAGATGTTCCGGAAGAATGCCGGAGCCTGTATCCTCAATGCTGATCTCAACCCCGTCACGTTCCATATGGGGAGAGCGTTTTGCGCTGAGGGCAATGCTTCCTCCCGGTTCGGTGGCATCCAGCGCATTGATGAGCATGTTCACAATCACACTTTGAAACTGGTTGCGATCCAGAGTGAGAAGGGGCAGTTCCTCTTCCCGGTCAAAATGAAGATTCACCCCGCGAATCAAAGCCTGATTTTCCAGCAGATTCGCGCAGTCTTCCAAAAGCCGGTTCAGGTTGACCTGTTCCGGATCCAGCCGGGTCTGGCGTGAGAAATCAAGCAGGCCCTTGACAATTTTGCGAACCCTTTCTGTCTGCACTGCAATGGTTTCCAGATCCGTGCGCATGTCCTCCGGCAAATCTTTGCGCCGCAGAATCAGATGGGTGAAAGTCAGCACTGCGGTCAGGGGATTGTTGATTTCATGGGCAACCCCTGCGGCCAGCTTGCCCACACTGGCCTGCTTTTCCGACTGAATCAGGCATTTCTCACTTTCCTCAATATGCCGCTGTTCTCTTTCTTTAAGGGCTTCAGCCATTTTCAGGAAATTTTTCTGCAGCAGCCCCATATCGCTTTTGAAAATCGGGCCGACCTCCGGGGAAAAATTGCCTTTTGATATTTCTATGCTGGCATTGATCAGCCGGTTGACCGGCTGCATAATCCGGGAGGCCAGAAACCATCCCAGAAAAACAGACAGCAGCACACCTGCTGCGGTAATGCCGGTAAAGACCAGAAGCGCCCTGCGCCGGACATCGGAATAGGTGGCTTCCAGCACGCCCACATAAAGCATTCCCACATTCCTGTCAAAAATATCCGCAATGGGTTCATAGGCCGTAATATACCAGTCATTGACCACAAATGCCCGGTCAGTCCATTTTTTTCCTTCTGTCAGAACCCTCTGGGCAACCTCATCTGAGGCATAGGTTCCCACTGCCCTGTGTCCGTCTTCTTTCAGCACATTGGTGGATATTCTGAGATTTTTAAAGAAAACAGTCGCTGTTCCCAGATGCCGGCCCTTGTACACTTCATTTTTAAACACAGTATCACCGATCTTGTCCACAATGCTCTCATCACGGCTGAGCAGCACCCCGCCATAGATCACGCCCGCTGGAATGCCGTCTGCCATAACCGGCACGGCTGCGGCAATGGCAAGTCCTGCGGTTTCTTCCTTTAAAGATGTTTTTGCAGAGGGGGATAGCATGGGTCGGATGGCCGCTCTATGCGCCAGTTCCGGATTTTCCGCGTGAAGAACCTCTCTGTCAAGCACCACGGTTCCGGAAACTGCCTCCTTACGCTGTAGGGCAAGTTCTGCCACAGGATTTCTTCCTGACAGAATTTGTCCTGGCCGGGCGCATTCTCCCAGACGGCACAGAATCCGGTTTTCCGGCAGCATAATCCCTGCAAAATCAAGTTTTGCAGCTCCGGCTGTCTGTGTCAGCAGAGACAGAAGAAAGTCTCTGTTTTCCCCCTCCAGGGCAGTCCGCAGATCTGACGAAATTCCGGCAATTTCCAGACAAAGCCGGATCTCGTTAACCCGGTCGTCATAAATGACTCCGGCCACATTCAGATCCTGGCGCACCCGGTTGTTGATTTCATGCAGAACAGACTGATAGAGCATCTGCGCTCCCACCAGCAGAGATACGATTCCCACCAGCAGAGACACAGTGATAAAACTGACAATGAGTTTGGAACGGGTAGAGAACAGAACTTTTGCAGGGGATGATTTCATATGAAAAAAATTGATGGTCACTGCCTGATAATCTATAGTTTTTAAGAAAAAATTTTCTCACTTAACCACTAACGGCTTTCAAAACCCTTAGGCTTTTTGGACAAACATTTTCTTAAACTCTACAGTTTTTTTCTTTTGGGCAAATTGAATTTATGATATTTCTATGACACTGTTGAGAATAATGCAAGAAAAATATAATACCGGGAACGGGAAAAATTTTTTCAGATTTTCATGGCAGGAGGCCAGACACTTTTTTTCCGTTCAGATCTGTCTTTTCTGAGAAATTTCAGTTTTAGCCGGAAATCCTTTTGGGGCATCAGAATTATTTTTAAAAATTCAAATATGTTATAAATAAATTTTTCTGAAAGCGGATGATTTTTCTGCGCAGGACTGGCTCCCGGTTTATGTTTTTTATGCCTTGTCTATTGACACAGAAGAAAAAAAAAATTATTAGTTAATATTTTAACATATGCTTTCCGGGCATCCTGTATTACAATGTAAAAAGCAGGGATGGACAGGATTCCGTTTATATAATATCAGAATCCTTTGAAATTTGGCATCGGAAAGATCAGTTCCTGCCAATGCGGATGGGAACCTGATTTTTGGAACTCATTATATTTTTGGATAAAACTGTTTTTTTATCATTACATTTATTTTACTTGATAAGGAGAATAATCAGCATGGGCAGCAAGAAAAAAGAGGAAAAAGAGAAACCTTTGGAAAAAATGACCATCAAGGAAGTGCGGGAAATTGCAAAGGGAATTGATGGTGTTGTGGGTGCTTCCGGCATGAACAAGGATGAACTGCTTACCATCATCCGCAAAGCACGAGGCATAGCGGAACCTGTGAAGAAATCCAGTTCCACAGTCCGGGATATGAAAAAGAAAATCAGGGAACTGAAGACAAAATGGGCTGAGGTTCTGGAAGCCGGTGATCAGAAAATGGCTGCCATCTGGCGTGAACGGATTATCCGTCTCAAGAAAAAAACCAGAAGACTGGCCTAGTGCATGACCAATTTAGATTTTATGATCTGAAGTGTGCGGAAAAACCGGATTTTTCCAAAAAATCCGGTTTTTGCAGCGTACAGATTCAGGGCAGACAGCGTACCGGTTTTTTTGTCAATTTTGATTTTGCAGGTTTTAAGGCGATTTCCATGAAAAAATGTACCATCATTGCAGGGTGGGCACGGCTTTTTGTGCCCGCCGTTTCAGCAGGACGGCGGGCACAAAAAGCCGTGCCCGCCCTACGAAAAACGGTATAATCATTAATGTAAATCACCTAACCGTAAAGGGCGCAAAGTCTCTGTATTCAAAGATTGAATTTTGGCAGGGCACTGCGGCCCAGGAACAGGATTAAAACCCGAAACAGAAAATTTTAAGGATCAGGGGGACTGCCTTCTGACAGGTGAAATGATCAATCCTGCATCTCTTGCATTTGATATTGACGGCGTGGTTGCGGATACCATGAATCTTTTTCTGGATATTGTCCGCGAAGATCATGGTATCCATGACGTGCAATATGAACATATTACCCGTTATATGCTGGAGGAATGTCTGGATATTCATCCGGACATCATCTCAGACGTTATTGCCAAACTGCTTGACGGAAGCAGGGATGCGGGGCTCAAACCCATTGCCGGGGCCAGGCGTGTCCTGACCCGGCTGGGAAAAGAATATGCTCCGGTGCGTTTTGTGACAGCACGTCCAAATCCCGGCCCAATCAGCGAGTGGATGCAGAATCTGCTGCAGATTGATCCGGCCCGCATTGACATTGTCGCGACAGGTTCCTTTGAGGCCAAAACCGAAGTTCTGCGGGAAAAAGGCGTATCCCATTTTGTGGAAGACCGGCTGGAAACCTGTTTTCTCCTCAAAGAGGAAGGAATCACGCCCCTTGTGTTCCGGCAGCCATGGAACCGGGTGCCCCATCCTTTCACAGAGGTGGGAACCTGGCAGGAACTTGAAAACCTGATCGCATTCTGAAAAGTCCGGAAAATGTGATACCAATTCGCCATTGGTTTTATATAATACACAATGCAAATCCGGAGGAGTGCAAAAATTGAGCGGAGCGGTTTTTTGCATCCGGAGGAGTGCAAAAATTAAGCGGAGCGGTTTTTTGCATCCGGAGTAATGCAGAAATTAAGCAGAGCGGTTTTTTGCACACGCAGATCGGCCCGTGACAGTATTAAGTCAATGGAGAATCGGTATGAAGCATTATCCAAAAGCTCTGCCATTATATTTTCCGGAGTGCAGAATGGAAAGAGCGGCAGTTTTTGCATTTTCCGAAGTGCCGGGCAGAAAGCTTGGCTGAAAAACTCTGCTGTTACTTTAAGGTGATTTCCAGAAAAGAATATACCGCCAAGGTATCAAAAGCTTCCGGCTTTTGACATGTGCCTGTGAACCGGGATATTTATTTTCATAAATCACCTAAGCAGATTCAGCAGTGCCGAACGGAAAGAGTGGCAGTTTTTTTGGCAAATCATCACAAAGTCCCAAACTTTCCGTTCGGGACTTCCCGTCTAAATTTAATGGCGCCGGAATCAGAAAACAGATACACAACTCACAGAAAAAGAGAGCAAATGGAAGAAACATTTCACGGAACAACCATACTGGCGGTACGGAACAACGGCAGGCTCTGTGTCGCAGGTGACGGACAGGTTACGCTGGGCCAGAACGTGGTGAAGCACAAAGCCGTAAAAGTGCGCAGAATTTATCATGACCGGATCATCGTGGGTTTTGCCGGAGCCACTGCGGACGCACTCAATCTTACAGAACGTCTGGAGGGAAAACTGGAGCAGTATAACGGAAATCTGACCCGGAGTGCTGTGGAACTGGCCAGGGAATGGCGCACGGACAAATATCTGCGCCGTCTGGAGGCCATGATGATTGCTGCGGACGAAACCCGCATGTACCTGATCTCCGGCAACGGGGATGTGATTGAACCGGACGAGGGGATTGTTGCCATCGGTTCGGGCGGAGTGGCAGCCCAGGCTGCGGCTGCGGCTTTGCTGCGGCATACCAGTATGGATGTCCGGGCCATTGCAGAAGAAGCCATGAAAATTGCAGCCTCTCTTTGCATTTATACCAACAACATTGTGACCTTTGAGGAACTGGGTTAGATTATGAGTGAAATGAAACCGTCTGAAATTGTGGCGGAACTTGACAAATATATAGTCGGCCAGCACAAGGCGAAAAAATCTGTTGCCATTGCCCTGCGAAACCGCTGGCGCAGGCAGCAGGTGGATCCTGATCTCAAAGATGAGATTGCTCCCAAGAACATTATCCTTATCGGCCCGACCGGAGTGGGAAAAACAGAAATTGCCCGGAGACTGTCCCGCATGACAGATTCTCCCTTTAACAAAGTGGAGGCATCCAAATACACAGAGGTCGGTTATGTGGGCCGTGATGTGGAATCAATGGTCAGAGACCTGGTGGAGATGACGGTCAACATGCTGAAATCGCGGGAGCAGGAAGCGGTTCAGGACAAGGCCGAACAGATTGCCGAAGAACGCATTCTGGATCTGCTGCTGCCCAAGTCAGGGGAGCAAAGCGGTCATGACACCGGGGGGCCGGCTGCTGTTGAAATCATCACTCCGGGACGGGAAACGCCATCTTCCACAAGGGAAAAACTCCGTTCCATGCTCCGCAAGGGGAAACTGGATGAGCGGTATATTGATTTGGAAGTGGCAGACCGCTCCATGCCCACTGTGGAGATTTTTTCCAATGTGGGTATGGAGGAAATGGGTATCAATTTCAAGGATATGTTCAACAATATCATGCCCAGGAACACCAAACGCCGGAAAATGAAAGTCTCCGAGGCCAGAACCATACTGGTTCAGGAAGAGGCTCAGAATCTGGTGGATATGGACAAGGTGGTAGGCCAGGCCATTGAAAAGGTGGAGCAGTCCGGCATTATTTTTCTGGATGAAATTGACAAGATCGCGGGCAAGGAAAGCGGACACGGGCCGGATGTGTCCCGCGGGGGAGTGCAGCGGGATCTGCTGCCTCTGGTGGAAGGAACCACGGTCGCTACCAAATACGGTTTTGTCAAAACCGATCATATTCTTTTCATTGCTTCCGGCGCGTTTCACGTTTCCAAACCTTCGGATCTGATTCCGGAACTGCAGGGACGTTTTCCCATCCGTGTGGAACTGGATTCCCTGAGCCGGAAAGACTTTGTCCGCATTCTGACCGAACCCCGGAACGCGCTGCTGCTACAGTACACAGCCTTGCTGCGGACAGAAGGCATTGATCTGGTGTTTGAAGACAGTGCAGTGGAGCAGATTGCCACCGACGCGGAGGAAGTGAACAATATGACCGAAAATATCGGCGCACGGAGACTGCACACCATCATGGAATGCCTGCTGGAGGATTTTCTGTACAAAGCCCCGGATTTGGATGAAAAAAAGGTGGTGATTGACAGGGAATATGTGCAGAAAAAACTCAGTGCCATCAAATCCAGTGAGGATTTGAGCAGGTATATTCTCTAGGGATTGGGGAATGGAATTCAGGGATTGGGGGAGTGTATTTCCCCCTGTTCCCTTTTTGCATTGTCCGGCATATCTGATCCAAAAACAACGGACTTGGTTTGGATCGTGGGGTTTTGTCTAAATACAGACAACCGGATTTGGTTTACATTTTGTCTGTATATAGACAATATTGTCTAAATGTATATATATTTGTCTAAATACAGACAATTATTTTTTGCGGATAGGCGGAAACCGTATAATCACTGGTTATGTGTTTGAAATTAAATTTAAAATGAATAAAGATAATCAAAATTTTTTTAATGAATTTGTTGAGAAATCACCAAATGAATCAATCATCCTTTCAAAAGATGAGGTGATAGTTTATGTTGGTGACAATAAAGTTGATGGAGTTGCGAATGTTACGTTAAACTTTATTCCAAATATGGATTTTATTATTGAGATCAAATTATCGGGCGATAAATCTCAAAATAGCAAATATTTTGAAAAAGAGAATAATTGCAAAATTCAATTTGTCTCAATAAATAAATCAGTTGAAGTTATTTTTCAAAAAAAATACGTTGATTCAGATAATTCATTGATATTACAAGTCCGTCCTCATAAAGAACCATTAGTCATTAATTGTAACAAAAAAATATATAAATTAGATTTCCTTATTTTTAATTTTTTGAATTTTAAAGCAAATAGTTTTATCATCAAAGATATAAATTCATCAACTGCATGCAGCAGATTAAATATTAATGCCGAAGAATTTAATATCATTATTGAATCTCATAAAAATACATATAAAGATATCGAAGCCCTTAAAAATGAAGGCGGTTTTGCAATTACTCATTTGGGAAGAATAGAATATCAAGATCAAAAAACAATTTCTAATACAAAGGCGAATGAAATTACAGAAGCAATATTTAACTTTTTTTCTTTTGTAAGAGGAAATTGGACCCCAATATTACCAATAGGTATAGGGCAAGACAATGATATTGTTTGGAAGCAGTGGGGGATTGCGCAAAGAAGTCCATGGCAGGATCTTCAACATTGGGAAACCTGGTTTGATTATTGGCATGTGGACAATCTTGATAAATTATTTGAATCTTTTTTCAAATACTGGGAAGTTCCTATATGGAAGGAGACGATAAAATTTGCAATCTATTGGTATATTCATGCTAACACACAACGTATAGGAGCAGATGGTTCGATTTTTGGTAGTGGGTCTGCACATACTGACAAAAAAATAACTGCTTAATATTATTATATTTTCAAAAATATACTGATTTTTTGTCTATACATAATAAATACAAATAGTTATACGATACATCTATGATACTGCTTATACTGATTATAAATAACATATTGATTTATATATTAAAAAAATCAGCATGAAAAGTCCCACTACCCGATTCTTCTTATACAAGCTGCATTAGAGCGATTATCTTGGTTTTACCATGTCAATGAGAAGCAGTGTATAAGTGAAAAAGGTTTTAAAAACCTTACTGCGGCTGATCAAATAAGACTATTGCTTTCTCAAGCAAATATTTCTACAACCATACCTGATGAACTAATAAATCTACATTCACTTGTCAAAGCTGAACAAAATATTAACGACGGCCCAGGTGCTTTTACATATATAAGAAATTCAATAGTTCATCCTCCAAAAAAGAAAAAAATAGATAATACGTCATCAAAAATAGAAGCGTACTTTCTTGGTATTAGGTATCTTGAGTTAATATTGTTGTATTTTTTCAATTATAAAGGCAAATATTATAACAGAATGCCCAAAACAGATCATACTGATCCATATGAAAATGTTCCTTGGCTTTAGCAAGTAAAAAAAACACATAACCCGTCGATCAAGCGGCCTCAAAGGTGTTCCGCTACCGCTCCACCCCTTTGAGCCGATTGAGCTTTACGTTATGCCCACTGAATCAAAAGGCAGCCAAAAATAAACGGGACGCAACATAACAACTCGGTTATTTTGATGAATGCCATTGTTTTTAAGAGGCAGTAGATAGGGATGGCAAAATCTTTTCTTTGCCCACCACAGGCAAAAGAACATGCTTAAGTACACAACGGCATAATTACGCAACCTGTTTTGTTTTATAAAATCCTGATGGTTTTCAGAATCCCTCAGGGTTTTTAAACAGTCGGTGAATTTACGCATACGTGTACTAAGCAAAAAATCAACCGGACGCAAAAAGACGCATCTGTTATTTTGTGGTTCGGACAATCAAGAGAGGACAAAAATGAAGAAACTTAGATTCATGGCACTTCTATTAATGTTTAGTGTATGCCTAATTCAGGAATTTGCCGATGCTGCTGAAATTTACTGGATCAAGGTCAAACCATCCGTTACTGGCCCATTTACCGTTGATGTTGAAATTCAAACGAACATTCAAGAACCTGCGATCTTTTCTTTAAGCCTCGAAATAGAGGGCCAGAAGCCAAACGACACCTTTATAGGTACTGGCATAATCAAAGTTCCTATCGCAGATGGTAAAGGTCGAGCCACTATTGACGGAACCAAGAACGTGTTTCCGTTCGGCTCTCGACTCCCTTCAGGAAATTACAATGTCGAGGCATCATTTCACCCTCTTTGGTCAGAAAACAGAGCAACAGCTTCAAATCTTGGAATCAGGGATTCTATAAAGGGGAAGTCCGTTGTTAATCTCGGGGCATCTGGTGCAACAGCGGACTCTGTAATGAAGAAAGCAGAGGGTCAGAAATGGGTCATGATGAATGTCCACTCTAATATGCCTTATGATCAAAATGCATGGGAAGTCAAATTTGGCACATGGCAAGAAGTTGAATACAGAGGAGAAGGCAACCCAAATATTTTGAAGATGTACTACTTCAAATCAATAGATATGACGTTGATGGTAAATGCTCTAAAGCAAGAGATACTCACTTATCGGATGGGACTTAAGTACAAGTGAAGTAATAGTTAGGGTGTGCAAAATCTTTTCTTTGCCCACCACAATTAAAAGAACATGCCAACCCAAAAATGAACCGGATGCAAAAAGATGCTCCAGTTATTCATGTGTTAGCCCCTTGAAGGAAAAAGATAAATGATAACACAATCACCCGATACGCATCCTGAAGCAGAAAAGGTGCTAATTTCCTTAATACAAACTTTAACCACTGCTCAAAAGATCTCAAGAGTCCGTTCATTATCACAAAGCACCATACTTCTTTCACGGCGTGCAATAACTAGAGTCAATCCTGATTTGGATAAAAACGAACTGACTTTAAAATTTATTTCTTATCATTACGGAGAAAAATTGGCAAATTCTCTCCGTGAATTCATGGACAGCAGACCGTTATGAAAAATCCCGATATACTGACTGCAACCGAACCGGTTGCCGAAGCCTTTGAAAAACTCGGTATTCTTTATTATATCGGAGGTTCGGTGGCCAGTTCGGCATACGGAATTCCCCGATCAACAATGGATGTTGACATGATATCGGATTTAAAAAAGCAGCATGTCCGGGCTTTTGTAAAAATGCTTGAACCGTCTTATTATATTGATGAAAATATGATTCTGGATGCGATTGAAAGACGGTCATCATTCAATATCATTCATCTCGAAACAATGCTCAAAATTGACATTTTTATTGCCAAAAATGCACCTTACGATGCAGAAACTCTCAGAAGAAGAAGAAAAGACACACTGGATGAGGAACAAAAAAATGCCGAGTTTTATCTTGTATCTCCTGAAGATATTATTCTTAATAAACTTGAATGGTTCCGTTTGGGAGGCGGAGTGTCAGACCGTCAGTGGAATGATGTTTTGGGGGTGCTGAAAGTGCAAAAGAACTCACTGGATAATAACTATCTGAAATATTGGGCATCAGAACTGAAACTTGAAAATTTATTAGAGAGAGCTGTTCAGGATTCAGGCATTAGTAATGAGATATATAAATAACAGCCAGTTAATAGAACGGGGGCTAACCATGCGCTCAAGCGGACTGCCGCCTATCGGGACGGCAACCGCTTAGCTTAATTGTGCTAAAATATAAATAAATCAATATATTAATGCTTTTGGAACAAATCAGTGACTCATAAAGATAAAAAAACATCATTTTTGATATTGTCAGAAAGCCTGACCCATGCGGTGAACGTGCAAAAAATAAGGTAAATTATGCAGACACAGCGGATAAGGTGATTTCTGAAAATAAAAATACCATTTCCGTTCACAGGCACAGGGCAAAAGCTGGAAGCTTTTGATACTTTTGTGGTATATTCTTTTCCGGAAATCACCTAACATTGAATGAAGCAAAAACAAAACTGGATGAACTGCTTGCAATGGCAATTCTCGGAAAAAATGTTGTTATTGCCAAAGAGGACGGAACTTCTTTCAGAATAGTTCCGTGTGCCCAGTCGTATCCGAAGTTCGGCAGTGCAAAAGGACTGATTGAGATTTCGGATGATTTTGATGATCCCGTTGAAGGTTTTGAGGAATACATGCCTTGAGAATCTTACTTGATACGCACACTTTTCTGTGGTTTATAAACGGCGATCCGAAATTAAGCAGTTATGCAAGACAGCTTATTGAAAATACAGACATCTGCTGAGTACGTCAAGTCTGTGGGAAATTGAAAAGTCAGTTTGTCATGATCGGAGTGAGGAAAGCATGGAATCAAAAATCCGGTGGTTTTGTATTGGATGCTGAAAATTAAATTTGGAGTATATTTTATCATGGAACCAAATGTCAATTTTATGAGTAAAGAACATGAAACAGATGAGGATAAATTAAACCGGTTAATCAGGCAGGCCGGGGATGAAGCACGGGCAAGGAAGAATAAGGTATTATCGCTTCATTACAAAAAACTCAAAGCAGTTGTTGCAGAGGGAGTGGCCCGTCGTCAATGCAGCAAACTTTCAGAAATGGCAAAATGAAACCGCGACTTATTATTGTTGCAGTACCAAACGGTGCAGGTAAAACGACAATCACCGAAAAACTGCTGAGCCATAACTGGATGGGTGATTGTGTATATATCAATCCTGATTTTATTGCACAATATGATTTCGGTGACTGGAATTCTACTGAATCTGTTATAAAAGCAGCAAATTATGCAAAAGACATATGCCATTACTCAGAAAATTTGACAGTATAGCCACGAATTGCACTAATCTGCACGAATTATGATTTGTGCAGTTCGTGCAGATTCGTGTCATTCGTTGGCTGATTTAAATTATATAACCTGAACGGGATAAAATAATTGAATTGACAACAGGAAACACACTCATAGGCCCAGGTTCCATTCCCTGGGAAATAGGCAACGCATTTTCCGCAATGTTTAAAAGGAACAGGCTGGACATTGAAGAAGCCAAAAGAGGCATTGAAATTTTCAGGAGTATTCCGCTCCGGTATATTTCGACTGATTTTGCAAATGCCGTTTCTCTATCCAAACAAACCAATATGTATGCCTATGATGCTTATTTTTTGGATTGTGCTGTGAGACAGAAAGCACCGTTACTGACACTGGATTCAAAGTTAAAGGAAACAGCCAGGAAACTTAAGATAAAGATACTGGAGGTGTAAATGTATGTATATACATATTCAGAAGTTAGAAAGAAACTCGCCATTGTTCTTGAGCAGGCTGAAAATACAGGAAAAGTCCTGATTCAGGGAAAGAATGGACGAACTTTTGCTTTGATACCGGAAAAAACGGCAACTTCTCCTTTAAATGTACCATCAATAAAGACGAATATCACAACTGAGGAACTTGTCAATATTATTCGTGAAGGAAGAGAAAGACTGAACAATCCGATGCACTGAAGTGCGAAAAACCGCGAACAGTAAGCATGTGGCAAAATTTTTTTTTGCCCGCCGCAGTCAAAAGAACATGCCAGGCAAAAAATGAACCGGATGCAAAAAGATGCTCCGGTTGTTTTGGTTTTCCAGCATATATTTCAGTTTCAGCATCCTCATGCAACATATAGAATATACAGAAAAGAGGTTCAGATGCAGACAATTTCTATTGAAAACAAATGGGTTGAAACAGCCAGACTCTTCGGAGATATATCAGGCATTGTCAAAGAAGCTCTTCGGAGTTATTTTATCCGGCAATGTGAACAGAAAATAAATGATTCAGATGCCAAAATTGATTTTTACAGGCATAAATATAACTGTGATTATTCGGAATTTAAAAAATTAATTCAAACAGATGAATTTTTTTTAAAAAAAATAGAATCCCAAAATTTCATGTGGGAACAGGATGCAATTGAATGGGAATATTGGACTGAAGAAAGAGAGACATGGGGCAGCCAATTCAAAGCTATTTCGAATCTCTGAAAAATATTGTCCGTAAAACATTGAGTTACGTCAGTTTCGAACGGGTAGAATATAATCCGCAAAGGGCTTTGTGGGAAATTCATGGTACTCTGGGCGTGTGCAGTATTTTCATGAAAGAGGTTTTTATCCGAAAAGGACGAATGTATTCGTATTATGTCATCAGAGAAGGCGAAGTTGCATTCGGCTTCGACAACTATCCGGACAGACAGGCATTACAGCAAAAATATGGAAAAGAATTCACTTATCATATTGATGAACTGATTCCTCACCGGCACGGTCAGAATAAGGTAAGCTGTGAACTGACCGGGGAAATGACAGTTGAGAAATTTTTGAAATATCTTTGTGATGAATATCTGTGAGCAAAAAGAGGTAGTGATTAACAAGCAATGCTGAATCAATTCAGAATTGTTTATCCAGCAACACCAAACAAAAACTGACAGTGAAAAAACAATGAATCCAAACACAGCAGATATACTGATAGAGGCCCTGCCTTATATCCGCCGTTTCAACGGCATGACCATCGTTATAAAATACGGCGGTCATGCAATGGTGGATGAGCAGTTGAAAGAGGATTTTGCCAGAGACATCACTTTGCTCAAGTTTATCGGCATCAAACCTGTGGTTATCCACGGGGGCGGGCCTCAGATAAACAAAGTCCTGGAAAAAATGGGAATCACTTCCACCTTTGTGCGGGGAATGCGTCTGACCGATGCGCCCACAATGGATGTGGTGGAAATGGTTCTCGGGGGCAAGGTGAACAAAGGCATTGTTCATCAGATCAACCGTCAGGGCGGCAAGGCCGTTGGTTTGAGCGGCAAGGACGGGGGACTGATCCGGGCGAGAAAAATGCACATTGTGTTTCAGGAAGATGAAACCAAGCCTCCGGAAATCATTGATCCCGGTCTTGTGGGAGAAGTGACGCAGGTGGATCCGTCCATTATCAACACCCTCACGGAAAAGGGTTTTATTCCCATCATTGCGCCGGTGGGAACCGGTGAGGAAGGCGAAACCTACAATATCAATGCGGATCTGGTCGCGGGAAAAGTGGCACAGGCACTCAGTGCAGGCCGTTTTGTGCTGATGACTGATGTGGATGGGGTTCTTGGCCCGGACGGAGCTTTGATCTCTTCCCTTGATGCAGACACTGCCCGGAAAATGATTGAGGAAAAGAGCATTTCCGGCGGCATGATTCCCAAAATTGAATGCGCTTTGGACGCTTTGAAGAACGGTGTGGACAAAACCCATATCATCAATGGCAAAAAACATCATGCCCTGCTGCTGGAACTTTTCACAGACAGCGGCATTGGAACACAGGTGACAGTATGAACGAAATTATCTCACAGGCTGATACCGTGATGGCCGCAACCTATGCACGGCAGCCCATTGTTCTGGAAAAAGGACAGGGAAGCACTGTCTGGGACACGGACGGAAAAGCCTATACAGATTTTATTGCGGGCGTCGCGGTCTGCAATCTGGGGCATGCACATCCCAGAGTGGCAAAAGCGCTGGCAGATCAGGCAGCAAAACTTTTTCACACCTCCAATCTCTATTATACGCTTCCGCAGATCAAATTGGCAGAGTGGCTGGTCAGTCACAGTTTTGCCGACCGCGTATTTTTCTGCAACAGCGGCGCGGAGGCCAATGAGGCGGCCATCAAACTGGCACGGCGCTATTTTTATGAAAAAGGCGTAAAAGGACGCAACCGTATCCTCACAGCGATTAAATCCTTCCACGGCAGAACTATGGGAACCCTTTCTGCCACGGGTCAGGACAAAATCAAAACCGGTTTTTCGCCCGTGCTGGAAGGATTTGCCTTTGTGCCTTTCAATGATGCCGAGGCCCTGCGCGCGGCAATGGATGATTCTGTATGCGCTGTGCTTCTGGAACCCATACAGGGAGAAGGCGGGGTTGTCTGTCCTGATCCGGATTACCTGAAAACCGTGCGCCGCATGTGTGATGAAAGCGGAACGTTGCTGATGTTTGATGAAATTCAGACCGGCATCGGCAGAACAGGAAAACTGTTCGCGTATGAGCATTTCGGGATCGAACCCGATATTATGACTCTTGCCAAAGCCCTGGGCAACGGACTGCCCATTGGAGCGATGCTGGCAAAAAAGGAAGTCATGTCAGCTTTCAGTCCGGGAGCGCACGGGTCCACCTTTGGCGGTACTCCCGTGGTGACTGCCGCAGCTTTGGAAACCCTTAAAGTGCTGACAGAAGAAGGCATTATTGAACACTGTGCGGAGATGGGAGCCTATTTCAAAGAAAAACTCACATGGTTAAAGGATCGGCATGATACGGTTACTGATGTCCGGGGAATCGGTCTGCTGCTGGGTATGGTGCTGAAAGCTGAGGGTGCGCCTCTGGTGAAAAAATGTCTGGAAAAAGGTTTTCTCATCAACTGCATACAGGGAAATATCCTGCGCTTTGCGCCGCCTCTGATTATACGGAAAGAGGAAATTGACGCGCTGGTGAAATGCCTGGATGAAATCCTGTAATTCACCGGATTCAGTTGTGTTTACATTTATTCATATAAGCAGGGATTTCAAAAATTTGACAATCAGTCCCTGCTTATTCCATCTGTTTTGGGTAGTGGGATTTCTGATACTGATTATGCCCTGTGGCCGCCCTTTGGAAAACGGGCAGGCAATGGTCGCACCGCAGATTTTCTGTCAGTATAAAAAATCCCACTGCCTTTTTTCCTTCTGCCACAAAGATGCAAAGTTTCACAAAGAGTAATCCGCATTCCGTTCCCAGATTCAGCAGATCGAAAATTTCCTTAATTCTCCCTCCCCCATTGAGGGTCGGGAGTTTTCGATCTGCTGAGATTTCATATTGCACCGCTGCCCCACCCGTTTCAGATCAATCCTGTTTAAGCCGGTTCACTTTCAAACGCTGTTTTTTCATGTTTTTCAGCAGATATTCTTCCATTTCTGACAAGGATTTGGTATAATACCAAATCGCCATTGAAAATATACTTGTGAAACACACCCCTGCCCCTCTCAGGAGGGGATTTTCTGAAAAAATAGACCTCCTGCAAAACTAAAAATGGAGCTTTTAACCTAATGATTTTATTATGTCAAAAATCGCTAAAATTCAGTTTTGCAGGAGGTCTAATCAATGGCGAATTGGTATAAAATGTGCAACTCTTCGGAATCTGATGCAGAAAAAACAGAGTTGATACATCACCGGAAATCAGCAGAAAGGAACATTCCATGAGCATTGCGGAAAACTACCGGAAAATCAGGCAGCAGGTGCCGGATTATGTGACTGTTGTTCTGGCATGCAAAAAAAGAACCCCGCAGGAAGTCGCGGAGGTGATTGACGCGGGGGCTAGAGACCTGGGGGAAAATTATGTGCAGGAAGGGGAAAGCATTTTTGATGCTCTGGGAGATAAGGCAAACAAAATCAGATGGCATATGATCGGCCCTTTGCAGAAGAACAAAATCAACAAAGCCCTGCGGATTTTTGACATGTTGCAGACTGTTCATTCCGCTGATCAGGCTGAGGCCATTGACAAACGGGCAGGCAGTATCGGCAAAAGGCTTTCGGTTCTCATTGAAGTCAATATCGGCGAAGAATCAGCCAAAGCCGGAATCCCGCCGGAATACGGGGCTGTGGAATCCCTGGCCCGGCGGATTTCCGCTTTGCCGCATATCTGTTTGGAAGGCCTGATGACCATTGGGCCTTTCCGGGAAAATCCGGAGGAACTGCGTCCCTATTTCCGGAAAACAAAGGAAATGTATGATCGGATCAGGGAACTGAACCTGCCGGATACGGAGATGAGGTATCTGTCAATGGGCATGTCCGATTCCTGGCAGGTGGCCATAGAGGAAGGCAGCACCATGATCCGGCTGGGAACCATTGTATTTGGACAAAGACCGGCATGACAGACTCCCCGGCACATTTGGGGAAACTTCGGCACGGACAGTCCCGGTTCCATACATTCAAAAAATTTCATGAACAGCTTATGCAGGAGGAGAAGTTGTCATTCATGTTACGCACCATCGCCGGAAACATTTGAAATCAGAGGATTCCGATCTGCACTGAAATAAGGGCGGCTTCCTGATTTCTGAAAAGTCTGCGCAGAATGAGTTATCATATTGGGAAAGGATACAAATCAGAAATTGCAGAAAATAAGGTCATATTCTTTTAAATGGCTGTCCGGCATCCATAAAATTGATTCCGCTGTCTGGGATGCACTGGCCATTGGCCTGAAAACCCCTTTTCTGGAATGGGAATGGCTTCGGCAGATGGAAGCATCAGGCAGTATTTCTCCGCAGACCGGCTGGCATCCGCGGCATCTCACAGTGTGGAATGATCAGCGGATGTTGGCAGCAGCTCCGCTGTATGTCAAGACACACAGCGAGGGAGAATTTGTTTTTGACCGGATCTGGGTCAATGCCGCAGCACATCTGGGCATATCCTATTATCCGAAAATGGTGGGCATGAGTCCGGTGACGCCCCTGACAGGATACCGTTTTCTGATGAGCGGAGAGGTGGATGAAGAGCAGATGAACCGTGTCATGGCAGATGAGATCAGCCGTTTCTGCGTTCACCATCATCTTTCAGGGTGCAGTTTTCTGTTTGCGGATCCGGATTGGGGGAAAAGCATGGCAGGTCTGGGTTTCATTGAATGGATTCAGCCCGGTATGCTGTGGGAAAATCCCGGTTTCAGGGAATTTGATGAATACCTGTGCCTGTTTCATTCCCGGCAGAGGCACAATATGCGGAGGGAAATAACAGGCATGGAAAAAGAGGGCATACAGGTCAGAATGTTCAGGGATGGGGAAATACCGGAATCCTTTATCCCCCTGATGTACCGCTTTTATGAAACGACCAACGATCAGTACGGCCCCTGGGGATGCAAATATCTGAACCGGAATTTTTTTGAAGGTCTGTACGCACATTACCGGCACCGGCTGCTTTTTGCAGCGGCCTGCGGTGATAACGGTTACGGAGAACCTCTGGGAATGGCCATGCTGGTGCACAAAGGAGAACAACTGTTCGGGAGATACTGGGGCAGTACCTCCCGAATCAGAGGACTCCACTTTAATGTATGCTATTACCGCCCCATTGAATGGGCCATTGAAAACAGCATCCGTTATTTTGATCCCGGCCTGGGCGGAGAGCACAAAATACGCCGGGGATTCCATCTCCGGAAAACCTTCAGTCTGCACCGCTTCTGCGATGCACGCCTTGATCAGGTCATGCGGACCCATATTGGCGAAATCAACCAACTGGAAGAGGAAAATATTGACATCACCAATGCGAATCTGCCGTTTGCCAGGAGACAGGATATGATGAGTTCGTAAAAATTCAGAAATACCGTCACTCCGGCGAAAGCCGGAGTCCATAAATTTTTGAAAAATCTGGATTCCGGCGTACTCCGGAATGACGCAAAAATGAAAAACCGGATTTTTTACGTTTTCATCAGTATCCGGCAATGCCGGGTTTTCTGCCCTACTTCATGTTCCGGATGCGCACTTCCGTTTTTTCCCCTTTTAGCAGATTCACAATCTGAGAGGTATCTGTTTCCCCGAAATGATAGGGATAGAGAATTCCGGGTTTGCATAACCTCACAGCATCCGCTGTCATTTCCGGACTCATGGTATAGGGCAGATTCATGGGCAGAAATGCGACATCAATCTGTCCGAGTTCTTTCATCTCCGGAATGTTTTCCGTATCACCCGCCACATAAATCCGTTTGCTCCCAAAGTTCAGCACATAACCGTTTCCTCTTCCTTTGGGATGAAAGGGTGTACCATCCCTGCGCATATGAACAAGATTGTAGGCAGGCACGGCTTCGATCTTTATTCCTTTGACGGTCAGAACATCTCCGTTTTTCATCACTTTCCCGCCTTTGATCTGCTCCGTGCAGGCCTGTGCAAGAATGATCTCAGTGGAATCTTTGCGCAGTATCCGCACAGCTTCCGGATCCAGGTGATCCTGGTGTTCATGCGTAATCAGAATGATATCCGCTTTGGGCATTGTGCTGTAATCGGCCAGCTTTGTCCAGGGATCTGCATGAATCACTGTATTTCCGAATCTGAACATGAGAGTTCCATGTCCGACAAAGGTGATTTCCAGTTTCCCTGCATCTGTATCGATTGTATCTGTTTCAGGAGCGGCCGAAACACCGGCCGGACTGATGGCAGATAAGGCCACACTCAGGATAAGCATCCGCAAAATGATATTTTTCATTGCCGCACCCGTTTACAGTTTTTCATCAGAAATGTTTCCGGCAATGCCGGAAAAGTACAGCAAACTGTGAAAGATGATTCCGGCACTTTATATCTTCTCGTAAAACCCCTTGCGGATACTTCTGATTTTCCCCTGTTTTTTCAGACGGTAAACAATGCCGTGCACTTTGGATCTGGGAAAACCGGACTTCTCTGCAAGCTCATCCTGGTCAATGCCGTTTTCTGCTGCCAGAATCACTTCAAGGACAGCATCCGTATCTGAAACCCCTCCTCTCCGCTTTCTTCCTGCGGTCTTTTTTCTTCCGGGTTTTGCAGTTTTCCGGAGAGTCCTTTTTTTCCGTGTTTTTTTCACGGGTTCATCCGCTGTTTTTTCCTGCTCTTTGACAGTCACAGCAGTTTCTTTTTTACTTTTGCGCCGCGGTTTTGCTGTTTCATCCGCCTGCTTCTGAACCGGTTCAGTTCCTTCCGCAAACGCTTTAAGACCGGCTTTCAGACCGATGGATACCGCCTTCAACAAAATGTCGAATTCACTCATTCCCTTCTCCTTTCAACTGTTTTTTGTTTATTGTGATTTGATATTCAGGGGATTTTTCACCCCGTTCAGAATGCTCATTACAATATTAAACAGAATTTATTTTAATAGCAATAGAAAATATGACAATTTGAATTTTTTTTTATCAGGGAATGCGATTTCATTTACCCGATCAGCAGAAAAATGGAGAAGACCATGCTGCTGATATTCAGACAGTTAATTGAAAATATGAAAAAAATTATCTGTTACAGTATGCTGCGCTGTACAGTTTTTAAAAATAAATATCTTGAACATCTTTATATAAATCCATCCGGAATTCTGACAGATTTTTGTCTGCCGGCAGACATTTTTTCTGTCAGACTGCAAGTCAGGGGAAAAATCCTGATTCGGCTTAGGTATTTCCTTAAATGCAAAGGCATCTGCACGGGATATATGACCCTCATGCCGGTTTGGGTATGTATTCTCTGCCCGTACATGCTTTAAATATCCCGCAGCAGAAGGTTTTTCGGAGATTTTTCCATCAGCCTGCCAAATTCTCCCATCGCTTCTGAAAGGATTTTAACGGTTTCGGTCTGTGCATGGGGAATGTCATCTTTTCCTTTCCGATCCAGTGCCGAAATCACATAAAAGACAGACAGGCTTTGAATATCACGGGCAGGCTGGTATGCCGCATCTTCATTTTTCCCTCTGATTTTTACAGCGGAAACAATTCCGCATTCAAGCAGATCCGCTATGATGCCTTCTGCCAGGACATGGGGAATTTCCAGCAGGGCTGAAATATCCTTTGCGGTCACGGGGCTTTCCCCTTCCGCAAAATTCCGGACAATCCTGTGGGTGATCTGAAGGGAAATCAGGCGTCTGAATGAGGCGCTGATATTACGGCAGTCCGGGGCATATTCATATCGCAGAGCATTCTGATGGGCTGCTGATACGGCCGCACCGAAAAGCACGATCAGCCAGCTAAGCTGTAGCCAGACCAGAAACAGGGGCAATGCCGCAAAACTTCCGTAAATGGCATTGTAACCGGCAACTCCTATCTGAAAATGTATATAAATCCACTGGGTGATCTGGTAAACTGTTCCGCCGATGATACCTGCTGAAATACCTGACAGCAGCCGGACTTTTCCATTGGGCATGAGGATGTATATCAGAGAAAAGAGCAGCCATACCAGACCGAATGGGAGCAGTTTCAGGCAAAAGAAAATAAAGCGGCTGAACATGTCCAGGAGTTCGATTTTCTGTGTAATCATGATGATCTGAGTCCGGATGTACACCGTGACACTGCCCGATATGATCACCAGAACCGGGGCTATAATCATAATAGCGAGGTAGTCCCCCAGTTTTCTGCCGATTGTCCGGGAGTTTTGGATAGACCATATGGCATTCAGAGAGACTTCTATATGTCCCAGCACTTTGATCACAGTCCAGAACAGAACAGCCACACCAATGCCTGCAATGAGTCCGCCTCTTGTGTTTTCCAGAAGTTTGCCGGCATATGCGATGCCATTTGCAATCACCGCCTCCTGTGCCGGAAAACTGCTCAGAAGTTCCTGTTCCAGTATTTTTTCAAAACCGAATCCCTCTGCAATGCCGAAGGCCAAAGCCAGTACAGGAACAATGGAAAGCACAGTATAAAAGGTGAGCGCGGAGGCTCTCAGTACAGCGTGATTTTCACGGAACAGTGCAACGGCTGTCAGAAAAATCCGGAAATGTTTCACAAAAAATGCACGGAAAGGAGGAAGCCTGTCTGTACGAATCCGCCATATATCTGTATGAACAAACTGCCCGGCCTCCGCTATGGTTTCATGGATGCTTTTCATGGCTGTCAGGCTCCGTGTCTTTATGAATCAGTAACCGGATATTTTTTTCTCAGGCCGGAAATCATTATCAGCAACCGGGTCATGGCAGTATGCTTCCCCTCCGATTATGACACGGGGCGCAAGTTTCACTTCATCCCTGCCGCAGCGCAGAAGCCGGTCGCAGGTCATAACCCATCCTTTTATAAGACCGTATTTCTGAATGGCCTCCATGCTGTACGCTGAACATGAAGGATACATGGGGCATCGGTTTCCGTCAATTGGCGATATATATTCCCGAAAAATTTTTATGGGAGAAAAACTTCGGACAGATTCGCTCTCTGTGATCAGAGGATTGTCACTGCTGTCTGTCTGCGGAAAAGCGGCACATCCATATACTGTGCAGACAATCAGAAAAAAAAATAGCATATTACGGATTTTCCGGAGGGCAAAATACCGGGGACCTGAAACCTGAAACCTGAAATCTTTTCTGATCACTGCTGCGTCACCCGCACCACTTCTTCAATAGTGGTGAGTCCCTGCAATATTTTGTCAATGCCGTCCTGGCGCAGTGTCATCATATTTTTGGCTTTGCTTTTGATGATATTGGAATCAAAGGTTTTCAGAATCACACTCTTGAGCTGATCATCCATCACCATGATCTCAAGAATGGCCACCCGTCCCCTGTAACCGGTATGAAAGCATTTGGGGCATCCCACTGCCCTGAAAATGGTATGACGGGCCATTTTTTCAGGGGAAATGCCGATGCCTCTGAGCATGATTTCATCCGGTTTATAAGGTTCTTTGCAGTCTTTGCACAGCACCCTGACCAGACGCTGGGCTGCCACAGCTATCACCGATGATGAGATCAGAAAAGGTTCCACCCCGATATCCACCAGACGGGTGATGGCGCTGGCCGAGTCATTGGTATGCAGTGTGGAAAAAACCAGATGCCCGGTCAAAGCGGACTGTACAGCTATCTCTGCGGTTTCCCTGTCCCGGATTTCTCCCACCAGAATCACATCCGGGTCCTGGCGAACAATGGAGCGCAGCCCCCTGGCAAAGGTCAGCTCAATCTTGGGATTGACCTGAATCTGGCTGATGCCCTTCAACTGGTATTCTATGGGGTCCTCAATGGTGATGATATTGATGTCAGGTTTGTTGATGGAAGACAGCACAGCATACAGGGTTGTGGTTTTGCCGCTGCCTGTTGGGCCGGTCATCAGGATAATGCCGTTGGGGGATGTCACCAACTGCCTCAGCAGGGCCAGCCGCTCCGGAGCCATACCCAGTTCACTGAGCTCCAGCAGGGAGCCGGATTTGTTCAGCAGCCGCAGTACCACCCTTTCCCCAAAGGCCGTGGGAATCGTGGAAATACGCACATCAATGTCCTGATCCCCAATCTTCACCTGCAGACGTCCATCCTGGGGCAGCCGTTTTTCCGCTATGTTCATGCTCGACATCACCTTGATACGGGATGTCAGTGCTGCCTGTATACTTTTGGGGGGTGTCAGCAGATCATACAAAATCCCGTCCACCCGGTACCGCACTTTGAAACTGTCCTGATAGGGCTCAATGTGAATATCGCTGGCCCTGGCCTTTGCCGCCTGGGAAATGATATGGTTCACCAGTTTGATAATGGGTGCATCACTCGTGTCATCCAGAAGATCCGCAGTGCTTTCAATCTCGGAAATAATCAGGGACTCGTTTTCCTCCATGTCCTGCACCAACTGCTCCGCGGAATCCCGGTGCATGTCATAGGTCAGGTTGATGGCCGACAAAATGGCATCCCTTGTGCACAGAACAGTCTGAAAATCCCTCATCCCCATCATCCGGACAATATCATCAGCCGCCTGGAACTCTCCGGGATCATTTATGGCCATCACATGCTGCACACGGCTGTTTTTTTCTTCCTCCCCCTGCCCTGTTTCCGGAACATTATTCTTTTCCCGTTCACTGCGGAATGTCAGTGGCATGAGAAAATGCCGTTTCAGAAACTGTATGGGCACCCTGCCCGTGCCCGCGGGCTCCATGCGCTCCAGAGGAAGCCGCTGCCAGAAGGGAATGCCGTACAAAAGGCTCAAAGCCTCCAGATACTGCGTCTCGGTCAGCAGTTTCTTTTTCATCAGAATGTCAGAGAGATTCCCCCCTTTTTCCTGCCGGATACGCACGGCATCCCGGAAATCCCCCTCTGACAGGCCTGTATGTCCGGCCAGTATTTCCCCCAGTCTGTCCCAAAGATGTTTTCTCATGCCTACTCCAGAAAATCCGGCAGACTCACACTGCCGCCCGGGGATTCGGTACCGCGTCTGTAGAGTTTTATTCCATCCTCCTCCTTTTCATCGGCCCGGTCAATATTCTCTTTCTTCATCTCATAAATTGCAGTGGCCTCTTCCGGATTTTCAATCACCCGCGGCGTCAGAAAAATATACAGATCGGTCTTTTCCCTTCCCCTGGACATGGATTTGAACATCCAGCCCAGCCCCGGAATATCTCCCAGACATGGAATTTTGCTTTCCGACTCGGAAAAACTGTCATCAATCAGTCCGCCCAGCACCACTGTATTCTTGTCATTGACAATAACCGTGGTGTTCACCGTGCGCTTAAAGGTCGTGGGACGCTCATCCGAACTGGTTTCCGCAGCCGTGTCCAGTTTGGTGATCTCCAGTTCAATGGCCAGCCGGATCAGCCGATCCTTGCTGATTTGGGGAGTCACCTTGAGCATAATGCCCACATCCTTGTATTCATAGGTATTGTAGGTTTCAGATGTGTCTGTTGTCCCGGTCTTGGTCTGATAGGGTACATTTTTCCCCACAGTGATGGTGGCCTCCTCATTGTCTGTGGTCAGCAGCTGCGGCGTGGAAAGAATGTGCACACTGTTGTCCCGCTTGTAAAACTGCGCAACAGCCCCCACATTCTGAAACTTCATCCCCCCAATGCTGATCTGCTCCCCGATAATCCCCAGGGCAAACCCCTGGGGCAGGGCAGCCACACCGGCAACAGCCGAAGAGCCAATGGAAGAAAGGTTGGAATAGGCTGTATCCCCGCCTCCGGACCATCCGCCTCCTATCCACGCATCCTTGTCACTGCCGTAACTGGTCTTGCCTCCGGCGATCCATTCCATGCCGATATTGAATCCCCTGGTAACATCCACTTCCATCAGAAGAGCCTCCATATAAACCATTGCCCTGGGAATATCGAGTTTTTTTATAATACTTTCCACCACCAGATATTCCTCTTTTTCCGCCATGATAATCAGGCTGTTGGTGGCCTTGTCTGCGGTAATCTTCACCTTTTCCGAAACAATGGGGCTTGCCTTTTTTCCCGGCTCCTTTGCAGCCACTGCCTGTCTGGAAGATGAGGACAAAGACTGCAGGGTTTCAGCCAGTTCCTCGGCAGTGGCATGCTGCAGATAGTAAACATGAATCGTCTCTTTGCCTTTGGGAATGACGGTGTCCAGTTTTTTGACCAACTGCCGAATACGAACTGTTTCATCCTCACTGGCCAGAATCACCAGGGAATTGGTGCGATCATCAGCCACAAATCTGGATTTGTCTGCTGATGCCGCTCCTTTCTGGGCCGGAACCCTTGCCTGCTGAAACACTGTGGTCAGCAACTGGGCCATTTTTGCTGCATCCGCATTTTCCAGACTGATCACAGAGATTTCCTGACCGATTCCCATGACATCCACAACTTTGAGAATATTGAGCAGCCGCAGTATATTGGAATACACATCCGTGAGAATAAGCATATTGGTGGGCGGATAGGACAGCATCACACTGCTTTTGGAAACCAGCGGTGCAAAAAGACGCTTGATCTCCTCTGCATCCGCATACCGCAGCGGAATCAGCTGCGTCACCACCCGGTCATCAGGTGAACCGGCTGATTCCCGGATCAGGGTTTCAATATTCTTGGTGCGTGCCTCGGGCGATGGAATAATCTTGATCACCTCCCCTGATGTCACACTGGCAAATCCATGCACCTCCAGCACAGACTCAAACACCCTGTATGCCTCACTCACAGAAATTTTGGAAGGGGATATGATGGTCACTTTGCCTTTCACCCGGTTGTCCACCACAAAATTTCTTCCCGTAAGCTCACTGATGAATTTGATGAACACACCGATATCCACATCATTGAAATCAATGGAAACAAATCGCTCGGCATTTCCGTTTCCGTTCCCGTTCACACTGCCGTTCCCGTTTTCCTGCGCGCCGCATAAAGGGGAAACGGCCGCCAGCAGCATCGTTATAAAAAAAACAATACAGACAATCCCCCTGCACTGCTCAGTGTATGCTTTCATCTGTCTTTTCCGCTCCTGTCCCCTGTTATTCAATGTTGTATTCAATCTGTTCCGTCTTTCCTCTCCGTTTTATTTCAACAGACACATTGGAGGAGGATTTCAGACTGTTGTAAAACTTCAGAGCATCATCAACAGACTGTATTTTCTGCCCGTCCACCCCTGTGATAATATCTCCGCTCCGCAGCCCCAGTTTGCTGAAAATGGAATCACGCTGAATCCGCGACAAAGTCAGCCCGTCCGGCTGTCCATCCTTAAAATGCGGACGGATCTTGGCCTGCTTCATCAGATTGTTCACATCATTGACAGCCTCCTCAATCTGGGCCCGTTCCAGAGCAATTTTCTGGGATTCTCCCGGAGGTACCTCAGCCGCACCTATGCCCGGAAAGGGAAAAGGCATGGGCATGTCCGGAGGCTGATCCGGGCCTTTGGCAACAGCCTTTCCTGTCAGACTCTCCATGCTCAGTGTCTCGTCCTTTCCGTTGAATGTGATAATGATCTTTTCCCGCAGAATCTGTTTCACCACAGCACCCTCAACCGTATCACCAATATGATACAGACTCTGCTTTCTCTGTTTGGATTCCTCAATCACCGCATAAGCCCGGTCAGCATCTCCGGTCACTGTTCCCCACAGCTTCAGTTTCAGCCCGGTTTCCTGCAACTGTTCCGCAGCCGGCACAGAAGAAGTCGGCACAGCCTCTTTTTCCTCTTCTTTGGTTTTAAACAGATTTCTTGTCTCAATATCCTTATAATAAGACAGAGGATGGATCACAGTTTCCGCAGGACTTTCCGCGGATGATCGTACCTCCGCAGCCGGAACCTCTTCATAATCCATCCGGGATATCAGCACCTTGTAAAATGCATCCACACCCAGATACAAAGCTGCTGCAATAAACAGCATGTTTACCGGATACATATAATGCCGTGCAATAAACATATTAACCTCCTCTGTGCACTGTTCAGCCCTCAGATGTCAGATATTCAGTTTCTCTCCGTCCGGCCCTTTTACTGCATCAGAAATTCAGGTTTCTCCAAAGTCCCCCTCACAGCAAACGGAACCTCCCCCTTCCCCCGGTTTGACTTGAACAAAAGTGCGGTCATGCCCTCTCCCATACGGGCTATCAGAGACGGATGCGGCTTTATGCTCCCCGCCAGGTTCAGGGCACTGTTTCCCAAAGGCTGTTTCAGCTCCACAGTTCCCCCCATATTTCCGCCCAACTGATTTCCCTTTACCGTACATTCCCTGATCTGCACCTGCATATTCTCCATATCCAGCTTTGCGGCAGCATCAGTAAAGGACAGACTGGCTATGCTCAGCAGGGGCGTTCCCAGTTCCACTGTCAAATCCCGGACACGCAGATCAGCATTTCCCTTTCCTGCGGAATCACTGCCGGAGTAAGTCACTGTGCCTTCAAGAATCCCGGATATACCATGAGCTGACATACCCTGCAGAGCAGCAATCTCTTTCAGTTGTATGCCGGACAAAACAGCGTCAGAGATGATATTCCTCCCATCCCCCTTTTCCGCGGCTTCCCTTTTTACCCGGCCCTCCACTGTTCCGCCATACATTTCAGCCCGGAAATCCATCGCGGGCGATGATCCCAAAAGTGAAAAAAAACAGGGCATGATTTTCACCGCATCAGCCTTCACCACCCTGTCCCCCTCCCGGATTTCAGCAGGGGAAAACACCAGCCCCGGACCCGGTGCAGGCCGCACTGCCCCGATATGCAGAGCATAACCCGCGCTTTTTGCCCGGTATTCAATATATTTTTTCACCTCTGCCTCTGGGAAAAGCCGGTAAAGAAAAAAAAACAGGGCACAGAAAAACCAGACCGTGTAAAACAGATATCTTTTTTTCATCAGGAAACCTCGCGGGCTTCAACCTGCAGAATAACATCCATAAATCCATCATCCCCTGACTTGGAAAAAGAGGCTCTGCGGATGAACACCATGTTCGGGGATGTCTCCACCATGTGAAGATAGGGCGTCAGTTGCCTCATATTGATCCCCCGCAGTTTCATTTCCACCAGAGACACCGTGTAGGGGCTGTCCTTGGGCTTTGATTTGGAAGGTTTCATATATTCAATATTGTCCTTAAGCCCGGCCTTTCCCGCAAGTTCATCCAGGAAGGAAAACAGTGTGAAACCTTTGGGTCTGAGCGCAAAATGCTGCTCTGAAACCTTTGCCCTGTTTTTAAGTTCCTCATATTCCGCGCTGAGCTGCCGCATTTTTTCCAAAGTCTCCACCCGGGCAGACAGAGAACGCCGGAGCTGCTCCCGCTTTTCCATAAAAGGACTGACAATGAATTCTGTCAGAATATACAAACAGATGAAAGCCGCACCCAGAATCAGTGCGTACCTTTCCCTCCTGTTCAGACGGCTGAATTTCATAAATCCACCTTTATTTTAAAATTCACACGGTTCCCCTTCTGATCCTTGCTCGTGGAACTGATCGTCACTTTCCTGAAAAACGCAGAGCCCTCCAGTGAGGTCTGAATACTGTCAACAGAATTGAAGGTGTCTGTATCCCCTGAAATAAGAATGCTTTCAGGATCAGCAACCATTCGGGAAAACTCTGTGTCAATCTCTTTGGGAATCCGCTGACTGATCTCATTGAGCAGATCCGCAATTCTGATGTTCCGCACACCTCCGGCAGGAACCGGAGCGCTTTTCCGCAAATCCTCCAAAGCCACCTGCATCTGGTGCAGCGGATTGACAATCCTCTGCACATCCGGAAATGAGGCTCTGAATATCTCCGCTATCCGGCTGTCCAGACGATCAATCCGTTTCTGCATCACAAGGGAGTCTGTCATAAAATTGGCAAATACCAGAAAAAGAATCAGCGCACAGAACACAGCCCCCGTAATCAGGTTCCTTTTGTGCACAGCCCATTCCCTGTGTGCCGCAAACATCCCTTTCCGGAAATTGAGTCCGTTTTTCCCCTCAATTTCCGTTATGGCCAGGGCCAGTGCATTGTCCAACTGTCCGGCCCGCCACTCCGTACCCGGAGAAAGCCTGATACGTTTTCCCGCATTCCTGAGAATATCCGAATGTGCCACCGGAATTTCCATCAGGTTTTCCAGTTCCTGCAAAATATTTATATCCTGAATATTTCCGCAGACAAGCATCTGCTCAGGTTCAAAGGGATGAAAAAACATATCCTCAAATGCCAGCAGGGTCTGTCTGATCATGGTATGCAGCAGTTTTCCCCTTTCATCCCCGCCATGCACCGGAAAACACCGCATCAGATGGATTCTGCCGGAAAGCACAATGAATACGGTGGCCACAATTTCCTGCATATCCAGCATAATCCAGTTTTCAGGCATTTTTTCAGACAGATTCAGGCATACCGCGGTCGGATACGGCCCAGGCATCACAGTCCCGGGATCCACCCGGAACCCTGAAAGCGTGTCAAGACAGGTTTTCATGTCAGACTTTGCAATGCTCAGTGCAACAATATCAGTCTGATCCGTCTGATCCGGAACCGGTCGGACTGCAAGAAAATCCGTAATCACCTCATCAGCGGGAAAAGGCAGCAGCGGCTCCAGTTCAAAAGGAAGCACCTGCCCGATTTTTTTGGCATTTCTGAAAGGAATCCGCATATTCCGAAAGGAAATCTGATTAGCAGGAAAAGAGGCGGCGCAAACAGCCCCGGCAAGAGACATTCTGCCATCCAGTTCAGTCAGGGCTGTCCCCAGCCCCTCGGCCCATGTCCCGGCATCGGGTATGGACACAAGACCGGTGCCCTCAATCCGGTTTTCCCCCAGACTGCTGTCAACAAGCACCGCTGCCACACTGTCACAGCCGATATCCAGTCCCAGTATCTTTCTGCTCATAAAATTCCATCCATTCCCTTCAACACCTGTACTGCCTTATTTTGTCTGCCACCCGTATCCTGTTCATCTGCGGCAGCAACAGGTTCTTCAACCGTCAACACATTTACAGCCTTATTCTGTCTGCCACTCCAGAATTCTGCATGTCCATCTTCCTTTTTTGTCCTGCTCACGCTGCACCACCACATTCAGGCTCATTTCCGTATCATTGAGGTTTGCCGATGCTTTGATTCGGAACACATCACTGGATACCGTAATCAGATTCGGATCAATCTGCAAATCACCGGGAATATCCGGCACATTTTTGTACCATGTGGGCGAGGCCAGGTCTGTGTTCACAAAATTGCCGTCCTCTTTTTCATTGCGGTAGTCAAAAATGGCCTGCGCATAATCCGTGTTTTCCGAAGGCATAAGAGCTACCAGTACCGGCAGATCCGCAGTATTGATATTGATTTTTCCATTAAATGTGAAATTCCTGTCCTCGGCCTTTGTTTTTGATCGGCTCATCCCATGCACAGTCATATACTGACCAGGTCCCTCCCCCTCTTTCACCACTCCGGACAGTTCTGAAGAAACCTCTTCCCCGGCTTTCCCATTGTGCTTTACACCACCGAAAAGTTCCGCACTGATCCCCTTCACCAGCATCAGTTCATCAATACTCCGGAAAGGCCCGTTGGCAGCTTTGTAAGGCGGATCAAGACTCTCATAATAATCACTCTCTGCCCCGCTGAGCCCGGTAATGGCATCATCATCCCCGGAATCCAGCCAGTCTTTTACGGAATTCACAATAGCCGCTGCATCCATGTCCGGATCCTTTTCCTTATCCGTCTGTGCAACCGTCTTTTCTATAAGATTCCGTGTAAACCGATCCCACATAATTTTCTGGGATTCATTGAAATGCTGTCCCTTTGGAAAAACCGCCAGAGAATTGATATTAATCTTGCCAAGTTCGTCTGTAACGGAAAAAGTCATTCTCCCTTTTTCCAGCGGAATTTCCGCTAACACTTCTGCTATTTTCGCCGGATCTGCCCAGTCTTCCTGTATGGAATCAATGGGTGACTGTGTTTTGTCTTTGATCAGCATGGCCATAGCCACATGAACGCCTGCATAGGCCATCTGTGTCAGTGTCTGGCGATCCCGCGCAGAAGCAGTGGCCTCAACCGCTGCGCGCACCCTGCGGTTGAGTTCCAGTGCACCCGCGATCATCAGGGTGATGATGGTAAGCGTGATAAGCAGGGCCATTCCCCTGCTGTTGTCTGCGGGATTTTTCATTCAGGTCTTGTTCTCCAAATGCCGGCAATTCGCAATTTTCGTGCCATAAAACAGCAATTATACAATTTTTTCAAAAAAAAGTAAAGGTTTTTCAAAAAATTCATACAGTCAGGATTCAGGGCAGATATTCCCCCCCGCCAAGTTTGCTGTGCAGCGTCATCATACAGGCGAAAACCGGCATCCGGAACCACTTGAAATCACTGAATACCGGCTTACGCCGGAATGACGGTTAAAAAGAGTGACCTCCTGATTTTTGGAAGGGCTGCTTTAATCCCAATCTCTATTTCAGATACATTCAGCAGATCGAAAACTCCATCCCCTCAATGGGGGATGTCCGGGTGAGGGTGAAAAATCAGATAGTTATCCCCTCACCGGGCCTCTCCCGCGGGGGAGATGGAGAATTAAGGAAATTTTCGATTTACTGACATTTGTTCCGAATGGAACCTATATTTTCTATCCGGCACTCCACCACATTTCCGGGTTTCAGGGTGATGGGAGGATTTCTGAATATCCCTACGCCGGAAGGCGTTCCGGTGGAAATAATATCACCCGGGCAAAGGGTCATGTCACGGCTCACATATTCAATAATAAAAGGAATATCAAAGATCAGGTCACAGGTATTGCCGTTTTGCATCACTTCACCGTCTACCAGGGTTTCCAGATGCAGATTTGCAGCATTTCCAATTTCATCCGCTGTTACAAGAGCAGGACCGATAGGGGCGAAACTGTCAAAGGATTTTCCCCGGAACCACTGACCGTCACCGAACTGTGCCTCTCTGGCTGAGACATCATTCATCACCATATATCCTGCCACAAAGTCAAAGGCCGCAGACCGGGAAATGCGTTTTCCTCCCCTGCCGATGACCAGCGCCAGTTCCACTTCCCAATCCACCTTTGTGCTGCTTTCCGGCAGAAAAATGGGATCATAGGGGCCGTTGACCGTATTGGGCGTTTTGCAGAAAAGTATGGGCTTTTCCGGAGTGTCAAAACCCCCTTCTTTTGCATGATCCGCATAGTTTTTTCCCAGACAGATAATTTTGGACGGACAGCATACAGGCGGCCCGATGCGGACATCCCTTTTTTCTCCGGCCTCTGTCACCTGTGCGGCCTTTTCCATCCATCCGTGCAGAAAAAAATTTTCCCCAATATCCGGCATATCCGGAAAAATTTTTCTCAGATCAACAATTCTGCCGTCTTTCTGCAATCCCGGCTTTTCTTTTCCTTTTTCTCCGAACCGTATCAGTCTCATTCCATGCTCCCTTAACATATTTATATTTAGGAATTAAACAGTTGAATTTTAGCATACTGATTTTTATATATGCCAATGCTAAACTGCACAAACCGGTTTATATAAAATCAGATAGTTGAAAAAAAACTTTGTAATACCGGTTCTTCATTGATTTTTTCAGAAAATTCCCTCCTGAGAGGGGCATGGGTGTGTTTCATAAGTATATTTTCAATGGAGAATCGGCATAACTCCTTATGTTAATAAACAGTTACAGTTTAAAAACCTCTCCTGCCGCCCCACAATTCAGGAAATCATTCCCGGCCATTCGCATTGCAGCCAGCCTGTTTTACCGTCACTTATCAGGCAAAGGAAAAAAGATCAATTGGGGAAAAAATGTATTTGCAGGAAGGAATACTCCCTGTCTGCCCCTGAAAAAATACCCGGATACCATCCGCATTTGTCCACCAATGATCTGTCCGGGCAGTTATTCCGGTTTTTATATGAAAGCTGAAAAAGAATTCCGCAAAAAATTTTCCGGATTTCTGCCACGAAAAATACAAAGACACAAAGTTCCGCGAAGAGGAATGCCCAATTATTTTTCAGATTTCATATTATGTAATACCAAAAGAAAGAGCGCAAGTCAAACCCTATAAAATTCTGCTGTGCATAACCGCTTTTTTTATCACGGATGCAGGCAAAATGACCGGAATATTGCCGAAATGCCATTTATATACGGAGCGTTGGTTTTTCCAAAAACCGGATTACATTTGCGATTAAATCTTTTTTTGTGCCGTAAAAAACCAAAATTCGATCCGTAATTATAATTTTATTTCTGCCGGAGCAATTTCAAAACCTGCCGAAGCGGAATACAGGTTAAAAAAGCAACTTTTTTGATCCATTGCCAATTTTTTCATATCACTCAAACTGCATATTCAGGAAAACATTTCAGAACCCGCAGATCAGGGAAATCCGGTTCATCCGGAAATTTACCTGATTCTGTTGACAATTGCCCTCTGTTTTTTTATGATTGACCGGAGTGAAATCTGAAAATCATTTTTTGCAAAAATCATAAAATCACAAGGAGGAGTTTATGAAAGACAGTTTTCTCACAGATATTGTTTTTCACGACATGACACGCCGCCATTTTCTGTGGACAGTTTCATTGTCATCCCTGGGTCTGGCAATGGGATGCAGCGGATGCGCTGTGGATCCGGTGACAGGTCAGAAAACCCTGATGCTGGTTTCCGAAAATCAGGAAATCCAGATAGACCGGCAGTATTCGCCATCCCAGTTTTCCTCAGACTACGGCAGAGCACAGGATGCTTCTCTGAACACTTATCTTGCCGAAGTGGGACGGAAAATGGCTCCCCACACCCACCGCCCCGGAATGCCCTATAATTTTCAGGTGGTCAATGCCACCTATGTCAACGCATATGCCTTTCCGGGCGGAACCATTGCGGCCACACGCGGCATTCTCCTGAAAATGGACAATGAAGCCGAACTTGCCTCGCTGCTGGGGCATGAAATGGGACATGTCAATGCACGGCATACAGCCGAGCAGATGTCCAAAGGACAGGTGACATCACTGGTGGTGGGACTGGGCACTGCCCTCATAGGATCAAAATATTCGGATTATGCAGATATTGCCGGGCAGCTTGGGCAGATCGGGGCAGGTATGCTGCTGGCCTCCTACAGCCGGGACAATGAACGCGAGGCAGACGCTCTGGGCAACAAATACATGGTGCAGGCCGGATACAGCACACAGGGATTTGTGGGACTGATGGAGATGCTCAACACTATGTCCAAAAGCAGACCCGGATATTCGGATATTCTGTTTTCCACCCATCCCATGAGTGATGAACGGTATTCCTCAGCCGTGCAAAGCGCACGCACCACTTATGCCGGTACACAGAATTATCCACTGAACAGGGAACGCTATATGGATAAGACAGCCGGACTCCGCGGGATCAAAGACGCGATTGAATCCATGCAGAAGGGTGAAACTGCTATGGGCAAAAAGAATTATGCCCAGGCCGAGTCTTTTCTGCAAAGCGCTCTGCGGCAGGCTCCGGGAGATTACGCGGGACTGGCCATGATGTCCAAATGCCTGCTGACCCAGAAAAAATATCCGCAGGCCGAGCGGTATGCGGAAGATGCCAAAAGAGCATATCCGGGTGAGGCACAGGGCTATCATCTCAGCGGTTTTGCCAAACTGCAGATGAAAAAATATGAAGCCGCTTACAGAGAATTCGATTCATCTGACCGGGCTGTTCCCGGCAACCCGACTCTTACTTTCTTCAAAGGATACTGCCAGGAGGGAATGGGAAGCAAAACACAGGCCGCAGAAAATTACAACCGTTATCTTCAGGCGGTTCAGAAAGGGGATTATGCCAAGCACGCCTATACCCGTCTGTCAGAATGGGGTTATATCCGCAAAAAATAAACTGCTCACACGCATTGCTGTCCTGCTTCTGCTGCTGATAGCAATCCCCGGTTTCCGGGCAGTCCGCGCGTCTGAAATTCCCGATCCCGGAAAAACATATCTCATTTTTTCCGCTCAGACCGGAAAAGCCCTGCAGGTGGCTGACGCGGGAGTGGAAAATCTCGCGAATATAGAAGTGTCTGTTCCCCACGGCGGCATCAGTCAGAGCTGGAGATTCAAACCCGCGGGCCGGGGCTATCCGGACAATACCTTTTCCCTTGTTTCTGTGAAAAGCGGCAGGGTTTTGGATGTGATGGGATACAGCCGGGAGGACGGGGCAAATGTGCAGTTGTTCAAATATTACGGAACCAAAAACCAGAGATGGCGTATTATCCCGGCAGGGAATGACAGTTTCCGGATCGTTTCAATCAACAGCGGGAAATGTCTGGACGCTGAAAATACCGGAAAAAGGGAGACTGCCAATGTCAGGCAGTTTTCCTGCGGAGCAGGCGGGCATCAGCTCTGGAAGCTCAAACCCAATCCCCAGGCCGGACGGATATTCAGAATTGTCTGCAAAAAAAGCGGCAAAGCACTGGACATTGCAGGCAGCAGCAGCCTGGACGGGGCAAATATAGAACTGTTCCGCTCCCACGGACGGGCCAACCAGTTGTGGACACTCTGGCATCACGGATTCCGGAACGGAGTCCCCACCTATGCCATTGTTTCATACCACAGCGGCAGGGTTTTGGATGTGGATGGAAAAAGCAGAAATGACGGGGCAAATGTGCAGCAGTTCCGTTACAGGGCCAATGACAATCAGCACTGGATTCTTGAACCTGCGGAAGGAGAATTTGTCCGGATTATTTCGGTCAACAGCGGAAAATGCCTGGATGCGGCAGGGGGAATCACGGATGACGGGGCCAATATCCGGCAGTTCACCTGCAATGGCGAAGAGCATCAGTTGTGGGAACTGCAGGAAGTCAGCCTGCCATAGTGCTTTTTCAAAATCAAAGTGATTAAGTAAGGTTCCATAAATTTTCGGGTAGTGGGACTGCTCATACTGATTTTTTTAATATATAAATCAATATGTTATTTATAATCAGTATAAGCAGTATCATGGATGTATCGTATAACTATTTGTATTTATTATGTATAGACAAAAATCAGTATATTTTTTAAAATATAATAATATCAAATAGTTAATTTTTTGTCAGTATGTGCAGACCCACTACCAATTTTCGGGCATAAAATTTTCAGAAAAACCGGATTTTTTGAAAAAATCCGGTTTTTGAATATACGAAAATTGGTAGTGGGACTTTTCATGCTGATAAACTTATGCTATACTGCTCCCGTTTTTCTCAACATGCCATTGCCGAAGGAGCAGAAAAATGATTGCAGCAAAATGCCGCCGCTGCGGCAGTGAAAATATC